>NZ_JACHCY010000003.1:0-631291 GCF_014200835.1 Pseudomonas sp. JAI115
AGTCTCCCACGGTCTGTACTGGTCAGAGTCAGAATCGAGTCTGTAGTCCCGCCCACCCCTTCAAGTCTAAACATACAAGCGAGCCTGCTCGCGAAGCTTTTAAAGGTTTTGCAGGGTTTCGAGGAGGATTCTGACCTTGGTAATCGACTCCTGATACTCCGCCTGCCAGTCCGAATCGGCCACGATCCCGCCGCCACCCCAGCAACACACCTGCCCATCCTTGACCAACAGACTGCGAATCGCGATGGAGCTGTCCATCTCGCCGCGTACGTCCAGGTACAGCAACGAACCGCAATACAAACCGCGCCGGGTCGGTTCCAGTTCGTCGATGATCTGCATCGCGCGAATCTTCGGCGCGCCGGTGATCGAGCCGCCGGGGAAACTGCCGGCAATCAGATCCAGCGCATCGCGATCCTCGGCCAGTTCACCGGTCACGCTGCTGACCAGGTGATGCACGTTGGGATAGCTTTCCAGGCTGAACAGCTCTGGCACTCGCACTGAACCAATCCGGCAGGTGCGGCCGAGGTCGTTGCGCAGCAGGTCGACGATCATCAGGTTTTCTGCGCGATCCTTGGGGCTGGCCAGCAGTTCGGCGGCGTTGGCGGCGTCTTCGGCAGGCGTCAGGCCGCGAGGGCGGGTGCCTTTGATCGGGCGGGTTTCCACCTGGCGCTGGCTGACTTTGACGAAGCGCTCCGGCGACAGGCTCAACACCGCATCGCCGTCGGGCAGGCTCTGAAACCCGGAAAACGGTGTCGGGCAGGCCTCGCGTAATGCGCAATAGGCCAGCCACGGGTCGCCCTGACACGGCGCACGGAAACGCTGGGCGAAGTTGACCTGATAGCAGTCGCCGGCCTGGATGTATTGATGAATGCGTTCCAGCGCCTGGCGATAGTCATCGGCCGACAGATCGGCGGTCATCGGCGTGTCGAGCTTGAACGGGGTCAGCGGCGCCGAGGTCGGTTGGCTGAATAGCGTGATCAGCCGTTGCCGCTCGCTGTCGGCCAGCGACGGGTGAAACACCAATTGACTGGTGGCGGTCTGGTGATCACTGATCAGCGCCCAGTCGTACAGACCGAACCGCGCGTCGGGCAATTGCGGATCGTCCTTGGCCTGGCTCGGCAGATTCTCGAGATGTCGGCCGAAGTCGTAGCTCAGATAGCCGATCAGGCCGCCAGCGAAGGGCAGGTCATATTCGCCAGGCAGCTGCGCTTCGCCCAGGCGGGTCAGGTTATTGCGCAGGCGTTGCAGGAAAACGCTGCCGCTTTCGTCGGGCAACACCGCCAGTTGTTCCAGCGGCCAGGCGCTGAGCAGGTCATAACGGCCACGGTCAGCACTCGGCCGACCGCTGTCGAGCAGCACGGCGCCGGGCGCATGGCGGATGGCCGCGAAGTAATCGGCGGGGTTGGCGCGGTAGGGCAGCGGGTGTACGGAACAGGTCAACATGGGCGGGGCAGATCAGCCATCGAGGCGGGGTGGGGATTGTAGTCCTCTGCGGGAATTGCTCCTAGAGGGGATGTCGGGGATGAGCAGATTGGGGGCAGGGTTGAGTCTTGTAGTGGCGGTAAGTCCGCTATCGCGAGCAGGCTCACTCCTACAATTTGGAATGCGTTCCCCTGTAGGAGTGAGCCTGCTCGCGATAGCCGCGCCTCAGTGCTGGATCAGCCCTCGACCGCCGGAATATGCCCAAACATCTCCTGAGTAAACGCCACCCGTTCTTCAA
This sequence comes from Pseudomonas sp. JAI115, assembly GCF_014200835.1. Classification (NCBI taxonomy): domain Bacteria; kingdom Pseudomonadati; phylum Pseudomonadota; class Gammaproteobacteria; order Pseudomonadales; family Pseudomonadaceae; genus Pseudomonas; species Pseudomonas sp. JAI115. The sequence continues at coordinate 1,721 of NZ_JACHCY010000003.1, forward strand.
CTGACTCCGTCACCCCACGCGCCTTCAGGTCTTCCAGATGCGCCTCGACCGCATGCGTACGCTGGGTCAGCCCGCAATCGTTGGCAATCTGGATATTCAGACCTGGCCGCGCATTCAGCTCGAGAATCAGCGGACCTTTTTCCTGATCCAGCACCATGTCCACACCGATGTAGCCCAGGCCACACAGCTCATAGCAACCAGCGGCGAGTTTCATGAACCCGTCCCAGTAGGGCAGTTGCACGCCGTCCACCGCGTTGGTGGTGTCGGGGTGTTTGTTGATGATGTTGTTCAGCCAGGTGCCGCGCAGGGTCAGGCCGGTGGCGAGGTCGACGCCGACGCCGATGGCGCCCTGGTGCAGGTTGGCCTTGCCGCCGGACTGACGGGTCGGCAGGCGCAGCATGGCCATCACCGGATAGCCCATCAGCACGATGATGCGGATGTCCGGCACGCCTTCGTAGCTGATGCTCTTGAAGATCTGGTCCGGGGTCACCCGGTATTCGATCAGTGCGCGGTCGCGGTGACCGCCCAGCGAATACAGGCCGGTGAGGATGCTTGAGATGTGGTGTTCGAGTTCTTCATGGGCAAGGATCTTGCCCGAGACCGTGCGATAGCGGCCCTCGAAGCGGTCGGCGATGACGATGATGCCGTCACCGCCAGCGCCCTGGGCCGGCTTGATCACAAAGTCGTTGCGCCCGCCGATGATCTCGTCGAGCTTGTCGATTTCCTTCTCCGTGGAGATCACGCCGTACAGTTCCGACACATGAATGCCGGCCTCGATCGCGCGCTCCTTAGTGATGATCTTGTCATCGACGATCGGGTACAGGCTGCGCTTGTTGTACTTGAGCACGTAGTCGGCGTTACGCCGATTGATGCCCATGATGCCCCGTGCCTCCAGGGCCTTCCAGGTCTTCCAGAAACCGAACATCAGGCGTCAGCCTTCTTCAGGAAAGCCTTGAAGCGCACCAGTTCGGTCAGGCGATAACCGCGATAGCGACCCATCGCCAGCATGAAGCCGACCAGAATCAGCAGGATCGCCGGGAAGGTGAACACGAAGTACACCAGCTCGGGCACGGTCATGATCAGGTGTGCCAGCGAGGCGGCGAACAGGGTGCCGATCGCCACTTTCATGGCATGGCTGGCGCCGCGTTCTTCCCAGGTGATCGACAGGCGTTCGATGGTCATGGTCAGAATCACCATCGGGAACAGCGCCACCGACAAACCGCGCTCCAGGCCGAGTTTATGGCTGAACAGACTGATGGCGGCAATCAGCACCACCACGAAGGTCAACACCACCGACAGGCGCGGCAGCATCTGCAGCTTCAAATGTTCCAGATACGAACGTAACGACAGGCCCAGCGCGGTGATCACGGTAAACAGCAGGATGCCGAAGCCCAGTTGCGTTTCGCGGAAGGCCAGGGCGATCAGCACCGGGGTAAAGGTGCCGAGGGTCTGCAGGCCGATCAGGTTGCGCAGGATCAGGATCACCAGCACGCCGATCGGGATCATCACCATGATCATGAACGTCTGCTGGGTCTGCAGCGGCAGGCCGTACAGCGAGTATTCGAGGAAGTTGGCGTCGGTGTTTTCGTCGGTCAGCTTGGCCAGACGAATCGCGTTCATCTCGCTGTTGTTCAGGCTGAAGGTCACGTTGGCTTTCTTCGCGCCCTCGATGGTGATCAGGTTTTCATCACCGGTCCACCACAGCAGGCGGTCGGTCGGCAGGCCTTGTTCGCCGGTTTCCGGGTTGAAGTACAGCCAGTCGTTGCCGTTGAAACTGCGCAGCCACAGTTCCGGGGTTTGCGGCTGATCGGCGACGAGGCGGATGGTGTGGACTTTTTCTACCGGCACGTGAGCGATCGACAGCAGCAGTTCGACGATCTTCGCCTTGTGCGGCGTCGACGGGTCGCCGGCCAGCAGCAGTTTGACGTTGTCATCGTTGGCGTTGTTGACGCGTTTGATGGCTTCGCCGATGAAGGTTTCGACGTCGGCCGAGTGCTGGCGGATCGGCGCGAGCAAGGCTTCGGCGGCGATTTTTTCCGGGCCTTCGATGGCGATGCTGTCGCGGAAGGTCGGGCCTTTGATCTTGGATTTTTCCGCGGTGTAGCGCTTGGTCAGCACCAGACGGTAATAAAGGGTCTGGTTGCCCTTGGCCCGGCGCGCCGACCAGGTGACCTTGCGGTTGCCGTCGACGCGGTTGACTGCCACGCCGTAGTTATTGGAGATAAAGCTTTCGTTGAGGCTGACGTAATCGCGGCTCAGGGGCGGCACGAACATCTGGACCTTCACCGGATCCTTGGTGCTGGCGACGAACTCGACTTTGGCGTCGATGTTCCACAGGTCGTCGGTGGCATCTTCGGTCACCGGGATGCCGAGCACGAAAATCTGATAGGCCGTAACCGAAACGCCCAGGAGCACCAGAATGGTGATCAGGATTTTCAGGTGGAAGGTTAGAGAACGCATGGAAATTACTCGGCGGTATGAGCGGCGATGGTGCAGGCAGGTTTGCCGGCAGCGTATTTAAGACTGGGGTCGACCAGCGCGTCGAAGCGTTTCAAGGCTTCGGAGCCGATCAAAAGCGGGTATTGGAACGCACTTCGGTCGGTCAGGTTCACTTCGATGCTGCGCAACGCCGTGCCCATGCAGATATCCAGCTCGATCACCGGGCGCGCGGTGTACTTTTTACCTTCTTCCGGGTCGTAGTCGCCGGCGCGGCGCTTGATCTTGCTGACCCGGGCCAGCGGCCGCTCGATCGGGTGCGAATGCGCCGCGTCGATCGCCAGGTAGAAACGCACCCAGGACTCGCCGTTGCGTTTGAAGCGTTTGATGTCGCGGGCACTCAGTGAGGCGGTCTTGGCGCCAGTGTCGAGTTTGGCCGCGACTTGCAGATTGATGCCGTCAAGCGATGCGTATTCGTTGAGGCCGTACACGGTTTTTTCCCCCGCCGCGGCGAGGCCGGGCAGGCAAAACAGCGCAAAAAATGTGGGGAAGGGCTTGAGTCTCATAAATCCTGGTGCGCAGCGTTCCGTTTTCGGTTCAGGTTCCTGGCAATACTGCGCAAGCTCCTTCGTGTGCCTATCAGCTTTTTATGACAAGCCGTACAAATGGCCAGCAAATGCGGGCGGCATTCTAGCACGGTGGTTTTATGGCGCCAGCGCTCGCGCCGGTCTATACCCCTTGGGTAATCCTGTGGGAGCGAGCCTGCTCGCGAAGGCGGTGCTTCATCCAGGCAGATGCTGGCTGACACTACGCTTTCGCGAGCAGGCTCGCTCCCACAGGGATTAAGTGATCAGCGGGAGATTGCCTAGGGCTATTAGACGATTGTCGACAATATCCATTTATCCTTTGACTGATGCCGGCTAATTGGCTAGTTTTTGCCGCATTGGATTTTAAGGTGTCGACAATCATGCTGGATCAACTCGATCCCCCGGTCATCAGCGGCGACGATTCCGAGACGCTCTCGGAAAACGTCTTCCGGCGCATCCAGGCGGCCATCGTCAAAGGCGAGATCGCCCCAGGCAGCAAGATCTCCGAACCCGAGCTGGCGCGCACCTACGGCATCAGTCGCGGGCCGCTGCGCGAGGCCATCCATCGGCTCGAAGGCCAGCGTCTGCTGGTGCGCGTACCGCATGTCGGCGCGCGGGTGGTGTCGCTCAGCCACGCCGAATTGCTCGAACTCTACGAAATCCGCGAATCCCTTGAAGGCATGGCCTGTCGGCTGGCGGCCGAACGCATGAGCGTCGAAGAAATCGACGAACTGCGCCGGGTGCTGGAAACCCACGAGCGCGACGCGGCGTTCCAGGCCGGGGTCGGCTATTACCAGCAGGAAGGCGATTTCGACTTTCACTACCGGATCATCCAGGGCAGCGGCAACCGCACGCTGACCCAGATGCTCTGCGGCGAGCTCTATCAACTGGTGCGCATGTACCGCATCCAGTTTTCCACCACGCCCAACCGCCCGCGTCAGGCCTTCGCCGAACACCACCGGATTCTCGATGCCATCGCCGACCGTGACGGCGAGCTCGCGGAATTGTTGATGCGCCGCCACATCGGCGCCTCGAAACGCAACATCGCCCGTCATTACCAGGACGGCGCCGACAGTAAGACAGCCACTGAACGAGGTGAGTCATGAGTTCCAAGCAGAACACTCCAGGCCAGCGTTTCCGCGATGCGGTCGCCAGCGAGCACCCATTGCAGGTGGTCGGCGCGATCAACGCCAACCACGCGCTGCTGGCCAAGCGCGCCGGTTTCAAAGCGATCTACCTGTCCGGTGGCGGGGTGGCCGCAGGCTCGCTCGGCGTGCCGGACCTGGGTATCACCGGCCTGGATGACGTGCTCACCGACGTGCGGCGCATCACCGACGTCTGCGACCTGCCGCTGCTGGTGGACGTCGACACCGGTTTCGGTTCGTCGGCGTTCAACGTGGCGCGCACCGTGAAGTCGATGATCAAGTTCGGCGCCGCGGCGATTCACATCGAAGACCAGGTCGGCGCCAAGCGTTGCGGCCACCGTCCGAACAAGGAAATCGTCAGCCAGCAGGAAATGGTCGACCGCATCAAAGCCGCCGTCGATGCCCGTACCGACGACAGCTTCGTGATCATGGCGCGTACTGACGCGCTGGCGGTGGAAGGTCTGGAGTCGGCACTGGATCGCGCCGCGGCGTGCATCGAGGCCGGCGCCGACATGATTTTCCCGGAAGCCATCACCGAGCTGGAGATGTACAAGCTGTTCGCCAACCGCGTGAAGGCGCCGATCCTCGCCAACATCACCGAGTTCGGCTCGACGCCGCTGTACACCACCGAGCAACTGGCCGGCGCCGACGTGTCGCTGGTGCTGTACCCGCTTTCGGCGTTCCGCGCGATGAACAAGGCAGCGGAAAACGTCTACACCGCGATCCGCCGCGACGGCACCCAGCAGAATGTCATCGACACCATGCAGACGCGCATGGAGCTTTACGATCGCATCGATTACCACACGTTCGAGCAGAAGCTTGATGCGTTGTTTGCACAAAAGAAAGGCTGAACAAGATCCCCTGTGGGAGCGAGCCTGCTCGCGAAAGCGGTGAGTCAGGCAATAAAAAAGTGACTGACACGACGCTTTCGCGAGCAAGCCCGCTCCCACACGTTTCCCCTACAAATTCAAGAAGATTGGAGACAGCAATGGCCGAAGCAAAAGTACTCAGTGGCGCCGGGCTCCGTGGCCAGGTTGCCGGGCAAACCGCACTGTCCACCGTGGGCCAGGCCGGTGCCGGGCTGACCTATCGCGGCTACGACGTGCGTGAACTGGCAGCAGACGCGCAGTTCGAAGAAGTGGCTTACCTGCTGCTGTACGGCGAACTGCCGACCCGCGCACAACTCGATGCCTACCAGCAAAAGCTGAGCAAGCTGCGCGACCTGCCGCAAGCACTGAAAGAAGTGCTCGAACGCATCCCCGCCGACGCCCATCCGATGGACGTGATGCGCACCGGTTGCTCGTTCCTCGGCAACCTGGAGCCGGAGAAAGACTTCTCCGAACAACGCGACAAGACCGACCGTCTGCTCGCCGCGTTCCCGGCGATCATGTGCTACTGGTATCGCTTCAGCCACGACGGCAAACGCATCAACTGCGTCAGCGACGAGCCGACTATCGGCGGCCACTTCCTGCACTTGTTGCACGACAAGAAGCCGAGCGAACTGCACGTCAAAGTGATGAACGTGTCGCTGATCCTTTACGCCGAGCACGAATTCAACGCCTCGACGTTTACCGCTCGCGTTTGCGCATCGACCCTGTCCGACCTGTATTCCTGCGTCACGGCGGCTATCGGTTCGCTGCGTGGCCCGCTGCATGGCGGCGCCAACGAGGCGGCAATGGAAATGATCGAGCGCTTCTCGTCGCCGGAAGAGGCGATCAAAGGCACCCTCGGCATGCTCGAGCGCAAGGACAAGATCATGGGCTTCGGCCACGCGATCTATAAGGACAGCGATCCGCGTAACGAGGTGATCAAGGGCTGGTCGAAAAAACTCGCCGACGAAGTCGGTGACAAGGTGCTGTTCCCGGTCTCCGAAGCCATCGACAAGACCATGTGGGAGCAGAAAAAACTGTTCCCCAACGCCGACTTCTACCATGCCTCGGCGTACCACTTCATGGGCATCCCGACCAAGCTGTTCACGCCGATCTTCGTCTGCTCGCGCCTGACCGGCTGGGCCGCGCACGTGTTCGAACAGCGCGCCAACAACCGCATCATCCGTCCAAGCGCCGAGTACGTCGGCGTCGAACAGCGCAAGTTCGTGCCAATCGAACGTCGCTGAATGGTGGGCTGACCCGGAACCAGAGAACACCGCTAGACCCTGTGGGAGCGAGCCTGCTCGCGAAGACGGACTGACATTCACCATGGATGTCGACTGATCTACCGCTTTCGCGAGCAGGCTCGCTCCCACAGTGGATGGCGTGTAACTCAGGTTTGTGTCAGCCACCCTTTGAAACTACCGTGACCCGAGTCCTGACCCGATGAACACAGAATTCCGCAAAAACCTGCCCGGCAGTTCCCTGGATTATTTCGACGTCCGCGCGGCGGTCGAAGCGATTCAGCCCGGCAGCTACGACACCTTGCCGTACACCTCCCGCGTGCTGGCGGAAAACCTCGTGCGTCGCTGCGACCCGGCCACGCTCACCGATTCGCTGAAACAACTGATCGAACGCAAACGCGACCTCGACTTCCCGTGGTTCCCGGCGCGTGTGGTGTGCCACGATATTCTCGGCCAGACCGCACTGGTCGACCTCGCCGGCCTGCGTGACGCGATCGCCCTGCAGGGTGGTGACCCGGCGCAGGTCAACCCGGTGGTGCCGACGCAACTGATCGTTGACCACTCGCTGGCGGTAGAAGCGGGCGGTTTCGACAAGCAGGCGTTCGAGAAGAACCGCGCCATCGAAGACCGGCGCAACGAAGACCGTTTCCACTTCATCAACTGGACCAAAAAGGCCTTCAAGAACGTCGACGTGATCCCGCCGGGCAACGGCATCATGCACCAGATCAACCTGGAGAAAATGTCCCCGGTGATTCAGGTGCGCGACGGCGTGGCGTTCCCCGACACCTGCGTCGGCACCGACAGCCACACCCCGCACGTCGATGCGCTGGGCGTGATCGCCATCGGCGTCGGTGGCCTCGAAGCCGAGAGCGTGATGCTCGGCCGCGCCTCGTGGATGCGCCTGCCGGAGAGCGTCGGCGTCGAACTGACCGGCAAGCTGCAACCCGGCATCACCGCCACCGACATGGTGCTGGCGCTGACCGAATACCTGCGCAAACAGAAAGTCGTCGGCGCCTGGCTGGAGTTCTTCGGCGAAGGCGCGTCCGCGCTGACCCTCGGCGACCGCGCGACCATCTCCAACATGGCCCCGGAATACGGTGCCACCGCAGCGATGTTTTACATCGACCAGCAGACCATCGACTACCTGAAACTCACTGGCCGCGAAGACCAGCAAGTGCAGCTCGTCGAGCAGTACGCCAGGCTCAACGGCCTGTGGGCAGACAGCCTGAAAGGCGCGCAATACGAGCGTGGCCTGACCTTCGATCTGTCGTCGGTGGTGCGCAACATGGCCGGCCCGAGCAATCCGCACGCCCGTGTGGCGGTAGCGGATCTGGCGGCCAAAGGCATCTCCGGGCAGTGGGATGACGTGCCGGGGCAAATGCCCGACGGCGCGGTGATCATCGCTGCCATCACCAGCTGCACCAACACCAGCAACCCGCGCAACGTGATCGCCGCCGGTCTGCTGGCGCGCAACGCCAACAAGCTCGGCCTGACCCGCAAGCCGTGGGTCAAATCCTCGCTGGCACCGGGGTCGAAAACCGTGGCGCTGTATCTCGATGAGGCGGGGCTGACCACGGAGCTGGAGCAACTCGGTTTCGGCGTCGTCGCGTTTGCCTGCACCACTTGCAACGGCATGTCCGGCGCACTCGATCCGGTGATTCAACAAGAGATCATTGACCGCGATCTGTATGCGACGGCCGTGCTCTCCGGCAACCGCAACTTCGACGGCCGCATTCACCCGTACGCCAAACAGGCGTTCCTCGCGTCGCCGCCGCTGGTGGTCGCGTACGCCATCGCCGGAACCATCCGTTTCGACATCGAGAAAGATGTGCTGGGCGTGGTCGACGGCAAGGAAATCCGCCTGAAAGACATCTGGCCGAGCGACGAAGAAATCGACGCCGTGGTGAAGTCGTCGGTCAAGCCGGAGCAGTTCCGTCAGGTCTACATTCCGATGTTCGCCGTCCACGAAGACACCGGCCCGAAAGTCACGCCCCTGTACGACTGGCGCGAGATGAGTACCTACATCCGCCGTCCGCCGTATTGGGAAGGCGCGCTGGCCGGCGCGCGGCCGCTGAAGGGCATGCGCCCGCTGGCAGTGCTGCCGGACAACATCACCACCGATCACCTGTCGCCCTCCAACGCGATCATGCTCGACAGCGCCGCCGGCGAATACCTGGCGAAAATGGGCCTGCCGGAAGAGGACTTCAACTCGTACGCCACGCACCGTGGCGACCACTTGACCGCGCAGCGTGCAACCTTCGCCAACCCGAAACTGTTCAACGAAATGGTTCAGGAAAACGGCAAGGTCAAACAGGGCTCGCTGGCGCGGGTCGAGCCGGAAGGCCAGGTGATGCGCATGTGGGAAGCCATCGAAACCTACATGGAGCGCAAGCAGCCGCTGATCATCATCGCCGGTGCCGACTACGGTCAGGGTTCGTCCCGCGACTGGGCGGCGAAGGGCGTGCGACTGGCAGGCGTGGAAGCGATCGTCGCCGAAGGTTTCGAGCGCATTCACCGCACCAACCTGGTGGGCATGGGCGTGTTGCCGCTGGAGTTCAAACCGGGCACCGACCGCCACACCTTGGCCATCGACGGCAGCGAAACCTACGACGTGATCGGCGCCCGCACCCCGCGCGCCGACCTGACGCTGGTGATCCATCGCAAGTCCGGCGAACGTGTTGAGGTGCCGGTGACCTGCCGTCTGGATACCGCTGAAGAAGTGTCGATCTACGAGGCCGGCGGCGTGTTGCAGCGCTTCGCCCAGGACTTCCTCGAAGAGTCGGCGGTTGCCGTTTAAATCACGTAGTGCGAGCGCGGGTCGGTTGACCCGCGTTTGCGGATAAGGAGCACCATGGCTCACGCAGCTCATTTCGCACCGCAGATCAAAATCCCCGCCACCTACATGCGCGGCGGCACCAGCAAAGGCGTGTTCTTCAGCCTCGAGGATCTGCCCGAAGCCGCGCAGGTTCCCGGCCCCGCCCGCGATGCCTTGCTGCTGCGGGTGATCGGCAGCCCCGACCCGTACGACAAGCAGATCGACGGCATGGGTGGTGCTACGTCGAGCACCAGCAAAACCGTGATCCTGTCGAAAAGCATCAAGGCTGATCACGACGTCGATTACCTGTTCGGTCAGGTCTCCATCGACAAGCCGTTCGTGGACTGGAGCGGCAACTGTGGCAACCTCTCGGCAGCGGTCGGTTCGTTCGCCATCAGCAACGGTCTGGTGGAGGCCAGCCGCATTCCGCACAACGGTGTGGCGGTGGTGCGCGTGTGGCAGGCCAACATCGGCAAGACCATCATCGCCCACGTGCCGATCACCAACGGCGAAGTGCAGGAAACCGGTGATTTCGAGCTCGACGGCGTGACCTTTCCGGCCGCCGAAGTGCAGGTCGAATTCATGGACCCGGCGGCGGAAGAAGAGGGCGGCGGCGGTTCGATGTTCCCCACCGGTAACCTGATCGACGAGCTGGAAGTGCCGGGTGTCGGCACGTTCCAGGCGACCATGATCAACGCCGGGATCCCGACGATTTTCGTCAACGCCGCAGACATCGGCTACACCGGCACCGAACTGCAAAGCGCGATCAACAGCGACCCGCAAGCCTTGCAGATGTTCGAAACCATCCGCGCCTACGGTGCGTTGCGCATGGGCCTGATTTCCAGTCTGGATGAAGCGGCCAAGCGACAGCACACGCCGAAAGTCGCGTTTGTCGCCAAGCCTGCGGATTACGTGGCGTCCAGCGGCAAGGCGATTGCCGCCGCTGATGTGGATTTGCTGGTGCGTGCGTTGTCGATGGGCAAGTTGCACCACGCGATGATGGGTACGGCGGCGGTGGCAATCGGCACGGCGGCGGCGATTTCCGGGACTTTGGTGAATCTCGCTGCGGGCGGTGTCGAACGCAACGCGGTGCGCTTCGGCCATCCGTCCGGGACGCTGCGCGTAGGCGCCGAGGCCAGTCTGGAAAACGGTGAGTGGGTAGTGAAAAAGGCCATCATGAGCCGCAGTGCCCGCGTCCTCATGGAAGGTTTCGTCCGTATCCCTGGCGACTCTTTCTGATCCAGTATCGATGCCCTCACCCCAGCCCTCTCCCGGAGGGAGAGGGAGCAGACCGAGTTGTAATTGGATGTCCTGCGACCTTAAGCATCTTGGCGATTAAGGATTCACGGAAGAGCTTTCAGGTCGACGTAAGTGTTGAATATCACCCGGTCGGTTCCCTCTCCCTCCGGGAGAGGGTTAGGGTGAGGGAAACAATCCACTGACGAAACATCACAAAGCAGACACCACGATCTGCTCTAAACAATAAACCAACCAGCCCCTGAGGAAGACCATCCCACTCATCATTCCCCACCAGGAGAACCGCAATGAGCGCCAACGTCGACCAGAACAACCGTCCCGACTACGACCGTGTCCTGCAGGACATCGCCGATTACGTCCTCACCTTCAACGTCGAATCTGCCGAAGCCCTCGACACCGCCCGCAACTGCCTGATGGATACCCTCGGCTGTGGCCTGCTGGCGTTGCGTTTTCCCGAATGCACCAAGCACCTTGGCCCCATCGTCGAGGGCACCGTGGTGCCGTTCGGGGCGCGGGTGCCGGGCACTTCCTATCGCCTCGACCCGGTGAAAGCCGCGTGGGACATCGGCTGCATCGTGCGTTGGCTCGACTACAACGACACCTGGCTCGCCGCCGAGTGGGGGCATCCGTCGGACAACCTCGGCGGAATTCTCGCGGTGGCCGATCACCTGTCGCAAAAACGCGTTGCCAATGGTGAGAAGCCGCTGACGATTCGCGATGTACTTGAAGCGATGATCATGGCCCACGAGATCCAAGGCGTTATCGCTCTGGAAAACTCGTTCAACCGCGTCGGCCTCGACCACGTTCTACTGGTGAAAGTCGCTTCTACCGCCGTCACCGCCAAACTGATGGGGGCCAATCGCGAACAACTGCTGTCGGCGTTGTCCCATGCCTTCGCCGATGGTCAGGCGCTGCGCACCTATCGCCATGCGCCGAACGCCGGCTCGCGTAAATCCTGGGCGGCGGGGGATGCCACCAGTCGCGGTGTGCGTCTGGCCGACATCGCCCTGCGTGGCGAGATGGGCATTCCCGGAGTGTTGACGGCCAGGCAGTGGGGCTTCTACGACGTATCGTTCAGCCATACCAATAACGATCTGGCGCTCAAGCCAGAAGGCAAACGTGCATTCAGTTTCTCGCGGCCCTACGGCAGTTACGTCATGGAAAACGTGCTGTTCAAGATCAGCTTCCCCGCCGAATTCCATGCGCAAACGGCCTGCGAAGCAGCGGTGACCTTGCATCCGTTGGTGCGCAACCGCTTGCATGAAATCGACCGCATCGTCATCACCACCCATGAGTCGGCGATTCGCATCATTTCCAAGGTCGGACCGCTGGCCAATGCGGCGGATCGCGACCACTGCATTCAGTACATGACCGCCGTGCCGCTGGCGTTCGGCAATCTGCTGGCCGAGCAATACGAGGACGATTTCCACGCTGCGCATCCGATCATCGATGTGTTGCGCGAGAAGATGGTCATCGTCGAAGACCCGCGTTTCACCCGCGAATACCTGGAGGCCGACAAGCGTTCGATTGCCAACGCGGTGCAGGTGTTTTTCAAGGACGGATCGAGCACCGAGAACGTGGTGGTCGAATACCCGATCGGCCACCGTCGCCGCCGCGCCGATGGCATTCCGTTGCTGGAGGACAAGTTTAAGGCCAATCTGCTGACACGATTCACCGGGCAGCGCAGCGGCGAGATCTTCGCGTTGTGCAAGGATCAGGCGCAGCTGGAGGCCACCCCCGTGAATCGTTTTATCGACCTGTTTGTCATCTGACAAAGCGAGCATTGAAGACCCATTGCGGGCGTGAGCCTGCTCACGCTAGCGGTGTGTCAGGCAACATCAATGCTGGATGTGCCGCCGCCTTCGCGGGCAAGCCCGCTCCCACAAGGTTTTGTGCCTGGCACAACATGCATCAACACTCTGAAACCCTGTGGGAGCGAGCTTGCTCGCGAAGGCGCCAAAGCAGACGCCGCCAATCTATTTGAAACGCCGCTCCACACCTTTCTCCACCAGAATCTTCGCCGAAATCTCTTCCACCGAAAAATGCGTGGAGTTGATGTGCGGGATGTTCTCGCGGCGGAACAGGTTTTCCACTTCGCGCACTTCGAATTCGCACTGGGCGTAGCTCGAATAGCGGCTGTTGGGCTTGCGCTCGTTGCGGATCGCGGTGAGGCGGTCGGGGTCGATGGTCAGGCCGAACAGCTTGTGCTGATGGGCGCGCAGGGCGGTCGGCAGGGTCAGACGCTCCATGTCGTCTTCGGTCAGCGGATAGTTGGCCGCGCGGATACCGAATTGCATTGCCATGTACAGACACGTCGGCGTCTTACCACAACGCGACACGCCCACTAGTATCAGGTCGGCCTTGTCGTAATAGTGGGTGCGCGCGCCGTCGTCGTTGTCGAGGGCGAAGTTCACCGCCTCGATGCGCTCCATGTAATTGGAGTTATGCCCGATCGAGTGCGATTTGCCGACGGTGTAGGAAGAATGCTCGGTCAGTTCCTGTTCGAGCGGGGCGAGGAAGGTCGAGAAAATGTCGATCATGAAACCATTGGACGTTGCGAGAATCTCACGGATGTCCTGATTGACGATGGTGTCGAAGATGATCGGACGGAAGCCGTCGGTTTCGGCGGCTTTGTTGATTTGTTGTACCATGGCCCGCGCTTTGTCCGCGTTGTCGATATACGGCCGCGTGAGCTTGGTGAAGGTAATGTTTTCGAACTGCGCCAGAAGGCTTTGACCCAGGGTTTCGGCGGTAATGCCGGTGCCATCGGAGATAAAGAAAGCAGATCGTTTCATTTGCACCTTGGGCCTTAAGCTAAAGAGTATTTCTGGATATGATAGGCGCGATTTGCCGGCCGCCATTGGCCCGCATTCTCACTTATTTTCCAGGTCCAGGCCATACAGCCGGCCAACGCTCCCCCGAGCCGCCGGTTTCTGAGCTTTTCCAACACAGTTAGTGGAGAGATCACCTTGGTAGAGTACGTAGTTTCCCTCGATAAGCTCGGCAAACACGATGTTGAGCATGTGGGGGGCAAGAACGCATCCCTGGGCGAGATGATCAGCAACCTGGCGGGTGCCGGTGTGTCGGTCCCCGGCGGCTTTGCCACCACCGCGCAGGCCTATCGCGACTTTCTCGAGCTGAGCGGCCTCAACGATCAGATCCACAAGGCTCTCGACGCCCTGGACGTCGATGACGTCAATGCACTGGCCAAGACCGGTGCGCAGATCCGTCAATGGATCATGGACGCCGAATTCCCTGAAAAACTCAATACCGAGATCCGCACCGCGTTCGCCGCGCTGTCGGCCGGCAACCCTGACGTGGCCGTGGCCGTGCGTTCTTCCGCCACCGCCGAAGACTTGCCGGATGCTTCGTTCGCCGGCCAGCAGGAAACCTTCCTGAACATCCGTGGTGTGGAAAACGTTATCCGCGCCGCCAAAGAGGTGTTCGCTTCGCTGTTCAACGACCGTGCGATTTCCTACCGCGTGCACCAGGGCTTCGACCACAAACTGGTCGCCCTGTCGGCTGGCGTGCAGCGCATGGTGCGTTCGGAAACCGGTACCGCCGGCGTGATGTTCACCCTCGATACCGAATCCGGTTTCCGTGACGTGGTGTTCATCACCGGCGCCTACGGTCTGGGCGAAACCGTTGTTCAAGGCGCGGTGAACCCGGATGAGTTCTATGTGCACAAAGGCACCCTGGAAGCCGGTCGCCCGGCGATCCTGCGCCGCAACCTCGGCAGCAAAGCGATCAAGATGATCTACGGCGACGAGGCCAAGGCCGGTCGTTCGGTGAAGACCGTCGATGTCGACAAGGCCGAACGCGCGCGTTTCTGCCTGACCGACGCCGAAGTCAGCGAGCTGGCCAAGCAGGCGATGATCATCGAGAAGCACTACGGCTGCCCGATGGACATCGAGTGGGCCAAGGACGGTGACGACGGCAAGCTGTACATCGTGCAGGCCCGCCCGGAAACCGTGAAAAGCCGCACCCAGGCCAACGTCATGGAACGTTACCTGTTGAAAGAAACCGGCACCGTGCTGGTGGAAGGTCGTGCCATTGGCCAGCGCATCGGCGCCGGTAAAGTGCGGATCATCAAGGACGTCTCGGAAATGGACAAAGTCCAGGCCGGCGACGTGCTGGTCTCCGACATGACCGACCCGGACTGGGAGCCGGTGATGAAACGCGCCAGCGCCATCGTCACCAACCGTGGCGGCCGTACCTGCCACGCGGCGATCATCGCCCGTGAACTGGGGATTCCAGCGGTCGTGGGCTGCGGCAACGCCACCCAACTGCTGAAGGATGGTCAGGGTGTGACCGTGTCCTGCGCCGAAGGCGACACCGGTTACATCTTCGAAGGCGAGCTGGGCTTCGACGTCAAGAAGAACTCCGTCGACGCCATGCCGGAGTTGCCGTTCAAGATCATGATGAACGTCGGCAACCCGGACCGCGCCTTCGATTTCGCGCAGTTGCCGAACGCCGGTGTGGGCCTGGCCCGTCTGGAATTCATCATCAACCGCATGATCGGCGTCCACCCGAAAGCGCTGTTGAACTACGACGGCCTGCCGCAGGAAATCAAGGACAGCGTCGACAAGCGCATCGCCGGTTACAACGATCCGGTCGGTTTCTACGTCGAAAAACTGGTGGAGGGCATCAGCACCCTCGCTGCTGCGTTCTGGCCGAAGAAGGTCATCGTGCGTCTGTCGGACTTCAAGTCCAACGAATACGCCAACCTGATCGGCGGGAAGCTGTACGAGCCGGAAGAAGAAAACCCGATGCTCGGCTTCCGTGGTGCTTCGCGTTACATCAGCGAATCGTTCCGTGACTGCTTCGAACTCGAATGCCGCGCGCTGAAACGCGTGCGCAACGAGATGGGCCTGACCAACGTCGAAATCATGGTGCCGTTCGTCCGTACCCTCGGCGAAGCCAGTCAGGTAGTCGATCTGCTCGCCGAAAACGGCCTGGCCCGTGGCGACAACGGCCTGCGCGTGATCATGATGTGCGAACTGCCATCCAACGCGATCCTGGCTGAAGAATTCCTCGAGTTCTTTGACGGTTTCTCCATCGGTTCCAACGACCTGACCCAGTTGACCCTGGGCCTGGACCGTGACTCCGGGATCATCGCGCACCTGTTCGACGAGCGTAATCCGGCGGTCAAGAAGCTGTTGGCCAACGCGATTGCCGCGTGCAACAAGGCCGGCAAATACATCGGTATCTGCGGTCAGGGCCCTTCGGACCACCCGGATCTGGCCAAGTGGCTGATGGAGCAGGGCATCGAAAGCGTGTCGCTGAACCCGGATTCCGTACTGGAAACCTGGTTCTTCCTCGCCGAAGGTCAGGCCCAGGCTTGATCCATATGTGAACGGCCATCCTCCCCTGTGGGAGCGGGCTTGCTCGCGAAGACGGAATAAGATCCGCCTAAAATTTTGGCTGATACACCGCTTTCGCGAGCAAGCCCGCTCCCACAAAGGTTGGGGGCTTTGAGATTGAAGTAGGGCGGGCTCCTGTAGATGCCGCCCTTTTTTGTGCAAGAGCATTATGCAAAGCAGCAGCAACCTGTTTCCTGTCGCCCTGATCAGCGCCGAACGACGCGGTGATCTGAGCGAAGACGTGTATCGACTCAAACCCGGCAACAGTCCCGACTGGTCCGTGGAAATCGCCGTTACCCGTTTGGGCATGGCCGACGATACGACACCGCGCGGCGTGCCGGTGATTTTGTTGCACGGCAGTTTTTCCAATCGGCGCTTCTGGTTTTCCCCCAAGGGCCTCGGGTTGGGTGCGTACCTGACGCGCCTGGGCTTCGACGTGTGGATCCCGGAGATGCGCGGTCACGGCCTGTCGCAGCGCAACGAGGACTACCGGCGCAACCGCGTGGCTGACTACGCCCGTTACGATCTGCCGGCGATTGCCGCGTTCGTCCGCGAGCAGAGCGGGCAGGTGCCGCACTGGATCGGCCATTCGCTGGGCGGCATCACGCTGGCGGCGGCGCTGGGTGGCGAATACCTCGGCGAGCCGGCCGTGGCCTCGGCGGCGTTTTTCGGCACGCAGGTCAGCCGCACGTACTGGCCGCTGAAAATTCCACCGGTGGAGTGGAGCGGGCGCTTCATTCTCAAGCGTTTCGCGCAATTGTCCGGCTCGCGCCTCAAGCGCGGCCCGGAAGACGAGCCGATCGGTCTTGCGCTGGAAAGCATGCGCTGGTACGGCTTGTTCGGGCGTTTTGGCGACAAGGACAAGGACTGGTGGGCCGGCCTGGCCGAGGTTCAGGTGCCGGTGCTGGCAGTGACCGCGGCGGGCGATCATCAGGATCCGGCATGGGCCTGTCGCAAACTGTTCGAGCAGATCGGCTCCGAGCACAAACAGTTCGTCAATCTGGGGCGCGAGCAGGGTTTCAGCGACAACTTCGGGCATGTCGAGATGCTGGTGAGCAAGGCGGCGCAGGCCGAGGTCTGGCCGCTGGTGGCGCGCTGGCTTAATGATCAGCAGACGCCGTTGCTCGGCGACAAGCCGGATCTTGCCGCTGCGGTCTGAGTCCGGGGCTCTGAAAGGGCATTTCGTTCAGGTCGGCTTGCGGCTAAGATATGACGCATTGTGCGGTTCTGGTCATATTTGGTGGCTGTTTAGCTATTACGTTTCAGCGTTTGTTCAGGTTCGTTCAGCGACCATTGCATGAACTAAGGTAAACAGCGACCGCCGGGACTCGTTTCAAAAGAGTGCGACATCCTTGATCGTCTTCCTTTTTACAGGAGTTTTTCGATGAACCATTACCTCACGCCTGACCTGTGCGACGCCTATCCGGAGCTGGTGCAGGTGCTGGAACCGATGTTCAGCAATTTCGGCGGCCGTGATTCCTTCGGCGGCGAAATCGTGACCATCAAATGTTTCGAAGACAACTCGCTGGTCAGAGAGCAAGCCGAACTCAAGGGTAACGGCAAGGTGCTGGTGGTCGATGGCGGCGGTTCGCTGCGTCGCGCGCTGCTGGGCGACATGATCGCCGAGAAAGCCGCGAAAAACGGCTGGGAAGGGATGGTCATCTATGGTTGTATCCGTGACGTCGACGTTATTGCCCAGACCGATCTCGGCGTTCAGGCGTTGGCCAGCCATCCGATGAAAACCGAAAAGCGCGGTATCGGCGATCTCAACGTACCGGTGACTTTCGCCGGCGTGACGTTCCATCCGGGCCACTACATCTATGCGGACAACAACGGCGTGATCGTTTCGCCAAGTCCGCTGCAGATGCCTGAATAAGTTTTTCGACAAAGGGATGCGGATGTTCGAGGAAGAAAACGCGCAGTGGGGGCTGGTGCATGCCCTGGTGCTGGACGGTAAAGGCGGCGCGCGCGCGATTGCCCGGACTGACCTCGACGATCTGCAGCTGCAGGCCCATGAGAGTCTGTGGCTGCATTGGGATCGCAGCCATCCGCAAACCCAGACCTGGCTGCGCAAATCCAGCGGCCTGAATGAATTTGCCTGCGACCTGCTGCTGGAAGAGAACACCCGGCCACGCCTGTTGCCGTTGCCGGATGCCGAACTTCTGCTGTTTCTGCGCGGGGTCAACCTCAACCCCGGCGCCGAGCCGGAAGACATGGTCTCGGTGCGGATTTTCGCGTCGGCGCAACGGGTCATCTCGCTGCGTTTGCGTCCGCTGCGTGCCACCGACGAGCTGCTGGCGCTGCTAAGCGAAGGCAAAGGCCCGAAAACCTCATCTGAACTGATCCTGTATCTGGCGCAATTCCTCACCAACAAGGTGCAGGATCTGGTCACCTGCCTGTCGGAACTGGTCGATGAAGAGGAAGAAAAACTGGATGCCGACGAACGGTATACCCCCGAGCATGGCTCGATTTTGCACATCCGCCGCCGGGCGGCCGGACTGAAGCGTTTTCTGGCACCGCAGCGGGATATTTTCGGACAACTGACCCGGATAAAACTGCCGTGGTTTGTCGACGATGACGCTGACTACTGGAACGAATTGAACAACAGCCTGACGCGCTATCTCGAAGAGCTGGAATTGACCCGAGAGCGCATGGGGCTTGTGCTGGAGGCCGAAGACCGGCGTTTGAACGTGCGCATGAATCGCACGATGTACCGCTTCGGCATCATCACCTGCATCTTTTTGCCGATGAGTTTTCTCACCGGCCTGTTGGGCATAAACGTGGGCGGTATTCCGTTCTCGAGCAGCCCTTATGGTTTCCTGATTGCCTGTCTGACGGTGCTGGCGATGGCCTTCGGTCAATGGTGGTTATTCCGCCGTTTGCGCTGGGTGTGAAGATGCAACATGTGACCCGACCAAATTTGCCCGCGTCTTTCACAGACATCACGAGAGGTGCGTATGCACGATCCGTTTGAACAGTCTTTGCGCGATATGCTCAACGCCTCGCCGTCCAGCCGTGACGACGACGCATGCCTGGGTCGCGTACTCAAAACCGCCAACCGCCAGGTGGGCGCCGGTGATCTGTTCAGCCTGCTGGGCCGCTGGCTGCCCGCGCTGATGATCGCCCTGAATAACGGATCGGCCCACGTCTCGCCGGTTTCCCGTCTTCGTAAAACTACTGCACGCACTGCTGATAAGGCTGATTGAATATGGAACTTGATCTCTGGACTCAGAGCCTCGTCACTGCAATGACTGCGTTGTGGACCAAAGTCGCCAACTTCATCCCGAACCTGTTCGGCGCACTGGTGGTGCTGCTGTTGGGTTTCGTCGTGGCCAAGCTGCTCGATACCTTGCTGTCCAAATTGCTCGCCAAACTGGGCCTTGATCGCCTGATGGGCGGCACCGGTCTGACCAAGTTGATGTCGCGGGCCGGCCTGCAAGTGCCGATCTCAACCTTGATCGGGAAGATTGTTTACTGGTTCGTTCTGCTGATTTTCCTGGTTTCTGCAGCAGAGTCCCTTGGACTTGAGCGAGTTTCAGCTACGCTGGACATGCTGGCGTTGTATTTGCCGAAAGTTTTCGGCGCCGCGCTGGTGTTGCTGGTCGGTGTTTTGCTCGCGCAATTGGCCAACGGCCTGGTGCGCGGAGCGGCAGAAGGCGTAGGGCTGGACTACGCTTCGGGTTTGGGCCGAATCGCCCAGGGGCTGGTGATCATCATCAGTATCTCGGTCGCGATCAGTCAGCTCGAGGTCAAGACTGACCTGCTGAACCATGTGATTGTCATCGTATTGATTACCGTTGGTCTGGCCGTTGCGCTGGCCATGGGTTTGGGAAGCCGGGAAATTGCCGGTCAGATTCTTGCGGGAATCTATGTGCGTGAGTTGTATCAGGTTGGGCAACAAGTGCGTGTTGGCGAGGTCGAAGGCCAGATCGAAGAGATCGGCACGGTTAAAACCACATTGCTGACCGATGAGGGTGAGCTAGTCTCACTCTCCAATCGGATCCTGCTGGAACAGCATGTGAGTAGCCGCTAACCCGGCAAACCCTGCTAATGTATGCCGCCGCAAAATGCCCTGAGAGGGGTGCGGCGGACATTGACCTGACTGTCGGCACGACTTGTTTTGAATAAAGCCCAAACGCTATCCACGCGCTATGACCCCCGTGAGCTCTCTGATGAGGAGTTGGTCGCGCGCTCGCATACCGAGCTGTTTCACGTGACGCGCGCCTATGAAGAGCTGATGCGGCGTTACCAGCGAACATTATTTAACGTTTGTGCGAGATATCTTGGGAACGATCGCGACGCAGACGATGTCTGTCAGGAAGTGATGCTTAAGGTGTTGTACGGCCTGAAGAACTTCGAGGGGAAATCGAAGTTCAAAACCTGGCTCTACAGCATCACGTATAACGAATGCATCACGCAGTATCGGAAGGAACGGCGAAAGCGTCGCTTGATGGACGCCTTGAGTCTGGACCCGCTGGAAGAAGCGTCGGAAGAAAAGGCGCCGAAACCCGAGGAGAAGGGCGGACTCGATCGCTGGCTGGTGTATGTGAACCCGATTGACCGTGAAATTCTGGTGCTACGATTTGTCGCAGAGCTGGAGTTTCAGGAGATCGCAGACATCATGCACATGGGTTTGAGTGCGACAAAAATGCGGTACAAACGTGCTCTAGACAAATTGCGTGAGAAATTTGCAGGCATTGCTGAAACTTAGTTCAGCGCAAATATCTCTTACG
This sequence comes from Pseudomonas sp. JAI115, assembly GCF_014200835.1. NCBI lineage: Bacteria > Pseudomonadati > Pseudomonadota > Gammaproteobacteria > Pseudomonadales > Pseudomonadaceae > Pseudomonas > Pseudomonas sp. JAI115. The sequence continues at coordinate 22,170 of NZ_JACHCY010000003.1, forward strand.
TGTAGGCAAGTTCTGATAGACTTGCCGCCGAGTTGTCCCCCGGTTTGCGGGACTGCTTCACAATCACCAGATGGGGATTTAACGGATGAAACTGAAAAACACCTTGGGCTTGGCCATTGGTTCTCTTATTGCCGCTACTTCGTTCGGCGCACTGGCACAAGGCCAAGGCGCAGTTGAAGGCGAGATCAACTACAAGAAGCAGTACAACGACAGCATTGATCATGTCGAAGACGGCTTCAACCCAGGCGCCAAAATCGGTTACTTCCTGACCGACGACGTCTCGATCAACTTCGGCTGGGATCGTAACAACCACACCCGTTCGAACGACGGTACCGGTAGCCAGAAACTGCGCGGTGACAACTTCGGTCTGACCGCTCAGTACCACTTCAACAACGCTGGCGACGCTCTGCGTCCTTACGTTGAAGGTGGTGTTAAGCACGGCAACCTGACCAACGTAGCTGCTGACGGCCACACCGGTCGCGACCAGTCGACTTTCCTGACTGCTGGCGCTGGCGTTAAGTACTACTTCGCTGAAAACTTCTTCGCCCGTGCTGGCGTAGAAGCTGACTACAAACTGGACAACGGCCGTTGGGACTACGCTCCATCGGTTGGTCTGGGTGTGAACTTCGGTGGCGGCGGCAAGCCAGCTGCTGCTCCAGTTCCAGCTCCGGCTGAAGTCTGCTCCGACAGCGACAACGATGGCGTTTGCGACAACGTTGACAAGTGCCCGGACACCCCAGCCAACGTAACTGTTGACGCTGATGGCTGCCCAGCAGTTGCTGAAGTTGTTCGTGTAGAGCTGGACGTGAAGTTCGACTTCGACAAGTCGGTCGTCAAGCCAAACAGCTACGCTGACATCAAGAACCTGGCTGACTTCATGAAGCAGTACCCAGCCACTCACACCACTGTTGAAGGTCACACTGACTCCGTCGGTCCTGACGCTTACAACCAGAAACTGTCCGAGCGTCGTGCAAACGCCGTTAAGCAGGTTCTGACCCAGCAGTACGGTGTTGAGTCGTCCCGCGTTCAGTCGATCGGCTACGGCGAATCCCGCCCAGTTGCTGACAACAAAACTGAAGCTGGCCGTGCTGTTAACCGTCGCGTAGAAGCGCAGGTTGAAGCTCAAGCTAAGTAATTAGCTGCCGCTACGAGAAAAGCCCGGCTCAGGCCGGGCTTTTCTTTGCCTGCGATTTGGCTTTACAGGGCGTACACAGTTCCCATGGGGGAGCTGCCGGAGACTGCGATCCTTTGCTCTGCAATGGCAGCCACTGCGCCGATGACGAGTATGGCCGGGCTCTTGAGCTCAAACCGGCAGGCGTCGTCACTCATGCTCATCAGATCAGTGCGGCACTCACGCTGTTCTGGCAGAGAGGCATTCTCGATCATCGCCACCGGCGTATCTGCCGCCATCCCGCCGGCCAATAGCTGATCGCGAATCTCGCCAAGCTTGGCCACCCCCATGTAAATCACCAGTGTCGTCCCACCTCGCGCCAACGCCTGCCAGTTCAATTGACTGTCGTCCTGGGTGTGCGCGGTCACCAGCGTCACCCCGCGCGCCACACCGCGCAACGTCAGCGGAATATCGCATTGCGTCGCGCCGGCGAGTCCGGCGGTAATACCGTTGACCAACTCGACCTCAATCCCACGTTCGCGTAACCACTGCGCCTCTTCGCCGCCACGACCGAAAATGCACGGGTCACCGCCCTTGAGCCGCACCACGCAGTTGCCTTGGCGCGCATAACGCAACATCAGCCGATGGATGAACGCCTGCGGTGTCGAGCGACAGCCGCCGCGTTTGCCCACGGCAATGATTCGCGCGGTGGGGCAATGCTCCAGCACCGCGGCATTGACCAGATCGTCAATCAACACCACCTGCGCTTCACGCAATGCGCGCACCGCTTTGAGCGTCAGCAGTTCGGGATCACCGGGACCTGCACCCACCAGCCAGACTTTTGCATTCATGGTGTTTTCCTTATCAGCTGGATACCGGCTGCAGATCGGCCGCCAGCAATCGTTTGATTTCCGGGACGCACGAACCGCATTGCGTGCCGCATCCCAGTTGTTGTTTGAGGCCTTGCAGATCGAGACCCTGGCGAATCCCGGCACACACCGCGCGGTGGCTGACGTTTTGGCAGTTGCATAGGGTTTTTCCCGGATTGGCCTGCAAACTGGCACTGCCCGGCGGCGCACTCATCGGCGCCAGCAGCCAGCGTCGCAGTTGTTCATCGGCGCGGCCCTCCAGCCATAGCCCCTGCAGCCAATGCTGGGCCAGGGTTTCGCCGGCCAGGCGGATCGCGGTGATGCGGCCGTTTTCGATGCGTACCCGTTTGCCGATGGCGCGACGCGCGTCGTCGTAGGCCAGTACCGGCCCGTCGAGCAGCGCCAGACACTGATCGATATCGCGCAGCAGTTGCGGCTCCGGCGCCGTGACGCTGGCAGCGCGTATCAGCAGCGCGGGCCGTTCACGTCCGGCAAGGCTGAGGCTGACGTAGGAAAACGCCTCACACAGGGGTCGTAGTGTCTCGAAATGCCGTTGAACATCGCCCTCGATGAGTGCGAAGAGCTGCCATGGCAGATTCACCGGTTCCAGACGCACGCCGCTGTGCTTGAGTTCGGGCTGCTTCGACAGCGAGTCGAAGGCCGTTAGGGTCAGGCTGTTTACTCCGCCCTTGAGAAAGCGCTCGCCCCAGTGCATCGGCAAAAAAGCCTGACCCGGACGCACGCCGTCGTCGCTGCCGACAGCCACAATCACCGCACCGCGTCGACTCTTCAGATTGACCAGATCTCCCGGCTGCAAACGATGACGGCGCATTTCGTCCGGATGCAGGCTCAACAGCGCTTCGCTGACATGCCCGAACAATTGCGCTGCGGTGCCGGTGCGGCTCATGCCGTGCCATTGATCGCGCAGACGCCCGGTGATCAGGGTCAGCGGAAACCGTGCATCGCGTTGTTCTTTGGCCGCACGATAAGGATCGGCAACAAACTGCGCACGACCGTTGGCCGTGGGAAAAATCCCGTCGCCATACAAACGCGCGGTGCCTTGTCGGGCGCCGGTGGGGAAGGGCCACTGCTGCGGTCCCAGTTCATCGATCAATTGATGGCTGATGCCCGACAGGTCCAGATCGCGTCCACGGGTCAGTTGCTTGTATTCGTCGAACAACTGCGCCGGATGCTCGAAAGCAAACAGGCTTGGTTGTTGCGGACGCAGACGTTGCTCCAGCCGTTGTGCGAAATCCACGGTGATCGCCCAGTCCGGCCGCGCTTCACCGGGTGGGAGAATGGCCTGGCGCACGTGGGAAATGCGCCGTTCGGAGTTGGTCACCGAGCCTTCCTTTTCGCCCCAGCTGGCAGCGGGTAACAACAGGTCGGCGAAGGCGGCGGTTTCGGTGGTGCGGAAGGCTTCTTGCAACACCACGAACGGGCAGGCCTGCAGCGCCTCGCGAACCGCGTTTTGATCGGGCATGGACTGTGCGGGGTTGGTGCAGGCAATCCACAGCGCCTTGATCTGGCCGCTGCGCATCCGCTCGAACAGCTCGATGGCGCTCAGTCCAATGTTTTCAGGCAGTTGATCGACGCCCCAATAGGCTGCCACTTCGGCGCGGTGTTCGGGGTTGGCTGCCTCCCGGTGACCGGGCAGCAAATTGGACAGGCTGCCGGTTTCCCGCCCGCCCATGGCATTTGGCTGACCGGTCAGCGAGAAAGGTCCTGCGCCTGGCCGGCCGATCTGCCCGGTGGCCAGGTGCAGATTGATCAGCGCGCTGTTTTTCGCGCTGCCAGCGGTGGACTGATTCAGGCCCATGCACCAAAGCGACAGGAAACTTGGCGCCGTGCCCACCCATTCCGCGCACTGCTGCAATTGCTCGACACTGATCCCGCACAGTTGCGCGACCATTTGCGGGGTGTAATCGCGCACCCGATTTTTCAGTTCAGGCAAACCGTCGGTGTGCGCCTTGATGAAGTCGCGGTCGATCCAGTCTTCCCACAGCAGCAGATGCAAAATCCCATGGAACAGAGCGACATCGGTGCCGGGCAAAATCGCCAGATGCAGGTCCGCCAACTCACAGGTGTCGGTGCGTCGGGGATCGATGACGATGACCTTCATCTGCGGTCGGCGCGATTTTGCCTCTTCAAGGCGTCGGAAAAGAACCGGGTGGGCGTAGGCCATGTTACTGCCGGCGATCATCACGCAATCGCTGAGCTCCAGATCTTCATAGCTGCACGGCGGCGCATCGGCGCCGAGGCTGCGCTTGTAACCGACCACCGCTGACGACATGCACAGCCGGGAATTGCTGTCGATGTTGTTGGTCCCGACCAGCGCTCGCGCCAATTTGTTGAAGGCGTAATAGTCCTCGGTCAGCAACTGTCCGGAGATGTAAAACGCCACGCTGTCCGGGCCGTGTTCGGCGATGGTCTCGGCAAAGACCTGGGTCGCGTGATCCAGCGCCGTATTCCAGTCGCAGCGACTGCGCGCCAGGCCTTTGCCCAGACGCAGCTCCGGGTACAGCGCCCGGGCGGCCAGATCGCCGGTCAGGTGCAGGGTCGAGCCTTTGCTGCACAATTTGCCGAAGTTGGCCGGGTGCGCCGGATCGCCGCTGACGCCGAGAATGCGCTCGCCGTCATGCTCGATCAGCACGCCGCAGCCGACGCCGCAATAACAGCAGGTCGAGGCGGTCGTCTGGCGGTTCATCAGACCGCATCCCGCAGTGCCAGCTGCACGCGGCCGTTTTCGACCCGCGCCGGATGATGGTGCGCGCAGCCGATGTCCGGCGCCTGGGCTTCACCGGTTTGCAGGTCGATCTGCCAGTTGTGCAGCGGGCACGCCACACGTTTGCCGTAGATCAAACCCTGTGACAACGGCCCGCCCTTGTGCGGGCAGCGATCGTCTAGGGCGAAAACTTCGTCGTCGCTTGTACGAAAAATCGCGATGTCGCCTTTCGGCCCGGCAATGATCCGCGAACCGAGGGCATTGATCTCTTCCAGGGCACAGATATCGAGCCAATTCATGCCGGCACCTCCAGGTTTTTCACGGGGATCACCTCGAATTCTTTCTTGAGTTGCGGCTGCGCCAGACGCTCTTTCCACGGGTCCTGTTCGAACGACAGGGAGAATTGCAGGCGCTCATTCAGGGCCTTGCGCCGCTCCGGATCTTCAAGCACGGCCTGCTTGATGTGCTCCATGCCGACCCGTTGCAGGTAGTGCACGGTGCGTTCGAGGTAAAAGGCTTCTTCGCGATACAGCTGCAGGAACGCGCCGTTGTATTCACGAACTTCCTCGGCGGTTTTCAGCTTGACGAAGAACTCGGCGACTTCGGTCTTGATCCCGCCGTTGCCGCCGATGTACATCTCCCAGCCGGAGTCGACACCGATGATTCCTACGTCCTTGATCCCCGCTTCCGAGCAGTTGCGTGGGCATCCGGAGACAGCGAGTTTCACTTTGTGCGGCGACCACATGTTGAAAAGGTCGTGCTCAAGCTCAATGCCCAACTGCGTCGAGTTCTGCGTGCCGAAGCGGCAGAACTCGCTGCCGACGCAGGTTTTCACGGTGCGAATGGATTTGCCGTAGGCGTGGCCGGACGGCATGTCGAGGTCTTTCCAGACGCCCGGCAAGTCCTGCTTCTTGATCCCCAGCAGGTCGATGCGCTGACCGCCGGTGACCTTGACCATCGGTACGTTGTACTTGTCAGCCACGTCGGCAATCCGGCGCAATTCCGAGGGGTTGGTCACGCCGCCCCACATCCGTGGCACCACCGAATAGGTGCCGTCCTTCTGTATGTTGGCGTGGGCGCGTTCGTTGATCAGGCGCGATTGCGGATCGTCCCTGGCTTCGCCGGGCCAGGTGGAAATCAGGTAGTAGTTCAGTGCCGGCCGGCAGGTGGCACAGCCGTTCGGGGTGCGCCAGTTGAGGTAGCTCATGGTGCCGGCGATGGTCAGCAGATGCTGTTCGCGGATCGCCTGGCGGATCTGCCCGTGGTTGAGGTCGCTGCAACCGCAGATGGCTTTTTCGCTTTTCGGTTTGACGTCCGCCGCGCCGCCGACGGTGTTGATCAGGATCTGCTCGACCAGCCCGGCGCAGGAGCCGCAGGAACTGGCAGCCTTGGTGTGCTTCTTCACGTCATCGACGCTGAACAGGCCGTGTTCCTGAATCGCCTTGACGATGGTGCCTTTGCACACGCCGTTGCAGCCGCAGACTTCGGCAGTGTCAGCCATGCTCATGGCTTTGTCCTGGCCCTGATGTCCTACGTCGCCAAGTGCGTTTTCTCCGAACATGAGGTGATCGCGGATCTCGCCGATGGCGTGATTCTCACGAATCTGCCGGAAATACCAACCGCCATCTGCCGTATCGCCGTACAGACAGGCGCCGACCAGCACGTCATCCTTGATCACCAGTTTTTTGTACACGCCGCCGATCGGGTCGGAGAGGGTGATGGTTTCGGTGCCTTCGCCGCCCATGAAATCACCGGCGGAAAACAGGTCGATGCCGGTGACTTTCAATTTGGTCGAGGTCACCGAGCCCTGATAGCGGGCGAAACCCAGTTGTGCGAGGTGATTGGCGCAGACCTTGGCCTGTTCGAACAGCGGCGCCACCAGGCCATAAGCGATGCCGCGATGGCTGGCGCACTCGCCGATGGCATAGATGCGCGGATCGTAGGTTTGCAGGGTGTCGTTGACCAGAATCCCGCGATTGCAGGGGATGCCGGCGCGTTCCGCCAGTTCGGTATTGGGGCGGATGCCGGCGGCCATCACCACCAGATCGGCGGGGATGATCTCGCCGTTCTTGAATTGCACCGAGCCGACCCGGCCGTTGCCTGCGTCGTGCAGGGCCTGCGTCTGTTCGCACAGGCGAAAATGCAGGCCACGGGCTTCGAGCGCCGTTTGCAGCAGTTGGCCGCTGGTCTTGTCCAGTTGTCGCTCCAGCAGCCATTCGCCGATGTGCACCACGGTGACGTGCATGCCGCGCAGCATCAGGCCGTTGGCGGCTTCGAGGCCGAGCAGGCCGCCGCCGATGACCACCGCGTGCTTGTGGGTTTTGGCGGTGTCGATCATCGTTTGGGTGTCGGCGATGTCGCGGTAGCCGATCACACCCTGCAAGTCATTGCCCGGAATCGGCAGGATGAACGGCGTCGAGCCGGTGGCGATCAGCAGGCGATCATATTCAGCCTCGGTGCCGTCCTCGGCGATCACCCGGCGTTTGACTCGGTCGATCTGCACCACCTTGCGGTTGAGCAGCAACTTGATGTGGTTTTCCAGGTACCAGTCGAGGTCGTTGAGCACGATCTCTTCGAAGGTCTGTTCACCGGCCAGCACCGGCGACAGCAGGATGCGGTTGTAGTTGGTGTGCGGTTCGGCACCGAAGACCGTGATGTCGTACAGCTCGTTGCTCAACTTGAGCAGTTCTTCCAGGGTGCGAACCCCGGCCATGCCATTGCCGATCATCACCAGTTTGAGTTTTTTCATCAGGTTCTCCGGGGAGCGGTGGCTGGCCTCTTGTGGGCAGTCAGGCCGTGCTCGACAAATGTTGCGCAAACAAAAAAAGGCGTCCCGCTAGTTGCCTAGCGAGGACGCCTTTGTCCTGGTCCCGTTCTCTCGGGAAGCGCAGCCTTCGTCGTTGAAGGTTGGGCTTTATGTATGGTGAAACGGGTAATGCAGTGGTTGTGCCAAGTGGGAGAATGGCGTGTTTATTAGGCGGAAGCGGTTATAGACGGGGATTTTTTGCACCGAATCGACGCGGGTTGCTCGTTCGCGGGGCATTCAGGCAGACAGAATTGTTGTGATTGAGCTGGCCTCTTCGCGAGCAGGCTCGCTCCCACAGTGGAACCGAGTCGTTCACAAATCCCCTGTGGGAGCGGGCTTGCTCGCGAAGGGCGCGACGCGGTATCAACGATGAAACAACACCACCAGCAGCACCAGATTCCCCAGCAAAGCCAGCAATGCTACCGTCCGCCAGACCGTCAACGGCTCACGCTCCAGCAAAGGCCTGGGTCGCACACTCAAACTGCGCCGCTCGCCTTTTTCCAGCACCAGCAACCATTCCTCAGCCGTTTCAAAGCGCTGTTGCGGATCCGCCGCCACGCCACGCTCCAGGCTCTGCGCAATCCATTCCGGCATGTCCGGGCGGTAGCGACCAGCACTCACCGGCAGGCCAAATCGCGGCCGCTGGAACGCTTCGACCTCGCCATAGGGAAAATGCCCGGTCAGCAGGAAAAACAGGGTCACGCCCACCGCGTACAGATCCTGTTGCGCACTCGGTGGCTCGCCGCGAAAGGCTTCCGGGGCGATATAGCTGGGCGTTCCCGGCAGCGTTGACGGGGTGTCTTCGGACAGACCGGGGCAGTACGCCAGACCAAAATCCAGCAGGCGCAACTCGCCATCGTCACCCAGATGCAGGTTTTCCGGCTTGATGTCGCGGTGCAGAATCTGCCGCCGATGCAGCAGACCCACCGCCCGCAGCAAACGCTCGGCAATGTCCTGCCACTGCGCCAGCGGCAATGCAGGGTGGTGTTGAAACAGCTGCGCCAACGTCATCCCGGAATATTCGCGCATCACGTAGTACAAATGCTGACGCTGAGTGCCGGCATGGACTTCAGGAAAATGCCGACTGGCGACACGCTTGAGGAACCATTCTTCCGACAGCAAGGCTTGCCCGGCATGAGGATCATCGGCCAGCCGTGGCGGCAGGGTTTTCAACAACCAGCCCCGACCTTGGCCATCCAGCACTCGATACAACAGCGATTGCTGGCTCTGAGCGACAACGCCCTGCACCTGCCAGCCTTCGAACATCTGCCCGGTTTTCAGCGCTGGCGGCAGCGGCCATTGCTGTAAGTGAATCAGTGCATCGCCGATGTTCGCTTCGCCGAGCGCGTCGACCCGCACCAGCAGCGCACTGGCATTGTCCTGGCTGCCGGCCAGATGCGCGGCATTGACCAGCGTGTGTGCGGCGCTGTCGAGATCCGGTTGATCGCGCAGAATCGCGGCAATCGCGGTATCGCCCAGAGTCGACCACACGCCATCGCTGAGCAGCACGAAACATTCGCCCTCGCGTAATTCACCGTCGAGAAAATCCAGCACCAAATGCTGATCCAGCCCCAGCGCGCGTTTGAGCACGTGCTGCATGCCTGGCTGCTCCCAGACATGATCCTGCGAGATCCGCTGCAAAGCGTCGGCCTGCCAGCGATAGACCCGGCAATCGCCGACGTGGGCCAGGGTGAAACGCCGACCGCGCAGGACCAGCGCGCTGACCGTGGTCAGCAACGGTTGCCCGCCGCCATTGGCCTGTAACCAGCGATTTTGCGCGAGCAGCAGGCGATCCAGCGCCTGCGCCACGCTCCAGGTTTGCGGTGTGGCGTAGTAATCCAGCGCCAGTGCCTGCAGGGTCGAGCGGGCGGCCAAGCCGCCGTCGACGCATTGGCTGACACCGTCGGCGATGGCGACCAGATAGCCTTTGCTGGCGGCCAGCGCCGGGGCGGGCGTCACCAGACGCAGGGCGTCCTGATTTTCCGCGCGCGGGCCGGTGGCGCTGGCCTGGGCGAAGCTCAGTTGCAGGGGCATCGACGCCTCAGACTCGCGCAGCGGTCACTGCGGCCGAACCCCAGGTGGTTCTCCAGCGACGCTTGACCCCGTGCAGACCGAACCACGCCAACACGCCGAGGCTGGCGAACAACCACAGCGCCAGTTGATAGCTGCCGGTACTTTGCTTGATCGCGCCCATGCCGGCCGCCAGGGCAAAACCGCCAATGCCGCCGGCCATGCCGATCAGCCCGGTCATCACCCCGATCTCCAGGCGAAAACGTTGCGGCACCAACTGGAACACCGCGCCGTTGCCGGCGCCGAGACCGAGCATGGTGCAGACGAACAACGCCAGTGCGGCGTAGGAACTGGGCAGGTTGAAACCGACAGCGGCGATGCAGATTGCCGCTACGGTGTACATCGCCAACAAGGTGCGGATGCCACCGAAGCGATCCGCCAACGCGCCGCCCAGTGGACGCATCAGGCTGCCACCGAACACGCAGGCAGCGGTGTAGTAACCGGCGGTCACCGGGCTCAGGCCGTATTGGTCGTTGAAGTAGCCGGGCAGGGCGCTGGCCAGACCGATAAAGCCGCCGAAGGTGACGCTGTAGAAAAACATGAACCACCAACTGTCGCGGTCGCCGAGGGCCTTGAAGTAGTCGGCCATGGCTTTGGCCTTGGGCCGCTGCGGGGCGTTTTTTGCCAGCCAGGCGAACAGCACCAGCGTCAGGATCAACGGAATCAGGGCGAAACCGAATACGTTGCTCCAGCCGAACGCCGCAGCCAGCACCGGGGCGATCAGCGCGGCGAACACGGTACCGGAGTTACCGGCGCCGGCGATGCCCATCGCCTTACCCTGATGCTGCGGTGGATACCACTGCGAAGCCAGCGGCAGGGCCACGGCAAACGAAGCACCGGCCATGCCGAGGAACAGTCCCAGAATCAGCGCCTGTTCAAAACTGTGGATGCCGAGTTTCCAGGCGCCAAACAGCGCGCAGATCACGATCACCTGACCGATCAGACCAGCGGTTTTCGGCGACAGACGATCCGCCAGCATACCCATCACAAAGCGCAGCACCGCACCCGCCAGAATCGGTGTCGCCACCACCAGACCACGTTGTTGCGTAGTCAGGTGCAGGTCGGCGGCGATCTGCACCGCCAGCGGGCCGAGCAGGTACCAGACCATGAAACTCAGGTCGAAATACAGAAAGGCTGCGAACAGGGTCGGGGTGTGGCCGGATTTCCAGAAGCTTGAATTCATCGCGCACCTCAGCTGAAAAGAGTCTCGAAAGGAGTCACAGCAGGTGGAGCGCCGCCACGGCCGCACCACCGGCCCCGGGCTGTGGGGCCAAAACGCAAAAACGCCGCTACCTGGTTCGCCGGTGGGGCGAACGGGTGAGCGACGTCTTTGTCGTGGGTGGGCAACCGCCGTTGGTTACCTGTGCGGAATACTTAGCGAGATTTGTGCCAACAGTTCTTGACGGGGGGGGGGCGGCGATTCGCGAGCAGGCTCGCTCCCACAGGGGAATGCATTTCCAATGTGGGAGCGAGCCTGCTCGCGAAGAGGGCTTACGGGCCCTGATAGAATTCAGCCAAGCAACTCACTCATGGCAATGATCTGCTCCGCCACCTGAATCAGTTTCTGCTGGCGGCTCATGGCCTGGCGGCGCATCAGGGTGTAGGCCTCTTCTTCGTTGCAGTCTTTCATCTTCATCAGCAGCCCTTTGGCCAGTTCGATGCGTTTGCGCTCGGCCAGTTGCTGATCGCGGGCCAGCAGTTGCGCGCGCAAGGCCTGATCGCTTTCGAAGCGGGCCATCGCCACATCGAGAATCGGCTGCAAGCGCTGGGCGTGAATGCCCTCGACGATGTAGGCACTGACCCCGGACTTGATCGCCTGGCGCATCACCTCCGGGTCGTGTTCGTCGGTGAACATCACGATCGGCCGGGGCTGGTCGCGGCTGACCAGCACCACTTGCTCCATGACATCGCGGCTCGGTGACTCGGTATCGATCAGAATCACGTCCGGGCGCACCGTTTCGACGCGGGCCGGCAGGTCGATGGTCAGGCCGGACTCATCGATGACCTCGAAACCGGCCTCGGTCAGCGCGGCCTTCAGGCGGCCGACTTTTTTCGCGGTATCGTTGATCAGCAGAATGCGGAGCATGTTGGCGGCCTCCTGTCAGCGGCGAGCGAGCAGAGGAGCGGCGTCGCTCAGGGCGTGCAGCTTGAAACTGCGGGCGTAACCAGCCGGATCGCTGCCGTCCCAGACTTTGCCATCGAGCAACTGGCTGCTGCGCATTTCCTTGCCCCACGCGGCGACACCGACGGCGGTGGCCGCTTCGCGATAGATATCCAATTGTTGGACCTGGCGGGCCACCGCGAGGTAGTCGGGATCCTCGCGCAACAGGCCCCAGCGGCGAAATTGGGTCATGAACCACATGCCATCGGACAGGTACGGCAGATTCACCTCGCCGTTGCCGTGAAAGCGCAAGGCGTGCGGGTCCTGCCAGCGATTGCCGAGGCCATCGGCGTAATCACCGAGAAAACGCGGCTCGATGCAGGACAGCGGGGCGTCGAGATACTCCGGGGCGCTCAGCAACTGCGCGGTGCTGCGGCGGTTTTCCGGGTTTTGCTCGATGAAGCGGCTGGCCTCGAGGATCGCCATCACCAGCGCCCGGGCGGTGTTGGGGTATTGCTCGACGAAGGAGCGGGTGCAACCGAGGACTTTTTCCGGATGATCGGGCCAGATGCTCTGGCTGGTGGCCAGGGTGAACCCCAGATCCTGCTGCACGGCGGCGGCCGCCCACGGTTCACCGACGCAGAAGCCATCGATGCGCCCGGCTTGCAGGTGAGCGACCATTTGCGGCGGCGGCACCACCACGCTGTCGACGTCCTGCAACGGATGAATGCCCTGACTCGCCAGCCAGTAATACAGCCACATCGCATGGGTGCCGGTGGGAAAGGTCTGGGCGAAGGTCAGTTTTGCGCGGGTTTGGTGCGCCTGCCGATCGAGTGCTTCAGGACTGGTCACGCCCAGTTGCTGCAAACCGTGGGACAGGTTGAGGCTCTGGCCGTTCTGGTTCAGCCCCATCAGCACCGCCATGTCGCTCGGCGCCACGCCACCGATGCCCAGATGCACGGCGTAAATCAGCCCATACAGGCTGTGGGCCACATCCAGTTCGCCGCTGACCAGTTTGTCGCGCAAGGTCGCCCAGGACGCCTGGCGCTTGAGGTTGATCGTCAGGCCGTAGGGCTGGGCGAAGCCCTGTGTTGCGGCCACGACCACCGAGGCGCAATCGCTCAGGGCCATGAAGCCGAGGTTGATCGCGCTTTTTTCCGGGGCATCACTGCCGTTGACCCAGGCCAACGGCCCGACGGACGAATCACTCATATAAAGCCACCCTCAAAAAAAACGCCGTCCCAGGCTTTGCTAAGGCAAAACCTGCGAACGACGCCATTGTCCGTGCCCGCACGCCGCCATTGGCCTGTGGGCTGATACCCTGAAAGTGCAAGGCATATGCCAGTCAGGCTGATTTACCTGTGTGCCTCGCGCCGGGGGACGTTGCCCGGCTATAATCGCCGCCTCTTTTCGCCGCCCGAGTCATCGCCGCCCATGTACACCCTGGCCCGTCAGCTGTTGTTCAAACTTTCCCCGGAAACCTCCCACGATCTGTCGCTGGATCTGATCGGCGCGGGTGGGCGTTTGGGCCTCAACGGCATGCTGTGCAAGAAGCCGGCGAATGTGCCGGTGACGGTCATGGGCCTGGACTTCCCGAACCCGGTGGGTCTGGCGGCCGGTCTGGACAAGAACGGCGCGGCCATCGACGGTTTCTCGCAACTGGGTTTCGGTTTTGTAGAAATCGGCACCGTGACCCCGCGTCCGCAGCCGGGCAACCCGAAACCACGGATCTTCCGTCTGCCGGAAGCCGAGGCGATCATCAATCGCATGGGCTTCAACAACCTCGGTGTGGATAACCTGCTGGCGCGGGTCGCGGCGGCCAAATACAAGGGCGTGCTGGGGATCAACATCGGCAAGAACTTCGACACCCCGGTCGAGCGCGCGGTGGATGACTACCTGATTTGCCTGGACAAGGTGTATGCCCACGCCAGCTATGTCACGGTCAACGTCAGCTCGCCGAACACCCCGGGCCTGCGCAGCCTGCAGTTCGGTGATTCGCTCAAGCAGTTGCTGGCGGATCTGGCCACGCGCCGCGCCGAACTGGCCCTGCGCCACGGCAAACATGTGCCGCTGGCGATCAAGATCGCCCCGGACATGACTGACGAAGAAACGGCGCAGGTGGCTCAGGCACTGATCGAAACCGGGATGGACGCAGTGATTGCCACCAACACCACCCTGAGTCGCGTTGGCGTCGAAGGCATGGAGCACGGTGACGAGGCCGGTGGTCTGTCCGGCGCCCCGGTGCGTGACAAGAGCACGAATACCGTGAAGGTGTTGGCGGCGGAGCTGGGTGGTCGGTTGCCGATCATTGCGGCCGGTGGCATCACCGAAGGCAAGCATGCGGCGGAGAAGATCACGGCGGGTGCGAGTCTGGTGCAGATTTACTCGGGCTTCATCTATAAGGGCCCGGCGCTGATTCGTGAATCCGTCGACGCGATCGCCGCGCTGCGCTGAGGTTTTCTGAGGGCTCTGTGGCGAGGGGATTTATCCCCGATCGGCTGCGCAGCAGTCGTAAAATTTGCTTCCGCCGTTCGCCTGGCACACTTGGGTGGATGGATTCGGGGCCGCTTCGCAGCCCATCGGGGATGAATCCCCTCGCCACAGGGAGTCTGTATCGTCCGGGGCAGGCATAAAAAAGGGCTCCTCGAAGGAGCCCCTGGGCCGAAGCCCGCCGTCCGGGAAGGACGTGCATGGTAAGTCGCTAGAAATTCAGATTGTCGTGTTGCAATAAGTGCCCTGTGTCAGCCGACGGCGTGAAGTTCGTTGAGTCTGTGGATTCCCGCAGTGCCGGTCATACCGTCCCAGTTGTCGCCGCGTCCTTCTCGCCAGCCGTTGATCCAGGCTTGGCGTACCGACGGTAGAGTAAATGGGCAAAGCTCGCGGGATTTGCCACCAACGCCATATTGATATCCGCGCAAAAATGCTCTTTCCAACGGATCACGCTTAAGTCTTCTCATAGGGTGTTTCCCTCACTTGTTGACTGTTTTCGTCGCGTTGACCTCAACCGAGGTCTGGCAGAAAAAACTCTGCCGTTGGGCGGCTCGCTGCCGGCGTGGCGAGCCAAGGTGTTGACGCCGTTGCGACGTCAACCTGTGGTCAGTTCTAACCAATGAGTCACACCGAGGGAATGATCGTTTTGTCATAAGGACGTAACGAAAATAGTGCTACAGCCATAAGTAACGACGGGTTTCATGAACGTTTTTTCAGCAAACCCCGGTATGATCGGCCCCGCACTGGATGATGGGGTTAATCCTTTAGTGAGAATGACCCACGTTTACGCTGGGGTAATATTCGACGAAGGGTTGCTTTGAGTCATTTTGTTTCATCAACTTTAATACCTGTCCTTGCATCTAAGCTCTTTTAACCCGAGCAGCGGGGATGGAACGGCACACCTTCGTGCCACGCGGGCGCTCTTTTAGAAAAGCGCCTGATTGAAAACCGGATCGGCAATGCGTTGCCGGTTCACTAGCCAAAGGCTCTGGAAATACCATGTCCGACCGTTTCGAACTCTTCCTCACTTGCCCCAAAGGCCTTGAAGGCCTGCTCATCGAGGAAGCCGTCGGGCTTGGCCTTGAAGACGCCCGCGAGCACACCTCCGCCGTGCGTGGCATGGCGACCATGGAAACCGCTTATCGCCTGTGCCTGTGGTCGCGTCTGGCCAACCGGGTGTTGCTGGTGCTCAAGCGCTTCCCGATGAAAGATGCTGAAGACTTGTACCACGGCGTGCTTGACGTCGAGTGGCAGGATCACATGCTCGCCGACGGCACCCTGGCCGTTGAATTCAGCGGCCACGGCTCGGGCATCGACAACACCCACTTCGGTGCGCTGAAAGTCAAAGACGCCATCGTCGACAAACTGCGTACCCCGCAAGGCGACCGTCCGTCGATCGACAAGCTCAACCCGGATCTGCGTATTCACCTGCGCCTGGATCGCGGCGAAGCGATCCTGTCCCTCGACCTTTCCGGCCACAGCCTGCATCAGCGCGGTTACCGCCTGCAGCAGGGCGCGGCGCCGCTGAAGGAAAACCTCGCGGCAGCGATCCTGATCCGTTCCGGCTGGCCGCGCATTGCGGCCGAAGGCGGCGCGCTGGCTGACCCGATGTGCGGTGTCGGTACGTTCCTCGTCGAAGCCGGGATGATCGCCGCCGACATGGCGCCGAACCTGCGCCGCGAGCAGTGGGGCTTTACCGCATGGCTCGGCCACGTTCCGGCGCTGTGGAAAAAACTCCATGAAGAAGCGGTCGAACGCGCCGCTGCCGGTCTGGCCAAGCCGCCGCTGTGGATTCGCGGTTACGAAGCCGACCCGCGGCTGATTCAGCCGGGCCGCAATAACGTCGAGCGCGCCGGTCTGAGCGAGTGGATCAAGATCTATCAGGGCGAAGTCGCGACCTTCGAGCCGCGTCCGGATCAGAACCAGAAAGGTCTGGTGATCTGCAACCCGCCGTACGGCGAGCGTCTGGGTGACGAAGCCAGCCTGCTCTATCTCTACCAGAACCTCGGCGAGCGCCTGCGACAGGCCTGCTTGAACTGGGAAGCGGCGGTATTCACCGGCGCCCCGGATCTGGGCAAGCGCATGGGCATTCGCAGCCACAAACAGTATTCGTTCTGGAACGGCGCGCTGCCGTGCAAGCTGTTGTTGATCAAGGTGCTGCCGGACCAGTTCGTCACCGGCGAGCGGCGGACTCCGGAACAGCGTCAGGCCGAGCGCGAGCAAGCAGCCTACGATCAGACCCCGAACGAGCCGCAAGAGCGCAAGTTCAACAAGAACGGCAACCCGATCAAGCCAACGCCAGCCCCGGCGCCGGTGATCGAGCAGCCGCGCCTGAGCGAAGGCGGGCAGATGTTTGCCAACCGCCTGCAGAAAAACCTCAAGGCGATGAGCAAGTGGGTCAAGCGCGAAGGCATCGACTGCTACCGCGTCTACGATGCCGACATGCCGGAATACGCAATGGCCATCGACCTGTACCACGACTGGGTGCACGTGCAGGAATACGCCGCGCCGAAGTCGATCGATCCGGAAAAGGCCTCGGCGCGCATGTTCGATGCCCTGGCGGCGATCCCGCAGGCGCTGAACGTCGACAAGAGCCGCGTGGTGGTCAAACGCCGCGAGCGGCAGAGCGGCACCAAGCAATACGAGCGTCAGGCGGCGCAGGGCAAGTTCAATGAGGTCAGCGAAGGCGGCGTCAAGCTGCTGGTGAACCTCACTGACTATCTCGACACCGGGCTGTTCCTCGATCACCGGCCAATGCGCATGCGCATTCAGAAAGAGGCCGCCGGCAAGCGCTTCCTCAATCTGTTCTGCTACACCGCGACCGCCAGTGTGCATGCGGCCAAGGGCGGTGCGCGCAGCACCACCAGCGTCGACCTGTCGAAGACTTACCTCGACTGGGCGCGGCGCAACCTGTCGCTGAACGGCTTCTCCGACAAGAACCGTCTGGAGCAGGGCGACGTGATGGCGTGGCTGGAAAGCAGCCGCGACGAGTACGACCTGATCTTCATCGACCCGCCGACCTTCTCCAACTCCAAGCGCATGGAAGGCATCTTCGACGTGCAGCGTGATCAGGTGCAGTTGATCGACTTGGCCATGGCACGTCTGGCGCCGGGTGGCGTGCTGTATTTCTCCAACAACTTCCGCAAGTTCCAGCTGGAGGAGAACCTGGCCGAACGTTACGCGGTCGAGGAAATCAGCGCGCAGACCATCGATCCGGATTTTGCGCGTAACACCAAGATCCACCGCGCCTGGAAAATCACGGCTCGTTGACGCTTGGGCGGGTTGGATCCACAGAGCCTTGATTTTTAAAGGCTCTTGGATCCGATCAGCGCTAGCCAAATTAATGGCTAATAGCTATAACTCAACTCATGGCCAATGGGGTTTTCCCCCCGAAACAATGGCGTCGTGAGTTGCCCCTATGTCGTTGCACCCCGTGCGCCCAAAGATTCTGGGTTTTATCAGCGAAGACGTCTCGGCCTGGCTGGTCGCGCTGCTGGTATTGCTCGCCGGCGGGATTCTCACGGGGCTGCTCGCCTGGGCCACCCTCAATCAGTTTCACCATCAACTGCGCCAACGCTTCCAGTTGCTGGCCAATGAGCGTTACAGCCGTATCGAAGAGCGTTTCCAGGATCAGGAACAGCGTCTCGACGGCCTGCGCCGTTTCTTCGCCAACTCCGATTCGGTCTCACGTAATGAATTCGACGGCTATGCCAAACCGCTTCTATTACGCACCCAGGCCTATTCCTATGCGCCGCGAGTCAGCCGTGCCGAACGCCCGGCGGTCGAACAGGCCGTGCGTAACGAAGGCTTCAGCACTTTTACCTTTCGTGAACTGAACGCTGACGATCAGTTGCAGACCGCCGCTGATCGCCCCGAATACGTACCGGTGATCTACACCCAGAGCCTCAGCCGCTTGCCCACACCGCTGGGTTACGACTTGCTGGCGCAGCCGCTGCGCCGGGCGACGCTGGAACGCGCCGACCGCACCGGGCACATGGTGGTGTCGCAACCATTGCATCTAGTGGGGATTGATCCGGCGTATGCCCGGGGCGTCTTGCTGCTGGCGCCGGTCACTCGTGAAGGGGCGCCGAAAGGGCCGCCGCAAGGCTATGTGATGGCGGTGATCAGCATGCAGCAGTTGCTGGCCGACGGACTGCCGGAGGAGCACCAGGATTTCCTCAATGTACGCATTCTCGACCTGTCCACCGATGAACAGCATGAAGTGCTCTACGAGTCCGCCAACCAGGCTGGGGCCAGTGATCTGTCCGCCACACGTCTGTTGCGCATGGCCGACCATGACTATCAAGTGGATATGCAGCCCAGCGAAGCGTTTCTGCAGGCCAACCATTCGTCGATCAGCAGCCTGGTGGTGCTGGGGGCGCTGCTGAGTCTGTTGCTCAGCGCACTGCTTTACGTGCTGGTCAGTCAACGCCAGCGCGCATTGCGCATGGTCGAACTGCGCACCCAGGAACTGCACGCCCGCGAGCAGGAATTGCGCGGCACCCACGGTCAGTTGCGCGGGGTACTGAATGCCGCGACCCAGGTGGCAATCATCGCCACCGACCTGCGCGGGGTGATCAACACCTTCAACCCTGGCGCCGAACAGATGCTCGGCTACAGCAGCGCCGACGTCGTCGGGCACATGACCCTGGAAAACCTGCATCTGCCGCGAGAACTGGTCGCGCGTTCGGCGGAGTTGAGCGCGCGTTACGGCAAGAGCATTCCGACCTGCCACGCGATGTTGGTCGAGGGCGGCGAGGTCGGCGGTCATGAGGCGCGTGAATGGACGCTGGTGCGCAGCGACGGCAGTTATCTGCCGGTGAACATGCTCGCCACCCCGGTGCTCGATGAGCAGGGTTTGTGGGTCGGGCATCTGGCGATCTGCATCGACATCACCGAGCGCAAGCGCGTGCACGAGGCGCTGGCGGCGCGGGATGTATTGCTGAAAAAGCTCAGCGCCCACGTGCCCGGCGGCATCTACCAATTCAAGATGGAGTTCGACGGGCGCTTCAGCGTGATCTACGCCAGCGATGGCATCCGCGAGATCTACGAGCTGGAGCCGGACGTGCTGCTGCTCAATGCCGAGGCGATTTTCACCCGCATCCATCCACAAGACGTCTCGCGAGTGCGCAGCTCGATCCGTGCTTCGGCAGACAGCCTCAGCCCATGGCGCGAGGAATACCGTGTGCAGTTGCCCGAGCGCGGCCTGCGCTGGGTGCGCGGCGAGGCGACGCCGGAAGAGCTGCCGGGCGGCGGCGTGCTGTGGCACGGCTACATCTCGGACATTTCCGATTTGAAACGGGTGGAGGAGGAATTGCGGGCGCTATCGGTCACCGACTCGCTGACCGGTATCCACAACCGCCGCTACTTCCAGGAACGCCTGACTACCGAAATGGCCCGGGTCGAGCGCGGCGGCGGTGAGCTGTCGGTGATCATGCTCGACATCGACCACTTCAAACGCATCAACGACCAGTACGGCCATGCCGTGGGCGACCGGGTGCTGCAAGCGGTGTGCGAGCGCATCGGCCATCGTTTGCGGCGTACCGATGTGTTCTGTCGTCTCGGCGGCGAAGAGTTCATGGTGCTGTGCCCGGACATCGACGGCGAGCATGCGTACATGCTGGCGGTGGAGTTGTGGCAAGGCCTGCGCAGTGCGCCGGTGGATGTGGTTGGGGTGGTGACGGCCAGTTTCGGCATCGCCAGTTGGCGCCCGGGGGAGGGCGCGGATGCGCTGTTGCTGCGGGCAGATTCGGGGGTGTATGCGGCGAAGCAGGGCGGGCGCGATCGGGTCGAGCAGATGAGCTGAGCCTTGGCACGATCTACCTGTGGGAGCGGGCTTGCTCGCGAAAGCGGTGTGTCATCCAGCAAAAATACTGACTGATCTGACGCCTTCGCGAGCAAGCCCGCTCCCACATGAGAGCGGCTGTGTTTTTACAGGGCCGAAGCCGTCTGCGGCAGGCGCGGCTGCTTGTACAGGTCCAGCAGCACCTGATCCAGCACCGACGACGCGCCGAACGGCGCCTTGTCGTTGAGGATCGCCACCACCGCCCAGGTGTTGCCGTTGACGTCGCGGCTGAAGCCGGCGATCGCGCGCACGGTGTTCAGGGTGCCGGTCTTGACGTGGGCTTCGCCGCGCATCGCGGTGGTCTTCAGGCGTTTGCGCATGGTGCCGTCGGTGCCGGCAATCGGCAGCGAGCTGATGTACTCGGCGGCGTACGGGCTGTGCCAGGCGGCTTGCAGCATGTTGGCCATCTCGCGGGCGCTGACGCGTTCGGCGCGCGACAGCCCGGAGCCGTTCTCCATCACCAGGTGCGGCGCGGTGATGCCTTTCTTCGCCAGCCACTGGCGGACTACGCGTTGTGCGGCCTTGGCGTCGTCACCGTCGGCTTCGTTGCGATATTTCTGGCCAAGGCTCAGGAACAGCTGCTGCGCCATGGTGTTGTTACTGTATTTGTTGATGTCGCGGATGATTTCCGCCAGATCCGGCGAGTAGGCGCGGGCCAGCAGCTTGGCGCTGCTCGGGGTCGCGGCGAGGCGATCCTTGCCCTGGATGCTGCCGCCCAGTTCTTTCCAGATCGCACGCACGGCGCCAGCGGTGTAAGTCGCGTGGTCGAGCAGCGACAGGTAAGTCTGCGAGCTGCAGCCATCGCCCAACTGGCCGGCGACGGTCACGGTCACGCTGCCGTCAGCCTGGGTTACCGGGTTGTAGCGCACGCCACCGGTGCACTGCTTGGAGTTGAGCGCCTTGACCGTGTTTTCGATACGCACGCTGGCAATCGGCGGCTCCACCGAGATCAGTACTCGGCCCCCGTCATTGCGCGCGACGAAGCGCAGGGCCTTGAGGTTGACCAGCAGCGAGTCGGGTTTGACCAGGAACGGCTTGTTCTCGTCGTTGCCGTCGTCGTTGAACTCGGGCAGTTGCGGCTGGATGAAGAAGCCGCGGTCGAGGATCAGGTCGCCGGTGACCTGGGTCACGCCGTTGGCGCGCAGGTCGCGCATCAGCAGCCAGAGTTTCTCCATGTTCAGCTTCGGATCGCCGCCGCCCTTGAGGTACAGGTTGCCGTTGAGGATGCCGCCACTCAGGTCGCCGTCGGTGTAGAACTCGGTTTTCCATTGATGGTTAGGGCCGAGCATTTCCAGCGAGGCGTAGGTGGTGACCAGTTTCATGGTCGAGGCCGGGTTGACCGAGACGTCGGCGTTGTACACGGTCGGGTTACCCGGGCCGTCGAGCGGAATCATCACCAGCGACAGCGCAGTCGGCTGCAGCTTGCTGGCCTTGAGGGCTTTTTCGACGTTAGGGGTGAGGGCGGTATTGATAGTGGCCGCAGAAACCGGCAGGGCCAGAGGCAGAAGAAGGCCGGCGAGAAATAGTGGACGCAACGATTTGATCATCTGAAATAAAACCCTGCACAAGAGGGGGAAAATAACGAGGACATGGATGAAAAAGCCCTCAGTGGTCATGAAAGTGTCGGCATTATGCCCCAAGGTGTAACAGCTTGTGCCTTGCCCGGGGCGGCCATTTCGTTATTTTTTTTACAGGCGGTCGGCCACCGTACCCAGAGAGTCGGGCAATTGACCGCTTAAACTGGTAAAGTGCCGGCCGTTATTACTTAAGAGGATTGTTCCAATGGCGACTAACCGTTCCCAGCGTCTGCGCAAAAAACTGTGCGTTGATGAATTCCAAGAGCTGGGTTTCGAACTGAACCTGGACTTCAAAGAAGACTTGTCCGAAGAAGCCATTGACGCTTTCCTCGAAGCATTCATCAAAGAAGCCATGGAAGCCAACGGTCTGGGTTATGTTGGCGGCGATGACTTCGGTCTGGTTTGCCTGCAGAAGCGTGGCTCGGTCAACGAAGAGCAGCGCGCTGCCGTTGAAGCCTGGCTGAAAAACCGTAGCGAACTGACCGGCATGACCGTCAGCCCGCTGCTGGACGTCTGGTATCCGGAAAAGCCGATCAACGCGGCCAAGTGATACTGAAAAAAACGGCGACCTGAGGGTCGCCGTTTTTTTTGGGAAGATCAAAAGATCGCAGCCTGCGGCAGCTCCTACACTGATCTCTGTAGGAGCTGCCGCAGGCTGCGATCTTTTGCTTCTAGGCTTTACGCCAATTCAAAATCAATAACGTCAAAACCCCTGCGACAATCCCCCAGAACGCCGAGCCGATGGAAAACAGCGTCAACCCCGACGCCGTGACCATAAAGGTAATCAACGCCGCCTCGCGTTCCTTCACTTCGGTCATGGCAATGCTCAAGCCATTGATGATCGAGCCGAACAGTGCCAGCGCGGCAATCGACAGCACCAATTCCTTTGGCAGCGCGGCAAACAACGCCGCCAGTGTGGCGCCGAACACCCCGGCAATCCCGTAGAAAATCCCGCACCAGACCGCAGCGGTGTAGCGCTTGTTGCGATCTTCATGGGCGTGCGGTCCGGTGCAGATGGCTGCGCTGATGGCCGCGAGGTTGATGCCGTGGGAGCCGAATGGCGCCAGCAGCAGCGAGGCGATGCCGGTGGTGGTGATCAGCGGCGAGGCCGGTACGCTGTAGCCGTCGGCACGCAGCACGGCGACGCCAGGCATGTTTTGCGAGGTCATCGCCACCACGAACAGCGGAATGCCGATGCTGATGGTCGCCGCGAGGGAGAAGTGCGGCGTGGTCCAGACTGGCGTCGCCAGTTCCAGATGGAAACCGCTGAAGTCCAGCAGGCCCATGAAGCCCGACAGCGCGGTGCCGATCAGCAACGCGGCAAGTACCGCATAACGCGGCGACAGGCGCTTGACCAGCAGATAGGTGAAAAACATGCCCAGCACCAGCCCGGTGCGGTGTTGCGCGGCGACGAAGATTTCGCTGCCGATCTTGAACAGAATCCCCGCCAGCAACGCTGCCGCCAGCGACGCCGGGATCTTTTTCACCAGGCGTTCGAAGCTGCCGGTCAGTCCGCAAATCGTCACCAGCACCGCGCAGGTGATGTAGGCGCCGATGGCCTCGCCGTAGCTGACGCCACCGAGACTGGTGATCAACAACGCCGCGCCGGGCGTCGACCAGGCGATGGTGATTGGCGTGCGATAGCGCAGCGACAGGCCGATCGAGCACACCGCCATGCCGATCGAGATCGCCCAGATCCACGAGGAAATCTGCCCGCTGCTCAAACCCGCCGCTTGCCCGGCCTGGAACATCAGCACCAGCGAACTGGTGTAGCCGGTCATCATCGCAATGAAACCGGCGACGATCGCCGAAGGCGAAGTGTCGGCGAGAGGGCGCAGGCGGGTGTAGGTGGCGTCGTTCATGACGGCGGTGTTCCTTCTTATGGAAAGCAGTGAATCCAGCAGGTCTGTGTGCGTGCCCGGTTTTTTGTGGCGAGGGAGCTTGCTCCCGCTGGGCAGCGAAGCTGTCCCAATATGGGCGACGCGGTATTTCAATCCACTTGCGTCGCCTGGGTTTACGACTGCTGCGCAGCCGAGCGGGAGCAAGCTCCCTCGCCACAATGTTGGGTACGGCGGCGGTTTTGGTGTTTAAGCCTAAACTCAATCGTAACGGATCGTTGCAATACAGCCGTGGTCACAAACAGCCATACAGTCGTGTTGCCACCATCCATTGTGTACAATCGCGCTGTTTTTTACGCGATACTTGCCAGCGACCTACTGTGCCGTATTACAGTCACGGTCTATTCGCCGCAGTTCTCCCGACTCGAGTGCCCATGAACGAACAGTTGCAACCCCTCAAGAAACAACCGCGAGCAGGCAAAGCCGGCCGCAGCGGAACCCAGGACGATATTGTCTACGCGCATATCTTCGAGGCGATCCTCGAACAGCGTCTGGCGCCCGGCACCAAGTTGAGCGAAGAAGCGCTGGGGGAAATCTTCGGGGTCAGCCGCACCATCATTCGCCGTGCGCTGTCGCGTCTGGCCCATGAAGGCGTGGTGCTGTTGCGGCCGAATCGTGGCGCCGTGGTCGCCAGCCCGAGCGTTGAAGAAGCGCGTCAGGTGTTCATGGCCCGGCGTCTGGTGGAGCGCGCGATCACTGAATTGGCTGTGCAGCACGCCACCGCCGAGCAGATTGCCGAACTGCGGCAGATGGTCAACGACGAGCGCGACAGCTTCTCCCGTGGCGATCGCGGTGCCGGTATCCGTCTGTCGGGCGAATTTCACCTGAAACTGGCGGAAGCGGCGAAGAATGCACCACTGATCAGCTTCCAGCGCAGCCTGGTGTCGCAGACTTCGCTGATCATCGCCCAGTACGAAAGCGGCAACCGCTCGCATTGCTCGTATGACGAGCACACCCAGTTGATCGACGCCATCGAAGCGCGCAACGGTGAACTGGCGGTGGACCTGATGATGCATCACATGGATCACATCGACAGCAAGCTCAACCTCGATGAGGAAAGTGCGTCGGATGATCTGCATGCGGTGTTCTCGCATTTGTTGCAGACCAAGAAGCCTGGGCGCCCTGCGGCCAAGCTTTAAAAGATCGCAGCCTTCGGCAGCTCCTACAGGGGAGTGCGATCCAATGTAGGAGCTGCCGCAGGCTGCGATCTTTTGATCTTCCTGACAGGCAACAAAAAATCCCCCGGGGTGAACACCACCGGGGGATTTTTTATGCCTTGAGAAAACTCAGCGCTGATGCACCAAAGCCCCCGCCGCATACGTCTGCTGCACCGTGCGGTCATCGCCCAGCGTCATCAGCACAAACAACGTTTCGGCAATGTTGTTGGCCTGTTTCAGGCGGTAGCTGAGCAACGGTGTAGCGTTGTAATCCAGCACCAGGAAGTCCGCATCGGAACCCGGTTGCAGGTTGCCGATCCTGTCTTCCAGACGCAGCGCCCGCGCACCGCCGAGGGTCGCCAGGTACAGCGACTTGAACGGACTCAGCCGCGCGCCCTGCAACTGCATCACTTTGTAGGCTTCGTTCAGGGTTTGCAGCAGCGAGAAACTGGTGCCGCCACCGACGTCAGTGCCGAGACCGACGTTGAGCTTGTGCTTCTCGGCCATCGGCAGGTTGAACAGACCGCTGCCGAGAAAGAAGTTCGAGGTCGGGCAGAACGAGATCGCCGAACCGGTTTCTGCCAGTCGCGCGCATTCGTCGTCACACAGGTGCACGCCGTGGGCGAACACCGAGCGCTCGCCGAGCAACTGGTAGTGATCGTAAACGTCCAGATAGCCTTTGCGCTCAGGGAACAGTTCCTTGACCCACTCGATTTCCTTGAGGTTTTCGCTGATGTGGGTCTGCATGTACAGATCCGGGTATTCGGTCAGCAGTTGGCCGGCGAGGGTCAGTTGCTCCGGGGTGCTGGTCGGGGCGAAGCGCGGGGTGACCGCGTAATGCAGGCGGCCCTTGCCGTGCCAGCGCTCGATCAGCGCCTTGCTCTCGACATAGCTCGATTCCGCGGTGTCAGTCAGGTAGTCCGGCGCGTTGCGGTCCATCATCACCTTGCCGGCGATCATTCGCAGGTCGAGCTTCTCGGCGGCCTCGAAGAACGAGTTCACCGATTGCGGGTGCACGCTGCCGAACACCAGCGCGGTGGTGGTGCCGTTGCGCAGCAGTTCCTTGATGAAAATGTCCGCCACTTCATCAGCGTGGGCCTTGTCACCGAACTGGCTTTCGCACGGGAAGGTGTAGGTGTTGAGCCAGTCCAGCAGTTGCTCGCCGTAGGCCCCGACCATGCCGGTTTGCGGCAGGTGGATGTGGGTGTCGATGAAGCCCGGGGTGATCAGCGCGTCCTGGTAGTGGGTGATCTCGATGTCCGCCGGCAGGGTCGGCAGCAGTTCGCTGGCGTGGCCGAGGGCGCTGATCTTTCCGTCATCGACCACCAGCAGGCCATCTTCGAAATACTCGTAAGAGGCTTCGATCCCGACTTCGGCGGGGTCGGCGATGCTGTGCAGGATGGCGGCGCGGTAGGCTTTGCGAGTCAGAGGCATGAGGGTTCTCTAATCAGTTTGAGGCTTTGAGTTTGGCGGCCTGACTGCGCCGGGAAACCGGCAGCAGTCTGGCAATCGGTTCGGCGCTGGCGCTGTGCTGGCCGAAATTGGCGTTATAGGTGGCGATGATTTCGCCGGCGATGGAGATGGCGATTTCCACAGGCAGTTTGCCTTTGACTTCGCCGATGCCCATCGGGCAGCGCATGCGTTGCACGACGCCGCTGTCGAAACCGCGATCACGCAGGCGATGTTTGAACTTGGCCCGTTTGGTCTTCGAACCGATCAGGCCGAAGTAGGCGAAGTCGTTGCGCTTGAGGATCGCGGCAGTGAGTTCCAGGTCGAGCTGATGGTTATGGGTCATGACGATGCAGTAGCTGCCGGCGGGCAGGTCGTCGATTTCATCCACAGGCTCTTCGGCGACGATTTTACGCACGCCGTGGGGAATCTGGTCGGGGAATTCCTCGTCTCGCGAATCGATCCAGCGCACCCGGCAGGGCAGGCTGGCGAGCAGCGGCACCAACGCGCGACCGACATGCCCGGCGCCGAACACGGCGATCTGCGCCTGCACCTGGCCCATCGGTTCGAACAGCAACACCGTGGCGCCACCGCAGCACTGGCCGAGGCTGGCGCCGAGGCTGAAGCGCTCCAGATGGGTGTCCTGCTTGCCGCTGGCAAGCATTTCGCGGGCGATCTGCATGGCTTTGTATTCCAGATGCCCGCCACCGATGGTGTCGAAGGTCTGTTTCGCGCTGACGACCATTTTCGAGCCGGCATTGCGCGGAGTCGAGCCGAGTTCTTCGATGATCGTCACCAGAACACAGGGTTCGCCCTGGTTCTGCAGGTCGGCGAGGGCGTCGATCCAGTTGTACATGTTCACCTCGACATCTGTCGTTGTCTGTTCGGGCCTCTTCGCGAGCAAGCCCGCTCCCACATTTGGAATGCATTCTCCCTGTGGGAGCGAGCCTGCTCGCGAAGGTCGCACCTCGGTCCTAGAGCGGAGCCAACTCGGTTTCAGCTTCGACCGCTTTCACAGTCTTGAGCTGGCGCATCTGCTCACAGCCCCACAACACCCGCTCCGGGGTCGCCGGCGCATCGATCTGCGGTTGATGCTTGTAATCACCGAGGCTCGCCACCGCGTCCTTGATCGCGCACCACGCGGCAATCCCGAGCATGAACGGCGGCTCACCCACAGCCTTGGAATGGAACACCGTGTCTTCCGGGTTCTTGCGGTTCTCCACCAGTTTCACCCGCAGGTCCAGCGGCATGTCCGCCACGGCCGGGATCTTGTAGCTGGCCGGGCCGTTGGTCATCAGCTTGCCCTTGTTGTTCCAGACCAGCTCTTCCATGGTCAGCCAGCCCATGCCCTGGACGAAACCGCCCTCGACCTGACCGATGTCGATCGCCGGGTTCAGCGAGGCGCCGACGTCGTGGAGGATGTCGGTACGGAGCATCTTGTACTCGCCGGTCAGGGTGTCGACGATCACTTCGCAGCACGCCGCACCGAAGGCGAAGTAGTAGAACGGCCGACCACGGGCCTGGCTGCGGTCGTAGTAGATTTTCGGGGTCTTGTAGAAGCCGGTGCTCGACAGCGAGACCTGATTGAAATACGCCAATTGAATCAGCGCCTCGAAGGTCATGATGTGGTCACGCACGCGCACATGGCCGTTGTGGAATTCCACGTCTTCTTCGCTGACCTTGTAGTGCCGCGCGGCGAATTCCACCAGACGCTGCTTGATGATCTCGGCAGCGTTCTGCGCGGCCTTGCCGTTGAGGTCAGCGCCGCTGGAAGCCGCAGTCGGCGAGGTGTTCGGCACTTTGTCGGTGTTGGTCGCGGTGATCTGCACCCGATCCATTTCCACCTGGAACACTTCGGCCACCACCTGCGCGACCTTGGTGTTGAGGCCCTGGCCCATTTCCGTGCCGCCGTGGTTCAGGTGGATGCTGCCGTCGGTGTAGACGTGGATCAGCGCGCCGGCCTGGTTCAAGAAGCTGGCGGTGAAGGAGATGCCGAATTTCACCGGGGTCAGCGCCAGGCCTTTTTTCAGGATCGGGCTGTTGGCGTTGTAGCGACGGATCGCTTCGCGGCGCTCGGCGTACTGGCTGCTTTCTTCCAGTTCGGCGGTCATTTCCTCGAGCATGTTGTGCTCGACGGTCTGGTAGTAGTGGGTGACGTTGCGCTCGGTCTTGCCGTAGTAGTTGGCCTTGCGCACCGCCAGCGGATCGAGGTTGAGGTGACGGGCAATCGCGTCCATCACTTCTTCGATGGCGACCATCCCTTGCGGGCCGCCGAAACCACGGTAGGCAGTGTTCGACGCGGTGTTGGTCTTGCAGCGGTGACCATTGATGGTCGCGTCCCCAAGGTAGTACGAGTTGTCCGAGTGGAACATCGCCCGGTCAACGATCGACGCCGACAGGTCCGGCGAACAGCCGCAGTTGCCGGCCAGGTCCATGTTGATCCCGTGCAGGCGCCCGGTGCTGTCGAAGCCAACGTCGTACTCGACATAGAATGGGTGGCGCTTGCCGGTCATCAGCATGTCTTCGACCCGTGGCAGGCGCATCTTGGTCGGCTGCCCGGTGAGGTGCGCGATCACCGCGCACAGGCACGCCGGGCTGGCGGCCTGGGTTTCCTTGCCGCCGAAACCACCGCCCATGCGGCGCATGTCGACGACGATCTTGTTCATCGACACGTCGAGCACTTCGGCCACCAGTTTCTGCACTTCGGTGGGGTTCTGCGTCGAGCAGTAGACGATCATGCCGCCGTCTTCGGTGGGCATGACCGAGGAGATCTGGGTTTCCAGATAAAAGTGTTCCTGGCCGCCGATGTGCAGCGTGCCTTGAATGCGGTGTTCGGCGGTGGCCAATGCCGAGGCCGAATCGCCGCGCTGATGGGTGTGGCTGTCGAGCACGAAGTGGCGTTTGCGCAAGGCTTCGACCACGTCCAGCACCGGCTCGAGATCTTCGTATTCGATGATCGCCGCCATCGCCGCTTTGCGTGCGGTTTCCAGGTCTTTCGCGGCCACGGCCAGCACCGGTTGCCCGACGAACTGCACGTCATCGATGGCCAGCAGCGGATCGCCCGGCAGCAACGGGCCGATGTCT
This sequence comes from Pseudomonas sp. JAI115, assembly GCF_014200835.1. NCBI lineage: Bacteria > Pseudomonadati > Pseudomonadota > Gammaproteobacteria > Pseudomonadales > Pseudomonadaceae > Pseudomonas > Pseudomonas sp. JAI115. The sequence continues at coordinate 51,352 of NZ_JACHCY010000003.1, forward strand.
TTGAGGCCCGGCACGTCTTCGTGGGTGATCGCAATGCGCACGCCTTCGAAGGCGTAGCAGGGCTTGGTGTCGATGCTGATGATTTTCGCGTGGGCGCGGTCCGACAGCCGTGCGTACACGTGCAGTTGATTGGGAAATTCCAGACGATCATCGATGTACTGCGCTTCACCGGACACATGCTTGGCGGCGCTGTCGTGCTTGACGCTGCGGCCGACACCGGTGGTCAGGTCCCTGGCGAACAGTTCCGCCAGTTCGGCTTGAGTCTTCTCTACGGCGTGATGGTTAGACATAAGCGGTCACCCGAGTCTCGATGTGCGGTGTTTGCAGTTCGATGAAGTATTTGCGCAGCAGGTTCTGCGCGCTGAGCAGGCGATATTCCTTGCTGGCGCGGAAGTCCGAGAGCGGCGTGAAGTCTTCGGCCAGCGCAGCGCAGGCGCGTTCGATCACAGCGTTGTTGAACGGCTGGCCGAGCAGCACGGCTTCGCAATGGGCGGCGCGTTTCGGAATCGCGGCCATGCCGCCGAACGCCATGCGCGCGTCGGTGATCACGCCGTTTTCCACGCGCAGATTGAATGCGGCGCAGACGGCGGAGATGTCATCGTCCAGACGCTTGGAGACCTTGTAGGCGCGGAAACGCTGTTCGGCGGTGGCGCGCGGGACGACGATTTTCTCGATGAACTCGCTTTCCTGACGGGCGGTGACCTTGTAGTCGATGAAGTAATCTTCCAGGTTCAGCGTGCGCCGGGTTTCGCCTTTGCACAGCACCACTTGCGCGCCGAGGGCGATCAGCAGCGGTGGCGAGTCACCGATCGGCGAGGCGTTGCCGATGTTGCCGCCGAGGGTGCCCTGGTTGCGGATCTGCAGCGAGGCGAAGCGGTGCAGCAGTTCGCCGAAGTCCGGGTACTCGGCAGTCAGCGCTTCGTAGCAGTCGGAGAGGGCGGTGGCGGCGCCGATTTCGATGCGGTCATCGAAGGTTTCGATGCGCTTCATTTCGGCGACGTTGCCGACGTAGATCATCACCGGCAGGGTGCGGTGGAACTGGGTGACTTCCAGCGCCAGATCGGTGCCGCCGGCCAGCAGCCGGGCTTGTGGGTAAGCATCGTAGAGGTCGGCCAGATCGGCGACGGTCAGCGGCACCAGGCAGCGCTTGTCGCCACTGTTGAGTTCACCGATATCAGTCGGGGCAATGGCTTTGAGGCGGGCGATGGTCTCGGCTTCGCGGGCATCGAACTGGTCCGGTTGCTTGCCACAGCAGGATTGCTCGGCGGCGGCGAGGATCGGCCGGTAGCCGGTGCAGCGGCAGAGGTTGCCGGCCAGCGCTTCGTGCGCCTTGGCCTGATCCGGTGCATCGCTGTTCTTTTGCAGGGCGAACAACGACATGACGAAGCCGGGGGTGCAGAAGCCGCATTGCGAGCCGTGGCACTCGACCATGGCTTTCTGCACGCTGTGCAGTTCGCCCTGGTGCTTGAGGTCTTCGACGCTGATCAGTTGTTTGCCATGCAGCGACGACACAAAGGTCAGGCACGAGTTGAGGCTGCGATAGCGAATGTGTTCGCGGCCGGCGTCATCCGTTTGCAACTCGCCGACCACCACGGTGCAGGCGCCACAGTCGCCGCTGGCGCAGCCTTCTTTGGTGCCGGATTTGCCCACGTGTTCGCGCAGGTAATTGAGCACGGTCAGATTCGGGTCCAGGGCGTGCTCGCTACGGAGTTCCTGGTTAAGTAAAAACTGGATCACAGAAGGCCTCGCAGACTCATTATTGTTGTTAACCGACTTGAGCCGAATTTAGCAGGTCTGACTTTTCGGTCAATGGTTTTCTGACTTAAAAGTCAGGAAAAACGGTTTTGTCGATTAACGCGTGCTCTATTGAGTATTGACCCTGAGCGGATCCACTGCCTTTTTGCTTGAATCGTGCCAAAAAGCGCCGTGCGGGCACTCCGCCATGCACCTGCATTTGCGCTACACTGCGCCGCTTGTGCAGATCGAAGAGTTTGAAGGACAACCATGACGTTCAAGGCGCCGGACAGCCTCGCCGAGCAAATCGCTCACCACCTCGCCGAACGCATCATTCGCGGCGAAATGAAGCCGGGAGAGCGCATTCAGGAACAGAAGGTCACGCTGGCCCTCAATGTCAGCCGCGGATCGGTCCGCGAAGCCCTGCTGATCCTCGAACGCCGCCACCTGATCGCGATCCTGCCGCGGCGTGGCGCCCATGTCACCGAACTCACCGCACACAAGGTGCAGAGCCTGTGCACGCTGATGAGCGAGCTGTACATCCTGCTCGGCAATGCGGTCGCCAATGGCTGGCAGACCCAGGCCGACATGGCGCCGTTCGTGCAGATCCAGCAGCGCCTGACCGCCAGCTACGAGCGTCAGGACATCCGCACCTTCGTCGACGACAGCTTCGCCGTGATGCGCGCTGCGTACCCGTTTGCCAACAACCCGTACCTGCAAGAGACCGTCGAGAACCTGCAGCCGGCCATGAGCCGTGCGTATTTCCTCGCCCTCGAACAGCGCAAGGCCGAAATGAGCGAGTTCCTCGAACTGTTCGAACGCCTGCTGGCCGCTGTGCTCGCCCGTGATTTGCCGCAGATCCGCATCGTGCTGACGGCTTACGCCCAGCGCAGCTGCGATCTGGTGGTCTCCGCCCTGACGGTTGCCTGAGCGTGCGGCTGAAGTGCATCAAACTGGCGGGGTTCAAGTCCTTCGTCGACCCGACCACGGTGAACTTCCCCAGTAACATGGCGGCGGTCGTCGGGCCGAACGGTTGCGGCAAGTCGAACATCATCGACGCCGTACGCTGGGTGATGGGCGAAAGTTCGGCGAAGAACCTGCGCGGCGAGTCGATGACCGACGTCATCTTCAACGGCTCGACCAGCCGCAAACCGGTGAGCCAGGCGAGCATCGAACTGGTGTTCGACAACTCCGACGGCACCCTGGTCGGCGAGTACGCGGCTTACGCCGAGATCTCCATTCGCCGCAAAGTCACCCGCGACAGCCAGAACAGCTATTTCCTCAACGGCGCCAAGTGCCGTCGTCGCGACATTACCGACATCTTCCTCGGCACCGGCCTCGGCCCGCGCAGCTACTCGATCATCGAGCAGGGGATGATCTCCAAGCTGATCGAAGCCAAACCGGAAGACCTGCGCAACTTCATCGAAGAGGCGGCGGGGATCTCCAAGTACAAGGAGCGTCGGCGCGAGACCGAAAACCGCATCCGCCGCACCCACGAAAACCTGGCGCGTCTGACCGACCTGCGCGAAGAGCTTGAGCGTCAGCTCGAACGTTTGCACCGTCAGGCCGAGTCCGCGAAGAAGTATCAGGAATACAAATCCGAAGAGCGTCAGCTCAAGGCGCAACTGTCGGCCCTGCGCTGGCAGGATCTGAACGATCAAGTCGGCCAACGCGAATCGATCATCGGCAACCAGGAAGTCAGTTTCGAAGCGCTGGTCGCCGAGCAGCGCAATGCCGATGCGGCTATCGAGCGGCTGCGCGACGGGCACCATGAACTGTCCGAGCGCTTCAATCTGGTGCAGGGACGCTTCTATTCGGTCGGCGGCGACATCGCCCGGGTCGAGCAGAGCATCCAGCACGGCCAGCAGCGCTTGCGCCAGTTGCAGGACGACCTGAAAGAAGCCGAGCGCGCGCGTCTGGAAACCGAATCGCACTTGGGCCACGACCGCACGCTGCTGCTGACCCTTGGCGAAGAGCTGGACATGCTCACCCCCGAGCAGGAAGTCACCAGCGCCGCTGCCGAAGAAGCCGCCGCTGCGCTGGAAGATTCCGAAAGCGTCATGCACGGCTGGCAGGAGCAGTGGGACACTTTCAACCTGACCGCTGCCGAACCACGGCGCCAGGCCGAAGTGCAGCAGTCGCGGATCCAGCAGCTGGAAACCAGCATGGAGCGTCTGGCTGATCGGCAGAAGCGTCTGGCCGAGGAGCGCGATCTGCTTTCCGCCGACCCGGAAGACGCGGCGATCATGGCGCTCAACGAGCAACTCGCCGAATCCGAAGCGACCCTCGAAGATTTGCAGACCAGCGAAGAAGCGCAGGTCGAAAAACTTGAACAACTGCGTCAGGAATTGCAGCAGGCACTGACCGCGCAGCAGCAGGCGCAGGGCGATTTGCAGCGCCTCAACGGGCGACTGGCCTCGCTGGAAGCCTTGCAGCAAGCCGCGCTCGACCCGGGCACCGGCACCGCCGAATGGCTGAAGGAACACAACCTCGCCGAACGGCCGCGTCTCGCCGAAGGGCTGAAGGTCGAGGCCGGTTGGGAACTGGCGGTGGAAACCGTGCTCGGCGCCGATCTGCAAGCGGTGCTGGTGGACGACTTCAACGGTTTCGATCTGTCCGGTTTCACCCAAGGCGATCTGCGCCTGCTCAGCCCCGCCAGCGATGGCGTGCGAGTGGCGGGCAGTTTGCTGGACAAGGTCGAGGCGCAGATCGATCTGTCGCCGTGGCTCGGCCAGGTCAAACCGGTCGACAGCCTTGAGCAGGCGTTGGCCCTGCGCGGCCAGTTGAGTGCCGGGCAGAGCCTGATCAGTCGCGACGGTTACTGGGTTGGCCGACACTTCCTGCGGGTGCGTCGCGCCAGTGAAGCCGAGAGCGGCATGCTCGCCCGGGGCCAGGAAATCGAGACGCTGCAGGTCGAACGCGAAGAGCGCGAAGCCACGGTCGAAGCCATGGAAACCCGTCTGCAAACCCTGCGGGCGCAACAGCGGCAGCAGGAAAACGGCCGTGAGCATTTGCGTCGTTTGCTGCAGGACGAAGCGCGTTCCCAAGGTGAATTGAAAGCCCAGTTGTCCGCCGGTAAAGCCAAGGCTGAACAGCTGACGCTGCGCCGCACCCGCCTCGATGAGGAGCTGATCGAACTCGGCGAGCAGCGCGAACTGGAACACGAACAGATCGGCGAAGCGCGCATGCAATTGCAGGAAGCGCTCGACGCCATGGCGCTGGATACCGAGCAGCGCGAATTGCTGCTGGCTCAGCGTGACAGCCTGCGCGAACGCCTTGATCGCGTGCGCCAGGAAGCCCGTCAGCACAAGGATCACGCCCATCAACTGGCGGTGCGTCTCGGTTCGTTGCGCGCGCAGCACGATTCTACGCGCCAGGCATTGGAACGTCTGGAGATGCAGGCCGAGCGCCTGACCGAAAAGCGTGAGCAGTTGAGTCTGAATCTGGAGGAGGGCGAGGCACCGCTGGAAGAGCTGCGCCTGAAACTCGAAGAGCTGCTCGACAAACGCATGACCGTCGACGAAGAACTGAAGACTGCGCAGATTGCGCTGGAAGACGCCGACCGCGAACTGCGCGAGGCGGAAAAGCGCCGGACCCAGGCCGAGCAGCAATCGCAACTGATCCGTGGCCAGCTCGAACAGCAGCGCATGGAATGGCAAGCGCTGACCGTGCGGCGCAAGGCGTTGCAGGATCAATTGCTCGAAGACGGCTACGATCTCAATGGCGTGCTCGCGACCTTGACCCCCGAGGCCAGTGAACGCGCCGCCGAAGAAGAACTCGAACGGATCAATGCGCGGATTCAGCGCCTGGGTGCGATCAACCTCGCGGCCATCGACGAATACACGCAACAATCCGAGCGTAAACGTTATCTGGATGCGCAGGACGCCGATCTGGTCGAAGCATTGGAGACCCTGGAAAACGTCATTCGCAAGATCGACAAGGAAACCCGTAATCGCTTCAAGGATACCTTTGATCAGATCAATGGCGGTTTACAGGCACTTTTCCCGAAAGTTTTCGGTGGCGGCAGCGCGTATTTGGAACTGACGGGCGAAGATCTACTCGATACAGGGGTGACGATCATGGCGCGGCCGCCAGGAAAGAAGAACAGCACCATCCATTTGCTCTCCGGCGGGGAAAAAGCCCTGACTGCGCTGGCACTGGTTTTTGCGATCTTCAAATTGAATCCGGCGCCGTTCTGCATGCTCGATGAAGTTGACGCGCCACTGGATGACGCTAACGTTGGACGCTACGCACGATTGGTTAAAGAAATGTCGCAGACCGTGCAGTTCATCTATATCACCCACAACAAGATCGCCATGGAAATGGCCGATCAACTGATGGGCGTGACGATGCACGAGCCGGGTTGTTCGCGACTGGTTGCAGTGGATGTCGAGGAGGCGATGGCGATGGTGGACGCCTGAGTCAGCGTGGTGTCGGAAGGGTATGAGTAGTCTGTAGGACTTTTTTACCGACTTCGACTTGCTGGCCAATCGACATATTCGCGCAAGCCAATGTGACAGACGGTGTAAAGTTGTCTTTGGTCGTGCTAGTTTAATGTCAATTTTTCGTATACGTGGGCAAAACGCCTGTCAGAACATAGAGTTGGCGCCACGTTTTAAAGCGGTTTGCACAATGTAAACCCCTTATTTTTCAGCATTTTTTATAGAGGCACGGGATTACATGGAAATCGGTCTGCGCGAGTGGCTGATCGTCATCGGCATCATTGTGATAGCCGGTATTCTTTTCGATGGCTGGCGCCGTATGCGCGGCGGCAAGGGAAAACTGAAATTCCGTCTTGACCGAAGTCTGTCCAACCTGCCGGACGAGGACACCAGTGCTGAGCTGTTGGGCCCGGCCCGCGTGCTAGATACGCATAAAGAGCCGCAACTGGACGAACACGATCTGCCGTCGGTGAGCATGCCGGCCCGCGAAGCACGCGAGCCTCGCGAATCCGGTTCGAAACGTGGCAAGCGCGGCAGCAATGGTCCGGCCCAGGGCGACCTGAACCTCGATCTGGATCTGGACGGCGGCCCGAGCTTCAGCAGCCGTGATGATGACTTCGTCGACGACAGCAAGCCTGCGCCAGCCGTGGCCGACAAGGATCAGCCGCAAGCCGAAGAAGTCCTGGTGATCAGCGTGATCTGCCGCGACGCCGCCGGCTTCAAAGGCCCGGCCCTGCTGCAGAACATTCTGGAAAGCGGTCTGCGTTTTGGCGAGATGGATATTTTCCACCGTCACGAAAGCATGGCCGGCAACGGTGAAGTGCTGTTCTCCATGGCCAACGCGGTCAAGCCGGGCATTTTCGATCTGGACGACATCGACCATTTCAGCACCCCGGCGGTGAGCTTCTTCCTCGGCCTGCCAGGCCCGCGTCATCCGAAGCAGGCCTTCGACGTGATGGTGGCGGCAGCACGCAAGCTGTCGCAGGAACTGAACGGCGAGCTGAAAGACGACCAGCGCAGTGTGTTGACCGCACAGACTATCGAGCACTACCGTCAGCGCATCGTCGAATTCGAACGCCGCGCCCTGACCCAGAAGCGCTAAGGCCAAGATCAAAAGATCGCAGCCTTCGGCAGCTCCTACAGAGGAACGCGATCCCTGTAGGAGCTGTCGAGTGCAACGAGGCTGCGATCTTTGAATGATGAAACTGGAGCAGCCTCGGCTGCTCTTTTGCTTTATGAGAGAACACCCATGACCGCCGCCAAAAACCGCATTCTAGAGCTGCGCGCTGAACTCGATCAGCACAACTACCGTTATCACGTTCTCGACGAGCCGAGCATTCCGGACGCCGAGTACGACCGGTTGTTCCACGAGCTCAAGGCGCTGGAAGCGGCCAATCCGGAATTGATCACCAGTGACTCGCCTACCCAGCGTGTCGGCAGTGTGGCGCTGACCGCGTTCACCCAGGTGCGTCACGAAGTACCGATGCTCAGCCTCGGCAACGCCTTCGAAGAAAACGACATGCGCGAGTTCGACCGTCGGGTGACCGAGGGTCTGGATCTGCCGGCCGGCGATCTGTTCGGTGGCGGTGCGGCGGTGGAATACAGCTGCGAGCCGAAACTCGATGGCCTGGCGGTCAGCCTGCTGTATCAGGACGGCGTGCTGGTGCGCGGCGCCACCCGTGGCGACGGCACCACCGGTGAAGACATCAGCGTCAACGTGCGCACCGTGCGCAACATCCCGTTGAAGCTGCACGGCTCAGGCTGGCCGGCGACCCTCGAAGTGCGCGGGGAAGTGTTCATGTCCAAGGCCGGTTTCGAGCGCCTCAACGCCTCGCAACTGGAAGTCGGCGGCAAGACCTTCGCCAACCCGCGCAACGCCGCTGCCGGCAGCCTGCGTCAGCTGGATTCGAAGATCACCGCCAACCGCCCGCTGGAATTCTGCTGCTACGGTATCGGTCAGGTCTCCCACGATATCTCCGACACCCACATCGGCAACCTCAAGCAATTGCAGAAGTGGGGCATGCCGATCAGCCACGAGCTGAAACTGGCCAAAGGCATCGGCGAGTGCCTGGATTACTACCGCGACATCGGTGAGCGACGTCACGCGCTGGCCTACGAAATCGACGGCGTGGTGTTCAAGGTCAACAGCATCGCCGATCAGCGTGAGCTGGGCTTCCGTGCCCGCGAACCGCGCTGGGCGATCGCGCACAAATTCCCCGCCATGGAAGAACTCACCGAACTGCTCGACGTGGAATTCCAGGTTGGCCGTACCGGCGCCGTCACTCCGGTGGCACGACTGAAACCGGTCAAGGTCGCCGGCGTCACCGTCGCCAACGCGACCCTGCACAACATGGATGAAGTGGCGCGCCTGGGCCTGATGATCGGCGACACGGTGATCATCCGTCGCGCCGGTGACGTGATCCCGCAGGTGGTGCAAGTGGTCACTGAGCGCCGTCCCGAGAGTGCTCGTCCTGTAGCGATTCCAGAGAATTGTCCGGTCTGCGGCTCCCATGTCGAGCGCACGCAACTGGTCAAGCGCAGCAAAGGCAAGGAAACCATCAGTGAAGGTGCGGTGTACCGCTGCGTCGGCCGTCTGGCCTGCGGTGCGCAACTGAAGCAGGCGATCATTCATTTCGTCTCGCGCCGGGCGATGGACATCGAGGGCCTTGGCGACAAGAGCGTCGAGCAACTGGTCGATGAAGGTCTGGTCAGCTCGCCGGCCGATCTGTACGCGCTGAAGTTCGACGACATTGTCGATCTGGAGGGCTTTGCCGAGGTCTCCAGCAACAAGCTGCTGGCGGCGATTGAAGACAGCAAGCAACCGGGACTGGCGCGGTTCATTTATGCGCTGGGCATTCCCGATGTCGGCGAGGAGACGGCCAAGGTGTTGGCGCGCTCGCTCGGTTCGCTGGAGCGCGTGCAGCAGGCGTTGCCGCAAGTGCTGACCTACCTGCCGGACATCGGCCTGGAAGTGGCCCACGAGATTCACAGCTTCTTCGAGGATGCACACAACCAGCAGGTGATCACCGAGTTGTTGGGGCATGGCCTGCAGATTCAGGATCAGGGTGAACTCGGCGCCGAATTTGCCGCCAGCACCACCCTCGGTGGTCTGCTCGACAAGCTGCACATTCCCTTTGTCGGCCCGGGCGGCGCGCAGAAACTGGCGGACAGGTTCGGTTCGCTGGAGGCGGTGATGAATGCCGACTGGCTGGACATGCGTCAGGCGCTGCCGGAGAAGCAGGCCAATTCGGTGCGCGAGTTTTTTGCTGTGCCCGAGCATCGGCAGATCGCCGAGGCCGCCGAGAAACAGCTGCGGGATTTCGGCATGCACTGGCTGAGCGAGAAGAAAGTCGTTGAGGGCCTGCCGCTGTCCGGCGAAACCTGGGTGCTTACCGGCAAGGTCGAGTTGATGAGCCGCGATGTGGCCAAAGAACACCTGGAAAGCCTCGGCGCCAAGGTTGCTGGCTCGGTCTCGGCGAAAACGCATTGTGTGGTCGCAGGGCCGGGGGCCGGATCGAAACTGACCAAGGCCAATGAGCTGGGGGTGAAGGTGATGGATGAAGAGGCGTTTATCGCTTTCCTCAAAACCCACGGTATCTCGGCCTGATACCGTTTAGTTCGGCAGTCTGCTTTTGTGGCGAGGGAGCTTGCTCCCGCTCGGCGACGAAGTCGTCGTAAAACCACCATCCTCGGTATTTCAGGATAAATGAGGCGCATGGTTTTGGGGCTGCTTCGCAACCCAGCGGGAGCAAGCTCCCTCGCCACATCAACAGTGTCACTCAGCAGCTGCGCTGTATTCGGGAACATTGTTGACTGCAGGATGATCTAGTCTTGGCAAGCCCCAGGGAGAGATCGCCATGTACCGCTTTTTCGAGCAGCTCAGTTCTCGCATCGTCGCGCCGTTCATGGGCGAATCTTCACGCAACAGCAAAATCTGGCCGTGCCGCTGCGGCCAGTCGCTGTTCTTTCGCAACAGTCAGTGTCTGGCTTGCAGCGCCATGTTGGGCTATCAGCCTGAAGAAAGTCGCCTGACCTCGTTGCAACCCGGGCCACAGGACGGCAGCTGGACACTCGATGCCGATCCCGACGCCGGGCTGTTTCGTCGCTGCGCCAACCTCGACACGCCCGCCGCGTGCAACTGGCTGCTGCCGGATAACGGCCACGACAGCCTGTGCATCGCCTGCAGCCTCAACCGCACCATCCCCGACCTCTCAGTGCCGGAAAACCCCGAACGCTGGCGCAAAGTCGAAATCGCCAAGCGCCGGCTGGTGGCGCAACTGATCACCCTCGGCCTGCCGGTCATCCCGAAAACCGTGGATGAGGCCACCGGTCTGGCCTTCGACTTCATCGGCGTCGACCTCGAAGGCAACGCGCCAATGACCGGCCACGCCAACGGTCTGATCACCCTCGATATCAAAGAAGCCGACGACGCCCATCGCGAGCAGGTGCGGGCGGCAATGCATGAACCCTATCGCACGCTGCTCGGGCATTTCCGGCATGAGGTCGGGCATTATTATTGGGATCGTCTGATCGCCAATGGGCCGTGGCTTGAACCTTTCCGCACCCTGTTCGGCGACGAGCGCGCCAGTTACGCCGAAGCGCTCGACCGTCACTACCAGCAAGGCGCACCGCTGGACTGGCCGCAACACTACGTCAGCGCCTACGCGACCATGCACCCATGGGAAGATTGGGCCGAAACCTGGGCGCATTACCTGCACATGATGGATGCGGTGGATACCGCGCTGGGTTTCGGCATGAGCGCGCGGGAAATGGACTTCGACTACCAGCCGTTCCCGTCCAGCACGCTGTACGACCCGGAGCACCCCGGCGGCGCGGCGTTCCTGTCGTTCGTCAATGCGTGGATCGAACTGGCGGGCATGCTCAACGAGCTGTCACGCAGCATGGGGCAGCCGGATTTCTACCCGTTCGTGCTGCCGGCGGCGGCGATTGCCAAGTTGCACTTCATCCATCTGGTGATCCAGCAGGCGGGCGGCAAGGCGGACGAGGTGTTGCAGGCGCAATAGCAAGTGCTTGAAGCCCTTCATATTTTTAATCTGAAACCAACGGTTGTAACTTCGCTTCAGATAGGTACAATGGCGCGGCTCGCCGACAGGTGAGTGTCGTTATGGTGACCCCATCGGTCCCCCCGCAACGATTACCCGTGAACCTGGTCAGAGCCGGAAGGCAGCAGCCACAGCGGGAACATTGTGTGCCGGGGTGTGGCTGGTGGGGTTACCACCTTAACGAACGAAGAACGCTTCAACAGAACTGCATGGGTTTCGCCCACTGCGGTTTTTTTATGCCCGCGATTTGGGCTTTCACGCCAGCCCCTGTGGGAGCGAGCCTGCTCGCGAAGGCTGCCCCCGATGCCTGTTCAGTCACCAAGGTTGAACAGTGGCATACTCCACCGTCTTGCTGCGCGCGTCGTTGACAAGTTCGCGCCCTGGCTACGAGGTTGTATGCACCCGGAACATCACGATTTATCCACTGCCGTGTACTTGCCCGTGACGGATGAGACCTGCGCCAGCCTGTTGCAGCCCGATGGCGCAAAAACCCTCGGCGAGTTGACGGATGCGCAGATGGCCGCCGTGCTGGTCATCCAGAATCTGGCTCAGGCCACCGAAAAGGATCTCACCGCCGCAGCGGCGGAGAAGGTGCTGGCGCGCCTGATCGCCTGGGCGGTCGATGGCGGGGCAGGGCTGCTGTCCGAGGCGCAACGGCTGTTCGACCCGCGCCAGTTGTACTTCGGCCTGAACGCCATCAGGGGGTTGAACCTGCGATTGCTGTTGGCCGAAGAGGTGGCGGCGCAGGATTACCTGCTGCCCGATGGCAAGTGGGATGACGAGTTCAAGACGCGCCACCACGCGATCAACAATCCGTTCAGCCAGCAGATGATCAGCCCCGCGCACCGCGAGCGCTGGCTCAGCGCCGCGCAGGACAAACTGGTCAGAACCTTCCGCGCCAACCTCGATGAAGACCTGCACGTGCAAGGCTATGCCGGGATCGGCAAAAGCCACTTGGTCGGTGCCTTGACCGAGTGCCTGGACCCCGGGAAAACCCTGTTGCTGGCACGCACCCCGGAAAAACTCGCGACCCTGTGCCAGCGCATGGGCGTTGCCAGTGAACGCAAGCCAGGCATCACCTTTGAGGCGTTCGCGCGCGGGCTGATTTATGGGCGCAAGCCACAGCCGGCAAGCGCCGCCGGCCGAGTCGCGAGTAAACAGAGTCTGGCGCAGGAGCTGAACATCCTCGGCTTTCGCGAGCATGACGCGCAACGCACCCTGAACGTCTGCCTGGAAACCCTCGAGCGCTATTGCCACTCCCGGGACTACAGCCTGTCGGCGCATCATCTGCCGTATTTCAAACTGTCCTTGTCCGGCCTTGAGTCCAAAGTGTTGCTGGAGTATTCGAGCCGCGTCTGGACTTACCTTGAGGCCAACCCGGCGTGGGGCCGGCAGAGCGGCTTTGAAGCCTTGTTGCTGATCAAGCGTGCAAGCCTTGCGGGCTGCGTGGTGCCGCCGCGTTATACCCACGTGCTGATCGACGAGAGTCAGGATATTCCCGCTTCGCTGCTGCAGATAATCGAGCGTGGCCGACAGGTGCTGATCACGCTGGGCGATGAGTACCAGCACGCCGAGCGCGATCTGGTGAAGAGAAAGCGTGAGGTGCGCCAGAGCGATATCACCTACTCGGTACGCTCGGGTCGTAACGTCGAGCGTCTGGTCAATCCGCTGATTTCCCGGCACTCGGAAAAGAGCAAGGTGCCGTTCGAAGGCGCGCGTGAGGCGGACGTCGGCATCGAGTTTTATCCACAGGGCTTTGTCCCGCCGGAAGGTTGCGTGGTGCTGACGGCGTCCCCTTGGGACACCATGAAGTGGGCCATGCAGCTGCACGATGCCAATTGCCTGTTCAGCTTTGCCGACATGAAAGCCCAGCGCGACCTCGAGCACTTCATGATCACCGCCATCGAACTGTTCAGGGTCGACTTCTACAGTGCCGAACACAGCGAGAAGGGCCCGCATCGCTATTTCAGCGATCTGCCCAAGTGGCAGCAGGTGCGCGATGCCAACCAGTTCGACGAGGCGTTTCTGTGGGTCGAGGCCGAACTGGAGAAGGGCTTCAAGGTCGCTGACCTGACCCGGCTCAATCGGATGATCGGCAGCCCCGGCAAAAGCTGCCTGCTGATGCTGGCGCAAGAGGCGGGCGGCATGGAGTTCGACCGCGTTCTGCTGACGCCCGAGCTGCTGACCAACGTGCAGTTCAAGGACGCCTACGCGTTCGATCAGCGGATCTGCGCCGTGTACATCGCCATCTCCCGCGCCCGGCAGCAGCTTTATCTGCCGTACGACGTGGTCGAGTGGATCGAATTTCACGACTACCAGAAATTCCGTGAGTCGCACGGCTACTGAATAATTCTCTGTCGGAAATGTCCCCTGTGGGAGCGGGCTTGCTCGCGAAGGCGGTGTGCCAGTTAACGAATCAGGTGACTGACACAACGCCTTCGCGAGCAAGCCCGCTCCCACAATGGGTTATGGGGTGGCTTCAGCGGACCCGGTATACAACCGGATGATGTCATCAATCTCCCCCGACATTTTCATCCGCAACAACGTGCGCAGGATCCGCTGCACTGGCACCTGAGGGTCATTCCTCACGTAGCAGCCGACATGCTGCTCCTGCAGCACCGCGACGCCGTGCAGTTGCTGCCCGGGCAGCAGGCGCTGATTGAACCAGTCCAGTGTCCATTGATTGCTCACCGCATAGCGGTAGCGGCCGGCCAGGAGTTTTTCCAGCACTTGTTCCTGATTACGCGCGTCCTCGCGTTGCAGGCGATCGGCGTCGAACAGCGGTTGCAGGGTCGGATAGGTATAGCCGAGCACGGTGCCGATCGATTGGCGGGGTAGGTCGGCAGGGTCGACGCGGGGCGGCTGAGCATCGCGGCTGATCAGCAAATCGCGCTGGAACAGCAGCGGAAGGCTCCAGATATAGTCCCCGGACTGATTCGGCAGCCACGATTGTGCGGCATAGCAGCGCACGTCGACTTCGCCGTGCTCCATGGCGTTCTGCACCCGGGCGCGCGGCAGGACGTGGAATTCGGCCGGCACGCCGACCTGCGTCGCAAGGCTGAGCATGATGTCGTGGAGGATGCCCTGGGTCGGGCGGCCGTGGTCGATCTGCACCATCGGCATCGCCCAGCTGTCGGCCACGACGAAGCGCAGCGGCGGTTCGGCCGCGCTCACGCTCAGACTGATCCCCAACAAAGCTCCCAAGGCCCAACGCATAAATGCTCCGATGAGTCCCGATCACGAGCGAAATTTCCCCGCCAACAGCAGCTTAGCCAGATTAGACGAGCACACCGGATGCAATTTTGCCCTTGCTCCGCTAGCATTAGCCGCTTCAGCTTCCTTCGTTGCGACGGTTTTCGATGAGTTATCAGGTTCTTGCACGTAAATGGCGTCCGCGCTCGTTCCGCGAAATGGTCGGCCAGACCCATGTGCTCAAGGCTCTGATCAATGCCTTGGACAGCCAGCGGCTGCACCACGCGTACCTGTTCACCGGTACCCGCGGGGTCGGTAAGACCACCATTGCGCGGATCATTGCCAAATGCCTGAACTGTGAAACAGGTATCACTTCCAGCCCTTGCGGCGAGTGTTCGGTGTGCCGCGAGATCGATGAAGGGCGCTTCGTCGACCTGATCGAGATCGACGCCGCGAGCCGGACCAAGGTCGAAGACACCCGCGAGCTGCTCGACAACGTGCAGTACGCGCCGAGCCGCGGGCGCTTCAAGGTCTACCTGATCGACGAAGTGCACATGCTCTCCAGCCATTCCTTCAATGCGCTGCTGAAAACCCTCGAAGAGCCGCCGCCGTACGTCAAGTTCATCCTGGCGACCACCGACCCGCAGAAACTTCCGGCAACGATTTTGTCGCGTTGCCTGCAGTTCTCGCTGAAGAACATGACGCCCGAGCGTGTGGTCGAGCATCTGACCCACGTGCTCGGCGCCGAAAACGTGCCGTTCGAAGACGACGCGCTGTGGTTGCTGGGCCGCGCCGCCGATGGTTCGATGCGTGACGCCATGAGCCTGACCGACCAGGCCATCGCCTTCGGTGAAGGCAAGGTATTGGCCGCCGATGTGCGAGCGATGCTCGGCACGCTGGATCACGGCCAGGTCTTCGACGTGCTGCATGCATTGATCGAAGGCGACGCCAAGGCGTTGCTCGAAGCCGTGCGCCACCTGGCCGAGCAAGGCCCGGACTGGAACGGCGTGCTCTCGGAAATTCTCAACGTGCTGCACCGCGTCGCCATCGCCCAGGCCTTGCCTGAAGGTGTCGACAACGGTCATGGCGACCGTGACCGCGTATTGGCATTGGCTCAGGCGCTGCCGGCCGAAGACGTGCAGTTCTATTACCAGATGGGCCTGATCGGTCGCCGCGACTTGCCGCTGGCGCCGGATCCCCGTGGTGGCTTTGAAATGGTCCTGCTGCGGATGCTGGCCTTCCGGCCGGCGGATACGGCGGACGCCCCGAGGCAACCGCTAAAGCCAGTGGGGATCAGCCAGGCCACAGTTGATTCCGCAAATTCAGTGGCTGCCGCGCCCAAGCCTGCGCCGGTAGTCGCTGCGGCTGTTGCGCCTGCACCGGTGGTTGCGCCAGCGCCGGCTCCAGCGCCTGTGGTGGTGGCTGCGCCGGCGCCCGCGCCAGAAGCAGAACCTGAACCGGTCGTCGCCGAAGCGCTGGTCGACCTGCCGTGGAACGATCCGGTCGAACCCGAGCCGGAACCCGAGCCAGTGCAGCAACCAGCCGTCGAGCCGGTACTGGAAACCGCCAGCGAGCAGCCCGAGTTGCCGCCGATGCCGCTGCCGACCCCGGACAGCGTGGTGCCGGATGCACCGGAGTGGGCCGCTGCGCCGATTCCCGAGCCGTCGGTTGCCGACGTCGATGCCGCCACTCCAGGCATGGACCTCGACGACGAGCCGCCGCTGGACGAAGACTACATCGAGCCGGACATGGATTCGGCCTACAGCTACCTCGACGATCTGGCCAGCGAACACACCGCCGAGCCAGCCCCGGAACCCGAGCCGGAGCCAGCCGCCGCGCCGGCCACCGGTCTGGCGTTGCAATGGCTGGAGCTGTTCCCGCAATTGCCGATCTCCGGCATGACCGGCAGCATCGCCGCCAATTGCACGCTGATCGCGGTTGATGGCGACCATTGGCTGATGCACCTGGACCCGGCGCATAGCGCGCTGTTCAACGCCACGCAGCAGCGGCGCCTGAACGATGCGTTGAACCAGTTCCACGGTCGCACGCTGACCCTGACCATCGAACTGATCAAGCCCGAGCAGGAAACCCCGGCGCAGGCCGCGTCCCGTCGCCGGGCCAACCGTCAGCGCGAGGCGGAGGAATCGATCCACGGTGATCCGTTCATCCAGCAGATGGTCCAGCAGTTCGGTGCGGTCGTGCGACACGATACTATTGAACCTGTCGACGCCTTGGTCGCCCAAGGCTAATAACTGAGGGCGTTCGGCGTTAAGTGCCGGGCGCTGTTTTGATCCAAGTACTTTTGAGGTGATTCCCATGATGAAAGGTGGCATGGCCGGCCTGATGAAGCAGGCACAGCAGATGCAGGAAAAAATGGCCAAGATGCAGGAAGAACTGGCCAACGCCGAAGTCACCGGCAAGGCCGGTGGCGATATGGTCACCGTGGTAATGACCGGTCGTCACGACGTGAAAAGTGTCAGCATCGACCCATGCCTGGTTGAAGGCCTGAGCGAAGACGACAAGGAAATGCTCGAAGCCGTGGTCGCCGCCGCCGTCAACGACGCCGTGCGCAAGATCGAAGCCAACAGCCAGGAAAAAATGGGCAGCATGACCGCCGGCATGAACCTGCCAGCAGGTATGAAACTGCCATTCTGATTCGCCTTTGCGGGTTGGATGAGCTACACAAAATGCCAGGCATCGCGCCTGGCATTTTTGTTTCTGGCTCCTGGAGGTGCGGTGTCTTTGATGCCGCCTTCGCGAGCAGGCTCGCTCCCACATTTGGAATGCATTTCCCTGTGGGAGCGAGCCTGCTCGCGAATGAACTCACCTCGGTACAACTGAATAAACATCGAACGCCCCAATGCCACAAAGGTCTGCTCCCTATACCCCCGAATTCATCATTCACAGGAGACGCTGACATGTCCGACCCTCTGACCCTTAATCAACGCTTTGTCCTCGCCTCGCGCCCTGTCGGTGCGCCGACTCCGGAAAACTTCCGTCTGGAGCGCGAAGCGTTGCCGGATCTCGAAGACGGCCAGGTGCTGCTGAAAACCCTGTACCTGTCGCTGGACCCGTACATGCGCGGGCGCATGAGCGATGCACCGTCCTACGCCGCGCCGGTACAAATCGGCGAAGTGATGACCGGTGGCGCTGTCAGCCGTGTCGAGAATTCCCGTCATCCGAAATTCCACCAGGGCGATCTGGTGGTCGGCCTCACTGGCTGGCAGAGCCACAGCATCTGCGACGGCCGTAACATCATGCCGATTCCGTCCGGTCTGCCGAGCCCGTCGATGGCGCTCGGCGTGTTGGGCATGCCGGGGATGACCGCGTACATGGGGCTGATCGACATCGGTCAGCCGAAAGAAGGCGAGACCCTGGTGGTGGCTGCAGCGTCCGGTGCGGTCGGTTCAGTGGTCGGTCAGGTGGCGAAGATCAAGGGCCTGCGCGCCGTGGGTGTGGCCGGTGGAGCCGACAAATGCAAATACGTGGTCGAGGAACTGGGGTTTGATGCCTGCATCGATCACAAGGCGCCGGACTTTGCCGAACAACTGGCCAAGGCCTGCCCGAACGGCATCGACATCTATTACGAAAACGTTGGCGGGCATGTGTTCGATGCCGTGGTGCCGCTGCTCAATCCCAAGGCGCGAATCCCGCTGTGCGGGCTGATTGCCGGTTACAACGCCACGGAAGTGCCGCAAGGCCCGGATCGTCTGCCAATGCTGCAGCGTACGTTGCTGACCAAGCGCGTGCGGATGCAGGGCTTCATCGTGTTTGATGACTACGGCGACCGTCAGCCGGAATTCATCAGCCACATGGTGCCGTGGGTGCGCGACGGCAAGGTCAAATTCCGTGAAGACGTCGTGGAAGGCCTGGAGCAGGCGCCCGAGGCGTTTATCGGTCTGTTGGAGGGGCGCAACTTCGGCAAACTGGTGGTGAAGGTCGCCCAGGACTGAGCATTTGACGCTGGCCAGAGGCGCAGGTATAAACCGCGTCTCGTTGTTTTGTCGGACTTTTTACCCATGAGCTTCAGCCCTTTGATTCGCCAACTGATCGACGCCCTGCGCACTTTGCCGGGCGTGGGTCAGAAAACCGCCCAGCGCATGGCGTTGCAGTTGCTCGAGCGTGATCGCAGCGGCGGCACGCGCCTGGCCCAGGCCCTGAGCCAGGCCATGGAAGGGGTGGGTCACTGCCGTCAGTGCCGCACGCTGACCGAAGACGATCTGTGCCCGCAATGCGCCGACACGCGCCGCGACGACACGCTGCTGTGCGTGGTGGAAGGGCCGATGGACGTGTATGCGGTGGAGCAGACCGGTTTCCGTGGGCGTTACTTCGTGCTCAAAGGCCACCTGTCGCCGCTCGACGGTCTGGGGCCGGAAGCTATCGGTATTCCGCAGTTGATGGCGCGCATTGAAGAGGCGGGCACGTTTACCGAAGTCATCCTCGCCACCAACCCGACGGTGGAAGGTGAAGCTACTGCGCATTACATCGCTCAACTTCTGGCCAACAAAGGCCTGATCGCCTCGCGGATTGCCCATGGCGTGCCGCTGGGTGGGGAGCTGGAGTTGGTGGATGGCGGGACACTGGCGCATTCGTTTGCCGGGCGTAAGCCGATTTCCCTCTGACAGGTGTGTTGCCTGAACTGGCCCCATCGCTGGCAAGCCAGCTCCCACAGTGACTTCGGTCGTTCACAAATGTTGTGCACACCAAAAAAACCTGTGGGAGCTGGCTTGCCAGCGATGGGCGCACCTCGGTGTGACTGATACACACAAACATATTGAAAACCAAGCAAGCGCTCGGTTAACGTCGGCCAACCCTTCGATGGAGTTCGCCGATGCCTGCTTTCCAGGATTACTTCGACCCCAGCCACCAAATGGTCCGCGACAGCGTCAGACGTTTCGTCGAGCGCGAGATCCTGCCGGACATCGATGCGTGGGAAGAAGCCGAAAGCTTTCCCCGTGAGCTGTACCTGAAGGCCGGGGCAGCGGGGATTCTCGGTATCGGTTATCCCGAAGCGCTGGGCGGCAGCCACGAAGGTGATGTGTTCGCCAAGGTCGCCGCCAGCGAAGAACTGATGCGCTGCGGCTCCGGTGGTCTGGTCGCGGGCCTCGGTTCGCTGGATATCGGTCTGCCACCGATCGTCAAATGGGCCCGGCCCGAGGTGCGCGAGCGCGTCGTGCCGCAAGTGCTCAGCGGCGAGAAGATCTGCGCGTTGGCGATTACCGAACCCGGCGGCGGTTCCGACGTCGCCAACCTGCAAACCCGCGCCGTGCGTGACGGCGAATTCTACCGGGTCAGCGGCAGCAAAACCTTTATCACCAGCGGCGTGCGTGCCGATTTCTACACCGTCGCGGTGCGCACCGGAGCGCCGGGTTTCGGCGGCATCAGCCTGCTGTTGATCGAGAAGGGCACCCCAGGCTTCACCGTAGGCCGCCAGCTGAAGAAAATGGGCTGGTGGGCCTCGGACACCGCTGAGCTGTTCTTCGACGATTGCAGGGTGCCCGTGGGCAATCTGATCGGCGCCGAGAACATGGGCTTCGCCTGCATCATGGGCAATTTCCAGAGTGAACGGCTGGCGCTGGCGCTGATGGCCAACATGACCTCGCAGCTCGCGCTCGAAGAGGCGCTGAAGTGGGCGCGCGAGCGTGAGGCGTTTGGTAAACCGATCGGCAAGTTCCAGGTGATCAAGCATCGGCTGGCCGAAATGGCCACCGCACTGGAAGTATCGCGCGAGTTCACCTACCGCCAGGCGGCGAAGATGGCGGCGGGGCAGAGCGTGATCAAGGAGATTTCCATGGCCAAGAACGTTGCCACGGACACCTCGGATCGAATCACCAGCGAAGCGGTGCAGATTCTTGGCGGCCTGGGTTACATGCGCGAGAGTCTGGTGGAGCGGCTGTATCGGGATAACCGCATTCTGTCGATTGGCGGCGGGACGCGGGAGGTGATGAACGAGATCATCAGCAAGCAGATGGGACTTTAGGTTTGCGGCGAGGCTGCCGGCCCCTTCGCGAGCAAGCCCGCTCCCACAGGAGAATGCATTCCAAATGTGGGAGCGAGCCTGCTCGCGAAAGCGGTCTGACAGGCGCTACTTACTTATCAGTCAGGGCAAACTGCGTCAGGCAGAAGGTAGGGATGCCCATATCTTCCAGACGCTGCGAACCCCCCAGCTCCGGCAGATCGATAATCGCCGCCGCCTCATGCACCCGCGCGCCCATGCGGCGGATCAGGTTGGCGGCTGCGATCAGCGTGCCACCGGTGGCAATCAGGTCATCGAACATCACCACCGAATCGCCTTCGCACAGGCTGTCGGCGTGGACTTCGAGGAACGCTTCGCCGTACTCGGTCGCGTAACCTTCGGCCAGCACGTCCGCCGGCAGTTTTCCCTGCTTGCGGAACAGCACCAGCGGCTTGTTCAGTTGGTAGGCCAGGACCGAACCGATCAGGAAACCGCGCGCATCCATCGCGCCGATGTGGGTGAAGTCGGCTTCCACATAACGGTGGGCGAAGCTGTCCATCACCAGGCGCAGGGCCTTGGGCGACTGGAACAGCGGGGTGATGTCGCGAAAGATCACGCCCGGTTTCGGGAAGTCGATCACGGGGCGGATCAGGGATTTGATGTCGAAGGAGTCGAAGACCATCGTCGAGGTGTCCTGGCAGGGCTGCAAACGGCGCAGTATACCCGCGGCTGAAACGCTTCGCTCAACCGCGGATCGAGATCAGCCTTCGAGCGAGCCGCCGGCCAGGGCGCAGAGCTGGATCGGGTCGAGGATGTGGATCTCTTTGCCCTCGGCGGCGATCAGTTCGTTCTGCTGGAAGCGGGTGAACACCCGTGACACGGTTTCCACCGCCAGGCCCAGGTAATTGCCGATCTCATTGCGCGACATGCTCAGGCGGAACTGGTTGGCCGAGAACCCGCGAGCACGGAAGCGGGCCGACAGATTGACCAGGAACGTGGCGATGCGCTCGTCGGCGGTTTTTTTCGACAACAGCAGCATCATTTGCTGGTCGTCACGGATTTCGCGGCTCATCACCCGCATCAACTGACGGCGCAGTTGCGGCAGTTGCAGGGCCAGTTCATCAAGGCGTTCGAAAGGAATTTCACAGACCGAGGTGGTCTCCAGCGCCTGGGCCGACACCGGGTGTTTCTCGGTGTCCATGCCGGACAGGCCGACCAGCTCGCTCGGCAGGTGGAAACCGGTCAGTTGTTCTTCGCCGCTGTCGCTCAGGCTGAAGGTCTTCAGGGCGCCGGAGCGTACTGCATAAACGGAATCGAAGGTGTCGCCCTGACGGAACAGGAACTCACCCTTTTTCAACGGGCGGCCACGTTTAACGATTTCGTCCAGCGCATCCATGTCTTCCAGATTCAGAGAAAGTGGCAGGCAGAGAGGAGCCAGGCTGCAATCCTTGCAATGGGCCTGGTTGTGAGCGCGCAGTTTGACTGGCTCGGACATTTCTTAAATCCTTGTGGGAAAACACACATAAGCCGTAAGGGTAACCCACGGGAGGACATTCAGGCCAGTCTGTGGCGAGTTTGTCCCGCGGGCGTAAAGCCGCAGGGCAAGTGGCCGATAAACAGGTATCAACACGCATGCAAGGAACCGCTCGATGGCCGCCATTGACACGCTGAACCCCGGTAACAGTGGCGTTGCGTCTGTGCCGAGCACCGCCAGGACAGACACCGACAGCGAGCAGAATGCCGCCTCTGCGCCGTTGGCAACCCCGACCTTGGTCGAGGGCGTCAAAGTGTCGCTGTCCGGCGCCTCCATCGAAAAATCCTTCAGCGTCGGTGGGGAGAACAGCGACATTGAAGACAGCGGCTTGCCCGAGAACGTCCAGCAGTTGCTGAAGATGATCCGCAAACTGCAAAAAGAGATCGCCGAGAAGAAAGCCCGGATGGCGGCGGTCATGTCCGACAGAACACTGACCAACGAAGCCAAGGTCAATATGCTCGCCGCGCTGCGCGGTGCCATCGCCGCCCTGAATACCGGGCTGATCAGCGCCAATCTGGCCCTGTCCAAAGTCATGGATCAGTCCGGCCTCACCTCCGAGCAGAACCTCAAACTCGGCTCACTGCTGACGAAAAACTAGATCACCCGCGAGAAGCGCTGGCGGTTCTGCTGTTCCAGATACGCGTCGAACACCATGCACACCGAACGCACCAGCAGGCGCCCGGCCGGCAACACTTCGATCCGCTCGCGTTCCAGATTGATCAGCCCATCGTTGGCCATGCCTTGCAGTTGCGGCCACAGCGCACCGAAGTAACCCTGAAAATCGATGTTGAACGCCTGCTCGATTTCGGCGAATTCCAGGCTGAAATTGCAGATCAGTTGCTGGATCACCGCGCGGCGCAGGCGATCGTCGGCATTGCACACCAGGCCACGGCTGGTTGCCAGTTGCGCGGCGGCGAGGGTGTTCTGGTACTGGTTCAGATCGCTGTTGTTCTGGCAGTAGAGATCGCCGATCTGGCTGATCGCCGACACCCCAAGACCAATCAGGTCGCAATGACCGTGGGTGGTGTAGCCCTGAAAGTTGCGCTGCAGGGTCTGCTCTTCCTGGGCAATCGCCAGCTCATCGTCGGGCAGGGCGAAGTGATCCATGCCGATGTAACGGTAGCCGGCGGCAGTCAGTTGTTCGATGGTGCGCTGAAGCATTTCGAGTTTCTGCGCAGGGCTCGGCAGCTCGTGGCTGTTGATCCGCCGCTGCGGCATGAAGCGCTCCGGCAGGTGTGCATAGTTGAACACCGAGAGTCGATCCGGTTGCAGGCTGATGACTTCCTCGACGGTGCGCGCAAAGTTCTCCGGGGTCTGCTTCGGCAGGCCGTAGATCAGGTCGATGTTGATCGAGCGAAATTGCAGGGTGCGCGCGGCGTCGATCACCGCGCGGGTTTCTTCCAGGCTTTGCAGGCGATTGACCGCCCGTTGCACCGCCGGATCGAGGTCTTGCAGGCCGATGCTGACCCGGTTGAAGCCGAGTTCGCGCAACAGACCCATGGTCGACCAGTCGGCCTCGCGCGGGTCGATCTCGATGCCGTAGTCGCCGGAATCGTCATCCAGCAGATTGAAGTGTTTGCGCAGGTGTGCCATCAACTGGCGCAGTTCGTCGTGGCTGAGAAAGGTCGGGGTGCCGCCGCCGAAGTGCAGTTGCTCGACTTTCTGCGCCGGTTCCAAGTGGCAGGCGATCAACTGGATTTCCTGCTCCAGCCGTTGCAGATACGGCTGCGCTCGCCCGCGATCCTTGGTGATGACCTTGTTGCAGGCGCAGTAGTAGCAAATGTTCGCGCAGAACGGCACGTGCACATACAGCGACAAGGGGCGCAACGCCTTGCGGCTGTCGCGCAGGGCGTGGAACAGGTCGAAGGTGCCGACCTGGCTGTTGAATTGCACGGCCGTCGGATACGAGGTGTAGCGCGGCCCCGCCAGGTCGTAGCGGCGGATCAGATCAGTGTCCCAACGAATGGCGTCGAGCATGCGGGCATTCCCCCGGATAGGCTGGCAGTGTGGCGAGTCTAGGGGAGGGCGCGGCGGGGCATCTTGATTTGTATCAACGGGGAGGATTCGTATAAGTCACGCGGCCCCATCGCGAGCAGGCTCGCTCCCACAGGAGATTTGTGGCGTACACAAAACCTGTGGGAGCGAGCCTGCTCGCGAAGGCCGCGCCGCCGGTCAGTGGCCCATCAGCCAGTGCTGGTGCGGCCCCGGCAGGGTCCAGATGCCGAACAGGATCACCAGCAGACCGCCGGCCATGCGCACGCTGCGTTTGCGCAGCAGCGCCGTGACCCGCTCGGCGGCGAGGCCGGTGGCCAGCAACACCGGCCAGGTACCGAGCCCGAAGGCGAGCATCAGCAACGCGCTGTCGAGTGCATTGCCTTGGCTGGCCGACCACAGCAATGTGCTGTAAACCAGCCCGCACGGCAGCCAGCCCCATAGCGCGCCGAGCAATAACGCACGGGGCAGTGTCGACACCGGCAGCAAGCGATTGGCCACCGGCTGAATGTAACGCCACAAACCACGACCCAGGCTTTCGATGCGGGTCAGGCCGCTCCACCAGCCGGCCAGATACAGGCCCATGGCGATCAGCAGCAAGCCGGCGAGAATTCGCATGACCATCGCCGCCGGGCTGTTCGCCACCGCCCAACCGGCAAGGCCGATCAGCAAACCGGCGGTCGCGTAACTGAGTATCCGTCCGAGGTTGTACGCCATCAGCAGACGAAAGCGCCGACTGCGCTGTTCCTTGGGAATCGCCAGGGTCAGCGCGCCCATCAGGCCGCCGCACATGCCCAGGCAATGCCCGCCACCGAGCAGGCCGAGGATCAGCGCGGAAACCAGCAGCGGCGCCAGCTCAAGCATGGGGTGGCGCCTTGTCCTGCGGTTTGTCGGCTTTGGCTTCGTCCACGGCGGCGGTGTGGTTCGGGTCCTGATCATCGAACAGGATGCTGTGGGCCGGACCATCGAGGTCGTCGTACTGCCCGCTGTCCACCGCCCAGAAGAAGATATACACGGCGATGGCCACGATCAGCAGGGCGGCCGGGATCATCACGTAAAGAGCTGGCATCGGTACTCCTGGCCCGCGCGCTCAGGCCGGCAACGGGCGGGTTTCTGAACGGGTGCCGGCGACCGGCGCGCTCGGCAGGCGAGTCAGGCGCAGGGCGTTGAGCACCACGGTCAACGAACTGATCGACATGCCGACCGCAGCCCACACCGGGGTGATCCAGCCGAGGGCGGCGAACGGCAACATGAGGCCATTGTACAGCGCCGCCCACAGCAGGTTCTCGATGATTACCCGACGGGTTCTGCGCGCTAAGGTAAAGGCTTGCACCAGCGCGTCGAGGCGGTTGGACAGCAGCACCGCGTCGGCGCTGGTTTTCGCCAGATCGGTGGCCGACCCCATGGCCACGCTGATGTCGGCAGCAGCCAGCACCGGCACGTCGTTCACACCATCGCCGAGCATCAAGACCTTGCGTCCTTCTTGATGAAGCTGTTGCAGCACCTGCAATTTGTCGTCCGGACGCAGACCGCCTCGGGCCTCGTCGATACCCAGTTCGGCGGCGACGCTGGCGACCATCGGCGAGCTGTCGCCGGACAACAGCAGCGTGCGCCAGCCACGGGCCTTGCAGGCGGCGAGCAGGGCGGGCGCATCGTCGCGCAGGCGGTCGTCGAGAACGAACCACGCCAGCGCTGCCGAGTCATCGCCGAGCAGCAGCCACTGACCCGGTTCATCCGGCATCGCCGGCAGCGGCGAACCGCTGAGGGCGCAGACAAATTCTGCCTGACCGATGCGCAAACGCTGTGTGCCAACCAGCCCTTCGAGGCCGAGTCCCGGCGTGCTGTGCACTTCTTCAGCCGCCAGTGGCGCACGACCGAAGGCGCGGGCAATCGGGTGTTCCGAACGATTTTCCAATGCGGCGGCAAGGCTCAGGCACTGGTCGCTGTTCAGCGTGCCCAGTGGACGGATCGAACGCAAAACCAGCCGCCCCTCGGTGAGGGTGCCGGTCTTGTCGAAGATCACCGTGTCGATCTGGTTCAGGCCTTCCAGCACATGGCCGCGCGTCAGCAACAGACCGAGTTTGTGCAGGGTGCCAGTGGCGGCGGTCAACGCCGTCGGGGTTGCCAGCGACAGCGCGCAAGGGCAGGTCGCGACCAGCATCGCCAGCACGATCCAGAACGCCCGCGACGAGTCCAGCTGCCACCACAACAGGCCGATCGCTGCGGCCGCAATCAGCGACAACAGCAGGAACCATTGCGCGGCGCGGTCGGCGATTTCTGCCAGTCGCGGCTTCTCGGCCTGGGCGCGATCGAGCAGGCGGACAATGGCCGACAGGCGCGTGTCCTGACCCAGTGCCAGTACCTCGACGGTGAGTGCGCCTTCGACATTCAGCGTGCCAGCGGTGACCGCATCGCCCAGCGTGCGCGGTTGCGGCAGGTATTCGCCGGTCAGCAGCGATTCGTCGATGCTCGACTGGCCATCGAGGATCTTGCCGTCCGCCGGCAGGATCGAACCCGGTTGCACCAGCACCCGGTCACCCAGGCGCAATTCGCTGAGCAGGATGCGTTCGCTCTGGCCGTCGGCGTCGAGGCGCAGGCACGAGGCCGGCAACAGGTTCACAAGCTGCGCGGTGGCCGCGGCGGTGCGCTCGCGGGCGCGGCGTTCCAGATAGCGCCCGGCGAGCAGGAACAGCGCGAACATCCCGACCGCATCGAAATACAGCTCACCGACGCCGGTGATCGAGGTCCAGATCCCGGCAATGTAGGCGCCGCCGATCGCCAGTGACACCGAGACGTCCATGGTCAGGTGGCGGGTGCGCAGATCGCGCATGGCGCCCTTGAAGAACGGCGCGCAGCTGTAGAACACGATCGGTGTGGTCAGGAACAGCGCAACCCAGCGCAGGATCGTATGCAGCTCGGGGCTGAGGTCGATATTTAATTCCGGCCAGGTCGCCATGGTTGCCATCATTGCCTGAAACCACAGCAGCCCGGCGACACCGAGCTGACGCAACGCGAGACGGTTTTCGCTGGCCAGTTGCTCGCTGGCGCGGTCGGCCTGATAGGGGTGGGCGGCGTAACCGATGTGGCGCAGCTCGGCGAGGATCTGGCTCAGCGGCAATTGCCCGTCGGCCCATTGCACATGCAAGCGATGGTTGGACAGGTTCAGCCGCGCTTCGGCCACTGCCGGCAGGCTGCGCAGGTGTTTCTCGATCAGCCAGCCGCAGGCGGCGCAACTGATGCCTTCCATCAACAGGGTGGTTTCGGCGAGTTCGCCCGCGTGACGGACGAAGGGTTGTTGCACGTCGGCGCGGTCGTACAGCGCCAGTTCATCGGTCAATTGCACCGGCAGTGCTTCGGGGTTGGCCGAGGCTTCGCTGCGATGTTGGTAATAGCTTTCCAGACCACCGGCGACGATGGCTTCGGCCACGGCCTGACAGCCGGGGCAGCAGAACTCGCGGGACTCCCCGAGCACGACGGCGGTGAAGCGGCTGCCCGACGGGACGGGCAGAGAGCAGTGGTAGCAGGGGAGTGGGGTGGTCATGGCATCGTTGAGGGGGTAAGCCCTTGCATTGGGGTTGTCCGCTTGCCCTCACCCCAGCGCTCTCCCGGAGGGAGAGGGAGCCGATTGATGGAGGCCGGAAAAGAGGTGCATCCACGGATATCGTCACTGCCATACACAAGGCATGCGAGCGGCCGAAATCAGTCCCCTCTCCCTCCGGATGAGGGGCTTCTGCAGTTTATTTATCCAGGTCTTCGGCGCCCTGCAGCGGTTCGTCACCGAGCAGCAGATCCTTGTCGTGGCTGACCTGTTCCTCTTCGAACATGCGCCACACGTGGTCGTCCTGCGTGCCCAGCAATTCGACAAAACGCCGGCCTTCGACCTTGTCGCCCAACTGGCCGATGTAACGGCCGGTTTCGGTTTCGCTGCGGGTCAGGACGATCTTGCGATCCTTCTCCGGCTGGGTCGGCGAAATCAGGTTCAGTTCCAGGGTTTTCGGCTGGCTGTCGCCGCTCAGGCGCAGGTCAACTTCGCCGGTCAGGTCATCCAGATGCACGCTGGCGCGCATCTTCAGCTCCTGCGCCAGCAGCTCGCGATCCAGTGAGCGGTTGATGCCTTTGCCGGCCTCGTAGTAGTTGTCGTTGACCAGGTTGTCCGGGTTGTTCACCGCAATGGTCACCATCGACAGGGTCAAGGTCACCGAACAGGCCAGAATCCCGATGATGATCCATGGCCAAAGGTGCTTGTACCAAGGGCTGGCGGCGTTTGCTGCGGGCATGTTCAGTTCTCTCAACGGGTTTGTGGGCCGATGAATCGGCTCTTGGCTTCAACGTGGACGCTATCATCGTCGGCATCCTTGAGGATGAATTTCACCTCGTTGGTGCTCGACGGCAATTGTTCCGGTGCGCTCGACAACTCCACCGGCATGCTGAAGATTTCGCCGGCCGGCACCTTGATCTCGCGTTTGCCTTGCAGGCGCAGATCCGGCAGGCCGGCGGCTTCCAGCACGTAGGTGTGGTCGCGCTGATCCTTGTTCATTATCTTCAGGCTGTAGACGTTTTCGATCCGGCCCTCGGCGTTCTCGCGGTACAGCACGCGGTCCTTGCTGACGTCGAAACCGACCAGCGAGCGCATGAAGAACGCGGTCACCAGCAGGCTGATCATCGCCAGCAGCACCACCGCATAGCCAATCAGGCGTGGCCGCAGTTTATGGGTTTTCTGGCCGGACAGGTTGTGTTCGGTGGTGTAGCTGATGAGGCCGCGCGGGTAGTCCATCTTGTCCATGATCGCGTCGCAGGCGTCGATACACGCGGCGCAACCGATGCACTCGATCTGCAGGCCGTCACGGATGTCGATACCCGTCGGGCATACCTGAACACACATGGTGCAATCGATGCAGTCGCCCAGACCCATGGCCTTGTAGTCGACACCTTTCTTGCGCGGGCCACGGCTTTCGCCGCGACGCGGGTCGTAGGAAACAATCAGGGTGTCCTTGTCGAACATCACGCTCTGGAAACGTGCGTAGGGGCACATGTAGATGCACACCTGCTCGCGCAGCCAGCCGGCGTTGCCGTAGGTGGCGAGGGTGAAGAAACCGACCCAGAAATACGACCAGCCATCGGCCTGACCGGTGAAGAATTCGAACACCAGTTCGCGGATTGGCGAGAAGTAGCCGACGAAGGTCATGCCGGTGACGAAGCCGATCAGCAGCCACAATGAATGCTTGGCGAGCTTGCGCAGGAACTTGTTGCCGCTCATCGGCGCTTTATCGAGCTTGATCCGCTGGTTGCGGTCGCCTTCGGTGACTTTCTCGCACCACATGAAAATCCACGTCCATACGCTTTGCGGACAGGTATAGCCGCACCAGACGCGGCCAGCGTAAACGGTGATGAAGAACAGGCCGAACGCCGCGATGATCAGCAGCCCCGACAGCAGGATGAAGTCCTGCGGCCAGAAGGTCGCACCAAAGATGAAGAACTTGCGTTCCGGCAGGTTCCACCACACCGCCTGATGCCCGCCCCAGTTCAGCCACACCGTACCGAAATACAACAGGAACAGCGCGGCGCCGCCGATCATCCGCAGATTGCGGAACAGGCCGGTGAAAGCACGGGTGTAGATTTTTTCTCGAGAGGCGTAAAGATCGACGCTGTTGTTCGCGTTTTTGCTCGGTGGTGTGACGTCGTGTACCGGAATCTGGTTGCTCATCATTGCATCCCACGGCAGTGGACAAATGCCTCGGTCGATACGTGCCGACCGCGGTCAGAAAGGGGTGTGGCAGTGGCGCAATGATACGCCTGTCGCTCTAACTCAAGGGTGCGACCTTTGGTCGCGTTGGGGAAAAAGCATTATTGGTGTAGCGAATGCAGCAAAGCCTGATGCAGATCAATTGACTTGTTGAGTATGGACGGTTTTGGAGTGGCGGCTAATTCAATGTTCCCACGGGTTGATCAGGGCGACGCCGCTCGAGCGGAAATCACCGACATTGCGCGTGACCACTGTGAGTCCATGCACCAGGGCCGTGGCAGCTATCAATGCATCGCTTTCATTGGCCTGGTCGGGTACATGCAGGCTGGCACAACGCAGTGCCACCGCGGCATCAACCGGCAGGATTCGGGCTTCGAATGCCGGAATGACGTGACGCGTCAGCCAACTGCGCAACAGCTTTCCTTGAGCAGGATCACGCCGTTCCATTCGCAGTACTCCGGTTTCCAGTTCTTTCAAAGTAATGGCGGAAATGTACAGGCGCGGGGCGATGACGCCTTTGGCCCAACTGACCACATTGGCATTGGCCTGCGGCTTGCGAAGTTCGGAAATCACATTGGTGTCGAGTAAATACATCAGGACAGATCCACGGGACGATGAATGATGACTGCGCGCTCGGTTTCGAAATCGATGTCGGCAGCCTCCGGCATGACCAACAAATCGACAATGCTCGTGTTTGCGCCGCTCAGTTTCTGATATTCCTCAATGCTCAACAGGACATGAGAGGCCTTGCCACGGTCGGTGATGATCACTGGACCCAGACGCGCAGCCTTTTTGGCGCTGCTGGTGTCCTGATTGAATTCACGGCTGGAGATGGTGGTGATTGCCATCATGGTTGACCTCTCGCAATACAGATGTAGCAACGTTACTACTTAGCCTTGGGGGCGGCAATCGAGGAAGACAGGACTCAGCCGTCCGTTGGTCGGTCCGTGGCAGGCATCAGTCGAGCCAGCCTCGCACAAGGCGCAGACCGGCTCGGATTGATTCAGACGTGGCGTCAAGACTCAGGGAAGTCTGCCGCCGCCCAGGCTCTCGAGACTGCCGGTATTTCTGTGGGGCTTTGTGGTGCTTCTGGAGTCGGGTTGCAAAGGATTACCCAGTGTCACGGCAATCGATTCCACGGGGTGGTTCGATGGATCGATTGCCTCATCGTTGTCCGTGAGTTTCTGATCAACCGGGAGAGGGTTTTTGCTGTCATTCAACATAGCGGCTTCATCCTTGAAGTGGCTCCGATGAGGGTCAACGGGCTGTGGACGACCCTACAGAGCATAGCGAATCGAGTCCATCAGGCATGTGTCTCAAAGTATTAATTTCGAAGGCGATTTTAATATTCCAGAAATATCATTAGTTAATTAATGGGTTTTGTTTTCTTGTTTTTTTCGAATAGCTTAGTGGCTGTTCTGCAGCGTGCTAGTTGCATGTTCATGTTTTGAAATTTAACGGAATAATGGAGTGTTATGAAAATCAAGGAAGTTAAAAAGCTTTTCGCTTGTCTGTGTCTGGTGTCCCTGACTTCTCTCGCCAGTGCCAACGAAGGTATGCCGCAGCACATGGTATTTGCATCAGACCCGCAATACCCGTGGACAGAAAAGTCGGACAGTGGCGAGGATGAATCGAGCGCGGATTTCGAAAAACGCGCGAAATGGCTGGTGGAAACCCAGTTCGCGAGCATTGCCCAGTTCCGCACCGAGATGGGCGGGCAGGCTGCGGTGCCATTGATGATCAACGGTGACATGACCGCGTTTGGCCACGGCTGGCAGCGCTCTTTCATCGGTTCGATGCTGAAGAAACACTTTGGCGATCACGTGCTCTACGGATTGGGCAATCACGACTACCAGAACAACGTGAATGACTGTTTCAGTGAAAGTTGCGCAGCGGGCAGTATTGTTGATTACCGTGATCATCATGTCGGTAAAGTCGATGAATTTGATCTGGAAGTCACCGGCAGCTTTGTGAATAAACACTATCTGGGTAGTCTGGCTTATTCAAAGAATGTGGGTGAAGTGCATCTGGTGCAGTTGAACAATGAACCCACTTATGCGGTGAAGATTTCTCACGCGTTGAATCCGACCACATTCGATATCACGGCGTCGCTGGACTGGCTGGAAAATGATTTGCGAATAGCGCGAGCGCAGGGCTACGCGATCATTATCAACATGCACAAGCCCTATGAGTGGAAAGGCAGTTGGGATCAAGAGAAGCGCTTTCGCGAAATGATTGAAAAGTATCAGGTGACGGCGATGTTCGCCGGCCACTTCCACGACGAGGGTGGTAGCCAGACCTATATGGGGAGCGTGCCGATGTTTCTCAGCGGTTCAGCTTCTCAGCAGACGTACCTGACCGCCACTTTTTCCAAGGATCGCAAGCAATTGGAGGTGAGTCTGGTCGAGGACAATCAGTGGCGCAAACGTACGCCGGTGGCCACCGTGCCGGTGAAGTCGATCTGGGCCAGTAACCCATAAAAAATCCCCCGCCAGAGCACTGGCGGGGGATTCTTCATTACATCAAGCCCTGGCCTTATTGCGCCTCGGCCTCCGGCGCTTTTTCACCGTGGGACAGGCTGTACACGTACGCTGCCAGCAGGTGCACCTTGTCATTGCCTTGCAGTTGTTCCTGCGCCGGCATCTGGCCCTGACGGCCGTAACGGATGGTCTGCTGCAGTTGCGCGAAGCTCGAACCGTAGATGAACGCGGCCGGGTGGGTCAGGTCAGGCGCGCCCATCGCCGGGGTGCCTTTGCCTTCCGGACCGTGGCAGGCCACGCAGTTGGCGGCGAACAGTTTCTGGCCGTTGGCCGGGTCAGCCTTGGTGCCTTCCGGCAGTTTGCGGCCATCGAGCTGGGTCACCACGAAGGCTGCGACATCGGCTACGCCTTGTTCGCCAATGACTTCGGCCCAGGCCGGCATCACCGCGTGTCGACCGCCCATGATGGTGGTCTTGATGGTTTCCGGCTCGCCGCCCCAGCGCCAGTCGGCGTCGGTCAGGTTCGGGAAGCCATAGGCGCCCTTGGCGTCGGAACCGTGGCATACCGAACAGTTGGAGGCGAACAGACGGCCGCCCATCTTCAGTGCTTGCGGATCCTTGGCCACTTCCTCGATCGGCATCGCCGCGAACTTGGCGAAGATCGGACCGAACTTGGCGTCCGAGCGGGCCATTTCCTTTTCCCACTCATGCACGCCGGTCCAGCCGGTCTGGCCGTTGGCGAACGCGGTCTGCTTGTCGTTATCGAGGTAGTTGTAGCCCGGCAGCAGGCCTTTCCAGTTGCCCAGGCCCGGGTACAGCACCAGATAACCCAGGGCGAACACGATGGTGCCCACGAACAGCATGAACCACCATTTCGGCAGTGGGTTGTCGTACTCCTCGATCCCGTCGAAGGAGTGGCCGACCGTTTCGTCCGTCTGTTCGCTGCGCTGGCCCTTGCGGGTCGACAGCAGCAGCCAGGTCAGGGCGAAGATCGTACCGAGACTGAGGACTGTGACGTACAGACTCCAGAATGTAGTCATTCTTTGTTACTCCTAGAAGCTTGCTCGACGTGCTTGATGGCTTCGGGATCATCCGCAAAAGGCAGCAAGGTTGCGTCTTCAAACTCCGACTTGCGCTTGGGGCTGAATACCCACAACGCCAAACCGATGAAGGCCACCATCACGACGACGGTGCCCAGGCCGCGAATCATCCCGATATCCATGAAGAATCACCGTTTGCTTTTGATGATGGTGCCCAGGCCCTGAAGGTAGGCCACCAGCGCGTCCATTTCGGTTTTGCCCTTCACGGCATCTTTTGCACCGGCGATGTCTTCGTCGGTGTAAGGGACGCCGAGCGTGCGCAACACTTCCATTTTCTTGGCCGTGTCTTTGCCGTCGAGCTTGTTTTCCACGAGGAACGGGTAAGCCGGCATTTTCGACTCAGGTACCACGTTGCGCGGGTTGTACAGGTGCGCACGCTGCCAGTCATCGGAGTAACGACCGCCCACGCGAGCCAGATCCGGGCCGGTCCGTTTGGAACCCCACAGGAACGGGTGGTCCCAGACGCTTTCACCGGCGACCGAGTAGTGGCCGTAGCGTTCGGTTTCAGCGCGGAACGGACGGATCATCTGCGAGTGGCAGCCGACACAACCGTTGGCGATATAGACGTCGCGGCCTTCCAGTTCCAGTGCCGAACGCGGCTTCATGCCTTCGACCGGCTTGTTGGTGACGTCCTGGAAGAACAGCGGAACGATCTGGGTCAGGCCGCCAATGCTGACGGCGATGACCATGAAGAAGGCCAGCAGGCCAATGTTCTTCTCGACAGCTTCATGCTTCATCAGTGAGCTCCAACAACAGCGATCTGGGCGGCGGCTTCGGCTTCAGCCGCGTTCGAGGCGCGCACGGTGCGCCAGACGTTGTAAGCCATCAGGAACATGCCGCTGGCGAAGAAAGCACCGCCCAGGGCACGGACGATGTAGCCCGGGTGGCTGGCCTGCAGCGCTTCGACGAACGAGTAGGTGAGGGTGCCGTCATCGTTGATTGCACGCCACATCAGACCCTGAGTGATGCCGTTGACCCACATCGAGGCGATGTACAGCACGGTACCGATGGTTGCGAGCCAGAAGTGCGCGTTGATCAGGCCGACGCTGTGCATCTGCGCACGACCGAACAGTTTCGGGATCATGTGGTAGATCGCGCCGATCGAAATCATTGCCACCCAACCCAAAGCGCCGGCGTGGACGTGGCCGATGGTCCAGTCGGTGTAGTGCGAGAGCGAGTTGACGGTCTTGATCGCCATCATCGGACCTTCGAAGGTCGACATGCCGTAGAACGCCAGCGACACCACGAGGAAGCGCAGGATCGGGTCGGTGCGCAGCTTATGCCAGGCGCCCGAGAGGGTCATCATGCCGTTGATCATGCCGCCCCAGCTTGGCGCCAGCAGGATGATCGACATCGCCATGCCCAGCGACTGTGCCCAGTCCGGCAATGCGGTGTAGTGCAGGTGGTGCGGGCCGGCCCAGATGTACAAGGTGATCAGCGCCCAGAAGTGCACGATCGACAGGCGATAGGAGTAGATCGGACGTTCGGCCTGCTTCGGCACGAAGTAGTACATCATTCCGAGGAAGCCGGTGGTCAGGAAGAAGCCCACGGCGTTGTGGCCGTACCACCACTGGATCATCGCGTCGGTCGCGCCCGAGTAGGCGGAGTAGGACTTGAAGAAACTCACCGGCAGGGAGGCGTGGTTGACGATGTGCAGCATCGCGGTCACGACGATGAACGCGCCGTAGAACCAGTTACCGACATAGATGTGTTTGGTCTTGCGCTTGGTGATGGTGCCGAAGAACACCAGCCCGTAGGAGACCCAGACAATGGCCAGCAGAATGGCGAGCGGCCATTCCAGTTCGGCGTATTCCTTGGTGGTGGTGTAGCCCAGCGGCAAGGTAATGATGGCGCCGACGATGACCGCCTGCCAGCCCCAGAAGGTGAAGGCGGCAAGGCTGTCGGAGATCAGTCGCGTCTGGCAGGTTCGCTGCACGACATAGTAGGAAGTGGCAAACAGTGCACAACCACCGAAGGCGAAAATCACCAGGTTTGTGTGCAACGGGCGCAGGCGTCCAAAGCTCGTCCACGGCAGACCGAAGTTCAACTCCGGCCAGACCAGTTGCGAGGCGATGAAGACACCGAGCCCCATGCCAAGGATCCCCCAGACCACCGTCATGATGGCGAACTGGCGGACTACCTTATAGTTATAAGCAGTCGGACTGATTGCTGTGCTCATTCTAAGGTTCCACGGTTTGGGTGTTTTATTAGGATTAAAATCGGCCGCAAGTATGCAGAGAGCAGGGGGTCATTGCAACGCGCCATGACCTGGGTCAATGCTTTCCAACGCTGATTCTGCGGCCTTTCCATACGCCGCGTAAGGTCAAAATTGGCCTCGGACAAAATGTCGCAGCGGACGAAAAAAGCGAGGGGATCAGGTCGCTTGTAATGGGGTGTGTTCAAACGCTCAGTTCGGGTGACGGACGGTAAATGGCACGACAGCCGGTATCTACCGGCGTTTGCGGCCACATCAGTCAGCCGGTTCGCAGAACACAGCAGTCAGCGTTGACCTGGAACCAGCACAAGCCAGTCCGCATCGAGCAAGCGTAGACCCGAATCCGGGGAACCGAAAGGAGAGGGTGTGACGGGGTGCGACAATGCGTCGCAAAGGGGCGGGATGCTGCCGCACCGAGAATGGTGCGGCAGAGGTGTGTTCAATGATTACTATTTGTTGTCTTCAGTAATCAGTTTTTCTGTATTCAATCCATGGCTCAGGCTGTACACATAAGCGGCGAGCAATTGCACTTTATCATTGCCCAAGAGTTCGTTCTGTGCCGGCATGTGACCCTGGCGACCGTGGCGGATGGTCTGCTCAAGCTGCGTCAGACTCGTGCCATAAATAAATCCGGCCGGGTGCGTCAGATTCGGCGCACCCATGGCTTCAGTGCCGTGGCCGGTTGCCCCATGACAGGCTACGCAGGTGGTGCTGAACGCTTGCTGTCCGGCTTGCAGGTCAGCCTTGCTGTCGGCAGGCAGCGGCAGGCCGGCGAGTTCGTGACGCACATACGCCGCGACGTTCTTCACCCCGGCTTCGCCCAGCACTTCGCCCCAGGCCGGCATCGCCGCCATGCGGCCACCCATGATGGTGGTCTTGATGGTTTCGGCGTCGCCGCCCCAGCGCCAGTCCTTGTCGGCCAGGTTAGGGAAGCCGAAAGCGCCCTTGGCGTCGGAACCGTGGCACACCGAGCAGTTGGAGGCGAACAGTCGGCCACCCATTTTCAGCGCCTGCGGATCCTTCGCTACTTCCTCCACCGGCATGGCGGCGAATTTGGCGAAGATCGGCCCGAATTTGGCGTCGGCCTTGTTCATTTCCTTTTCCCATTCGTGCACGCCGGTCCAGCCGTCTTCGTAGCCGGGCAGGATGCCTTTCCAGTTGCCGAGGCCCGGATACAGGATCAGATAGCCCACGGAAAACACCAGCGTGCCGGCGAACAGCATGAACCACCACTGCGGCAGCGGGTTGTCGTACTCCTCGATGCCGTCGAAGCTGTGGCCCATGGTCTGGTCGACGCTGCCCTTGGTCTCGCCCCGGCGGGTGCCGATCAGCAGCCAGGTCAGGCCGATCAGGCTGCCGATGGTCAGTACGCAGATCCACGTACTCCAGAAGGTGGTCATGGCCGGGTACTCCTTGTTTCAGGTGCTTGGGTAATGTCGGGTTGCGGCTCGTCGGCGAACGGCAGCAGGCGCGCTTCGGCGAACTCCGGCGTGCGCTTGCGGTTGAACACCCAGATCGTCAGGCCGACGAAGGCGACGAACACCACGACGGTGCCGAGGCCGCGAATCAGGCCTGCACTCATTTCAATGATCATCGTGCTCACCTCTTGCTCTTGATCGCAGTGCCGAGCACTTGCAGGTAGGAGACGAGGGCGTCCATTTCGGTCTTGCCCTTGAGGCTGGCGACCGCGCCGCTGATGTCGTCGTCGGTGTACGGCACGCCGAGGGTGCGCATGGTCTTGAGCTTGGTTTCGGTGTGGCTGCTGTCGACCGCTTGCGTCACCAGCCACGGGTAGGCCGGCATTTTCGACTCCGGTACCACGTTGCGCGGGTTGTACAGGTGCGCGCGGTGCCAGTCGTCCGAGTAACGCGCGCCGACCCGGGCCAGGTCTGGCCCGGTACGCTTGGAACCCCAGAGGAACGGGTGATCCCAGACGCTTTCACCGGCCACCGAGTAGTGCCCGTAGCGTTCGGTTTCGGCGCGGAACGGCCGGATCATCTGCGAGTGGCAACCGACGCAGCCTTCGCGGATATAGATGTCGCGGCCTTCCAGTTGCAGCGCGGTGTAGGGCTTCATGCCCTCCACCGGTTTGTTGGTGACGTCCTGGAAGAACAGCGGGACGATCTGGGTCAGGCCGCCGATGCTCACGGCGAACACCATCAGCAGCATCAGCAGGCCGACGTTCTTTTCAATCGTTTCGTGTTTCATGGCGGACTCCTCAGGCCATCTGCGCGGCAGCAACGACGTCAGCAGGCTGCGAGGCCCGCACGGTGCGCCAGGTGTTGTAAGCCATCAGGAACATGCCGCTGAGGAAGATCGCCCCACCCACCAGACGCACGATGAAGCCTGGGTGGCTGGCCACCAGGGTTTCGACGAAGGAGTAGGTCAGCGTGCCGTCCTCGTTGACTGCGCGCCACATCAGGCCCTGGGCGATGCCGTTGACCCACATCGAGGCGATGTACAGCACGGTGCCGATGGTCGCGAGCCAGAAGTGCGCGTTGATCAGGCCGATGCTGTGCATCTGCTCTTTGCCGAAGACTTTCGGGATCATGTGGTACAGCGCGCCGATCGAGATCATCGCCACCCAGCCGAGTGCGCCGGCGTGCACGTGGCCGATGGTCCAGTCGGTGTAGTGGGAGAGGGCGTTGACCGTCTTGATCGCCATCATCGGACCTTCGAAGGTCGACATGCCGTAGAACGCCAGCGACACCACGAGGAAGCGCAGGATCGGGTCGCTGCGCAACTTATGCCAGGCGCCCGAGAGGGTCATCATGCCGTTGATCATGCCGCCCCAGCTCGGTGCCAGCAGAATCAGCGACATCACCATGCCCAGCGACTGCGCCCAGTCCGGCAGCGCGGTGTAGTGCAGGTGATGCGGGCCGGCCCAGATGTACAGGGTGATCAGCGCCCAGAAGTGCACGATCGACAGGCGATACGAATACACCGGACGTTCGGCCTGTTTCGGCACGAAGTAG
Organism: Pseudomonas sp. JAI115; assembly: GCF_014200835.1. NCBI lineage: Bacteria > Pseudomonadati > Pseudomonadota > Gammaproteobacteria > Pseudomonadales > Pseudomonadaceae > Pseudomonas > Pseudomonas sp. JAI115. The sequence goes on from NZ_JACHCY010000003.1 coordinate 89,777, forward strand.
TACATCATCCCGAGGAAACCGGCGGTGAGGAAAAAGCCTACGGCGTTGTGGCCGTACCACCATTGCACCATTGCGTCGGTCGCACCGGCGTACACCGAGTAGGACTTGGTAAAACTCACCGGCAACTCAAGGTTGTTGACGATGTGCAGAATCGCCACGGTGATGATGAACGCGCCGAAGAACCAGTTGCCGACGTAGATGTGCTTGGTCTTGCGCTGCATGATCGTGCCGAAGAACACGATGGCGTAGGCGACCCAGACGATGGTGATCAGAATGTCGATCGGCCATTCCAGCTCGGCGTATTCCTTGGAACTGGTGTAACCCAGCGGCAGGCTGATCGCCGCCAGCAGGATCACCAGTTGCCAGCCCCAGAAGCAGAACGCGGCGATTTTCGGCGCGAACAATTGCGTCTGGCAGGTACGCTGCACCGAGTAGAACGAACTGGCGAACAGCGCACAGCCACCGAAGGCGAAGATCACCGCGTTGGTGTGCAGCGGGCGCAGACGGCCGAAACTGGTCCAGGGCAAATTGAAGTTGAGTTCCGGCCAGACCAATTGAGCCGCGAGAAAAACCCCGAGCCCCATGCCGACGATGCCCCACACCACCGTCATAATGGCGAATTGGCGGACCACCTTGTAGTTGTAGGCGGTACTGATAGAAGTGTTCATGGTTCCCCATCCACGGTTCAGCCGAAGTGAGCGCGCGCAGAAAACGCCGCGAATCCTTCGCCTGGAGTTATAGGCAGACTAAAAGCGAGGCAAGCATGGACAAACAGCACAAGGCCAGTATTGACGGGGATCAATGGGCGCAGTGCGTGCGGGATCATGGGTGGTTGTGGGACGCCGCTGTCGGCGAGGCTTCGGCGACGCTCATCCTCGCCCATGGTGCCGGGGCGCCGATGGACAGTGAGTGGATGACGGATATGGCTGGGCGCCTTGCTGCATTGGGCGTGAACGTGTTGCGGTTCGAGTTTCCGTATATGGCGCAGCGGCGGGTGGATGGCAGTAAACGCCCGCCTAATCCGGCGCCGAAACTGCTTCAGTGCTGGCGCGAAGTGTTCGCTGAAGTGCGACGTCATGTCGCTGGGACTTTGGCCATCGGTGGTAAGTCCATGGGCGGGCGGATGGCCAGTCTTTTGGCTGACGAGTTGGGCGCCGATGCGCTTGTCTGTCTTGGATATCCGTTTTATGCGGTTGGGAAATCTGAGAAACCGCGGGTTGAGCATTTGGCTTCTTTGCGGACTCGGACGTTGATTGTTCAGGGGGAGCGGGATGCTCTCGGAAATCGGGACGCTGTCGAGGCTTATGATCTATCGCCGAGTATTGAGGTGTTTTGGTTGGCCTCTGGGGATCATGATTTGAAGCCGTTGAAGGTTTCCGGGTTTACGCATTCGGACCATTTGGCTTCGGCGGTGGAGAAGGTTGCCGGGTTTCTTCGTTGAGGTTTGGTTGGGGGGTATATCCGTTGCTGCGGTAACGGCGACTTAGGGTTTCGCCCTTACGGCGACTCACTTTTTTTACAAGCGCCTAAAAAAAGTAAGCAAAAAAACGCTTGCTCCTACGTTCGGCCCACTCGCTGGGGCTCGGGGTTCCTTCGCTCCGGGATCCATCCGGGCGCAGCGCCTACGGTTTGCTTCGCTGCACCTCCTCTCGCTGTGTTTGGCTTCGCCAAACGGTCGCTGCGCTCCCACCCCCGGATGAATCCCTCCGCTCAGCCTTCCGATGTCGCCTGTGGATCAAGATCAAAAGCGGTACTCGAGCTAACGCTCATCGTGTTGAGTGGTGAGGAGCAAGAGCGGTGCGCGTTCTGCTCTTGCTTTTGTGTGGGAACCCGCCTGCTGGCGATGGCGGCCTGACAGCCGACCAGTTCCTTGCTGATGCACCCGGCCCCACTGTGGGAGCGGGCTTGCTCGCGAAGGCGGCCTGACAGCCGACTATTCTCTTACTGACTGCACGCAATCCCTGTGGGAGCGAGCCTGCTCGCGAAGGCGGCCTGACAGCCGACTATTCTCTTACTGACTGCACGCAATCCCTGTGGGAGCGGGCTTGCTCGCGAAGGCGGCCTGACAGCCGACTATTCTCTTACTGACTGCACGCAATCCCTGTGGGAGCGGGCTTGCTCGTGAAGGCGGCCTGGCAGCCGACAAATTCCTTACTGAAGTACCCGGCCCTACTGTGGGAGCGAGCCTGCTCGCGAAAGCTGTCTTCCGCGCGCCATCCATTTCAAACAGGCAATAAAACCCCGGAGGCTTTCGCTAACCAGTTTTTCACGATCAAAGATCGCAGCCTGCGGCAGCTCCTACAAGAAGTCATTCTTTCAAATTACATTGAAGGGGTACTCTTCCGGAGTTGCTGCGAGCACCCCTGTCAGAGTTAGCCAGCATCCGACGGTCTCAGTCTCGTCATGGTGAAAGTCCCCTTGGGATTCAGGCGATAGCGATGACTTTTGAACACGGCCTCGAATGATCCCGTAGCGATATCCGTTTCAGCATCATATTTAACGCTGAGGATCGCCGAGTCGGCGTCCACCGAAGCCATTCCGATAAATCCCGGCGGCGCAGGGATCCAATGGCTGTGAACAAATGTCAGCCCGTTGTCGAAGTTATAGACGCCTGTGAGTGACTCATCGGATTGGTAGGGCAGAGTCATGGAGAATGAAAAATAGCTTTCATCGTCGAAATTTCCTGTTCCTCCACTGATGGACCAATACCGCTCGCCCAAGAACTCGTCCTGATAGAAAGATCTGAATTTCGCTGTTTTCCGTTTACCGCCCAATCTCCATTGAAACCTGTCATCACTGACGAGCGGTTTTTTCGGGAGAAACATAACGTGCGTGGTCATTGTTAAACCTGCCTTTTAGATTGAGAGGAGGTGTTACAACCGACTGCAATTACGGTTTTTCTTGATATGCGCTTGAACAGGTGTGCGTCTACTGTCAGATCTGACAGCTAGGCAACCAGACTTATATGTGCTGGTCAGCTAATAACGTTGCCGAGACTGCGTGAATATCCATTGCCGCGGTAACGGCCACTTAAGGTTTCGCCCTTACGACGACTCACTTTTTTGACAAATACCTCAAAAGTAAGCAAAAAAACGCTTGTTCCAACGTTCGGCCCGCTCGCTGGAGCTCGGGGTTCCTTCGCTCCGGGATCGATCCGGGGGGGCAGCGCCTACGGTTTGCTTCGCTGCACCTCCTCTCGATCGCCGAGGCTTGCGAATCGTTGTCGTTGGCCAAAGTCATGGCTGGCAATATCGCCAACTCAATCGGTGGCCCGGAGGGCAATCCGCTGCTGGCGCTGCAACAGCTGATCATGTTGAACGAGCTGTTGGTTAATCGATTGCTGGACAAACTGCGGTTGCCTCAATAATTCCGCTGGCCGTTATGGCCTCTTCGCGAGCAAGCTCGCTCCCACATTGGTTCTGCGTACACAGGACTAAATGTGGGAGCGAGCTTGCTCGCGAATGCGGTCTGCCAAGCACCATCACTTTCAGACTGGCAATAAAAAGCCCGGACGCTTTCGCTGTCCGGGCTTCCAGGTCAAAAGATCGCAGCCTTCGGCAGCTCCTACGGGTGATCGGTGAGCTGCCGCAGGCTGCGAACTTTTGATTTACCTTGTGGTGGATAGCCTGCCAGAGATCACATATTTATCGAATACTTTCTGCCCATCACGCGCGGCGTGCCGAACATCCAGGAATGTCAGTTCATCACGAACTTTCGGTTTGTGGGGTTTTCGCGTGGGGTATGGATTCATGCTGGCCGATCTGCGTGATTGAGTAGCGACCGGCAAACGATAGAACTTGGCTGCACCAAGCACCAGTCGGCGCATTCTGGCGCAGTTGTAGGCAGTGTCTGCGTTGCTTGAGTGAGATCGTCGTTGGTAGAGAAGGCCTCTTCGCGAGCAGGCTCGCTCCCACATTTGGAATGCATTTCCCTGTGGGAGTGAGCCTGCTCGCGAATGCGGTCTGCCAAGCACCATCATTTTCAGACTGGCAATAAAAAGCCCGGACGCTTTCGCTGCCCGGGCTTCCAGGTCAAAAGATCGCAGCCTGCGGCAGCTCCTACAGGTGATCGGTGTAGGAGCTGCCGAAAGCTGCGATCTTTTGCTTTTAGCGGTTAAACCGCTCCACCAACGAATACTGAGTATTCGCTGTCTTGGTCAGCTCTTCACTCAGCAACGCCGAGTTATGCGCCTGTTCCGAGGTCTGGTCCGCCAGTTCCGAAATGTTGCTGATGTTGCGGCTGATTTCTTCAGCCACGGCACTTTGCTCTTCCGTCGCTGCAGCGATCTGGGTGGTCATGTCGGTGATGTTGGCCACCGCTTCGCTGATGCCGACCAGTGCCTGATCCGCTTCCAGCACTCGTGCCACACCTTCTTCCGCCTGGCGATGGCCGGCTTCCATGGTTTGCACGGCGCTGCTCGCAGTCTGCTGCAGCTTGGCGATCAGGGCATGGATCTGGCCGGTGGATTCGCTGGTGCGTTGCGCCAGTTGGCGGACTTCGTCAGCAACCACGGCAAAACCACGGCCCATCTCGCCAGCACGGGCGGCTTCGATGGCGGCGTTGAGGGCGAGCAGGTTGGTCTGGTCGGCGATGCCTTTGATCACGTCGACCACGCCGCCGATTTCGTCGCTGTCCTTGGCCAGTTGGGTGACGGTCAGGCCGGTTTCGCCGACCACCACCGACAGGCGCTGGATGGCTTCGCGGGTTTCCCCGGCGATGTCACGGCCACGACCGGTCAGGCGATTGGCTTCCTGGGTGGCGTCAGCGGTGCGCTGTACGTGGCTCGCCACTTCCTGGGTGGTCGCAGCCATCTGGTTGACGGCGGTGGCGACCTGTTCGGTTTCCACGCGCTGACGTTCCAGACCGCTGGAGCTGTTGTGCGCCAGGGCGTCGGACTGTTTGGCCTGATCGGTCAGGTGCTCGGCGGTGTCCTGTAGACGGGTCAGGCAGGTTTTCAGGCGCGCTTCCTGGCTGAGGATCGACATTTCCAGACGCGCTTGCGCGCCACGGCTGTCGGTGTACATCTGCGCGATCAGTGGGTCGGAGGTGGTCTGTTCGGCCAGGCGCAGCAGGCGCTTGAGTCCGCGTTGCTGCCATTGCAGGCCCATCAGGCCCAGTGGTACCGACAAACCGGCCGCGAGGGCAAAGCCCCAGTGCGAGTTCAGCGTCGCGCCGATCACGAAGCTCAGCTGGCTGACCAGAATGAATGGCAGCCAGTCCTGTAGCACCGGCAGCCATTTGTCGCTGGAAGGGATCGCCGACTTGCCCTGGTTGATGCGTTGGTAGAGCGCTTCGGCACGGCGGATCTGTTCGGCGGTGGGTTTGATCCGCACCGACTCGTAACCGACCACCTGATTGCCGTCGAACACCGGTGTCACGTAGGCGTTCACCCAGTAGTGGTCACCGGATTTGCAGCGGTTCTTGACAATGCCCATCCATGGCAAGCCTTGTTTCAGTGTGCCCCACATGTGCGAAAACACCGCAGCCGGGACGTCGGGGTGACGAACCAGGTTGTGCGGCGCACGGATCAGCTCTTCACGCGAAAACCCGCTGATTTCGACGAAAGCGTCGTTGCAGTAGGTGATCACGCCTTTGGCGTCGGTTGTGGAAATCAACCGCTGCTGAGCCGGGAAAGTCCGTTCGCGTTGTGTAATGGGCTGGTTATTACGCATGGTTTTTCAATCCGCAAGGCTTTGAAAGGTTGTCGGCGCTGTCAGGAAATTATTGAAGTTTTTTTTCAGATATAAGTACGGCGTCGCAAATCCGCTCTTGCTTCAACTGGCCAGCATCGGATAGGTGAACAGCGCAAAATGCAGCAAGTTCAGCCCGAAGTGCGTGGCGATCGCCGCAGCAAGGCCACCGAAACGGTAGGCCAGACCATAGCCGACACCCGCCAGACCCGCCAGCAACACCCAGTGCCATCCCGCGCCCAGATGCGCCAGGGCAAAGATCAGCGACGCCAGCAGCAGAGCGAGGTTGTCGCCGTGCGGCAGGTGCTTGAAAAGTCGGCTCAAACCGCCCTGTATATAGCCGCGAAACAGCGCTTCCTCGACCAGCGTCACCAACAGCAAATTGTTCAGCAGCCACAGCCACGCCTGATCGGGCCACTTCGGCGCCCAAGCAATCATGCCGAACAACAGTGCGCCGCCCAGTGCCAGGACGGCGCTCAACGTCAGGGCGAGGACGCTGGCGTACACCGTCGGACGCAGCGAGCGTGCCGCGACAATCCACGGGCAGGCGAGCAACAGCCAGAAGCCGATCAAGGGTTTGTCCAGATTCAGGTACATCGCAAACGGCACGGCGTCGTCGGTGAAACGCAGCGGGGCGATGGCCCGGCCGTTGGCGAATCCCGGCAACCAGTGCAGCGCCAGCGACAGGGCGAGGAAGATGAACACGGCATGCCCCAACAGGCGCGCCACCGGCACCTGCTGTTGGCGCACGGCGAAACCGGTCACCAGCAATAGTCCCACGGAGATCAGCGCGAGCCAGCCGAGTTGGCCAACGCTCAACGCCAATCCATAACCGAGGCTGAGAAGTGCCAGATAGAGCCATGGCAACGCCTTCATCGAAAGTCCTTATGCAGAATTTTGTGGAAGGGCTTTCTACACGGGTGAGGGCGTGGGGACAAGTAAAGCTGTGGCGGGATGCGGGGACAGGTTCCCAACCTGAGGCTATCCACAAAACCCATTGTGGGAGCGGGCTTGCTCGCGAATGCGGTGTGTCAGGCGATAAAAATCTCGACGGATACACCGTATTCGCGAGCAAGCCCGCTCCCACAGTAGATCTGTGTGTGGCTGAGGAATTAGCGCAGATCGAGTTTCGCCGCCGCGCGCTCGGTGATTTCCGTGCGCAGTTTCAACGAAGGCGCTGCACGGTGCCGAGCCTCATCGACGACAGCACTCGGCGCCGTCTGCGGGCTGCCCGATTCAAACGGCGGTGCCGGCGCATATTCCAGTTGCAGCTGAATCAACTGCGCCGCCTCAACCCCCACCAGTTCGGCGGCCAGCACCAGCGCAAAGTCGATGCCGGCGGTAATGCCGCCACCGGTAAACAGATTGCCGTCGCGTACCACCCGGTCCTGCACCGCAATCGCGCCGAGTTTCGGCAGCAGTTCGTGATAGGCCCAGTGGGTGGTCGCGCGTTTGCCTTTCAACAGTCCCGCCGCGCCCAGCACCAGCGAACCGGTGCATACCGACGTCACATATCGGGCCTGTGCCGCCTGGCGTTTGATGAACCCCAGCGTTTGCTCATCTTCCATCAGCGGCCCGACCCCGGCGCCGCCGGGAATGCAGATCACATCCAGATCCGGGCAGTCCTCGAAGGTGGTGGTCGGTTTCAACAGCAGGCCGGTGCTCGCAGTGATCGGCACCAGATCTTTCCAGATCAGATGCACCTGCACGCCCGGCAGCGAGGCCAGTACGTCATAGGGACCGGTCAGGTCGAGTTGCTGCACCTGCGGAAACAACAGAAAACCGATTTGCAACGTCATGGGGTTTTTCTCCATTTGAAGGGTGGACGGCTTCACTGTAGGCGCGTAGGTTCTGGCGTATACGCCAATAACCCCACGAATTACGCCAAATGCCCAAAGCCATTCACGTACTCGCGTTCGCCAACATGCAGATCCTCGACGTCACCGGCCCTCTGCAAGTATTCGCCTCGGCCAACGACATCGCCCGCCAACGCGGCTTGCCGGTGCCGTATGCGCCGTCGGTGATTGCTCGCGAGGGCGGGGCGGTGATGTCCTCGGCGGGGCTGGCAGTACTGGCCGAACCGTTGCCGCAGCAGGCCAGCGATACCTTGATCATCGCCGGTGGCTGGGGCATTTATCCGGCGGCGGAGGATTTGGCGCTGGTGGATTGGGTACGCGAGCATGCGGCGAAATGCCGACGCGTGGCCTCGGTCTGCACCGGCGCTTTCCTGTTGGCGGCCAGCGGCTGGCTCGACGGACGTCGCGTGGTCACCCATTGGACCCGCTGCGAACAACTGGCCCAGCAGCACCCGAAGCTGCAGGTCGAAGCCAATCCGATCTTCATCAACGACGGCCCGGTCTGGACCTCGGCCGGCGTTACCGCCGGCATCGATCTGGCGTTGGCGATGGTCGAGGAAGATCTGGGCCGCGACATCGCCCTCGACGTCGCCCGCCATCTGGTGGTGTTCCTCAAACGCCCGGGTGGGCAATCGCAATTCAGCGTAACCCTGGCCCTGCAGAATCAGGGCAATCGCTTTGATGAACTGCACGCCTGGATCGCCGAAAACCTCACCTGCGACCTCGGCGTCCCGACCCTGGCCGAACAGGCCGGCATGAGCGAACGCAGCTTCGTCCGCCACTACCGCGCCGACACCGGCCAGACCCCGGCCCGCGCCATCGAACTGATCCGCGTCGAAACCGCCCGGCGCCTGCTCAGCGACACCGGGCTGCCGGTGAAACGGATTGCGGCCAACTGCGGGTTTGGCAGTGAAGAAACGTTGCGCCGCAGTTTTCTGCGCGCGATCGGGGTGACGCCGCAGGCGTATCGGGAGCGGTTTTCGGTCAGTGCCGTAGCAGATCCAGTAATGCCTTGAGGGTTTGCTGCGGTGCTTCTTCAGGAATGTTGTGCCCGATACCGGGCAGGACGCGCCTTTCGTACGGGCCGGTGAAGTGCGCAATGTCGTCATCTATTTCCGGCGCCGGGCCGACCCCGTCATCGGCACCGCACAGAGAAATAGTCGGCACGCTGATCGGCGGTTGTTTGATCAATGCGTCTTCCATCCATTGCAGCGCAGGATCGCCTGCGGCGTACATGAAGCGATGGCGGTAAGAATGAATCACCACGTCAACGAAGTCCGGGTTGTCGAAGGCCGCAGCGCTCAGCGGATAACGTTCGGCGTTGCGTGCCCAGGTCGGTGACCACAATTTCCACAGCAGCTCACAGAACGCCCGCCGATTTTGCGTCAGGCCCGCGACGCCGCGTGGCGTGTGGAAATAGTACTGGTACCAATAACGGTGCTCGGTCTCGGGATCCAGTGGTCGGGTCGAATTGGCGATGTCCTGCACGTTATAGCCATCCCCCGTCACCAACCCGCGCACCCGCTCGGGAAACAGCGCCGCAACGATGCACGCTGCCCGACCGCCCCAGTCGTAACCGCAAAGCGTGGCCTGTTCGATACCCAATGCATCCATCAACTCCAGCAAGTCCTGAGCGAGGGCTGCTTGCTGGCCGGAGCGCAGTGTTTCGGGGTGGTTGAAGCGAGTCGGCCCGTAACCGCGCAGGTACGGGACGATCACCCGATAACCGTGGGCGGCGAGGACCGGGGCGATTTCGTCGTACGCCCGAGGCGAGTAGGGGAAACCATGCAGCAATATGACCGCTTCGCCGCTGGACGGGCCGTGCTGTTCAAAGGCTACGGTCAAGTTCGGTGTCAATACGCATTGAATGTCAGACACGGCAGACTCCACAGCAATTGGGCGTCAGGCAACACTAGACCATTCCTTTGTGGCGAGGGAGCTTGCTCCCGCAGGCCTGCGCAGCAGGTCCATTGAAGTATGGGGTCGCTTCGCAACCCGCCGGGAGCAAGCTCCCTCGCCACAGGTGAAGCGTCACTTGCCGGGGTTGCTTCTCCTTAAGCCTCAGCTTCCGCCACCTGATTGAAATACTTCGTCCGATCCGGGGTAAACGTTACCCGCATCTTCGTCCGCGAGCAGGTCAGCGAGCGCTCTTCACCTAGGTCAATATCCAGGTCCTCGCCACGCAACCCTTGCCACTGCGCCAAGTATTTCAGCGAGCCGTATTTCTCGTTTTTCTTCAGACTGCGGCTCACGCCACCTTTCCAGCCGAGCACCGGCAGTTCGCCGGCGAGGCACTGATGGGCGAGGTCGGGGAAGCGGGTGGCGCGCTGGCGGCCGATTTCCCAGCACTTGATCAGGCCTTTGTCGGCGGCTTCCCAGAGTTGGCTGCGGGTGAGGCCGGTGCGCAGGGGCGTGGCGATGGGGCGGTGGACGTGCTGGGTCATTCTGGTTCCTTGAATTCGGGTTTTATTGGACAGCTCCGCTGTGCCCGTTGCGGTGGATGGTAGGGGGGGATGTAACAGCTGGCAACAGGGTATTTCAGGGTGTAAGTGCAGGTTGCGGGGGAGGGATTTGCCTGGGTGTTCTTTAGAAGAAGCAGGAACAAACTACCCAAACTGTGGTGAGGGGATTTATCCCCGATCGGCTGCGCAGCAGGCGCAAAGCCAAGCAACGCGGTGCTGTTGACGAAATGCACCGGAAAAATCAGGACTGCTGCGCAGCCGATCGGGGATAAATCCCCTCACCACAGGAGATCTGATTCTGTTTACTTCTGTGTAGGGGTTAGCCCGGCGAAGCGCGCTGATGCGGCATATTTCCTACAGACACTGGCGAAATTACGGCTGCCAAACACTCTTCTCCCCGCTCAACCGCCGATCAAGAAAACTCGCCGCACTGATCAGCGCCAGATGCGTCAGCGCTTGCGGGGTGTTGCCCAGATGGCGGCCTTTGCTGTCGAACTCTTCGGCGTACAGGCCCAGCGGGTTCGCATAACGCAGCAATTGCTCGAACTCCAGATGGGCCTTTTCCACCTGACCGGCCCGGGCCAGGCATTCGACGTACCAGAACGAGCAGGCGGCAAACGCGCCTTCGGTGCCGGTCAGACCGTCGATGTTGGCGTCGTCGTTGCGATAGCGATAAACCATGCCGTCGCGCACCAGATGCTTTTCGATCGCTTCAAGGGTCGACAGCCAGCGCGGGTCCTTGGCGCTGACGAAGCGCACCAGCGGCATCAGCAGCATCGAACCGTCGAGCGCGGTACCGCCCTTGTACTGGACGAAATGCCCGCGCTCCTCATCCCAGAAGTTGTCCCAGATGTCGGCGTAGATCGCCTGCCGGGTCTGATCCCACTGGACGAACGGCGCCGGCAGCGAGCGTTTCGAGGCCAGGCGGATGGCCCGGTCAAGCGCCACCCAACACATCAGTCGCGAGTGCAGGAAGTGATGTTGCTCACCGCGCATTTCCCAAATGCCTACATCCGTGGTCTGCCAGGTCTCACACACCTGATCGACCACTTCGCGCACGTGTTTCCAGCCTTGGTGGGAAATCGCGTCGCCGTACTTGTTGACCAGGTACACCGCGTCCATCAGTTCGCCAAAGATATCGAGCTGAATCTGATCGTACGCGCCATTGCCGATGCGCACCGGTTGCGCGCCACCATGACCGGAGAGGTGAGAGAGTTCGGTTTCCGGCAGCTCCTGGCGACCGTCGATCGCATAGAGGATGTTGAGTTTGGTCGAATTTCCCTGACAATCGCTGACCCGACCACGCAGCCAGCCCATGTAGGCATTGGCCTCATCGACAAAACCTAGGCGCATGAACGCGTAGACGGTGAACGAGGCGTCGCGGATCCAGGTGTAGCGATAATCCCAGTTGCGCTCGCCGCCGGGAGTTTCCGGCAGGCCGAAGGTGGCGGCGGCGAGGATTGCGCCGTGCTTGCGCGAGGTCAGCAGCTTCAACGCGAGGGCCGAACGATTGACCATCTCCCGCCAACGCCCGCGGTAGTTGGACTGGCCGATCCAGTCGCGCCAGAACTTCAACGTGCGCTCCAGGCACATTTTCGCGCCGTCATCCTTGAAACGCGGATCGTCGGCGCCACCGAGGACGAATTCGGCGTGCTGATCCTGTTTCAAACTGAACGCGGCAACGGCCGATTCGCCATCGATCTGCAACGCTTGATCCGCCACCAGCCGCAGCGATGGCTGACCCTCGGCGCTGAAAATCACCGATTGTTGATCCATTTGCGCCCGGGTGTTGGCACGCGCGTAGTCATGCCGCACCGCGCAGCGCATGTGAAACGTCGCTTCCCCGCTGACCACCCGTACCCGGCGCATCAGCAGCGGCAGGTCATCGACGCTGTCGCCGATCGGCAGCAGATCGGTGATTTCCACTACGGCCTGTTCGCTGAGCCAGCGCGTCTGCAAAACGTTGGTGTCGGGCAGGTAGATCTGCTCGCGCCGGGCATCGGGCAAGTCCGGGGCGAGCTGGAAAATCCCTGCCTCGGGCGTGTCGAGCAGCGAACAGAAGATCGACGGGCTGTCGAATTCCGGCCAGCAGAAAAAATCCACGCTGCCCTTGTCGTTGACCAGTGCGGCACTGCGCAGGTCGCCGATGATGCCGTGGGCGTCGATCGGGCTTTGTCGTTCAGGATGATGCTCAGCCATTGCCATGAAACTCCGGATAAAGACTCATGCCGCCGTCGATGAACAGGGTGGTGCCGACGATGTAGTCGGCGGCGTCGGAAGCGAGAAACACCACCGCGTTGGCGATGTCCTCGACATCGCCGATGCGCCCGTAGGGGATAAGCTCCAGCAGCTTTTCACCGGCCGCGCCTTCAGTGGCTTCCTGATTGATTGCCGTGCGAATCGCCCCCGGCGCGATGCCGTTGATACGGATGCGCTGCTGGCTGACTTCCTGGGCGAGGGTCTGCATCAACTGATCGACGCCGCCCTTGGACGCCGCATAGTTGACGTGCCCGGCCCACGGAATGCGTTGATGTACCGAACTCATGTGAATGATCTTGCCGGCCGCGCGGGACACGCCTTCACGCACACCCTGGCGATTGAAAATCCGCAGCGCGGCGCGAGCGCAGAGGAACTGGCCGGTGAGGTTGACGCCGATCACCGTGTTCCAGTCTTCGAGGGTCATGTCGACCGCAGCGGCATCCTTTTGCAGGCCGGAGTTGGCCACCAGGATATCCAGCGAGCCAAAGGCCTCAAGGGTCTCGGCGAACAGCCGTTCAACCTCGTCTTCCTTCGACACATCGGCGCCGATGGCCAGTGCCTGACCGCCGTCGGCGATGATTTGCTGCGCCAGCACCTCGGCAGGTTCGGCCTGACGGTTGTAATTGATCACGACGGCTGCGCCGGCAGCGGCCAGCGCTTTGGCGGCAGCGTGGCCGATGCCGGAGCTGGCGCCGGTGACCAGTGCTACTTGGCGGGCGAGGGATATTTGCATGCAGGGTCGCGCCTTGAGTGAGGGCCTATTTAGCTGACTGGTCGCAAGCCATGAGAGTTCATTCGACGGTGCGGTGTTGTGGTGAATATGCCGGCCTCTTCGCGAGCAGGCTCGCTCCCACGGTTAGAATGCGCTGGCCCCGTGGGAGTGGGCTTGCTCGCGAAGGGGCCTTCACATTCCACCAACAATTGTGCGCTTCCACGCTTATCAACCTTTATGGCAACTTGGCGGCCCCTGATGAGGCTGTACCCATGGCAAACCCCTACCGCGAATTATTCACCGCCCCCGGCGCCCGTGCTTTTGTTCTGGCCGGGATGATCGCGCGCATGCCGATTTCCATGACCGGCATTGGCGTGATCACCATGCTCTCGCAACTCAAGGGCGGTTACGCGCTGGCCGGTGCGGTGGCGGCGACGTTTGCCCTGGCCACGGCGTTTTGTGCGCCGCAGGTCTCGCGGCTGGTGGATCGTTTCGGCCAGGGCAAAGTGCTGCCGCTGTCGGCATTGATCGGTGGCGGGGCGCTGTTGATGTTGCTGCTGTGCACGCGTCTGCAGGCGCCGACCTGGACGCTGTTCATCTTCGCCGCGCTGGCCGGTTGCATGCCGAGCATGTCGGCGATGGTGCGCGCACGCTGGACCGAGATCTATCGCGGCCAGCCGCAATTGCAGACTGCCTATGCGCTGGAATCGGTGCTCGATGAAGTCTGTTTCATCGTCGGCCCGCCGCTGTCGGTGGGTTTGTGCGTAGTGGCGTTTCCCGAGGCCGGGCCGTTGGCCGCGCTGTTGGCGTTGGCGATCGGGGTGACGGCGTTTGTCGCCCAGCGCAGCACCGAGCCGGCGGTACACCCGCAGGAATCACAGCATCAGGGTTCGATCATTCGCTCGACCGACGTGCAATGGCTGCTGGCATTGATGCTTGCCATGGGCGTCATCGTCGGTGTGGTCGATGTGGTCAGCGTCGCCTTCGCCCAGCAGCAGGGTCAACCGGCGGCGGCGAGCATCGTGTTGTCGGTGTACGCCATCGGTTCGTGTCTGGCCGGTATCGCGTTTGGCGCGATGCGCTCGAAACTTCCGTTGCCGCGGCTGTTTCTCTACGGTGGGGTGGCGACGGCGGTGACCACGCTGCCGCTGTTGCTGGCGAGCAATATTTTCGGTTTGTCGCTGGCGGTGTTTGTCGCGGGATTGTTCTTCTCGCCGACACTGATCGTGGCGATGGCGCTGATCGAGCGCATCGTGCCGCCGGCCAAACTGACTGAAGGCCTGACCTGGCTGGTGACGGGCTTGAGCATCGGCGTGGCGATTGGCGCCGCCGGCTCGGGCGCTCTGGTGGATGCTTTCGGTGCACGCAGCGGATTCTGGCTGGCGATTATGGCGGGGGCGGTGGTGTTGGCGTCGGCGTTTCAGAGTTATCGGCACCTGAAATAACCCGGCATTGATGAGCTGTTGTGGTGAGGGGATTTATCCCCGATGGGCCGCGAAGCAGCCCCAAATCCAGCCAGCTCTTTCCTTCAGAAGAAGCGTGCCGGGTGAGTTTGCGACTGCTGCGCAGTCGATCGGGGATAAATCCCCTCGCCACAGAGTTATCCACACAGACAGCGGATGGGTTACCAACCCCGTCCCGAATTCACCCAGAAATTCACTGACAGCGACGTCGACACCGATTCCACCTGATGGAACCAGCCCTCCGGTAAAAACAGCAGATCCCCGGCCTCCAGCGTCACGCGCAGGAACGTCACATCGCGTGCTGCGGGAAAGCGCTCGTAGTCCGGCGCGTCGGGGTTGAAGTCGCAGCCATCCAGGCCACCCTTTGGCGCTGTCGACCAGGTGCCCAGCGCCTCGCGGTGATGCGGGGCGGCGAGAGTAAACTGCTTCTGGCCCCAGACCTGCGCGAACAGGTTGTCGGTGTCGTCACGGTGCAGCGGCGTCAGCGTGCCTTTGGGGCCGATCCAGATGCGTGGCGGGATGAACAGCGAGGCATCGAAGTAGGGCGGGTACTTGATCTGCTGTAGCAATTGCGCCGGCAGGATGTTGTTGCCCATGTAGGCCGGTGGTTCGCCGTCAGCCCGTTTGACTGCCGGTTGGTCCAGCGAGGCAATGAACTCGGCCATCGACGTCGAGCGGAAATCACGTTCGGTGGAAAAGGTTTTCTTCACGTAATCGCCGTGGCGGGTGATGCCCTGCAGTTCGGCGAAATGCACCAGTGATTCCTCGCGACTGAGCTTGAACAGCGGCCAGTCCTGCAGGGCATTGCTGATCACCACCGGGATGCCGTTGGGCAAGTATCTGCTTTTGAATTCGCTGACCGACAATTCATCGCGCGCATGGCGCTCGATGCGGGTCTGCACCGGCAGCCCGGCGGTGAGTTGTTCACTGAAGCGTGGCGGGGTCGGGTAGCGCTTGTTCATGTCGACCTTTTGCGCCACGGCGCCACCGTGCATCGCATGCTCGATGATCTGCGGCAGCAGCGTCGCCAGGCCCATGTTACCGCCGATTTTCAGGCGTCCGCTGGCGAACAGTTCTTCGACATTGACTCGGCCGCCCATGATCCCGAGAAAATCACTCTCGGCGACTTCAATGGTCACGTCGGGGCTGGGGTGGCGTCCGGGCGCGGTGCGACTGCTGGCCTTGACCTCGGACCAGTAGGCCTGCTGCGGGCCAAACACGAATTGGAAAACGCCTTCGATGCCGACGGCACTGGCATTGGCGAACAACTTGCCCAGGATGCTCTGCAGGTCCACGGTGAATCCTCATTATTGGTTTTGGCCTGAACAGTTAACGAGCGCCTGTTGGCGCAATTTACCGGCGCGCGACTAATTTGCCGGGGGCGTAATCCGTTTCTCTCTACAGACAAATTTTTCGAGGAAAAGCCGGGTGAACAAGCTGACCCTGCTGTGCCTGCCGTACTCCGGCGCCAGCGCCATGGTCTATAGCCGCTGGCGGCCAAAACTGCCGCAATGGCTGCAACTGCAACCGGTGGAACTGCCGGGGCGCGGTGCACGTTTCGACGAGCCGCTGCACACGGATATGCGGGCGCTGGCGATGCAACTGGCCAAGGAATTGCGGCCGAATCTCAAAGCGCCGTATGCGTTGTTCGGCCATAGCCTGGGCGCGCTGCTGGCCTGCGAAATCGCTCACGCGCTGCGCGCATTGGGCTGTCCGGAACCGGCGGCGCTGTTTGCCTCGGGCACGGCGGCGCCGACGATGCGCGCCGATTACGATCGCGGTTTTGCCGAGCCGAAAACCGACGCCGAGCTGATCGATCAATTGCGCACGCTCAACGGCACCAGCGAAGAAGTGCTGGCCAATGCCGAACTGATGAGCCTGACCCTGCCGATCCTGCGCGCCGATTTTCTGCTCTGCGGCAAATTCGAGCCGTTGTCGCGGCCCTTGCTCAACTGCCCGGTGCATGTACTGGGCGGCAAGGCGGATCGCGCGACCACCGAACAACTGATCGGCTGGAGCAAGGAAACCCGTGGCAGCTTTTCAGTGGACATGCTCGCCGGCGGGCACTTTTTCATTCATGAGCATGAAGCCAAAGTGCTCAAGGTGATCAAGGATCAGCTGGAGGGCCATCATCGTCGGCACAGCCTGATGGCCGTCGTGTAAACCGATTCTGCGGATTCATCCGAGACCCTGTGGGAGCGAGCCTGCTCGCGATAGCGATAGATCAGTCACTGCAACATTGACTGACAGGTCGCTATCGCGAGCAGGCTCGCTCCCACAGGGTTTTGTCTGTCTGACAGTTGTTCTCATCCGCTAATTTTTCCGGTCTGCATTCGTTTTATAGGGACGACGTGCCTTTGTGCTTCCTGCCTACTGATCCGGATGCTGAGAAATGAATGCTGAAGACTCCTTGAAACTTGCTCGCCGGTTTATCGGGTTGCCCCTGGAAAAGCGCCAGATGTTCCTCGCGGCCCTGCACAAGGAGGGCGTGGATTTCGCGCGGTTCCCGATACCCGCCGGCATCGCAGCCGAGGATCGTCAGGCGCTGTCTTACGCGCAGCGACGCATGTGGTTCCTGTGGCAACTCGACCCGCAGAGCGGCGCCTACAACCTGCCCGGTGCGGTGCGACTCAATGGTCGACTGAACCAGTCGGCGCTGGAGCAAGCTTTCGCCAGTCTGGTGGAGCGCCACGAAACCCTGCGCACGGTGTTCCAGCGCCAGGCCGATGACAGTCTCCTGCAAGTGCCGGCCACCGCGCCGCTGCTGATTACCCGGGAAGACTTCAGCGCACTGCCGGCCAGTGAGCGCGAGCAGGCGGTGATCCGTGCCGCCGAACAGCAGTCGGTGTTGCCATTTGATCTGGCGGTCGGCCCCTTGCTGCGGGTGACCTTGCTCAAGCTTGCCGAGCAGGAACACGTGCTGCTGCTGACCCTGCACCACATCGTCTCCGATGGCTGGTCGATGAACGTGTTGATCGACGAATTCATCCGTTGCTACGACGCGTTCGACGCCGGTCAGACGCCGCAATTGCCGCCATTGCCGATTCAGTACAGCGACTATGCGCTGTGGCAACGCCGCTGGCTGGAAGCCGGTGAGCAGGCGCGCCAGCTCGACTATTGGCAGGCACAACTGGGCGACGAACACCCGGTGCTGGAGTTGCCACTGGATCATTCGCGCCCGGCGATGCCGAGCTATCGCGGCACTCGTTACGAGTTTGCGGTCGACGGCCAACTCGCCGAGCAACTGCGCAGCACTGCGCAACAGCATCAAGTCACTTTATTCATGTTCCTGCTCGGCGCCTTCAATGCGCTGCTGCACCGTTACACCGGGCAGACCGACCTGCGGGTCGGCGTGCCGATCGCCAACCGTAATCGCGGCGAGATCGAAGGCCTGATCGGCTTCTTCGTCAACACCCAGGTGCTGCGCACGCAGCTGCACGGACAGACTCGGGTCGATGAACTGCTGCGGGCGGTCAAGGAAACCGCGCTCGGTGCCCAGGCGCATCAGGATCTGCCGTTCGAGCAACTGGTCGAAGCGCTGAAGCTGGAACGCAGCCTCAGCCACACGCCGCTGTTCCAGGTGATGTACAACCATCAGCCGCACGTGGCCGATATCGCCACCATCAGCACCGCATCCGGCCTGCAACTCGACAGCCTCGACTGGCAGAGCCGCACCACTCAGTTCGACCTGACGCTGGACACCTGGGAGAAGGGCGGCAAGCTGCACGCCGCGCTGACCTACGCCAGCGACCTGTTCGATGCACCGACCATCGAACGCATGGCGCGGCACTGGCTGCGCCTGCTGACGGCGATGGTCGCTGATCCGTCGCAGCGCATCGGTGAGTTGCCGCTGCTGGAGGCTGACGAGCAGCGCATGCTGGTGCACGACTGGAACAACGTCCATGCGCAGTACCCGAGCAACACGCCGATTCACCAGTTGATCGAAGCGCAGGTCGCGCGTACGCCGCAGGCACCGGCACTGCTGTTCGGCGAACAGACCCTGAGTTACACCGAACTGGATGCCCGAGCTAATCGCCTGGCGCATCTGCTGCGCGAACAGGGCGTGCAAGCGGACAGTCTGGTTGGCGTGTGCGCTCTGCGTTCGGTGGAAATGGTCGTCGCGCTGCTGGCGATTCTCAAGGCCGGCGGCGCCTACGTGCCGCTGGATCCGGAGTATCCGCAGGAGCGTCTGGCCTACATGATCGAGGACAGCGGCATCACCTTGCTGTTGACGCAACAGGCGCTGCTGGCAGCGCTGCCGACTGATGGAGTGAAACTCATCACCCTGGATCAGCCGGGGCTGCTCGACCGTTACAGCGACAGCCGTCCCAACGTCAGCGTCGATCCGCTGAACCTGGCGTACGTGATTTACACCTCGGGTTCCACCGGTAAACCGAAGGGCGCCGGCAACAGCCACGCGGCGCTGGTCAACCGTTTGTACTGGATGCAGGAAGCCTATGCGCTGGACGCCAGTGATTCGGTGCTGCAGAAAACCCCGTTCAGTTTCGACGTGTCGGTGTGGGAGTTCTTCTGGCCGCTGCTGACCGGCGCACGGCTGGTGGTGGCCGCGCCGGGCGCGCACCGTGATCCGCTGCAACTGATCGATAGCATCAACCGCCACGGCATCAGCACGCTGCACTTTGTGCCGTCGATGTTGCAGGCGTTCATTCACGAGGCCGGCGTGGAAAGCTGCAGCGGACTCAAGCGGATTGTCTGCAGCGGTGAAGCGTTGCCGCTGGATGCGCAGCTGCAAGTCTTCGCCAAACTGCCGAACGCGAGCCTTTACAACCTGTATGGCCCGACCGAAGCGGCCATCGACGTCACTCACTGGACCTGTGTCGATGAAGGCGCGGACAGCGTGCCGATCGGCCGGCCGATCGCCAACCTGCGCACCCATGTCCTCGATGCCGAATTGCTGCCGGTGCCGAGCGGTGTCGCCGGTGAGTTGTATCTGGGCGGCGCCGGGCTGGCGCGCAGTTATCACCAGCGCCCGGCGCTGACGGCCGAACGTTTTGTGCCGTGCCCGTTCCATGACGGCGCACGCCTGTACCGCACCGGCGACCGTGTGCGGCAGCGTGCCGACGGCGTGATCGAATACCTCGGGCGTCTCGACCATCAGGTCAAGTTGCGCGGCTTGCGCATTGAGTTGGGTGAAATCGAGACCCGCCTGATGCAGCACTCGCTGGTGCGTGAGGCGGTGGTGCTGGTGCAGGGCGGCAAGCATCTGGTGGCTTATCTGGTGCTGGAAAACCCGCAGGCAGACGAACAGTGGCAGCAAGACGTCAAGGCGTGGCTGCTCGGCAGCCTGCCGGAATTCATGGTGCCGACCTACCTGATCACCCTCGACAAATTGCCGGTCACCGCCAACGGCAAACTCGACCGCAAGGCCTTGCCGCAACCGGATGCCGCACCGCAACAGGCGTTCGTGGCGCCACAGGACGCCATGCAAAAAGCCCTCGCGGCGATCTGGGAAGCTGTGCTCGGCCTCGAACGCGTCGGCCTCGAAGACAACTTCTTCGAGCTGGGCGGCGATTCGATCATCTCGATTCAAGTGGTCAGCCGTGCGCGGCAGGCCGGGATCCGTATCAGCCCGCGTGACCTGTTCCAGTACCAGACCGTGCGCAGTCTGGCGCTGGTCGCGAGCCACGATCATCTGTCCTCGGTGGATCAGGGGCCGGTGACCGGCGACGCCGTGCTCGGGCCGATCCAGCAGGATTTCTTCAGCCGCGCGATGCCGGTGCGCGAGCACTGGAACCAGTCGTTGCTGCTGACCCCGCGTGAGGCATTGAACGCACAATGGCTCGATGCGGCGCTGACGTACCTGATCAATCACCACGACGTCTTGCGCCTGCGTTTTGTCGAAAGCACCGAAGGCTGGCAGCAAAGCCACGGCCCGCTGCTGAGCAGCGCTGAACTGTGGCAACGCGATG
This sequence comes from Pseudomonas sp. JAI115, assembly GCF_014200835.1. Lineage (NCBI taxonomy): Bacteria > Pseudomonadati > Pseudomonadota > Gammaproteobacteria > Pseudomonadales > Pseudomonadaceae > Pseudomonas > Pseudomonas sp. JAI115. Next base: position 110,149 of record NZ_JACHCY010000003.1, read on the forward strand.
CCAAATCTGCCGAACAGTTGCAGGCGCTGTGCAACGAAGCCCAGCGCAGCCTCGACCTGCAAAGCGGCCCGTTGCTGCGCGCGTTGCTGGTGACGATGGCTGACGGCTCGCAACGACTGGCGCTGATCATTCATCACCTCGCAGTCGATGGCGTTTCCTGGCGGGTGCTGCTGGAAGATCTGCAGCAGGCTTACGAGCAACTGGCGGCGGGTGGCGGCATTCAGTTGCCGGCGAAGACCAGCGCGTTCCAGAGCTGGACGGCGCGTCTGGCGCAGGAAGCGTCGCGCTTCGATGAGCAATTGGGTTATTGGAAAGCCCAGCATCAGGGTGCCAAGGATCTGCCGTGCGACCGCCCGGATGGCAGCCTGCACAACCTGCATGGCGAGAAAATCGAATGGCGTCTCGACGCCGAGCGCACCCGCCAGTTGCTGCAACAGGCGCCCGCCGCCTATCGCACCCAGGTCAACGATCTGTTGCTCACCGCACTGGCGCGCACCATCAGCCGCTGGAGCCAGCAGCCGGGCACGCTGATCGAACTGGAAGGCCACGGTCGCGAAGACCTGTTTGATGACGTCGACCTGACCCGCACCGTGGGTTGGTTCACCAGTCTGTTCGCGGTCAACCTGACCGCCAGCGCTGATCTCGACGGCTCGATCAAGGCGATCAAGGAGCAACTGCGCGCGGTGCCGGACAAAGGTCTGGGTTACGGCGTGCTACGCCATCTGGCCGCACCGTCGGTGCGCGCCGAACTGGCCGCGCTGCCGCAACCGCGCATCACCTTCAACTACCTCGGCCAGTTCGACCGTCAGTTCGACGAGGCGGCGTTGTTCGTGCCGGCTGTTGAAACCAGCGGCGTGGCGCAGGATCCATCAGCGCCTCTGGGCAACTGGCTGACCGTCGAAGGTCAGGTGTATGGCGGTGAACTGTCGATGAGCTGGGGCTTCAGCCGCGAGATGTTCGACAGCGCCACGGTGCAGCACCTGGTCGATCAATACGCCAGCGAATTGCAGGCGCTGATCGAACACTGCTGCAGCCTGCAAACCGCGCAAGCGACGCCGTCGGACTTCCCGCTGGCTCGGGTGACCCAGGCGCAACTGGATGCGCTGCCGGTGCCGGCCGGTCAGCTCGATGATGTCTATCCGCTGTCGCCGATGCAGCAGGGTTTGCTGTTCCACACCCTCTACGAGCAAGCGGCGGGGGAATACATCAACCAGTTGCGCGTGGATGTGCAAGGCCTTGACCCTGAGCGTTTCCGCGCCGCATGGCAGGCTACCGTCGATGCGCAGGACATTCTGCGCAGCGGTTTCGTCTGGCAGGGCGAACTGGCGCAACCGCTACAGATCGTCCATAAGCAGGTGCAGTTGCCATTCAGCATCCTCGACTGGCGCCAGCGCGTCGATCAGCCGGCAGCCCTCGCGGCGCTCGCCGATGCCGAGCGTCAGCAAGGATTCGATCTGAGCCATGCACCGTTGCTGCGTCTGGTGCTGGTGCAGACCGCTGCCGAGCAATGGCACCTGATCTACACCCATCACCACATTCTGATGGACGGCTGGAGCAACTCGCAGTTGCTCGGCGAAGTCTTGCAGCGCTACAGCGGTCGCACCCCGGCCCATGGCGGCGGACGGTATCGCGATTACATCGCCTGGCTGCAGCGTCAGGACGCGCAGCTGAGCCAGGACTTCTGGAGCGGTCAATTGGCCGCGCTGCAAGAGCCGACCCGACTGGCCCGCGCCGCTACCGGCGGCGAAGGCGACAGCGGCCACGGTGACCATTACCTGACGCTGGACGTGCCGCGCACTCAGGCGCTGGAAGCGTTTGCCCGGCAGCAGAAATTCACCGTCAACACTCTCGTGCAAGCTGCGTGGCTGCTGTTGCTGCAGCGCTACACCGGTCACGAGGCGGTGGCGTTCGGTGCGACCGTGGCCGGGCGTCCGGCGGATTTGCCGGGCATCGAGCAGCAAGTCGGCCTGTTCATCAACACCCTGCCGGTGATCGGCGCGCCGCGTCCGGACCAAAGCGTTGGCCAATGGCTGCAAGCGGTGCAGGCGCAAAACCTCAGCCTGCGCGACTTCGAACACACGCCGCTGGCGGACATCCAGCGCTGGGCCGGGCAGGGCGGGGAAGCGCTGTTCGACAACATTCTGGTGTTCGAAAACTACCCGGTCGCCCAGGCGCTGAGCCAGGCCGGGCAAGGCCTGACATTCGGTGATGTCGGCAACCTGGAGCAGACCCACTACGCCCTGAGCGTGGCGGTCACCCTCGGTCAGCAACTGGCGCTGCACTACAGCTTCGACCGCAGCCAGTTTGCCAGTGAGGTTATCGAAGGCATCAGTGCCCATCTGCTGCAATTGCTTGAGCAGTTTGCCGTGTCGGCCGAGCGCAACCTCGGCGAAATCGCTCTGGCCAGTGCTGACGAGCATGCCCGCCAGCAAGCCGAAAACCAGCCGCAGCCATACCCGCTGGACATCGCGGTGCATCAGCGCATTGCTGCGCTGGCGGCCGAGCGTCCGCAGCGCACTGCAGTGATTTTCAACGGTCAGCACTTCAGTTATGGCGAGATCGAGCAGCGTGCCAATCAACTGGCTCACGCGCTGATTGCCCGTGGTGTCGGCGCCGAGACCCGGGTCGGCGTGGCCCTGCCACGCAGCGAGGCGGTGATCGTCGCGCTGCTGGCGGTGCTCAAGGCCGGCGGTGCGTATGTGCCGCTGGACACCAGTTATCCGCGTGAACGCCTGGCCTATCTGATTGAGGATTCGGGGCTGGCGCTGCTGATCAGCGATTCGTCGGTATCGGCGCAATTGCCGGTCGGCGAGTCGGTGCCGTTGCTGGAACTGGATCGTCTCGACCTGCGCGAATTGCCGATCACGGCGCCTCAGGTAGCAGTCGATCCGCATAACCTCGCGTACGTGATCTACACCTCCGGTTCCACCGGCAATCCGAAAGGCGTCAGCGTTGCTCACGGCCCATTGGCGATGCATTGCCAGGCCATTGGTCAGCGCTACGAAATGCGCGACAGCGACTGCGAATTCCACTTCATGTCGTTCGCCTTCGACGGCGCCCACGAGCGCTGGCTGACCAGCCTGACCCACGGTGCTTCGCTGCTGATTCGCGACGACACGCTGTGGACGCCGGAGCAGACCTACAACGCGATGATCGAACACGGCGTGAGCGTGGTCGCGTTCCCGCCGGTGTACCTGCAACAACTGGCCGAACACGCCGAGCGTGTCGGCAACCCGCCGAAAGTGCGGATCTATTGCTTCGGCGGCGATGCGGTGCCAAACGCCAGTTTCGAGCGGGTCAAACGCGCCCTCGATCCGGACTACATCATCAACGGCTACGGCCCGACCGAAACCGTGGTCACGCCGTTGATCTGGAAGGCTGGCCGTGAAGAACCGTGCGGCGCCGCTTACGCACCAATCGGCAGCCGGATCGGCGACCGCAGCGCCTATGTGCTCGACGCCGATCTGAACCTGCTGCCACAAGGCATGGCCGGTGAGCTGTACCTCGGTGGTACCGGGTTGGCGCGGGGTTATCTGAACCGTCCGGGGCTGACCGCCGAGCGTTTTGTCGCCGACCCGTTCAGCACCCGTGGCGGCTTGCTCTATCGCACCGGTGACCTGGTGCGCCAGCGCGTCGACGGCACGTTCGACTATCTGGATCGCATCGACAATCAGGTGAAGATTCGCGGTTTCCGTATCGAACTGGGCGAAGTCGAAGCGGCGCTGCAAGCCCTCGACGGCGTGCGTGAAGCGGTGGTCGTGGCGCAGGAAGGCAGCGCCGGCAGTGGCAAGCGTCTGGTGGCTTACGTGGTCGGCGATTCAGCGAGTGCCGAGTTCACCGACGACCTGCGCGCGCAGCTCAAGGCCAGCCTGCCGGCGCACATGGTGCCGGCGTATGTCCTGCGTCTTGAGCGCATGCCGCTGACGCCGAATGGCAAGCTCGATCGCAAGAACCTGCCAAAACCGGACGTCAGCCAACTGCAGCAAACCTATGTCGCCCCCCAGAGCGCGCTGGAGCAGCAACTGGCGGCCATCTGGCAGGACGTACTCAAACTTGAGCAAGTCGGTGTCAGCGACAACTTCTTCGAACTGGGCGGCGATTCGATCATCTCGATTCAAGTGGTCAGCCGGGCACGGCAGGCCGGGATTCGCTTCAGCCCCAAAGACCTGTTCCAGCACCAGACCATTCAGGCCCTCGCTACAGTCGCGCAGACTGGCGAGGCGGTGCAGCCCATCGATCAGCATGCGCAAACCGGCGAAACCGCGCTGCTGCCGATTCATCAGACATTCTTCGCCGAAGCGATTCCCGACCGTCACCACTGGAACCAGTCGGTGATGCTCAAGCCGACTCAGGCACTGGACGCTCAGGTACTGGAGCAAGCGCTGGATGCGTTGGTGGTGCAGCACGACAGTTTGCGTCTGGACTTTGTCGAGCAGGCCGCTGGCTGGTCGGCGCACTACCGCGACGTCGCCACGCAAGCGGGGGAAACCATTCTCTGGCAAGTCGAGGTCGCTGATCTCGCCGCCCTTGAGGTACTGGGTGACAAAGCCCAGCGCAGCTTGCAACTGAGCGGCGGTTCGCTGATCCGCGCGGTGCTGGCGAACCTGGCTGATGGCAGTCAGCGCCTGCTGCTGATCGTCCATCACCTGGTGGTCGATGGCGTGTCGTGGCGGATTCTGTTTGAAGACCTGCAAAACGCTTATCGCCAGCTCCTCGCAGGTAAGCCCGTGCAATTGCCGGCGAAAACCAGTGCGCTCAAAGCCTGGGCAGCGGCGTTGCAGGACTACGCCCAAACCCCTGCGTTGCAGGCCGAGCTGGGCTTCTGGCAGCAGCAGTTGCAGGGCGCTTCGGCGGCCTTGCCTTACGACCGGCCGCAGGGTGGTCAGCAACACGATCAGGCGCTGACCCTGCGCAGCAAACTCGATCAGACCCTGACCCGTCAGCTGTTGCAGGAAGCTCCGGCGGCCTATCGCACCCAGGTCAACGATCTGTTGCTGACCGCGCTGGCGCGGGTGCTGGTGCGCTGGACCGGGGACGACAATGCGTTGGTATTGCTTGAGGGCCATGGTCGCGAAGACCTGTTCGAACACATCGATCTGACCCGCACCGTGGGCTGGTTCACCAGCGTATTCCCGGCACGCCTGGCACCGGCCGCCGAACTCGGCGCGTCGCTCAAGCAGATCAAGGAACAGCTGCGGGCGATCCCCCACAAAGGCATCGGCTTCGGCGCGCTCGCACACCTCGGTGATGAGCCGGCGCGTGCCACCCTGCAAGCCTTGCCGGCGCCGCGCCTGACCTTCAACTATCTTGGCCAGTTCGACGGCAGTTTCGACGCTGCGAGCGATGCCCTGTTCGTGCCGACCAGCGAGTCCGGCGGCGCAGAGGTCAATCTGCAAGGGCCGCTGGGCAATCCGCTGGCGCTCAACAGCAAGGTGTTCGGCGGTGAGCTGGACCTGAGCTGGACCTACAGCGGCGCGATGTTCGACAGCGCCACCATCCAGCGTCTGGCCGACGACTATGTGCAGGAACTGACCGCGCTGATCGGCCACTGCTGCGACACTGCCAACCGTGGCGTGACGCCGTCGGACTTCCCGCTGGCGCAACTGTCGCAAGCGCAACTCGACGCACTGGTGCTGGAGCCGCAAGGCATCGACGACATTTATCCGCTGTCGCCGATGCAGCAGGGCATGCTGTTCCACACCTTGCTCGAACACGGCAACGGCGACTACATCAACCAGATGCGCCTGGACGTCGACGGCGTCGATCCGCAACGCTTCCGCGCAGCGTGGCAGGCGGCGGTGGATGCGCATGACATCCTGCGCAGCGGTTTCTTCTGGCAAGGCAATCTGCCGCAACCGGTGCAAGTGGTGCAGCGTCAGGTCGAGGTGCCATTCAGCGTGCTCGACTGGCACGGCAGGACTGATCTGGAGGCAGCGCTGCAAACCCTCGCCGATGAGGAGCGCGCACTGGGTCTGGACCTGAGCTGTGCGCCGCTGATGCGCCTGGTGCTGGTGCGCACTGCAGCCGAGCGTTATCACCTGATCTACACCAACCATCACATCCTGATGGACGGCTGGAGCAGCGCGCAGTTGCTCGGCGAAGTGTTGCAGCACTACAGCGGCGAAGCGGTCGCCCGTGGCGCGGGTCGCTACCGCGATTACATCGCCTGGCTGCAACGTCAGGATGGCGCGGCGGCGCAAGCCTACTGGCTGTCGACGCTGGGCAATCTGCAGGAACCGACGCGCCTGGCCAATGCCATCGCGCGGCCGCAGGCCGGTTTGCCGAGCGTGGGTTACGGCGATCATTACCAGGTGCTGGACGCTGAGCTGAGCCAGCGCCTGGGCGAGTTTGCCCGGGCCGCGAAAGTCACCGTCAACACCGTGGTGCAAGCGGCGTGGCTGTTGCTGTTGCAGCGCTACACCGGCAAGGATTGCGTGGCGTTTGGTGCCACCGTCGCCGGGCGCCCGGCGGATCTGCCGGGTGCCGAAGCGCAGATCGGCCTGTTCATCAACACGCTGCCGGTGATCGCTGCGCCGTCCGCGCAGCAGAGCGTGATCGCCTGGCTGCAAGCAGTGCAGGCGCAGAACCTCGCCTCGCGCGAGTTCGAACACACGCCGCTGGCGGATATTCAGCGCTGGGCCGGGCAGGGCGGTGACGCGCTGTTCGACAGCCTGATGGTGTTCGAGAACTACCCGATCGGCGAAGCACTGGAACGCGGTGCGCCGCAAGGTCTGCGCTTCGGCGCGGTGGCCAATCAGGAGCAGACCAACTATCCGCTGACCCTGCTGGTGAACATGGGCGCGCAACTGTCGGTGCATTTCAGTTATCAGCGCGACAGCTTCGCTGCGGCCAGCGTGGCGCAGTTGGGCGCGCATCTGCAGCGTCTGCTGAGCCAGATGGCGGATGGCGGGGAACGTTCGCTCAGTGAACTGAACCTGATTGAACACGGCCCGCAAGTGAACAGCGATTTCGTTACCGAGCAGTGCATCCATCAAGCCATCGCCAATCAGGTGGCGGCGACCCCGGATGCCTTGGCGGTGACCTTCGCCCATAAGCAACTGAGCTACGCCGAACTGGATGCCCACGCCAACCGTCTGGCGCATAAATTGGTAGAACTGGGCGTCGGCCCGGAAGTGCGCGTGGGCGTGGCGATGCCGCGTTCCGAGCAGTTGCTGATTGCCTTGCTCGCGGTGCTCAAGGCGGGTGGCGCTTACGTGCCGCTCGACCCGGACTATCCGGCGGATCGCGTGGCTTACATGCTCGAAGACAGCCGGGCGCGGGTGTTGCTCACCGAACAGGCGGTTGCCGCGACCCTGAGCGTGCCGGGCGATACCCAAGTGCTGCTATTGGATCAGCTGTCGCTGGGCAGCTATTCGGCTGTTGCACCACAGACTGCGGTGCAGCCGGATAACCTCGCCTACGTGATCTACACCTCCGGCTCCACCGGCAAACCGAAAGGCGTGGCGATTGCCCATCGCAACGTCATGGCGCTGAGCGACTGGTCGGCCAAGGTCTACAGCCGCGACGACATCCAAGGCGTGCTGGCCTCGACGTCGGTGTGTTTCGACCTGTCGGTCTGGGAGCTGTTTGTCACTCTCGCCAACGGTGGTTCGCTGATCATCGCGCGTAATGCACTGGAGCTTGCGCAACTGCCGGCTCGCGATCAGGTGCGTCTGATCAACACTGTGCCGTCGGCGATTGCCGCGCTGCAGCGTGCCGGGCAGATTCCGCCAAGCGTGCGCATCATCAATCTGGCGGGTGAGCCGCTGAAGCAAGCCTTGGTCGATGCGCTGTATCAGCAGTCAACCGTCGAGCACGTCTACGACCTGTACGGCCCGTCGGAAGACACCACCTATTCGACCTGGACCCGCCGCAGTGCTGGCGGTCAGGCACGGATCGGGCGTGCGCTCGATCACAGCGCCAGTCATCTGCTGGATGCCGATCTGCACGCGGTGCCGCAAGGCGTTTCGGCCGAGCTGTATCTGTCCGGCGCCGGTATCACGCGCGGTTATCTGGGGCGTGCGGCGATGACCGCCGAGCGCTTCGTGCCGAATCCTTTCGTCGGTAACGGCGAGCGCATGTACCGCACCGGCGACCTGATTCGAGAGCGCGAAGAGGGCGAGCTGGAGTATATGGGCCGGATCGACCATCAGGTGAAAATTCGTGGATTCCGCATCGAACTGGGGGAGATCGAGGCGCGATTGCTCACGCAACCGGCAGTCACCGAGGCGGCGGTGCTGGCCGTCGAAAGCGACACCGGCGCGCAACTGGTGGCGTATGTGGTTGCCCCGTCACTGGAGATGCACGACGGGGACGCGCGGCGGCAACTGCGCGAGGGACTAAAGACTGGCCTCAAGTCTTCGTTACCTGACTACATGATTCCCGCGCACCTGCTGTTCCTTGAGCAGTTGCCACTGACCCCCAACGGCAAACTCGACCGCAAGGCCCTGCCGGCGGTCGATGCCAGCCAGATGCAGGCCGCGTATGTCGCGCCGCACAGTGAGCTTGAGCAGCAGGTCGCGGCGATCTGGCAGCAAGTGCTCGAAGTGCAACGCATCGGCTTGAACGATCACTTCTTCGAACTCGGCGGGCACTCGCTGCTGGCGGTCAACGTGGTGTCGCGCATTGCTCTTGAACTGGGCCTGACGCTGACCCCGCAACTGTTATTCCAGCACCCCGTCCTGAGCGATTTTGTCGCTCGACTCGATACAGGAGGCGGGGCAATCAACGAACAGAAACTGAGCAAGCTGGAAGCCCTGCTTGACGATATGGAGGAAGTCTGATGGACAAGAGTGTTGCTTTGAGGGTAGCCAAGCGCTTTATCACTCTGCCGCTGGACAAACGTAAGCTGTACCTGGAAAAGATGCTCGAAGAGGGCGTCTCTCCGGCCAACCTGCCGATCCCGGAAACACGTTCCGGGTTTGCGGCGATTCCTCTGTCGTACGCTCAGGAACGTCAACTGTTCCTCTGGCAAATGGACCCGCACAGCACCGCGTATCACATCCCCAGTGCCCTGCGCCTCAAGGGGCGGCTGGATGTGGCGGCGCTGGAGCGCAGCTTCAACGCCGTGGCGGCGCGTCACGAAAGTTTGCGCACCACCTTCGCCGAGCAAGGCGAAAGCTTTTGCCAGGTAATTCACCCGCAGCTGCCGCTGAGCATCAGCCTGACGCCATTGCCGGAGGGCCTCGATGCCGCCGGGGAAGACGCCGCGATCAAGGCCTTTGTCGAGAGCGAAACCGCACGCCCGTTCAATTTGCAGCAGGGCCCGCTGCTGCGGGTGGCGCTGCTCGAAGTGGCACCGGACGATCATGTACTGGTGCTGATCCAGCACCACATCATCTCCGATGGCTGGTCGATCAAAGTCCTGGTCAACGAGCTGATTCAGCATTACGGCGCCGACACCGCCGGGCAGCCGCTGAGCCTGCCGGAACTGGAAATACAGTACGCCGACTACGCGATCTGGCAGCGGCACTGGCTGGAAGCGGGCGAGCGTGAGCGCCAGTTGGCCTACTGGGTCAAGACCCTGGGCGGCGAGCAGCCGGTGCTGGAGCTGCCGATCGATTTCCCGCGTCCGGCCGTGCAAAGCCTGCGCGGTGCGCGGCTGGAACTGAACCTGCCGGCTGACCTCGGTGACGCCCTCAAACAGCTGGCGCAGCGCGAAGGTGCGAGCCTGTTCATGCTGCTGCTGGCGTCGTTCCAGGCGTTGCTGCATCGCTATAGCGGACAGGCGCAGATTCGCGTCGGGGTGCCGACCGCCAACCGTAACCGGGTCGAGACCGAAGGCCTGATCGGCTTCTTCGTCAACACGCAGGTGCTGAGTGCCGAGGTCAGCGGGCAACTGCCGTTCAACCAGTTGCTGGCTCAGGTCAAGCAGGCGGCGATGGACGCGCAGGCGCATCAGGATCTGCCGTTCGAGCAACTGATCGAAGCTTTGCAACCGGAGCGCAGCCTGAGCCACAGTCCGGTGTTCCAGGTGATGTTCAACCACCAGACCAGCCGTGACCAGGGCCGCAACGCGGCGCAGTTGCCGCAGTTGAGTGTCGAGGATGTGCAGTGGGAAGGGCGCACCGCGCAGTTCGACCTGACGCTGAATACTTACGAGTCCAGCGACGGCTTTGCCGCCGAGCTGACCTACGCCACCGATCTGTTCAAAGCTGAAACCGTCGAGCGTCTGGCGCGTCACTGGCAGAACCTGCTGCGTGGCATCGTCGCCGCGCCGAGCCAGCGCGTCGGCGAATTGCCGTTGCTGGAAAGCGCCGAACACGGCGTGCTGTTGCAGGACTGGTTGCGCAGCGCCGACCGCACTGCGCAAGCCGAATGCGTGCAGCAGGATTTCTCCCGGCGTGCACAGCAAACGCCGCAGGCCACTGCCCTGATCATCGGCGAAGACGTGCTGAGCTACGGCGAGCTGGATGCCCGCTCCAGTCAACTGGCGCACAAGCTGATCGAGGCCGGTGTCGGCCCGGATCAACTGGTTGGCATCGCCGTCGAGCGCAGCGCGGAAATGATCGTCGGCCTGCTGGCGATCCTCAAGGCCGGCGGTGCTTATGTGCCGCTGGACCCAGCGTATCCACAGGATCGCCTGGCCTACATGATCGAGGACAGCGGCCTGCAACTGCTGCTGATTCAAAGCCATTTGCAGACGCAGCTGCCGATCCCGCCGGGCGTGCAAGCGCTGTTGCTGGATCAGCCACGCGAGTGGCTGGCGGCTTATCCACAGACCGCGCCGGACGTGGCAGTCAATGGCGAGCATCTGGCCTACACGATCTACACCTCCGGTTCCACCGGCAAACCGAAAGGCGTGATGGTGCGCCACGCGGCGCTGAGCAACTTTGTCGCGAGCATGATCAAGCAGCCGGGCATCTGTGCCGCCGATCGCATGCTGTCGCTGACCACCTTTTCGTTCGATATTTTCGGCCTGGAAATCTACGGCCCATTGCTGGCCGGCGCCTGTGTGGTGCTGACCGGCAAGGACGTGCATCAAGACCCGCAAGCGGTGCTCGAACTGATCGAGCGTCACGCCGTGACGGCGCTGCAAGCCACGCCCTCGACCTGGCGCATGCTGCTGGACAATGAACAGGCGCCAATCCTGGCGGGCCGCACGTTCCTCTGTGGCGGTGAAGCGCTGTCGCAGGAGCTGGCGCAACGCATGCTCGCACTGACGCCGAGCGTGTGGAACCTCTACGGCCCGACCGAAACCACTATCTGGTCGGCGCAGCACGCCTTGAGTGCGGACAGCAGCCGTCCATTCCTCGGCACACCGATCGACAACACCGCGTTGTACATCCTCGGCAGCGACCTTGAGCTCAATCCGCTCGGCGCCCCGGGGGAATTGCTGATCGGCGGCGACGGCCTCGCTCGTGGTTACTTCCAGCGCCCGAGCCTGACCGCCGAACGTTTTGTCCCCGATCCCTTTTCGAAAATCGGCGGGCGTCTGTACCGCACCGGCGACCTGACCCGTTACCGCGCCGAAGGCGTGATCGAGTACATCGGGCGGATCGACCATCAGGTGAAAATCCGTGGTTTCCGGATTGAACTCGGCGAGATCGAAGCACGTTTGCTCGCCCTCGACAGCGTGCGCGAAACAGTGGTGGTTGCGCAGGACGGTCCGACCGGCCCGCAACTGGTCGGCTATGTGGTGCCGACCGCCGACGATATTGATGAAGTTGAACTGCGCGCCGCATTGAAAGCCAGCCTCAAGGCCGAGCTGCCGGAATACATGGTACCGGCGCACCTGCTGTTCCTCGCGCAACTGCCGCTGACGCCGAACGGCAAAGTCGACCGCAAAGCCTTGCCGGCACCTGACGCCAGCCAGCTGCAATCGACTTACATCGCCCCGCAAACCGCCACTCAGCACAGCGTCGCCGAGATCTGGCAAGCGGTGCTCAAGCTCGATCGCGTAGGCCTGAGTGACAACTTCTTCGAACTGGGCGGCCACTCGTTGCTGGTCACGCAAGTGGTCTCGCGGGTGCGTCAGACGCTGAACGTGCAGGTGCCGCTGCGCACGTTGTTCGAACACAGCACGCTGGAAGACTTCGTCGCCGCGCTGGGTGTCGATCAGGCGCACCGGGAGCCGCCGATTGTTGCCTTGCCACGCCTGCAACCGCTGGCGCTGTCCTATGCCCAGGAGCGTCAGTGGTTCCTCTGGCAACTGGAACCGACCAGCACCGCTTATCACGTGCCGGCGGCGCTGCGTCTGCGCGGTGAGCTGGATCTGCCGGCGTTGCAGCGCAGCTTCGACGCGCTGATCGAGCGCCACGAATCGCTGCGCACCTGCTTCGTCGAACAGCAGGGCCAGACCCTGCAAGTGATCCAGGCTCACGGCACGCTCGATCTGCAGGTGCAGGACGTGGCAGCGGATCTCGACGAGGCGGCGCTGCAAGCGCTGGTCGCCGCCGAAACCCTGCACCTGTTCAATCTGCAGCAAGGCCCGTTGCTGCGGGTCAAACTGCTGCGTCTGGCCGCCGATGACCACGCGCTGGTCATCACCCTGCATCACATCGTCGCCGATGGCTGGTCGATGAATGTCATGGTCGATGAGCTGGTGGCGTTGTATGCCGCCTACAGCCAGGGCCAGAACGTGCAATTGCCGGCGCTGCCGGTGCAATACGCCGACTACGCCGTGTGGCAGAAACAGTGGATGGACGCCGGTGAACGCGAGCGTCAATTGAGCTACTGGACCGCGCAACTCGGCGATGGTGATCAACCGCTGCTGGAGTTGCCGACTGACCGTCCACGTCCAGCCGAGCAGAGCTATCGTGGCGCCCGTCGCGATATCCCGCTGAGCCTCGAACTGGCCACCGCGCTCAAGCAACTGGCGCAGCGTGAGAATGTCACGCTGTTTGCGCTGTTGCTGACGTCGTTCCAGACCTTGCTGCATCGCTACAGCGGTCAGGCCGATATCCGCGTCGGGGTGCCGGTGGCCAACCGCAACCGGGTCGAAACCGAAGGCCTGATCGGTTTCTTCGTCAACACCCAAGTACTGAAGGCCGAGTTCGACAGTCAGCAGACGTTCCGCAGCCTGCTGCAACAAGTGAAAAATACGGTGCTCGGCGCCCAGGCGCATCAGGATCTGCCGTTCGAGCAACTGGTCGACGCGCTGCAACCGGAGCGCAGCCTCAGCCACAGCCCATTGTTCCAGGTGATGCACAACCACCAGAGCCAGGTGCGTCAGGCGCAGGGCGCCACGCGTCTGCCAAAACTGGCGATTGAAGGCTTGCCTTGGGCGTCCAGTACCGCGCAGTTCGACCTGACCCTGAACACCTTTGAATCGAGCGACAACGTCTGGGCCGAGCTGACCTATGCCACCGACCTGTTCGACCTCGAGACCATCGAACGCCTGGCGCAACACTGGACCCATCTGCTGCAAGGCATCGTTGCCGACAGCGCTCAACGCATCGCCGAACTGCCGCTGCATGACGCCGCCGAACGCGCGGCGACCTTGCAGCAGTGGAACCCGGCCATCCGCGATTTCCCGAGCGAGCAGTGCTTGCATCAATTGATCGAACAACAAGCCGCCCGCGCCCCGCAAGCGATTGCCGTGAGCTGTGCCGGGCAGTCCCTGAGCTACGGCGAACTCAACAGCCGCGCCAACCAGTTGGCCCACAAGCTGATTGCCAGCGGTGTCGGCCCGGACGTGCGCGTCGGTCTGGCGGTGGAGCGCAGCCTCGACATGCTGGTCGGCCTACTGGCGATTCTCAAGGCCGGCGGCGCCTATGTGCCGCTGGACCCGACGTACCCGGAAGAACGCCTGAGCTACATGATCGGCGACAGCGGCATCGCCTTGCTGCTGACCCAGAGTCATCTGATTGGGCGTTTGCCGGTGCCGGATTCGTTGCGCAGCCTGATGCTTGATCAGGAACGTGACGGTCTGGAAGGCTACAGCGACAGTAATCCGCAGGTGCGCATGAGCCCGGACAACCTGGCTTACGTGATCTACACCTCCGGTTCTACCGGGCAGCCGAAGGGCACGTTGCTGGCCCATCGCAACGTGCTGCGCCTGTTTGAGGCCACCGATGCGTGGTTCGATTTCGGCGCCGCGGATGTCTGGAGCCTGTTCCATTCCTACGCGTTCGATTTCTCGGTGTGGGAGATTTTCGGGGCGCTGCTGTACGGCGGCAAACTGCTGGTGGTGCCTTACGAGGTCAGCCGCTCGCCGGAAGATTTCTTCGCCTTGCTTTGCCGCGAAGGCGTCACCGTTCTGAACCAGACGCCGTCGGCGTTCAAGCAATTGATGCAAGTGGCCTGTGCCCCCGAACACGCGACGCAAGCACTGGCGCTGCGTTACGTGGTGTTCGGCGGCGAGGCGCTGGAGGTCAAGAGCCTGCGTCCGTGGTTCGAGCGCTTCGGCGATCAGGCACCGCAACTGATCAACATGTACGGCATCACCGAAACCACCGTGCACGTGACCTACCGGCCGATTTCGCTGGCCGACTTGCAGCGTGATGCCAGCAGCCCGATCGGCGAACCGATTCCCGACCTGTCCTGGTACTTGCTCGACGGAGATCTGAATCCGGTCGCCAAAGGTTGCATCGGTGAGCTGTACGTCGGTCGTGCCGGCCTGGCTCGCGGTTACCTGAACCGCGCCGATCTGACCAGCCTGCGCTTTATTCCCGACCCGTTCGCCGCCGATGGCGGGCGTCTGTACCGTACCGGTGACCTGGCGCGCTACCGCGCCGACGGCGTGATCGAATACATCGGGCGGATCGACCATCAGGTGAAGATTCGCGGGTTCCGTATCGAACTCGGCGAGATCGAAGCGCAGCTGCTGGAACAGGCTGCCGTGCGCCAGGCCGTGGTGCTGGCGCAGCCGGGCCTTAGCGGTCAGCAACTGGTCGCGTATCTGGTGCCAGGCGATGCCGCGCTGCTCGACGCAAGCCCGGCCGAACAGGCGCTGTGGCGCGACAGCGTGCGTGCCGAACTCAAGGCCCATCTGCCGGATCACATGGTTCCGGCGCACCTGTTGCTGCTGGCGCAATTGCCGTTGACCGCCAACGGCAAACTCAACCGCAGCGCCTTGCCGTCACCCGACGCCAGCCAGTCACAGCAGGCCTATCAGGCGCCGCAAAGCGCGATGGAGCAGGGTCTGGCCGCGATCTGGCAAGACGTACTGAAGCTGCCGCAAGTCGGCATCCACGACAACTTCTTCGAATTGGGTGGCGACTCGATCATCTCGATTCAGGTGGTCAGCCGTGCCCGTCAGGCCGGCATTCGCCTCAATCCCAAAGATTTGTTCCAGCACCAGACCGTGCAGCGTCTGGCACTGGTCGCGCAGTGGGGTGGCGACGAGTCGAGCATTGATCAGCAAGCCGCGAGCGGTGCAGCGTTGCTGCTGCCGATCCAGCAGCAGTTCTTCGCCGACGAGATTCCACAGCGTCATCATTGGAACCAGTCAGTGCTGCTGCAACCGCGGCAGGCGCTGGACGCTGAAAAAGTCGAGCAAGTGTTGCGCGCACTGGTGGCTCATCACGATGCCTTGCGCCTGAGCTTCACTCAGCACGATGGCGTGTGGCAGGCCGAGCACCGCGCGGTCGAAGCGCTGCCGCAGAACCTGCTCTGGCAGGAGGACGTGGCCGATGCCGCCGCCCTTGAAGCCTTGGGTAACCGCGCCCAGCGCAGTCTCGATCTGCAACACGGGCCGTTGCTGCGTGCGGTACTGGCGAATCTGGCCGATGGCACGCAGCGTTTGCAGTTGGTGATTCATCACCTGGCGGTGGACGGCGTGTCGTGGCGGATTCTGCTGGAAGACCTGCAAAACGCTTATCAGCAATTGCTGAATGATCAGCCGTTGAGCCTGCCGTCCCGGACCAGCGCCTTCAAGGACTGGGGCGAGCATTTGCAGCGTTACGCTAACAGCCCGGCGTTGCAGGCCGAACTGGATTATTGGCAGGCCTGCCTGAGCGATGTAAGTACCGATCTGCCGTGCAAACGCGTTGACGCCAGTCAGGACAATCGTCTGGCCCAGACCGTACAAACCCGGCTCGGCACCGAGCTGACCCGCCAACTGCTGCAAGAGGCCCCGGCGGCGTACCGCACCCAGGTCAACGATCTGTTGCTGACGGCACTGGCGCGGGTCATCGGTCGCTGGAGCGGGCAGGCGTCGACGCTGATCCAGCTCGAAGGCCATGGTCGCGAAGAACTGTTCGACGGTGTCGATCTGACCCGCACGGTGGGCTGGTTCACCAGCCTGTTCCCGGTGCGCCTGACGCCGGCAGAGACGCTTGGCGAGTCGATCAAGCAGATCAAGGAACAACTGCGCTCGATCCCCAACAAGGGCATCGGTTTCGGCGCCTTGCGTTACCTCGGTGATGCCCGCGCGCAACAGAGCCTGCAGGCCTTGCCGAGCCCGCGCATCACCTTCAACTACCTCGGGCAGTTCGACGGCAGTTTCGCCGGCGATGACGCTGCGCTGTTCGTGCCGTCGCCGGACAACGCCGGCCTCGATCAGAGCCCGGAGGCGCCGCTGGGCAACTGGTTGACCCTCAACGGTCAAGTGTATGGCGGCGAGCTGCGGGTGGGCTGGACGTTCAGCAGCGAGCGTTTCGACGGCGCGGTGATCGAAGCCCTGGCGGCAGATTACGCCGCAGAACTCGCAGCGTTGATCGGCCATTGCCTGACCCCGGGCGTCGAAGGCCTGACCCCGTCGGACTTCCCGTTGGCCGGCCTGACGCAGGCGCAGCTCGATCAGTTTCCGCTGGCGCCGCGCCAGGTCGCCGATGTGTATTCGCTGTCGGCGATGCAGCAGGGCATGTTGTTCCACAGCCTCTACGAGCAGGCCACCGGCGATTACATCAACCAGGTCCGGCTCGATGTCGAAGGCCTCGATCCGCAACGCTTCCAGCAGGCCTGGCAAGCGGCGGTGGACAACCACGACATCCTGCGCAGCAGTTTTGTCTGGCAGGGTGAACTGGCGCGTCCGGTGCAAGTGGTGCACAAGCAACTGGACATGCCGTTCCGCATCTTCGACTGGCGTGATCGTGACGATTGCCACAGCGATCTGAATGCACTGGCGGCTGCCGAACAGGCGCAAGGTTTCGACCTGAGCCAGGGGCCGCTATTGCGCATGGTCGTGGTGCGTCTGGACGAGCAGCGCTGCCACTTGATCTACACCAACCACCACATCCTGATGGACGGCTGGAGCAACTCGCAGTTGCTTGGCGAAGTCCTGCAGCGTTACAGCGGGGTTGCCCAGCCGCCACTGGCCGGACGTTATCGCGATTACATCGAATGGCTGCAGCGTCAGGACGTGCAGGCCAGCGAGCGTTACTGGACCGCGCAACTGGCTGACCTGCAAGCGCCGACCATGCTGGCGCAAGCGTTGCAGGCGCAGCGCGGCGATGCACCGCGCGACGGCCACGGTGAACATTTCTGCGTACTCGATGCTGAGCAGACGCGGCGTCTGGGCGAGTTTGCGCGCCAGCAGAAAGTCACCCTCAACACGCTGATTCAGGCGGCATGGCTGCTGCTGTTGCAGCGCCTGACCGGCCAGCCGTGTGTGGCGTTCGGCGCGACGGTAGCGGGGCGTCCGGCTGAGCTCAAAGGGGTCGAGCAGCAGATTGGTCTGTTCATCAACACCTTGCCGGTCATCGCCATCCCGCAGTCGCCATCGAGCGTTGGCGAATGGTTGCAGAGTGTGCAGGCGCAGAACCTGGCCTTGCGCGAACATGAGCACACTCCGCTGTTCGACATTCAGCGTTGGGCCGAGCGCAACGGTGAGGCGCTGTTCGACAACATTCTGGTGTTCGAGAACTACCCGGTGTCCGAGGCGCTGGCGCAGGGCGCACCACAAGAGCTGCGCTTCGGTGAAATCCACAATCATGAGCAGACCAACTACCCGCTGACGCTGCTGGTGCACTTGAGCGACGAGTTGTCGATGCACTTCAGCTACCAGTGCGAAAGCTTTGCCGCGCACAGCGTGGTGCAACTGGCTGGGTATCTGCAGCGCTTGCTCGGGCAGATGAGCGAGTCGGGTGAGCGTTCGCTCAGTGAACTGAACCTGATCGAGCACAACCCGCAGGTGAGTACCGACTTCTCCACCGATCTGTGCATCCATCAAGCCATCGCCCGTCAAGTGGCGGCGACCCCGGATGCCTTGGCGGTGACCTTCGCCAATACGAAGTTGAGCTACGGTGAACTGGATGCGCAGGCCAATCGTCTGGCGCACAAACTGCTTGAGTTGGGTGTTGGTCCGGAAGTGCGGGTGGGCGTGGCCATGCCGCGTTCCGAGCAGTTGCTGATTGCCTTGCTCGCGGTGCTCAAGGCCGGTGGCGCCTATGTGCCGCTGGACCCGGATTACCCGGCGGATCGCGTTGCCTACATGCTGGAGGACAGCCGGGCGCGGGTGTTGCTGACCGAACAGGCGGTTGCCTTGACCCTGAGCGTGCCGGGCGATACGCAAGTGCTGCTGATGGATCAGGTTTCGTTGAGCGGTTATTCGACTGTTGCGCCACAGACTGCGGTGCAACCGGACAACCTCGCCTACGTGATTTACACCTCCGGTTCCACCGGCAAACCGAAAGGCGTGGCGATTGCCCATCGCAACGTCATGGCGCTGATCGACTGGTCCGCCAGGGTCTACAGCCGCGAGGACATTCAAGGCGTACTGGCCTCGACGTCGGTGTGCTTCGACCTGTCGGTGTGGGAACTTTTTGTCACCCTGGCCAACGGTGGCTCGCTGATCATCGCGCGTAATGCGCTGGAGCTGGCGCAACTGCCGGCCCGCGATCAGGTGCGCCTGATCAATACCGTGCCGTCGGCGATTGCCGCACTGCAGCGTGCCGGGCAGATTCCGCCAAGCGTGCGCATCATCAATCTGGCGGGTGAGCCGCTGAAGCAAGCCTTGGTCGATGCGCTGTATCAGCAGTCAACCGTCGAGCACGTCTACGACCTGTACGGCCCATCGGAAGACACCACCTATTCGACCTGGACCCGCCGCAGTGCCGGTGGTCAGGCACGGATCGGGCGCGCGCTCGAGCACAGCGCCAGTCATCTGCTGGATGCCGACCTGCACGCGGTGCCGCAAGGCGTTTCGGCCGAGCTGTACCTGTCCGGCGCCGGCATCACGCGCGGTTATCTGGGACGTGCGGCGATGACCGCCGAGCGCTTCGTGCCGAATCCTTTCGTCGGTAACGGCGAGCGCATGTACCGCACCGGCGACCTGATTCGTCAGCGCGAAGAAGGCGATCTGGAGTACATGGGCCGGATCGATCATCAGGTGAAGATTCGCGGCTTGCGTATCGAACTGGGCGAAATCGAAGCGCGTCTGCAGGCGCATGCCGCCGTGCGTGAAGCGGTGGTCGTGGCCAGCGAAGTGTCGAGCAGTCAGCAACTGATTGCCTATCTGGTGCCGAGCGATCCGGCGATCATCGACGCCAACGCCGAGCAACAGGCCGCACTGCAGAAAACCCTCGGCAACTGGCTGGGCGCGACCTTGCCGGATTACATGGTGCCGAGCCACCGCCTGTGGCTGGCGCAGCTGCCGCTGACCCCCAACGGCAAGATCGATCGCAAGCGCCTGCCAGCACTGGAGCTCAGCGCCGCGCAGCTGCATGTCGAACCGGTGAACGCCACCGAGCAGGCGTTGGTGGAGATCTGGAAAGAGGTGCTGGGCCTTGAGCAGATCAGCACCCACGACAGTTTCTTTGCCTTGGGCGGCGACTCGATCATCTCGATTCAAGTGGTCAGTCGCGCCCGTCAGCAAGGACTGGAGCTGAGCCCGAAAGACCTGTTCCAGCAACCGACCATTCAGCAACTGGCCCTGTGCGTGCAGGCTGAAGGGCGTGTGGCGCCGGCCCCGGCGCTGATCGACCTGCCGCTGCACGGCTTGAGCGAGGCGCAAGTGGCGCAACTGCCACTGCCGGCGGGGCAACTCGACGGGCTCTATCGCTTGTCGCCGATGCAGCAGGGCATGCTGTTCCTCGGCCTGAATTCGCCGGAAGCGGATCTCTACGTCAACCAGTTGAGCGTTCCGGTGCAGGGCCTTGATCCGCTGCGTCTGCAAGCCGCGTGGGAAACCGTCAGCCGTCGCCACGACATTCTGCGCACCGGTTTTCTCTGGCAGGACATGGCCGAGCCGCTGCAATTCGTGCTCGCCGATCCGCAGTTGCCGTTCAGTCTGCTCGACTGGCGTGAGCAGGATCATTCGGCCGAAGCCTTGCAAGGCCTGGCGGATGCCGAGCGGGCCAAGGGCTTTGACCTTGACCAGCCACCGCTGCAACGACTGACGCTGGTGCAAGTCAGCGAGCACAGCTATCAGCTGATCTGGACTTACCATCACATTCTGATCGACGGCTGGAGCAGTTCGCAGTTGATCGGTGAAGTGCTGAGCCAGTATTCCGGACGACCACTGGCCGAAGCGGTGCCGTACCGTGGTTACATCAACTGGCTGCAGCAGCAGGACGCGAATGCCAGCGAAGGTTTTTGGCGTCAGCACCTGAGCCGGCTCGACGAGCCGACCTATCTGGCGGACGCGGTGACGCGCACCGGCAGTGGTCGCGGTCACCAGGCGCTGTACAGCCGTCTGGGCGAGGCCCGCACCGAAGAGTTGAAAGCCTTTGCCCAGTCGCAGCAGGTCACCCTCAACACCTTGGTGCAGGGCGCATGGCTGGTGCTGCTCAGCCGTTACAGCGGCCAGCGTTGCGTGGCGTTCGGCGCCACGGTGGCGGGGCGTCCGGCGAGTCTGCCGGCCTCGGAATCGATCCTCGGCCTGTTCATCAACACCTTGCCGGTGATCAAGGACGTACCGGCCGAGCAGGCCGTGGGCGCCTGGTTGCGCGAGTTGCAGGACTTCAACCTGGAGATGCGCGAGCGCGAATACACGCCGCTGACCGACGTCCAGCGTTGGGGCGGGCGTGCCGGGCAGTCGCTGTTCGACAGCATCATCGTGTTCGAGAACCACCCGATCGACCAGGCGCTGCGCGAGTGGCGCGATGATTCGCTGAAGTTTGGCGAGATCAATAACTCGGGCCTGACCAACTTTCCGATGGACCTGATGGTCACCCTCGAAGACGGGTTGGTGATCGAGTACATGTTCCTGCGCGAACATTTTGATCTGGCGACTGTGGAAGGCATCCGCAGCAACATGGAAGGCCTGCTCACCGCACTGGTTCAGGACGCCGGGCAGGCGCTGGGACGCATCGGTCTGCCGACCGGGCAAGTCGCGCCCGCGCCGCACGTTGTCGCGCAAGCGCAGACCACGCTGGTGCACCAGCGCATTGCCGGGTGGGCCGCGCAGCGTGCCGAACAAACCGCAGTGATCTTCAATGAGCAAGCCTTCAGCTACGGCCAGATCGAAGCGCGGGCCAATCGTCTGGCGCATGCGCTGATCGCCGAAGGTGTCGGTCCGGAAGTGCGGGTCGGTGTGGCCCTGCCACGCAGCGAAAACATGATCGTCGCGCTGTTGGCGGTGCTCAAGGCCGGGGGGGCCTACGTGCCGCTGGACGCGACTTATCCGCGCGAGCGCTTGAGTTATCTGATGCACGATTCGGGCATCGCCTTGCTGCTCAGCGATTCGAGTCTGCGTCAGGTGCTGCCGACCCAGGCCAACCTGCATGTGCTGGAACTCGATCAACTGGACCTGCGCACTCAGCCGGATTCGGCGCCGCAGGTCGCGGTGCAGCCGGGCAACCTGGCCTACGTGATCTACACCTCCGGCTCCACCGGTCAGCCGAAAGGTGTCGGCGTGGCGCACGGGCCGCTGGCGATGCACTGCCAGGCGATCGGTCAGCGTTACGAAATGAGCGCGGCCGATTGCGAGTTGCACTTCATGTCATTCGCCTTCGACGGCGCGCATGAACGCTGGCTGACCACCCTGACGCACGGCGCGCGTTTGCTGATTCGTGACGACAGCCTGTGGACTGCGGAACAGACCTACGACGCCCTGCATCAGCACGGCGTGACCGTGGCCGCGTTCCCGCCGGTGTACCTGCAGCAACTGGCCGAACACGCTGAGCAGCACGGCAATCCGCCGCCGGTACGGATCTACTGCTTCGGCGGGGACGCGGTGCCGGTGGCGAGTTTCGAACTGGCCAAACGCGCACTGCAACCGCAGTACATCATCAACGGCTATGGCCCGACCGAGACGGTGGTCACGCCGCTGATCTGGAAGGCCGCGGTCGACGATCAATGCGGCGCGGCCTATGCGCCGATCGGCAGCGTGGTCGGCGAGCGTAGCGGTTATGTGCTCGACAGCGACCTCAACCCGCTGCCGGCCGGCATCGCTGGTGAGCTGTACTTGGGTGGTGCGTTGGCGCGCGGTTATCTGGGGCGTGCCGGTGGCACCGCCGAACGTTTCGTTGCCAACCCGTTCAGTGCGGATGGCAGTCGCCTGTACCGCACCGGCGACCTGGTGCGCCAGCGTGCCGACGGCACTGTCGACTACCTCGGGCGGATCGACCATCAGGTGAAGATTCGTGGTTTCCGCATCGAGCTGGGTGAAATCGAAGCGCGCCTCAAGCAGCAGCCGGGCGTGCGTGATGCCGCCGTGGTGGCCCGCGAGGGTGTCA
The DNA here is from genome assembly GCF_014200835.1 of Pseudomonas sp. JAI115. Classification (NCBI taxonomy): domain Bacteria; kingdom Pseudomonadati; phylum Pseudomonadota; class Gammaproteobacteria; order Pseudomonadales; family Pseudomonadaceae; genus Pseudomonas; species Pseudomonas sp. JAI115. The sequence continues at coordinate 132,651 of NZ_JACHCY010000003.1, forward strand.
GCGGCAAGCAACTGCTCGGCTACGTACTAGCCGCTGCCGAGACCCCGGCCGACGGTTTGGGCGAACGTCTGCGCGAGCAACTCAAGGCCAGCCTGCCGGATTACATGGTGCCGGCACACCTGATGGTGCTTGAGCGCATGCCGCTGACGCCGAACGGCAAACTCGACCGCAAGGCCCTGCCGAACCCGGACGCCGAACAGCGCCTGGCCTACGTCGAGCCGCGCACCGAGCTGGAAAAAGCCCTGGCGAAGATCTGGCAGGAGGTGCTGAAAATCGAACGGGTCGGGCTCACCGACAATTTCTTCGAACTGGGTGGCGATTCGATCCTCAGCCTGCAAGTGGTGGCCCGCAGCCGCGTGCTCAAGGCTCAGGGCCTGAGCCTGAAACTGCGCGATCTGATGCAGAAACCGAGCATCGGCGAACTGGTAGCGAGCGTTCAGGGCACGGCGGAAAAAGCCTCCGGGTTGCTGGCGATGAACGCCGAGGTCAAGGGCGTGGCGCCGCTGTTCTGCCTGCATGCCGGTTTCGGCACGGTGTTCGACTACGAGCCGCTGGCGCGGCGCCTGAGCGGTCAACGCCAGCTGTTGGCGATTCAGTCGCGGATGCTGCTGGATCCGGCGTTCAACGACACCTCGCTGCAGGAAATGGCCAGTGATTACCTGGCGCAGATTCGCCAGAAACAGCCGCAGGGGCCGTATCACCTGCTGGGCTGGTCGCTGGGCGGTACGCTGGCGATGTTGATCGCCGCGCAACTGGAGCAGGCCGGGCAACAGGTCAAGTTTGTCGGGCTGGTCGACAGCTTCGTGCCGTCGGCGGCGGTCGACGCCGGGGCTGTCGATGACTGGCAAGCCGACCTGCGCGATTTCCTGCAGGTGACGCTGCCGGACGCCGCTTCGGACTTGTCTATCGACGGTGAGGAAACGCCGCACAACCTGCGCGCGCTGTTCCAGCGTGCCATGAGCGCCGAGCGCGGGGCGTCGACTTATGTGGCGCTGGGTGCCGAAGAACTGGCGCAGGTGTTCAGCGTGGCGCGCCGGCTCAAGCAGTTGTCGCTCAAGCTTGAGCGCTGTGCGCCGCTGACCGTCAACCCGACGTGCTGGTGGACCTTGGGTCGCGAAGCCGAGGCACTGGAGCTGGCGGCGCAACTCGACCAGCCGGGCATGGGCGGTGAATGGCTGGATTGCGGGCACTTCCAGATCCCGCGCGATGAAACTTTCCTGTCCGAGGCTGAAGAAATGCTCGGCCAGATCGTTGAATCAGTAGTCATGTCCTGAAACCTGCTGTGAAACCCAAGCAAAACCGATCGGGCGCTGCTGGCGCCCGATCGCTTTGGAGATTTGAATGTCATTGAATCCTGATATCGCCGCATTTCTGCAATTGGTCGGCAACGGCCGGGCCAGTGGCAAACGCGTCGGCATGCACGAGTTGAGCCCGAGCGAGGCCCGTGAACAGTTCGATCAGTCATCGTTGCTGATGGACGCCGGCGGTGAAGAACTGGCCGTGGTGGATGAGCTGCAATTGCCGGTGCGTGACGGTGCACTGTTGAACGCACGGATCTACAGCAATCATCCGTTGCAGGCGGGTGCCGGTCGTCCGGCACTGTTGTATTTCCATGGCGGCGGCTATGTGGTCGGCAGCCTCGACTCGCATGATTCGTTGTGCCGTGCGTTGGCCGCGCTAGCCGATTGTGTGGTGCTGTCGGTGGCGTATCGACTGGCGCCGGAACATCGTTTCCCGACAGCGGCCGACGACGTCCGCGATGCCTGGGACTGGCTGGTGGCGAGTGCTGCTGATCTGGGCATCGATGCGGCGCGGCTGGCGATTGCCGGCGACAGCGTCGGTGGCAGCCTGGCCACGGTGCTGGCTGCGCAACTGACGGATGCTGCTGTGCAGCCGCGTTTGCAGGTGCTGATTTATCCGGTTACCGATGCCAGTCGCACTACGCCTTCGATCGAGCGTTTTGCCGAAGGTTATCTGCTGGAAAAGGCTTCGCTGCAGTGGTTTTACGAGCACTATCAGCGTGATGCCAGCGATCGTCTTGATCCACGTTTCTCGCCGTTGCTCGGTGAAGTTCCGGCCGATGTCGCGCCGGTGCTGATGGTGTTGGCCGAGTGTGATCCGTTGCACGATGAGGGTGTGGCGTATGCCCGGCATTTGCAGGCGGCGGGGGTTATTGTGGATTTGCAGGTGTACTCGGGCATGACCCATGACTTTATGCGGATGGGGGCGATTGTTGATGAGGCTGAAGAGGCGCTGGGGTTGATTGCTGGGCGCTTGGTAGAGGTGTTTGCTTTGGCTTGACGGGGTGGGGGGTGAATATCCGTTGCTGCGGTAACGGCCGCCTAGGGTTCCGCCCTGACGGCGGGTCACTTTGGCAAAAGCCCCAAAGTAACCAAAGGGCTTTACCCTGACGTTCGGCCCTCGCTTAGGCTCGGGTTCCTTCGCTCCGGGATTCATCCGGGGGCAGCGCCTACGGTTTGCTTCGCTGCACCTCCTCTCGCTGTGTTTGGCTGCGCCAAACGGTCGCTGCGCTCCCACCCCCGGATAAATCCCTCCACTCAGCCTGCCGACGGGCCCTCAGATCAAGAGCGGTACTCGAGCTAACGCTCATTGTGTTGAGTGGTGGAAAAGCGAGCGCTCGGCTTTTGCTTTTCTGTAGGAGCCAGCCTACTGGCGATGGCGGCCTGCGAGCCGACCAGTCTCTAATTGACCACACCCCATCCCCCTGTGGGAGCGAGCTTGCTCGCGAAGGCGGCCTGACAGCCGACCAAACTCCAACTGAATACACCCAATCCCCTGTAGGAACTGCCGAAGGCTGTGATCTTTTGATCTGCTTTGGCTTTGGCTTTGGCTTTGGCTCTTGATGTGGCTTTTGATCTTTTGCCCCTTCGGCAGGCCGAGCGTAGGTGTCCATCCGGGGGTTAGGCGCGCAGCGCCATGCGGCGGAGCCGCATACATCGAGAGGAGGTGCAGCGAAGCAAACCGGAGGCGATGCCCCCGGATGGACACCGTAGCGAGGGAACACTGAGCCTCAGCGAAGTGCCGTACGCCGGGGCAAAGCCTTTTGGGTTACCTTTTCGGCGTCTGGAAAAGGTGACTCGCTGTAAGAGCGAAACCGCCAGCGGCAGCACCCGAAGCAACGGATATTCACCCAAAACCCCAAGAGCCTGGTCGGCCCAAAGGCCGCCAAGTCCCCAAAAAAAACGCCAGCAAAATGCCGGCGTTTCAGTGAGCGCTAAACGTATTACCAGTTATAGGTCACGTCAGCAGTCATGGTCCGGCCTTCGCCGTAATAGCAGTCGAGGGTACCGTTGCACGCGGCCACGTATTTCTCGTCGGTGAGGTTTTGCAGGTTGGCTTGCAGCTTCACGCCTTTGACATGCAGCGGCGATTTCTCCAGGTCGTAAGAGACCATGGCGTCATACACGGTATAGGACGGAATCTGGAACGAGTCCGACTCGTAATCCGAACCGTAGCTGCTGCGCACGTAACGGGCGCCCAGGCCCATGCCGAAACCGGCGAGGGCGGTAGAGATGTCGAAGTCGTAGTTGACCCACGCGGAGGCGGTCAGCGGTGGACGCATGGCCAGAGTGCGACCTTCGCGACCGTCGTTGTCCTTCTCCCACTTGGTCTGGTTACGCGACACCGCCGCCAGCACGCGCAGGTTGCGGGTGACGTTGACCTTGCCTTCCAGCTCGATACCGCGCGAACGCACGGAGCCGCTCTGGGTGCTGAAGCCCGGGTTGTTGAGGTCGGTGGTGAGCATATTGTCCTGGTCGATCTGGTACGCCGACAGCTGGATGAAGCCGTCGATCGACTTCGGCTCGTACTTGACGCCGACTTCGTACTGCTTGCCGGTGGTCGGTTCGAAGGCGCTGCCGCTCATGTCGGTACCGGTTTGCGGCAGGAACGATTCGGCGTAGCTGACGTACGGCGTGATGCCGTTGTCGAACTCGTAGCCCAGGCCGGCACGCCCGGTGAACTTCTCGTCCTTCTGGTTGCTGTGGCCGCCGCTCAGCGGTTGCTTGTTGTCGGTTTCGGCGAAGTCATAACGACCGCCGAGGGTCAGGAACCACTGGTTCCAGCGCAGTTGATCCTGAGCGTACAGGCCGGTCTGGGTGATGGTGTTGTCCCATTTGTACGGCTGACGGAAATTGATCTGGCTGCCATACACCGGGTTGTACAGATCCAGACCTGGAGCGGTGCGGTCGTACAGGCCGAGGAATTTCGAATTGTAGTGGTAGTAGTCCACACCCAGCAGCACGGTGTGCTCGACGTCGGCGGTGTGGAACTTGGCCTGGGCAATGTTATCGATGCCGTAGACCTTGTTGTGCTGCGACCAGTCCACCGCATAACGGCTCTGGTAGCTGCCGTCGTTGAGGCCGGTAACCGGGTTGGTCGGGAACGCATAACCGTGCAGCGGCGCCACGTACTGGTCGTTGATGTCGGCGTAACGCGCGTTCTGCTTCAGGGTCCAGACGTCGTTGAGTTCGTGAGCGATCTCGTAACCGACGACGAACTGCTCGCGGTGGTACTTGTTCACGTCCGGCTCGCCGAGGAACAGGCTGCGGCTGATGCGCCCGGCCTGGCTGCGATGCACCGTGCCGTTGGCCGGCAGGCCTTGGGCTTCCGGTACATCGTGGTCTTTCTGGTACTGACCGAACACGGTGATGGTGGTCTGGTCGTTGGGCAGCCAGGTCAGGCTCGGCGCCAGCAGCATGCGGTTCTGGCTGGCGTAGTCGATGGCCGAGCCGCTGTCGTTGACCACACCGGTCAGGCGATAGAGGAATTCGCCTTGATCGTCGATCGGGCCGCCGAGGTCGAAGGCACCGTACTTGCGGTCATAGCTGCCGCCACCGAGCTTCACTTCGTGCAGCGGGGTCGCGGTCGGACGCTTGCTGACCATGTTGACGATACCGCCCGGCTGGTTCTGGCCGTACAGCACCGAGGCCGGACCCTTGAGCACTTCGACGCGCTCCAGGGTGTACGGGTCGATCTGCAGCGAACCGCCGGTGCTGCCGCCGCCGTAAGGCATGTGCAGGCCGTCGAGGTACAGCGGAGTAGGGGAGAAGCCACGGGACGTCGGTTCGTCGAAGATCTTCACCCGGTCCGAGAAACCGCCGCCGGTCATGCCCGGCGTGTATTGCAGGGCCTCGGTGACCGTCTTCGAGCCGCGCATCTTGATTTCGTCTTGAGTGACGACGTTGATGGTCTGCGGGATTTCCTTGAGCGACGAATCGGTCTTCGAACCGGTGGCGCTGCGCTTGGCGACGATCCCGTCGACCGGGCCCCAGGCCGATTCGGCGGTGGCGGAAATGCTGGTCGGGGCCAGATCGAGGCTGGCACCGCCGGTGCTGCGCGAACGCAAGGCAACGTTGTTGCCTTCGACGCTGTAGGCGATGTTGGTGCCTTGCAGCAGTTGCGCGATGGCGGCGGTCGGTTCCAGGTTGCCACTGACGGCGCTGCTGCGCAGGCCGCTGACTTCATCCGGGCTGTAAAGCACTTGGAGGTTGGTCTGGCGACCGAATTCCTGCAACGCGCTCCCCAGCGACTGTGCAGGAATATTGATCGCCACGGCGGCGGCCTGGGCCTGGCCGATCATCGGCACAGTCAGGGCCATGGCGCAGAACGCGGGCAAGGTGCAACGGAAGGAGCGGCGGATCAGCAGGGCCTTGGCGAGCGGGTGGAGTCCGTGCGGTGCGGGCATTGTTCTTCTACTCTTCAAAGTGTTGACTGAGAACTATTTCTATTAACTGTTAGTAAGACGTTGAGCCTTCCGAAAACCGGAAAGCTCAACGCCATTTTTTTACAAAATTTTCACAGTCAGGCGGGTTGCAGCTCAGTGACCACTTTGCCGGCGCTCATGCGCACCAGTTGGTCGGCGACATCGAAGTAACGATCGTCGTGGGAAATGACGATGATGGTCTTGCCCAGACGCTTCAGGTCCGGCAGCAGCTCGGTGTAGAAAATCCGCCGGAAGGTCGGGTCCTGATCGGCGGCCCACTCATCGAACACCAGCACCGGACGCTCTTCCAGCCAGGCGTTGATCAGGGCCAGACGCTTGCGCTGGCCGGTGGACAGGTCGGTGGTGGTGAACGAGCCGTCACGCACGCTGACCTTGTGCGCAATTTCCAGGCGCTCCAGGTATTTGTTGGCGTCTTCCGGGATATGGGTGTCGCCCTGGACCACGTCGTCGAACAGGTAATAGTCGGCGAAGATCGTGGTGAACAACTGGCGGTAATCGTCGCGGTTGCTGGCGTCGACGAGCTGCTGGTTGAGGCGGATTTCGCCTTGCTGTGGCGCGTACAGGCCCAGCAGCAACTTGATCAGCGTGGTCTTGCCGCAGCCGTTTTCGCCGACGATGAAAATGATGTCGCCTTGTTCGATTTTCAGGTTCACCGGCCCCAACCGGAACGGCTTGGCGCCTTCTACCGTCGGGAAACTGTACGAGACATCGGTCAGCTCCAGGCTGTGCACCGGGGTTTTTTGATGGCCCTGATCACTGAGCAGCAGGTGCGGCTCGGGCGAAGAGAATTGCTCGGACAGATCGGCGATCCGGCGGAACGCGATTTGCGCACGACTGACGATCGGCAGGGTGCCGATGATGTGTTCCAGCGGCCCTTTCATGTACAGCAGCACCAGCACGAAGCCGCTCATCACCGCTTTGTCGGCGCTCGGCCACAGCGATTGCAGGCCCAGCGCCAGGCCGATCACCACGAAGAACAGCATCGAACCCAAGGTCTTGGCGACCACGAAAATGTTCACCGAACGCACCTGCGTGTCGCAGATCTTGTCGGCCGTGCCTTCGATGCCCGAGACGAACATGCGATGCCGGCGCGGGCGGTGGATGCGCAGTTCCTTGGCGCCCTCGGCGACTGCGTGATAGTGCTTCTGCAACTCGTCTTCGTAGTCGCGGGCCTTGAGGAAACCCTGCATGCCGCGCCCGCGTGCGATGTACTGAATGACCGTGCCGATCAGGATCGCCACCGCCATCATCAGGAACATCGGCCACGACAACATCGCCAGGTAGCCCATGCAACCGAGGGTCACGGTCAGGGAAATCGCCAGCGGCGCAAAGGCGAAGGCGAAGTCGCTGATGGTGTCGACATCGTGGGTCAGCACCGGAATCAGCCGATGGCTGCGATAGCGCTCGATCTGCTCGATCGGCGCCGAAAGGACTTTCTCGCCCAGCTCTTTGCGCAATTTGGCGATGATGTGCTGGCCGACGAAATTGGTGCCGATGTCGGAAAAGATCGAGCTGGTCAGCGCCAGCAGGCACAGGCCGGCAAACACCGCGACCATGGTGCTGGTCAGTGCGCCCTCGGCGTGCAGCACGTTGTTGATGGTCGCCAGCAGCGCGGTGACGCTCAGGCCACCGACCATGCCAAGCAGGATCGACACGCTGACGATCAGTCGAAAGGGTTTGAGCAGGGCGAACAATTCATTGATCACCCCGCGTGTTGGTTTGCTCATGGAGGTTCCCTGCTTGAAGGAGCGGCGAACACCGGCACTGCTCGTGGGGTTCGCCTGGATGACGTAGAGGGCAGTGGGCGCGCCATGGAGGATCGCACCCACCTGTAGAACGACTGGCAGGACGGCTAATTTAGCCGGGCGATGGCGTTACAGATCACGGGCGACCCGGAAGCCGATCCAGTCGCCACGGGTGTCGGTGTAGGTGGCGTTGCGGTTGCCCGAGCGCGAGAACACCGGTGCCTCGCCCCAGTCGTTGCCACGGATGCGCCGCACTTCGCACTTGCCGCTCAGCCAGGCACTGCCATCGCTTGGCGCACCGACGTAGTTCTCGTTGTAGCAATCGGCGGTCCACTCATAAATATTGCCGTGCATGTCGTAGACGCCGAACGCGTTGGCCGGAAAGCTGCCGGCCGGCGCGGTGAAGTTGTAGCCATCGGCGGCGCCGTAGGTGTTGGCGTGTTTGGCGATGCTGTATTCCTTGCCTTCGTCAAACGGGAAAGGGAACGGCCCGGTGCTGCCGGCGCGGGCGGCGTATTCACGCAGCGACTCGCTGACCAGCCGGTATTGCTGGCCGGTCTTCTTCGACAGCCAGGCCACGTAAGCTTCGACCTCCAGGAAATCCATGCACACCGCCGGGTGCTTGTCGGTGTACTGCTTGCGCGGGTCGCTGCCTTGATAATCCGGGATCCCCGCCTTGCAGGCGCGACCGGGGCGCGTGTCGCCGTCGGGCATCTTGTAGCCGCTGTCCTTGAGGTAGGCGTCCCACTCGCCGCGCAGAATCTGGAAACGGCTGATCGCCAGCGGTTTGGCAAACGTCACCGGGTGCAGCGGTCCTTCATCCGGCTCGCGGCCGACCTCATCCTCCGGGGTGCCCATGGTGAACGTGCCGGTGGGCAGCACGACCATTTCCGGGCAGTCCTTGCAGTCCTTGAACACCTTGCCCGGCGCAGGCGGGGTGGCGGCCTGCGCGGCGCCCGGCAGCAGGCCGGCGGCGAGGGCGGTGAGCATCAGCGCCGGCAGCGCCTTCAAGGAAAATCGACGCAGTTCACTGTTCATTGCGAGTCTCGCTAAAAGGAAAAGGGGATCGCCCGGATTCAAAGGGCCTGGTCGAGCACGGCCAGCAAGCGGTCGATTTGCTCTTCGTCGTTGAGCAGCCCCGGCGCGGTGCGAATCACCGGGCCGACGTCGCGGTGCACGGCATCGGCCACCACGCGGTTGGCCATCAGGTGCGCGGCGATCTTGTCGCTGTCCTTGCCCTTGACCCGGAAGAAGGTGAAACCGGCGGACAGCTCAGGGCTCAGTGGCGTCACCAGTTCGATCTGCGGCCGTTGCTGCAGGCGTTGTTTCAGGTAGCTGTTGAGCGCGTGAATGCGCGCCTCGACCTCGGCCTTGCCCAGCTCAAGATGCAATTTGAACGCTTCGTCCAGCGCCCAGCGGTGCTCGAACGAGTGGTAGCCACCGGGCGTCATGGTGGTGGAAAACGCCGTGGCTTCGGAGAACGTCGGAATGATCGGGGTAACGTATCTGACTTCGGCGAAGCGGCTGCAGACGATGCCGGTGCCACGTGGGCCGAACATCCATTTGTGGGTGCCGGCGATGAAGAAGTCGCAGTTCATCTGCGCGAAGTTCAGGTTGTCCACGCCGAAGCCATGTACCCCATCGACCACGTAAACGATGCGGTCGGCGTCGCTGCGACCACGGTTGTGCCGGTCGACGATGGCGCCGATTTCACCGATGGGCAGTTTCATGCCGCTGCCCGAATGCACCCAGCACATGCCCAGCACCCGGGTTTCGGGGCGGATGGCGCCGTCCATGGCAGCAAGGATTTCTGCCTTGCTGGCGCTGTACGAATCCTTGAACAGGCGAATTTTGCGCACCCGGGTGCCGTCGCGTTCGCTACGCAGGGCGAGGATGGTGTGGGTCGCGTAGTGCTCGTGCTCGGTGGTGAGGATTTCCTGATCGGGGCGCACGTGCACGCCGCCGTAGATCGTCGCCAGACCTTCGGTGGTGCTGCCGGTCAGGGCGATCTGTCTGGCGTCGGCTTGCAGGTAGCGTCCGGCCCAGACCTGCACGTTCTCCTCGCGCTGTTCGATCACGCCGAGATCCCAATCCATGGCCAGGCCGGGATTTTTGTCGAGGGCGGCGCGGTGTCGTTCAATCGCCTCGCGCACCGGTTTCGGGTGCGAGGTGATCAGAAAGTTGGAGAAGTGCAGATACGCTGGATCCTGATCGAACAGCTGCTGCAACCGCGTCCACTTGTTGCCGGTCGCGGGCGCGGCGTTCGCGGCACAGGCGACATTCGGCAGGCTCGCGCCCAGTGGCAGCGCCGCCGCGAGAATCCCCGCCTGCTTCAAGAACTCACGACGATTGCTCATGGCTGGGCAGTTCCCGGCGCAGCGGCCAGTGCCGGTTTCGCGGCTTTCTCGACCTGATCCCAGACCCGCAGGAAGTTGCCGCCCCAGAGCTTGGCGATGTCCGCTTCGGAGTAGCCACGCGAGATCAGTTCGGCGGTGACGTTACGGATTTCGCCGACGTTCTCGAAACCTTTGACGCCGCCACCTTCGTTGAAGTCGGAGCTGATGCCGACATGGTCGATGCCGATCTTGCGCACCGCGTAATCGATGGCATCGCCCAGATCCTTGAGGCTGGCTTTCGGCTCTTCTTCAAGGATGCCGTACAGGCGGCTGGCGTACTGACCAAACTTCTGCTCGGACCACGCCGCAATGATCGGGTCGCCCGGCATCAGCGCCATCGCCAGGTTCGGCAGCGGCGGCAGGTCGAAGTCCTTGCGCATCTCGTTGAGCTTGTCCTGGGTGTGCTGGGTGAGCGGACGCAGGTACTGCGAGAACGCGACGATCTGCACCACGCCGCCGCTGTTTTTGATCAGCTGCATTTCCTTGTCGCTGAGGTTGCGCGGAATGTCGACCATCGCGCGCGGCGCCGAATGCGAGGCTACCAGCGGCGTGCGGCTCAGTTGCGCAACTTGTTCGAGGGCTTTGGTCGACATTTGCGAGACGTCGATGATCACGCCCAGATCGTTGAGGCGCTTGACCGCTTGCTTGCCCAGATCCGAGAGACCGTCGAGGGCGTCCGGCGAATCATTGAGAAATGGCAGCGGCCGCGACGAATCCGCCCAGTCGTTGTTGCCGATGTAGCTGAAACCGAACATGCGCATGCCGCGCGCGGTCCACAGGTCCAGCAGGTTGAGGTCGTGGCCCAGCGGATAGGCGTTGAGCATGCTGATGAAAATCGCGAACTTGCCTTCGCCGTGCAGGCGCCGGAAGTCGTCGGGGGTGTAGGCGATGGCCACCTGATTAGGGTAGTCGCGAACCATCCCGGAGATGATCTTGAAGCGGATTTCCTGCTGATTGCGCGCCTCGTCGACGAAGCCGGGGGTCGGCTTGTGCGGGGCGTTCGGGCCGTTCCACATTTCCGGCCAGCCGAAGATGGTCAGCGCGGCGCCGGACAGGCGCCCACGGTTGGCCTTGGCGAGGTCGAACTGGCCGTCGCCGTCCTTGTCGGCTTCGTGGCCGTCGGTGCCGAAATTTTGCGTCAGGCTGACATGGCTGTCGAAAGACAGCATGCGTTCGTGCAACTCATCAGCCTGCTTCATGACTTTGGCCGGGTAGCCGAGGTCGTCCTTGAACCAGTGATGCCACACGGCAAAGCCTGCGCCGGCGCTGATCGCCAGGGCCAACGGCAGGCCGATGAATAGAGCCTTTTTCGAACGTGGTTTTGTCATTGCCATCTCAGTCAGGTTCGCCATCGAGGTGCAGGCGCGGGGGCCTTCGCTATCTGGGAAGAACGAGTGGTTGGCGGCAAAATTTAAGCCTGACACTGTGGCGAGGGGATTTATCCCCGATCGAGGGCGAAGCGCTTGCAAGGCCTGCGAGCGCTGTCCCTTCTGGTGTCGCCGCCAGCGTCGAATGGGAGTTGCTTCGCAACTCATCGGGGATGAATCCCCTCGCCACGGGTCATCATCGCCGGGCGCGTTAAATTTGCCGGGGCAACAAACGTTCTAGCTTGGATAAAGCCTGCTTCATGGCTGACACAGGTAGGGCAATGAAGATTTCTCGACGATGGTTCATGGCGGGCCTGGCGCTGACCGGCGCTGCCGTGCCTGCGGCGTATTTCGGGCATCGTGAATGGACGAAGCCGGACCCGACGATCACCCCGGGCGAAGCGTCTTTCGATGTCGCCGACATGGCCGGGCAGCGCCTGGCGAATGCGTTGCGCGGGGTGTGGGATATCCGTTTCGAAGGTGCCGATGCCGGCCTCGAAGGCTTGCCGCTCAAGGGCCTGCAAGTGTTTCTCGATATCGGCCAGAAGGGGCGCGGCGTGTGCGGTTTTCTCGACACGCCCGAGCGCCTGCGCTCCGCTGAAACACCGCGTTATCGAATTCTGGGCGACCTCGCGAAAGCCGATGCGGCGAAGCTGAGCTGGCGCTTGATCGGCGCCGATGGCCAGATCAGTTATGAGCTGGAGATGATCCTCGATGAGGTCTGGGCCGACTTCGGTAATGCCGGCAGTGGCACCCTCAGCGGCAAGGCTTTGCGCCTGGACCGCTCACTGGCCTTGCCGGCGCAGGACAATCGCTTCGTCGCCGTCAAGCGGCTGTTCCCCGAAGCGCGCGAGCGCACGCCGCTCAACCCGACGTTGCTGGCGTGGTTGATCTCCCCCGAGCATCGCCTGTTTCACCAGTTGTGGCATGCGACCCGGGACAAGTGGCACAAACTGCCCGAGGACAAACGCGAGGCCTTGCGCGGCATCGGCTGGCAGCCCGGCCCGCGCGACAAGGAGCGCGATGCCCGTGGTCCGCGCAAGGATCGCAATGGCTCGGGCGTGGACTTTTTCTTCATGCACCGGCACATGCTCGGGACGGCGCGCTCGATGCAGGAATTGCCATCCTGGGAGTTTTTCCCGCTGCCGCAGCCGGAGCTGATCCGCGACCGCGTCGGCTTCGCCCGCTATTTCGACAACCACGACGGCACGGCCTTGCCACCGACCTGGACGGCGGCGGGTGATGACGAATTCAGTCAGTGGGTCAGCGACATCAAGACTGCCGAGACTTACGAAAGCAACTTTCAGGTCTGGGAGTCGCAGTATCGAGATCCGGCGTATCTGGCCCGGCTCACCCTCGGCCAGTTCGGCTCCGAAGTCGAGTTGGGCCTGCATGACTGGCTGCACATGCGCTGGGCCTCCGTGCCACGCGATCCGTCCAACGGTCAGCCGGTGCCATTCGCCCGCGATCCGGCGGACTTCGCGGCCCGCTGGTACAACGCCGAAAATGATTTCCTCGGCGATCCGTTTTCTTCCCACGTCAACCCGACGTTCTGGCATTTCCATGGCTGGATCGACGATCGCATCGAGGACTGGTTCCGCGCCCACGAGCGGTTCCATCCGGGCGAAGTCACGCGGCTGCAAGTCAATGGCGTGCCATGGTTTGCTCCGGGGCGCTGGGTGGAAGTCGACGACCCGTGGCTCGGGCCGATCACCCATGGCTGCAGCACCACGCCGGGATTGCAGGTGGGCAAGTCGGTGGAGATGGATCCGGAAACCATGAAGCTGGCGCTGCGCATCACCTTCATCACCGACGAGGAAAAACTCGCCGGCCTGTTCCGCCGCGTGCCGCAACGGCCATGGTATGCGCGCAATCTGAAGCCTAAAACCAGCCCGACTTGAGGGCTGCGTCATCGATCATTCGCGAGCAGGCTCGCTCCCACGGGTTCAGGTGTCAGCCCACAATGTCCGGGCTGACTTCTACATGAGAACGCATTCTTACTGATGGAACGCGTTCAAATGTGGGAGCGAGCCTGCTCGCGAAGGCGATCTGTCAGTCGCCGCAATTACAAGGTCTGCCACCCGCCACCAAGCGCCTTGTACAGCGCAATGCTCGCCTGCATCCGCGCCAGGCGCAGTTGCACGCTCTGGTCCTGCGCTGCGTACAAGGTGCGCTGGGTTTCGAGGACAGTCAGCAAGTCTTCAGCGCCAGCCTGGTAACGGCTCTGCGCGATGTCGAATGCGGTCTGCGCCTGATTCAGTTCTTCGTTCTGCCACAACCGCTGCTCATCCAGGCGGCGAATGCTATTGAGCGCTTTTTCCACATCGGCGAAACCGTTGATGATCGCCCCACGGTAAGTTTCCAGCAGCTCTTGCTGGCGCGCAGAGGCCTTGTCGCGTTCAGCGCCGAGGCGACCGTTATTGAAAATCGGTGCGACCAGTCCGGCGGTCAGGTTGTAGAAAGGGCTGCGGATCAAATCGTCGAACTGATTGGCGCCCGAGCCGAGTTGGGCGGTCAGGGTCAGTGCCGGCAACATGGCCGCGCGAGCGACTTTGACGTCAGCTTCGGCGGCGGCCAGTTGGGCTTCGGCGCGTGCGATGTCCGGACGATGCGTGAGCAACTCGCTGGGCACGCCGGCGGCGATGTCTGGCCATTGCAGGTGCTCGAAGGACTCTGTCGCCGACAGTTGCTGCACCGGTCGGCCGAGGAGGGCGGCGAGGCTGATCAGCGCGTCCTGGGCTTGCTGTTGCACGCGCGGCAATTGCCATTGCTGGGCGGCGACCAGGCTCTTCTGTTGCGCCAGCTCCAGCGCGGTGGCTGAGCCTGAATCAAACCGCGTCTGCACCAGTTTCAGCACGCTTTGCGCGTTGGCCAGATTGAGTTCGGCGATGCGGCTCTGCTCGCGTAGCGACAAGGTTTGCGCATACGTGCTGGCAACGCCGCTGAGCAATGTCAGTTCGACCGTCGCCCGGTCGAATTCGCTGGCCTGCAGAGCGAACTGCGCACTGTCGCGCGAGGCGCGTTTGCCGCCCCAGAAATCGATTTCGTAGGTGGCGCTCAGGTTGGTATCGAAATAGTCCACCGCCTTGTTGCTGCTGTTGGCATCGAGTTGGCTGTAGCCATTGCCGCGCAGCAGTTTCTGCCGATTGGCATTCAGTCCGGCCTTGACCTCCGGCAACTGTGAGCCGCCAGCGATGACGGTGGCCGCCTGCGCCTGACGCACGCGAGCAACGGCGGCCGCGAGGTCGAAACTGCCGACGCGAGCCTGTTCGATCAGACGATCCAGTTCCGGGCTGCCAAATTGCGTCCACCACTGCGGGTTGTTGCGGGCAACGCTGGCGCCATGGGGCGACTGCCAGGCAGCTGGCGTTTGCACGCCACTGTCCGGGCGTTGAACGGGACTGCCGCAGGCACTGAGGATCAGGCACACGGTCAACAGGCTGAGGCGCGGTTTCATAGATCGATCATTCACTGGTAAGGGCCGTGACCGGGTCGAGCCGGGCAGCTTTGCGGGCAGGCATGAAGCCGAAGACAACACCGGTGACCAGGGCGCAGCCGAACGCGCCGAGTACCGCCATCAAGGAAAAAGCCACGGCCACTTCGCTGAGGATCAGCACGCCGCCGACGATCAGCGCCAGGGCGATCCCGGCAATGCCGCCGACCACCGAGAGCATCACCGCTTCGGTCAGGAACTGCCGGAGGATGTCGCGCTGGCGGGCGCCGGTGGCCATGCGAATGCCGATCTCGCGAGTCCGCTCGCGCACGGTCATGAGCATGATGTTCATCACGCCGATGCCGCCGACCAGCAGCGAAATCGCCGCAATCGAACCGAGCATCAGCGACAGGGTGTTCTGGGTGCGCGCCTCGGCCTGAATCATCGCGGCGTTGTTGGTCAGTTCGAAATCCTTCTTGCCGTTGTGCAGGCGCAGCATCAGTTGCTCGATGGCCTGCTCGGTGTCCTTGACCTTGCGCGCGTCGGCGGCGGCGATGGCCACGTATTCCGGATTGCGCGTGCCGAACAGCCGGACGCTGGCCGCCGAATAAGGGATGGCGATGCGATTGTCGCTGTCGGAGTCGCCGGAGCTGGCGCCTTTTTCCGCGAGTACGCCGACCACCTGGAACGGCACATTCTCGATCAGGATGAACTGGCCGATCGGGTTCGGCACATCCTTGAGCAGTTTGCTGCGGACTTTGTGGCCGATCACCGCGACGGCTGCAGCATTCTGCTCATCGGCCTCGGTGAAGTAACTGCCTTGCACCACCGGCCAGTTGAAGATCGCCGGGAAGTTGGTGTCGTTGCCGCCGACGTAACTCAGGTGGTCGGCATTGCCGTAACGTACGCCGGCCTCGGCGCCGTTGACCGGCATGATCCGCTGCACTTGCGGCAGGCTGGCCAGCGCGTGCACATCGTCGAGGATGATGATCCCCGGCGGCGTGCGCGGGTTGGGCGCCGAGCCGCTCAGATAAATAATGTTCGAACCGAACGCGCCCATCTGCGCCATCACCTGGCGTTTGCTGCCTTCACCGACCGCCAGCATCACCACCACCGACGCCACGCCGATGATGATCCCGAGCAGGGTCAGCGCTGTGCGAAAGCGGTTGATCCACATCACCCGCCACGCCGCGTGCAGGGCATCGACCAGTTCGCCTTTCCACGCGCCAGTGGCTTCGGCGCCGTCGGCCAGACGCTGGCGCAGATCCACCGCTTGCAGGGCGCCGGGGTTGGCGCTGGTCTGGGCGTGGGGATTGTCGCGGGCGCTGTCGCTGATGATCAGGCCGTCGCGGATTTCGATGATGCGTTTGGCCCGGGCCGCGACTTCGCGGTCGTGGGTGATGAGGATCACCACGTGGCCCTGGCTCGCCAGCTCATCGAGCAGCGTCATCACTTCTTTGCCGCTGTGGCTATCGAGGGCGCCGGTGGGTTCGTCGGCGAGAATGATGTGGCCGCCGTTCATCAACGCCCGGGCAATCGACACCCGTTGCTGCTGGCCACCGGACAGCTGATGCGGACGATTGCTGGTGCGCGAGGCCAGACCGAGGCGGTCGAGCAGGGCGGCGGCGCGGGCGTGACGTTCGGCGGCCGGGGTGCCGGCATAGATCGCCGGCATCTCGACGTTTTCCTGGGCCGAGCCGGACGGAATCAGGTGATAGCCCTGGAATACAAATCCAAAGGCTTCGCGGCGCAGCCAGGCCAGCTCGTCGCTGTCGAGGCCGGCGACGTTTTCCCCGGCAAAGCGATACTCGCCGGAGGTCGGCCGGTCGAGGCAGCCGAGGATGTTCATCAGGGTCGATTTGCCGGAGCCGGAAGCGCCGACAATCGCCACGAATTCACCAGCGTGAATCGACAGGTCGATGCCGCGCAACACGTGAACTTCAGGCGCGTCACCGCCGCCGTAGGATTTGCGAATGTCCTGCAGATCGATCAGAGGCGTTTGCATTCAGCCTCCGCTGCCGTCGACCGGGCCGATCAACAGGTGATCGCCTTCGTTGAGGCCGTCGACAATCTGCACCTTGAGCCGGTCGCTGATGCCGGTGCGTACCTCGCGTTGCTGAATCTCGCCGTTGGCCGCGACCACCTGAGCGGTTTGCAGGTTGGCCGTGGTGCTGCCCTGCAACGCGGCGACCGGCGCGGTGAGCACGCCTCTGGCCTGATTGGCGACGAAAAACACCTGGGTGGTCATCTCGGCCATCAAGGCGTTGTCGGCGTTATCGACGTCGAGCAAAACCGTGTACAGCACAACGCGGGCGCTGCCGCTTTTACTGCTGCTGGCTGGGCTGCCGCCGCCCTGGCTGGTCTGGTCCAGCGGCTTGGGCGGCACCGGCAGAATCTGCCGCACGGTGCTGCTCCAGCGCCGCTGGCCGCCGCTGAGGGTGGTGAAGTAGGCGGTCATGCCCGGTTTGACGTGACCGATGTCAGCCTCGGAAACCTCGGCCCACACCGTCATCGGTGACAGTTTGGCGATGCGCAGGATCAGCGGCGTCTGCTGTTGCGCGTTGAGGGTCTGGCCTTCGCGGGCGTCGAGGGCAACCACGGTGCCGGCCATCGGCGCGTAGATCCGCGTGTAGCCGAGTTCAGCCTGATCGCTGCGCAGGCTCGCTTCAGCCTGGCGGATCTGTGCCTGGAACATGTCGACGCGGGCCTGAGTGGCTTTCAATTCTGCACGGGCGGTTTGCACGTCTTCTTCACGGGTGGCGCCGCCGGCCACGAGATGCTGCTGCCGCTGATACTTCTGCCGCGCCAGTTCATGCTGGGCGCGCTGCTCCTGCAATTGCGCCTTGAGGTTTTCGATGGAGAAGCGCCCGGCGTCGAGTTTGGCCTGCTGCGTGGACGGATCGATTTCCACCAGCAGTTGACCTTCCTTGACCACGTCACCGACTTCGACGTGGATCTTCTGGATCTGCCCGGAGGCCTGCGCGCCGACATCGACATATCGGCGCGGTTGCAGGGTGCCCAGTGCGGTGACGCTGCTTTCGATGTCGCCACGACTGACTTGCACGGTGGCGAAGCGCTCGCGGCCCGGCGGCATGATTTGCCACGCGGCGTAGGCAACAACAGGAATCAGACAAAGGACTGCGAGCAGGGCGCGTCGAGCGGGGCGGGGACGTTTCATGCAGGGTTCCGGCCAGTGGAATTCGGCCCGTCGTCCGGCTGCACGCCACAGCGCGCAGCCGCAGAACGCTGTCGCAGGGCGCGACAGACACGGGGAGCTGTCCTGTAAACGATGAATACGCGGGGGAATTTAAGCGAAGACACAGGATGTTACAGGTATAGAACGGCACTATTTAGCGGGCAACGACAAACGCCACTTTAAATCTATATGAGAATTACTATAAATTACGCACCTCAGTTGCCACTATCTTGCTACCCGTGTTCGCGGGCCGTCGATCAGTGTGCTCAAGGATCGAATCCGCATCGATGCGGCCGGGAGTCATGTTGGAAAACTACTATCGCGAGCTGGTGTGTTTCCTGAACGCCAAGCTCGGCAACCGTCAGGTCGCCGAAGATGTGGTGCATGACGCTTATGTGCGGGTTCTGGAACGCTCCAGCGACACGCCCATCGAGCAGCCCCGGGCCTTTCTTTATCGGACGGCGCTGAATCTGGTGATCGACGATCATCGGCGCAACGCCTTGCGCCAGGTCGAGCCACTGGAAGTGCTCGACAGCGAAGAGCGCTATTTCACCCCGTCGCCCCATGGCACTCTCGATCACGGCCAGCGTCTGGAGATGCTCCAGCGCGCCCTGGCGGAATTGTCGCCGCTGTGCCGCGACAGTTTTCTGCTGCGCAAGATCGAAGGCCTGTCGCACCCGCAGATCGCCGAACAGCTGGGAATTTCCAAGGCACTGGTGGAAAAACACATCGTCAATGCGATGAAGCATTGCCGCCTGCGCATCAAACAATGGGATGCCCATTGAGCCGCCATCGCTAAATTTTATTTCACTGTCCTCGTTCCTACTCAACAGACGACCTGCTGTCCTGCTCAAGGCCAGTCGGGTCACTTAGGCTCTCCTTTCCCCTTGTTGAGGGGTTCATCCAGAGGACACTGGAAATGACTCAGGCAATTGCATCGCCCATCGTTCACGACCTGATCGGCGTCGGTTTCGGACCTTCGAACCTGGCGCTGGCCATCGCTCTGCAAGAGCGCGGCCCGACCCACGGCGAACTGGATGTGCTGTTCCTCGACAAGCAGGCCAACTACAGCTGGCACGGCAACACCCTGTCGACCCAAAGCGAATTGCAGATTTCCTTCCTAAAGGATCTGGTGACCCTGCGCAACCCGACCAGCCCGTACTCGTTCGTCAATTACCTGAAGGCTCACGGCCGTCTGGTGGACTTCATCAACCTCGGCACCTTCTACCCGTGCCGCATGGAGTACAACGACTACCTGCGCTGGGTCGCCGGGCAGTTCACCGAGCAGAGCCGCTATGGCGAAGAAGTGCTGACCATCGAACCGGTGCTGCACAACCATCAGGTTGAAGCGCTGCGCGTGATCTCCCGTGACAGCGAAGGCCAGCAGTTGGTGCGCACCGCGCGTTCGGTGGTGGTCAGTGCCGGTGGCACGCCGCGGATTCCGGAGGCGTTCAAGGCGCTGAAGGGCGACAGCCGCGTGTTCCACCACTCGCAGTATCTGTCGCAGATGGCCAAACAGCCGTGTGTGAACAACCAGCCGATGAGCATCGCGATCATCGGCGGCGGGCAGAGCGCGGCGGAAGCCTTCATCGATCTGAACGATTCGTTCCCGTCGGTGCAGGTCGACATGATCCTGCGCGGCTCGGCGCTCAAGCCTGCGGACGACAGCCCGTTCGTCAACGAAGTGTTCTCGCCGGAGTTCACCGATCTGGTGTTCCAGCAAAACAGCGCCGAGCGTGAGCGCCTGGTCAACGAGTACCACAACACCAACTACTCGGTGGTCGACATCGACCTGATCGAACGCATCTACGGCATCTTCTATCGCCAGAAAGTCTCGGGCATTGCCCGTCATGCGTTCCGTACCCTGACCACCGTCGAGAGCGCCACCGCCACCGAACGCGGCATCGAACTGGCGGTGCGCAACAACGCCACCGGCGAAGTCACCGTGCGTATCTATGACGCCGTGGTCCTGGCCACCGGTTACGAGCGGCAGATGCACCGCAAACTGTTGGCACCGCTGGAAGAATACCTCGGTGATTTCGAGGTCGATCGCAACTACAAACTGATCACCGACGAACGCTGCAAGGCCGGTCTGTACATGCAGGGCTTCTGCCAGGCCAGCCATGGCCTGAGTGATACGTTGCTGTCGGTGTTGCCGGTGCGTGCTGACGAGATTGCCGGCTCGCTGTATGAGCATGGCAAGAACCGTGTGCATCGTTCGGTGGCAGATCTGTTGTTGGCGACGGCAAGCTGAATCTGCTTTGCCTGATACACCGCCTTCGCGAGCAGGCTCGCTCCCACATTGGCTCTCTGTCGACCACAAAATCTGTGTTCAATGAAGATCTCCCTGTGGGAGCGAGCCTGCTCGCGAAGGGGCCCTTCAGCAATACCGCAAAACTCATTCCTGAACCCTTCCTGAACATCCCCGACACACCTCCTTCCACGGGTTTACTCTCAAATCATCGAGGCGTAAGCTTCGCGCGTTTTCATCAATAGCGGAGACCCAAAGTGGGTACTTGTTCGAGTGACAGTTGTCGGCCGGTCTCGGTAACCGGCAGATTCTCGGCAAGATAACGCGCAGCCTTTCTCTGCCGTTGTCTCGCCGTAAAGCGAGCAGCGGCATCCCGATCATGGTCAGTTGAGACCATGTCCCGACGTCCTTCTCATCGACACTGAAAGTATGTGATTTCGACCGTGTGGTCGCGATCGCAAACCTATCGACACGCCTGTCCTTGTGATCGGCGCGCCAAGCCTTGCCGTGCCGGATTTTCCGGCGTACGAGGCGCGGTCGTACCTGCTCGACGGTTTCCCGGCTGACCATAGGGGCAACAGCCATGAAACTTACGCTCAAGGAATTTTTCGCAGGCTTCCTGCGTACACGCCACATCGCCCGGCACTTCCGCCGTCTGGCGCTGCTGGAATCGATCACCGACACCACGGTCAGCCGTGAAGTCCCGCCCACCCTGGCCAACACCCTGGTCGATGCGGCCCATCGCGACAGCGGTGAGCTGCTGTCGTCACTGGGCACTCACACCGACGGTTTGACTGACTTTGAAGTCGACGCCCTGCGTGCGCAGTACGGCCTCAACGAAGTCGAGCACGAGCAGCCGCTGCCATGGTGGACCCACCTGTGGCACTGCTACAAAAACCCGTTCAACCTGCTGCTGACCCTGTTGGCGGTGATTTCGTGGCTGACCGAAGACCTGAAAGCCGCCACGGTGATTTTCTCCATGGTGGTGCTGTCGACGCTGCTGCGCTTCTGGCAGGAAAGCAAATCCAACCAGGCCGCCGACGCGCTCAAGGCGATGGTCAGCAACACCGCCACGGTGATGCGCCGCGACGAGCCGCGCATCGAACTGCCGATCAAGCAACTGGTGCCGGGCGACCTGATCGTGCTGTCCGCCGGCGACATGATTCCTGCCGACTGCCGGGTGCTCAGCGCCAAGGATCTGTTCGTCAGCCAGGCGGCGATGACCGGTGAATCGATGCCGGTGGAAAAATTCGCCCGTCAGGCCGACCGCGACACGCGTAATCCGCTGGAGCTGGAGAACATTCTGTTCATGGGCACCAACGTGGTGTCCGGTACGGCGGTGGCGGTGATTCTCACCACCGGCAACAGCACCTATTTCGGCGCGCTGGCGCAGCGGGTCGGCGCGACTGACCGCGCGGTGACCTCGTTCCAGCTGGGCGTGAACAAAGTCAGCTGGCTGCTGATCCGCTTCATGTTCGTCATGGCGCCGCTGGTGCTGTTCATCAACGGTTTCACCAAGGGTGACTGGACCGAAGCGCTGCTGTTCGCGCTGTCGATTGCCGTGGGCCTGACCCCGGAAATGCTGCCGATGATCGTCACCTCGACCCTGGCCAAAGGTGCGGTGTTCCTGTCGCGCAAAAAGGTCATCGTCAAACGTCTGGACGCGATCCAGAACTTCGGCGCCATGGACGTGCTGTGCACCGACAAGACCGGCACCCTGACCCAGGACAAGATCTTCCTCGCGCGCAATGTCGACGTCTGGGGTGAAGACTCCGATGACGTGCTGGAAAAGGCCTACCTCAACAGCTACTACCAGACCGGGCTGAAAAACCTGCTCGACGTGGCGGTGCTGGAACATGTGGAAATTCACCGTGAACTGAAAGTCGGCACGGCATTTCGCAAGGTCGATGAGGTTCCGTTCGACTTCAATCGCCGGCGCATGTCGGTGGTGGTCGAGGGGCGTGGCGAGCCGCATCTGCTGATCTGCAAAGGCGCAGTGGAAGAAGTGCTGGCGGTGTGCACCCGCGTGCAGCACGGCGAAGTCGAAGAAGCCTTGAGCGATGAATTGCTGACCCGGATTCGTCAGGTCACCGCAGCATTCAACGCTGAAGGCTTGCGCGTGGTGGCGGTGGCTGCCCGCTCGATGCCGGCAGGTCGCGACACTTACAGCCTGGCGGATGAACAGGAGCTGACGCTGATCGGTTATGTGGCGTTCCTCGATCCACCGAAGGAAAGCACTGCTCCGGCGCTCAAGGCTCTGGCCGAGCACGGCGTGGCGGTCAAGGTGCTGACCGGTGACAACGAACTGGTGACCGCGAAGATTTGCCGCGAAGTCGGTCTGGCGCAACAGGGCTTGCTGATGGGCAACGACATCGAGCGCATGAGCGACGCCGAGCTGGCGGTGGCGGTGGAGAACACCAACGTCTTCGCCAAACTGACGCCATCGCACAAGGAGCGCATCGTGCGCATCCTCAAGGGCAACGGGCATGTGGTCGGCTTCATGGGCGACGGCATCAACGACGCCCCGGCGCTGCGCACCGCCGACATCGGAATCTCGGTGGACAGCGCGGTGGACATCGCCAAGGAAGCCGCTGACATCATCCTCCTGGAAAAGAGCCTGATGGTGCTGGAGGAGGGCGTACTCGAAGGGCGTCGCACCTTCGCCAACATGCTCAAGTACATCAAGATGACCGCCAGCTCCAACTTCGGCAACGTGTTCTCGGTGCTGGTCGCCAGTGCGTTCATTCCGTTCCTGCCGATGCTGCCGATGCACCTGCTGGTACAGAACCTGCTGTACGACATTTCGCAGATCGCCATTCCGTTCGACAACGTCGACAAGGAGATGCTGAAGAAGCCGCAGCGCTGGCAGCCGGCGGATGTCGGGCGCTTCATGCTGTTCTTCGGCCCGATCAGTTCGATCTTTGACATCCTGACGTTCGCCTTGATGTGGTATGTGTTCGATGCCAACACTCCGGATCACCAGACCCTGTTCCAGTCCGGCTGGTTCGTGGTGGGGCTGCTGACCCAGACGTTGATCGTGCATATGATCCGCACGCCGAAGATCCCATTCCTGCAAAGCCGTGCAGCGATGCCGCTGCTGGTGATGACCGGGATCATCATGGCGGTCGGAATCTTCCTGCCGATGGGGCCGCTGGCCAACTACTTCAAACTGCAGGCGCTGCCGTCGATGTACTTCGTGTTCCTGCCGATGATCCTGCTGGCGTACATGGCGCTGACCCAGGCGGTGAAAGGCTTCTACATCCGCCGGTTCGGCTGGCAATAAAGATTCAAACAACACTGTCCCCCCTGTGGGAGCGGGCTTGCTCGCGAATGCGGTTGTCCAGTCACAGTTGTAGTGGCTGACACACCGCCTTCGCGAGCAAGCCCGCTCCCACAGGGGGAAGTGTGGATTTTTCCAAGGATTCCATCATGCAAGCCATCAACAACCTCAACCTGACTTCTTTGCTCGACACGCTGGTCAGCCTCAGCGCAGCGTTCATCCTCGGTGGCCTGATCGGTTTCGAGCGCCAGTACCGGCAACGCACCGCCGGCCTGCGCACCAACGTGCTGGTGGCGGTCGGCGCGGCAATTTTCGTCGACATGGCCAACCGTCTCGGCGGTGCTGAAGGTGCGGTGCGGGTGGTCGCCTACGTGGTCTCCGGCATCGGCTTTCTCGGTGCCGGGGTGATCATGCGCGAAGAGGGGAACGTCCGTGGCCTCAATACCGCCGCGACTCTGTGGACTTCCGCCGCTGTCGGTGCCTGCGCCGGTGCCGACCTGCTGGCCGAAGCGGTGCTCGGCACGCTGTTCATCCTCGCTGCCAACACCTTGCTGCGGCCGATCGTCAACAACATCAACCGTCAGCCACTGGACGTGGTCTCGGCCGAAGTCACCAACATTGTCTATGTCATCGCCCGGCGCTCACAGCAAAAAGCCGTGTTCGCCCTGCTCGAAGCCGAGCTGGAACGCAGCAACTACCCGGCCAGCGACGTCGATGTACACGCCTTCGGTGCCGACGAAATCGAGATCGAAGCCACGCTGGCGACGACTTCGGTCGACGGCGATGAGCTCGATGCGCTGGTGGCGCGGATTTCGACTTCAGCGCTGGTGGTGCAGGCGTTCTGGAGTCCGAGTACCACCGAATAAGGCAACAATGTCGGGCAGCCATTCGGCATGGCTCATGAGTGCGGATGAATGACCGGTTTTTTAGGAAAAGTCCTACAGAACTGCTCCTGAGGCTTGCGTAGTCTTGGCGCACCCATCCTCCTCCCCGAGATCGAGTATGATCAATAAATCCCTGCGTATCCTGATTGCCGATCCGCAGCATTTTCACCGGATGAAAATCGAGCGCCTGTTCAATGGCCTCCAATACTTCCGCGTCGCTCCGGTACAGAGTCTGCCTGAGCTGCTGACCCTGGTGGACTACGGCTGTGAACCGTTCGACGTCGTGGTCATCAACGCCGAGCTGGCGGCCGGATCGCTGGACCTGCCGGGTTTTTTCCTCAACAACCCGCAGGTGCGGCACGCCCTGATCTATAACGAGCCCTCGGCACCTGCGCTGACGCCCGCAGGCTTCGCTCAGGAAAACCTGCAGATCAGCCCTGTCGCCTTGCCCAATGCGGCCGCGATCAAGCACCTGATGGCGCGGGTCGACGTTGCCCCGTTGTGCGCAGTAAATGCTTGGAACCCGGCGCCATCCGCGCAACGCCGGGCCTGAGCACGGATTACCCTTTCGCGCAACTGTCAGATCTGACAGGTAGATACGCTTTGCTTCCCGTGTAACAGTCTTTGCGCAGCCAACCCGGTGAGTAGCAGCTGATGCCGGTGGCGCCATCGTCCTGTTTTTGCACTGGGAGCGGTCATGAAGTCAGCGCTGATCGTCGACGATCATCCGGTGGTAAGGGCTGCCGTGAAACTCGTCCTCGAAGCCGAAAGGTTCAAGGTGATTCACGAAGCATCCAGCGCCAGCGAAGCCATGGCGCTGAGCCGTGAGCACAAGCCGAAACTGGTGGTACTTGATCTCAAGTTGCCGGGAGTCGGCGGGCTGGAGGTGCTGGAGCGGCTCAAGGCCACCGACCCTGACTGCAGGGTGCTGATCTTTACTTCTCAGGATCCGTTGCACTATCAGGATCGCTGTCTGCGTAGCGGCGCCATGGGTTACGTGGCTAAAACCAACCAGTTGCTGCAATTGCACAAGGCTGTCCAGGCCCTGATGTCGGGCTACTCCTATTTTGCTGCGCTGACGGGTGACGGCCTTGTGTCGACCCCGTCGCACCGCAGCGAAAAACAGCTGATCGACGAGCTCTCCAACCGAGAACTGAACATTCTCGTGCAGTTGGCTCTGGGCAAGCCCAACAAGAAAATCGCCG
Source organism: Pseudomonas sp. JAI115 (assembly GCF_014200835.1). Lineage (NCBI taxonomy): Bacteria > Pseudomonadati > Pseudomonadota > Gammaproteobacteria > Pseudomonadales > Pseudomonadaceae > Pseudomonas > Pseudomonas sp. JAI115. The sequence goes on from NZ_JACHCY010000003.1 coordinate 158,154, forward strand.
CTGAAATGTTCCTCAGCCACAAGACCGTCAGCACCTACAAAACCCGCTTGATAAAAAAGCTGGGTCTGCACTCAAAGTCAGCGGTGTACTTGCGCGAATTCGCCAAGCGCAACGATTTGATCTGAGTAGCACAGTGAATCTGCGATGCTGGTGGTGCGTGCTCTGGTTGAGCATCACGGCCACCTGCTGGGCCAGTGAGTCGCCGCAGCCTCTGGATTTGTTGAGCCAGGCAGCACTGGAGAACATTCAAGTCCCGCTCGACCCCCAGGATCAACAGTGGCTACGCAGCCATTCGACGTTGCACATGGGTATTTCCGGGCCCGATTATCCACCGTTCGAGATCACGCGGAATCGGCAGGAGCTGGAAGGTCTCACCGCCGACTATGCCGAGCTGCTGGCGCAACTGCTCGGGGTGCGGATCGAGGTGCAACGCTACGCAAACCGCGACGCGGTGATGAGCGCACTCAAGCGCGGCGAACTCGATCTGCTGGGCACCTCGAACAATTTCGAGCTGGCCGATCCAGATTTCATCTTGTCGCGCCCCTATGCCGAAGACCAACCGATGCTGGTGACCCGGCTCGACGAAACGTTACCGGCCGACCTGACAGGCAAACGCATCGCCATGGTCGAGGACTATCTGCCGCTGACCAGCGTGCAGGCGTTCTACCCCGACGCGAAGGTGCAGCGTTACTCCTCGGCAATGGATGCGCTGGGTGCGGTGGCGTTCGGTGTCGATGACGGCTATCTCGGCGATCTGATCAGTGCCAATTACCTGATCAACACCAATTACCGCAATGACCTGCAACTGGCCGGGCCGTCGGGTCTGGATGCCAATCCCTTCGGTTTCGCCCTGCTGCGCAGTGAGGTGCGCCTCAAACGCATTATCGACAAGGCGCTGGCGGCGATTCCCATGGAGCGTCGTCAGTTGATCGAGCAGCGCTGGAGCGCAGGGCGCGCGCAAATGGCCGCGCAGTCGCAGGTGCGCCTCAGTGCCAGCGAGCAGCAGTGGCTGGAGCAACATCCGCGGGTGCGGGTCGGCGTGATCGAAGACTTCGCACCGCTGACGTTTTTTGATGCCGACGGACGATTCAACGGGTTATCGGCGCAGTTGCTCAACCTGATCAGTCAGCGTACCGGGCTGCAATTCGAGTTGGTTCGGGGGCGTTCGCTGGATCGTCAGATTGAGCAGCTCAAGGCCGGTGAACTCGACGTGTTGCCGGTGGTGACCCCGAGCAGCGAACGGGAAACCGAGCTGCAATTTACCCGTGCCTACCTGAACAATCCGTTTGTGCTGGTCAGCGCGACGACGGCCGGCAGCCCGCGCAGCCTCGCCGATCTGCCGGGCAAGCGGCTGGCGATTTATCGCGGTCATCCATTGCACGACTTTATTCTGCAGCAGGTGCCCGGGATTCGCCTGGTGGAGGTGCGCAGCCCGGCCGAGGGCATGGAGCAGATCGCCAAAGGCCAGGCCGACGTGACGGTCAGCTCACTGCTGGTGGCGCGGTTTCTGATTGCCCGTCATTACCGCGAGCGCCTGCGCATCACCAACACGATCGGCGATCAGCCGGCACGCATTGCCCTGGCGACCGCAACGCAGGATACGGCGCTGCACACGATTCTGAACAAGGCGCTGCTGAGCATCGCGCCACAACAGATGGACGAACTGGTCGAGCGCTGGAGCCATGACGTGGTCGTGGAAGACAGCTACTGGCAGCGTCATCGCCGCGAAATCCTGCTGGCGTTTGCCGGTGCGGCAGGGCTGCTGTTGCTGGCCTTGGCCTGGATCGGTTTTCAGCGCTCGCAGCTGCGTCAGCGTCAGCAGTGGCTGCACCAGTTGCAGCAGGCCAAGGATGCCGCCGACGACGCCAATCGGGCCAAGACTACGTTTCTGGCGACCATGAGCCATGAAATCCGCACGCCGATGAATGCCCTGATCGGCATGCTCGAAATGGCCCTCAAGCGTGCCGAGGAGGGCGTCACCGACAAGCTGGCAATCGAGGTCGCGTCCGCTGCCGGCCAGCAATTACTGGCGTTGATCGGCGACATTCTCGATATCGCACGTATCGAGTCCGGGCATCTGTCCCTCGCGCCGCAGCGGGCCAATCTGCGCGAACAAGTGATCGCGGTGTGCCGCGTATTCGAAGGGCTGGCGCGGGAGAAACGCCTGCTGTGGCAGGTCGAACTGGATGCGCACAGTGACGTCGACGTCATGCTCGACCCGACACGCTTCAAGCAAGTGCTGTCAAACCTGTTGAGCAACGCGATCAAGTTCACCGAGCAGGGTCAGGTGAGCCTGCGTTTGTCATGCTCTGCGATGCCGTCCGGGATCCTGGCGGTCGCGGTGGTGATTGCAGACAGCGGAATCGGCATCAGTGCCGATGACCGCAAACGCCTGTTCAGTCCGTTCGTCCAGGCCGCTAACCAGGGCCAGTCAGCGCGTAGCGGCTCGGGACTGGGCCTGGTGATCAGCCGTAACCTCTGCGAAATGATGGGCGGCACACTGCACCTGGACAGCGAGCCGGGGCATGGAACGCGGGTTGAGGTAAACCTGCAGCTGCCGCTGTTGACCGCGCTCGAACCCGAGACGGCAGGCCCGCAAGTGGCGGACACGCCAGCGCGTTCGCTGAGCGTGCTGGTGGTGGACGATCATCCGGTCAACCGCTTGCTCCTGTGCCGGCAACTGAGTGAACTGGGCCACGCTACGGTCGATGTCGAGGATGGTGAGCTGGGCTTGCAGCGCTGGCGAACACAGGCTTTCGATGTGCTGATCACCGATTGCAACATGCCCCGGCGCAACGGTTACGAACTCGCTCGGACACTTCGTGAAGAAGAGGCGGCGAACGGTCGTGCACGCTGCGTGATCCTCGGCTTTACCGCCAACGCGCAGGTCGAGGAGAAAGTCCGTTGTCTTGAGGCCGGCATGGACGATTGTCTGTTCAAGCCGATTCGCTTGCACGATCTGCAACAGGCATTGAAGGCGGCCAGCCGCGGCGACAGTGATCAGCCGTCGAACCCGACACCGCCGCTGCCCGAGATCGACCTGAGCGCGCTTGAGCAAATGGCCGGGGACAATCCGGCAGTGATGCAACGTCTGCGCGAACAAGTGCTGCGCAGTCTGCACGAGGACCTGCAAAAACTGGACGCTGCGCGCCAGCCACAGGACCTGAGCGAATTAACTACCCTGGCGCACCACATCAAGGGCGGTGCGCAAATGGTCGGTGCCGCGCGGGTGGCGGCGGCGTGCACCGATCTCGAAGAGGCGTGCCGCGACGCCGAAACCCTGGCGGTCCACCGCTCGGCGGATGCGCTGCGCAGGGCCATGCTCGGCCTCGCGCAGCGGCTTCAGGACTGAGCGATCAATCCCACTGCGGGGCAATGCCTTTCGGGCTGGTCAGGCGCTGGCCACGCTCCAGACCGGCGATCAGCGCCATGTCGGATTCGCTCAGAGTCAGCGCGGTGGCGCCGAGGTTGCTCTGCAGGTTGGCGCGTTTGGTCGACGATGGAATCACCGCGTACCCCGACTGCATCGCCCAGGCCAGAGTGACCTGCGCCGGGGTCGCTTGCAGGCGTTCCGCGATCTGCTGGATCACCGGATCCTTCAGCACTTCGCCATAGGCGAGGGTCATGTAGGAAGTGATCTGGATGTCCTGGCTGCGGGCGAACTCGACCACTTTGCGGTTTTGCAGGTACGGGTGCAGTTCGATCTGGTTGGTGGCGATGTTGTCTGCGCCCACCGCTGCGATGGCCTGTTGCATCAGCTCGATGGTGAAGTTCGACACCCCGATCTGCCGGGTCAGGCCCAGACGCTTGGCTTCTAGCAGCGCGCCCATGAATTCGGCGACTGGCACCTGATCTTCCGGCGACGGCCAGTGGATCAGCGTCAGGTCAAGGTAATCGGTCTGCAACTTCTGCAGACTCTCTTGGAGACTCTCGATCAAGCGATCCTTGGCGAAGTTGGCGATCCAGATCTTGCTGGTGATGAACAGCTCTTCACGAGCAATGCCGCTGGCGGTGATGGCCTGGCCGACCTCGGCTTCGTTCTCGTAGATCTGCGCGGTGTCGATGGCGCGGTAACCGAGTTCAAGGCCGGTGCGCACCGAATCGATGACCACCTGACCTTGCAGGCGAAACGTACCCAGACCAAAAGCGGGAACAGACATTGATGACTCCAGGGTTGCAGTGGGAATGGGCAGGAGTATCCGCGTCTGTGTCCTTGAGAAAAACCGCTGGTGGGGCAAAGCACTGTTGAGCAGAAGTCATGAATCTTTCCCGATAGTGGTGTTGTCTGGACTGGCCTCTTCGCGAGCAAGCCCACTCCCACAAGGGATCGAGATTCAACGGTGGGACTGTTCTATAAATGGAACACTAAAGCCGGTTTTTGCCGTCTAGTCCTAAAAACGCTATGGATTTAAGCTTAATCCATTGCGTCACCCACCTTTTCTGGAGGCAACCATGAAAAACATCATCGGTATCTACACCAGCCCTCGCGGCCATTGGGTCGGCGATGGTTTCCCGGTGCGCACTCTGTTTTCCTACGACAACCTGGGCAAACACATCAGCCCGTTCCTGCTGCTCGATCACGCAGGCCCGGCCGAATTCACCCCGACCACCGAGCGCCGTGGCGTCGGCCAGCACCCGCACCGTGGTTTTGAAACGGTGACCATCGTCTACGACGGCGAAGTGCAGCACCGCGACTCCACCGGCAGCGGCGGCACCATCGGCCCCGGCGATGTGCAGTGGATGACCGCCGCGTCCGGGATCCTCCACGAGGAGTTCCACTCGGATGAGTTCGCCAGAACCGGCGGCAAGCTGGAGATGGTGCAGCTGTGGGTCAACCTGCCGGCCAAGGACAAAATGGCCGCGCCCGGCTACCAGACCATTCTCGACGGCGATATTCCGAATATCGCGTTGAAGGACGATGCCGGCCGGCTGCGGCTGATCGCCGGTGAGTTCGATGGGCATAAAGGCCCGTCGCACACTTTCACGCCGATCGACGTCTGGGATCTGCGGCTCAATGCCGGCAAGTTGCTGACGCTCGATCTGCACGAGGGGCGCAACACTGCGCTGGTGCTGTTGAAAGGTTCGGTGCAGATCAACGGTGTGGAAACCGCAGGTGTCGGGCAGTTGGTGCTGTTCGAGCGCGACGGCCGTCAGTTGACCCTTGAGGCCAGTGAAGATGCGGTGGTGTTGCTGCTCAGTGGCGAGCCGATTGATGAACCGATTGTCGGCCATGGCCCGTTCGTGATGAACACCGAGCAGGAAATTCATCAGGCATTCGCCGACTTCCAGTCGGGACGTTTTGGCCGGATGCACGGGTAAATTTCACCCCTGTGGGAGCGGGCTTGCTCGCGAAAGCGCAGTGCCAGTCAATGCATGTCTGACTGATCCACCGCCTTCGCGAGCAGGCTCGCTCCCACAGGGGTTTTCCGGTGTTTTTGTGCTGGTGTTCTGCCTCTGAAATCAATTACTCCTACACTTGCCCAATCTGTGCGATCTTCTCGCGATTGGCCCCTGTCGGAGTGCTTTGATGTTGTCTTTTTTGACCGAACATCCGTTGTTTTGCGCGTTGATCCTGATCCTCCTCGATCTCGGGCTGTGGCGTCTGATCAGCTCCCGTGGCAGCGAGTGGAAGCTGCTGGTGCGGGTGCTGATTTTCAGCCTGTTCAGCGTGCTGTTGTTCAACGAAGGCCTGAATCCGATGGAGCCGGCGCCATGGGCCGACAACGTGCCGCTGCACCTGGCGGCGACCGGCTTGCAGATCGGTTGGTGGCTGTTCGGCGCGCGCACCCTGACGGTGCTGATCGGTGCGGTGATGATGCAGCGCGTCGGGCACACCGGGCGGCTGTTGCAGGATCTGCTCGGTGCGGTGATTTTCCTGATCGCGATTATCGCGGCCCTGGCCTACGTGCTGGATCTGCCGGTCAAAGGTGTGCTGGCGACGTCCGGCGCCTTGGCGATCATCGTCGGTCTGGCGTTGCAGAGCACGCTCAGCGATGTGTTTTCCGGGATCGTGCTCAACACCACCAAGCCCTATCAGATCGATGACTGGATTTCGATCGATGGCACCGAAGGCCGGGTCATCGACATCGACTGGCGCGCCACGCGTCTACAGACCAGTCAGGGCAGCATGGCGGTGATTCCCAACTCGCTGGCGGCCAAGGCCAAGATCATCAACTTCAGCCGGCCGAGCAACATGTTCGGCCTGGCCGTCAGTGTGCAGGTCAGCCCGCATGCGCGACCGACCACCGTGATCGACGCATTGGAGCGGGCAATGCAGGGCTGCCGCCCGCTGCTGGACAATCCTTCGCCAAGCGTCGCGCTCAAGAGCTCCAGCAGCGCCGGCGCGGAATATGAGATCAGCGGTTTTGTCTCGTCGATGGATCAGAAGCGCTCGGTGCGCAATCAGCTGTTCGATCTGGCTTATCGGCACTTGCAGGCGTCCGGGGTCAATCTGTTGTCGAGCGTGGAACCGAATGCGCCAAGCGGCCTGTCGCGGCCACGGGCGCTGCTCGACAGTTCGCCGATTTTTTCCACGCTGCGCCAGGAAGAAAAAGACACCTTCAGCCAGAATATGACCCTGCAAACCTTCCGTGCCGGCGAGACGATCCTCGAAGCCGGGGAGGTCAGCGATCATTTGTTCATCATCGAATCGGGCGTGGTCACCGTGACCTTGACTCGCCATGGCAGCCCGTTTGAATCCGGGCGCATGGGGCCGGGGGAGGTGATCGGCGAGGCCGGGATTCTGTCCGATTCTTCAGTACCGGCGACCTTCGCGGCGAAAACCTTCTGCGCGTTGTATCGCATCGAGAAGACCTATCTGAAGCCGTGTCTGGATGCCCGCCACGACATCAACGAGGCGATGAAAGCCTTGCTCGATTATCGCCTGCACAAGGCTCAGACCCTGACCCAGGACGTGCCGCCCGTGGTGGCGAAAACCGGGTTCCTGCACTGGTTGCGCAATCGCGTGTGACAGGGTGGTCTACTCGTCTTCCGGGAGATTGGCTATTTGTCCGGGGCAAGTGCGGGACTACCTTAGTCACACATTCACTGGCCCCGGAAACTCAATCATGAAAGCTCGTACCGATTTCTACACCGCCTCCCCAGACGCCCTGAAAGCGATGATCGCACTGGAAACCGCGGTCTCGAAACTGCCGCTGGAAAAGACCCTGGTCGAACTGGTCAAGCTGCGCGCTTCGCAGATCAACGGCTGTGCGTTCTGCATCGACATGCACACCGCCGATGCAATCAAGGGCGGCGAAACTCCGCGTCGGCTGTTCGCCGTCACCGCGTGGCGTGAAGCGCCATTCTTCACCGAGCGCGAACGTGCTGCGCTGCTGTGGACCGAATCGCTGACCCAGCTGAGCCTGACCCACGCCCCGGACGAAGACTACGACATCGTCGCGGCGCAATTCACGCCCAAGGAAATGGTCGACCTGAGCGTGGCGATCAGCACCATCAACAGCTGGAACCGTCTGGCGGTGGGCTTCCGCAAAATCCCGCAGCTCTAAGCCCCAGACACAATCTTTTGTAGGAGTGAGCCTGCTCGCGATAGCGATTATCCGTTCAACATTAATGTTGAATGAACTGGCGCCATCGCGAGCAGGCTCACTCCTACAGGGGGCATGCATTGCAGATCTGGATCAATGCCCATCCGCACTCGGCGCGGCCGGTGGTTGTACCTTGCGCATCAAGGGCACCATCGCCGTGGCGACGATGAAGCACAGCATGATCATCAAAAAGGTATCGCCGTAGGTCTGGGTCTGCGCCTCGCGGTAGGTCAGCAGCCACAGTTGACGCAGGCCTGCGGTGACGCCGACGTCACCACTCTGACCCAGTGTCGCCAGATTGCCACCGACCTGCGCCAGCCACTGATTCATCGCCTCGTTGCTGCTGTTCAAATGCTCGGCCAAGCGGGTGAAGTGCAGGTTGGTGCGGTCATTGAGAATGGTCGCGCACGCGGCAATGCCGATCGCTCCGCCCAGATTGCGCATCAGGTTGAACAGCCCCGAAGCGTGCTTCAAGCGCGCCGGTGCCAAGCCCCCCAAGGTCAGCGTCACCGCCGGCGGCACCGCCAGTTGCTGAGCGATCCCGCGCAGCGCTTGCGGTAGCATCAACTGGCCGGAACCCCAGTCGTGGGTGATCGGACTGAACTCCCACATCGACACGGCAAACAAGCCCAGGCCGATCATCATGATCCAGCGCAGATCCATGCGATTGGCGAGAAAGGCGTACAGCGGAATCGCCATGATCTGGAACACCCCGGTGGAAAAAACCGCCAGACCAATGTCCAGTGCGCTGTAGCCTCGCACCCGGCCGAGAAACAGCGGGGTCAGGTAAATCGTCGCGAACAGACCGATCCCGGTGACAAAGGAAAAGAAACAGCCCAGGGCAAAATTGCGATCCTTGAGCGCGCGCAGATCGACGATCGGATTGGCCACGTGCAAGGTGCGTCCGATGAAGGCCAGACCCGCCAGACCGCTGATCCATGCCGTGGTCAGAATCGTTTGATCGCTGAACCAGTTCCAGCGCGGGCCTTCTTCGAGGGTGTATTCCAGGCAGCCGAGAAACAGCGCGAGAAACACCATGCTCAGGTAGTCCGCGCCCTTGAGCAGCGCCAGTTCCGGCTGGTCGATCTTCACCAGCATCGGCACGGCCACGGCGACGAAAATTCCCGGCACCAGGTTGATGTAGAACAGCCAGTGCCATGAGGAAATGTCGGTGATCCAGCCGCCGATCACCGGACCCAGGGTCGGCGCCAGCGAAGCCACCGCACCGATGGTCGCGGCGGCGATCACCCGTTGTTTGCCGCTGAAGAAAAAGAACGCGGTGGTGAACACCAACGGAATCATCGAGCCGCCAAGAAAGCCTTGCAGCGCGCGAAAGGCGATCATGCTCTGGATGTTCCAGGCCACGCCGCAGAGCAGGCTGGCCAGAGTAAAACCGACCGCCGAGGCGCAGAACAGCCAGCGTGTGGAGAACACCCGCGACAGCCAGCCCGACAGCGGGATCACAATGATTTCGGCGATCAGGTAACTGGTCTGCACCCACGCCGTTTCATCGGTGCCGGCCGAGAGCCCGCCGCCGATGTCACGCAGCGAGGCCGAGACGATCTGGATGTCCAGCAGCGCAATGAACATGCCGATGCACATCGTGGCGAAGGCGAACACTTTGGTCGCGGTGGCCATGTCGGCGGCGTTGAATGGTTGCGCCGGGGCGGTGAGGGCGGTGCTCATGGCGCGACGGCCACGGCGTTGGTTTCGGCTTGTGCGCGGGTGTCGACTTCAGCGGTAACCGACAGCCCCGGCCGCAGGTGACCGAGTACGCCGTCAGCCGGATCGAGCAGGATTCGCACCGGCACCCGCTGGACGATTTTGGTGAAGTTACCGGTGGCGTTCTCCGGCGGAAGCACGCTGAATTGCGAGCCGGTAGCCGGGGCGAGGCTGTCGAGGCGGCCGTGGAATTCCTGGCCGGAGAGCACGTCGGCACGGATGCTCACCCGTTGCCCGGGTTTCATCCGCGCCAGTTGATCCTCCTTGAAATTGGCATCGACCCACAGACCGCTGGCCGGCACCACCGACAGCTGTTGCGAACCCGCCTGGGCATAGGCGCCGACCCGCGCGCGGCGGTTGCCGATCACGCCATCAACCGGCGCGCGCAGTTCGGTGTAGCCGAGATTCAACTGCGCCAGATCACGCTCGGCGCGGGCCTGTTGCAGGGCGGCGCGGGCCTGTTGTTTCTGGGTGTCGATCACCGCCAGTTGGCGCTGGGCGGCAAGCAGTTCGGCCTGGGCGCGGGCACTCAGGGCCTGGGCGGTCTTGAAGGTGGCGTCGGCGCGTTGGGCGCTTTCCACCGACACGGCATTGGTGCTGACCAGACGTTTGTAACGCGCATTGTCATCCCGCGAGCGGGCGGTTTCGGCACCGGCGGCATCGATGCCGGCGCGGGCCTGGCCGATCACCGCTTGCTGCAGTTGTTCAGTGGCGTCGAGGTTGGCCAGCAGCGCCTCTTCGGCGGCAACGGCGCCCTCGGCTTTGGCGAGGCTGGCGCGATAGTCACGTGCGTCGAGGCGGATCAGCACGTCACCGGCCCTCACCGATTGGTTGTCGCTGACCAGCACTTCTTCGATGTAACCGGCGACCTTCGGCCCGATCACCGTCACGTCGCCACCGATGTAGGCATCGTCAGTCTCTTCAAGAAAACGCCCGGTGCCCCACCAATGACTGGCGTAAACGCCGACCACGACCAGCGCGACCAGGCCAGAGCCGGTCAGCAGCAGGCGTTTGCGCAGTGGCGGTTTGGCGGGGGTGACCGGGGCAGACAGGTCTGGCTCAACGGTTGGCATGCTGGTCATGGCGTAATACCTGCGGAAACGGGCTGTTATTACGGGTGTAATATGACGCAAGTAATATTTTGTGGCAATTATGTTTTTGTGCCAATCGTCAGTTGCTTACCCGGCCTCGGGGTTTGGAGCGGTTCCGACAAACGACAGCGCCCGTAATACGGGGCCAAATCTTCAAGAACTCGATGAAAGCCCTCGGGGAACCCCTGAGGCGGTGACGTTGAACGCAGTAAAATCAAATGTTTAAGAAATGTAAGCGTTGTAGGAAGCGTCTTGCATTTGTGTAGGAAGGCTCTGACTATCACTCGCATTGATGAGGTGGCATTACGCTACTTTATGATTGCAGGGATGTTGCGTGCCGTATTTGCTTTGCGCTGTTTTCCGTCGTCGTTCCACGCTTTGCCCGCTGTTGTCGGCCTTTGTGTTGAGTGTGTGTGCCTCCTCGATTCAAGCGGCTGATCCTGTTGTGCCGGGCCAGGAAGTGCTGCGCCAGCAGCAACAGCAACAGCGCGATCTGCAACAACTGCAGATGGAACAACGCAAGCGCCAACTGGAGCGCGGTGCGTTCGGTCCTGCGCCCGCCACCCCAGTGCTCCCGCAGACCGTCACCCCCGATGAACGCTGCTGGCCGCTAAGCGGCACGCGCATTGGTGGCGTCACGCTGATCGACAGCGCCAAGCTCAACGCCCGGATCAAACCGCTGCTGGCGCCGTGCATGGGCGTCGGCCAGATCAACCATCTGCTGGCGACCATCACCGCCGCCTACGTCGAGCAGGGCTACATCGCCAGCCGCCCGTACTTACTGAGCGCGCCAGCGGCGGGGCAGTCGCTGGACATCATGATCGACGAGGGCTACATCGAGTCCATCGAGCTGGCCGATCAGAGCCTGCCCGTTTCGCTGGGTGGCGCGTTCCCGCACATGCTCGGCCAGCCGCTGAACCTGCGCGATCTGGAGCAGGGTCTAGATCAGTTGAACCGCTTGCGTTCGATCGACCTGACCGCCGACATCGCCCCTGGCAGCCAGCCCGGCGCGTCGCGCATCATCCTGCGCTCGCGCACGGCCGGGCAGTCGCGCTGGGCGTTGGGCCTGGGCATGGACAACCTCGGCAGCGCCAGCACCGGGCGTGACCGCGATACCGTCAGCCTGAGCTTCGACAGCCCGCTGCAACTCAACGATCTGTTGAGCCTCAGCGCCAGCGACACGTTGAATCAGGGCGATCGCTACAGTCGCAACGCCAGCCTGTATTACGCGATTCCCTACGGCTACTGGACCTACAGCGCGTTCGCCAGCCATGCGGAATATCGCGCGCCGTTCAAGCTGCCCAGCGCAACCTTGTACAGCACCGGCATCACCGATCAACTGAGTCTGCGCGCCGACCGCGTTTTGTGGCGCGACCAGAGCCGTCAGCTCAGCGCCAACCTGCAACTGGCACACAAGGACGTCGACAGCTATCTGGAAAATGTCCGTCTGGGCATTCAAAGCCCGACCCTGACCGTGGCCGAAGCCGGACTCAATCTGTTCTGGCTCGACCGTGCGGTGTGGAACCTCGACTTCACTTACTCGCAAGGCCTGCGCTGGCTGGGCGCCGATGACGACGCCAATCACGCGGTCAGCAACCTGCCCAAAGCGCAGTTTCGCAAGTACCGCGCCGGCCTCAGCCAGTGGCGCAACGGCCAGTTCGGCGCGCAAGCGTGGCAGTGGCAGAGCCAGCTCAATCTGCAATACAGCCCCGACCCGTTGCCGGCCATCGAACAGTTGCTCGGCACCGACGATTCTGCGGTGCGCGGTTATCGGGTCAGCAGCGCATCCGGTGCCAGCGGCGCGATCTGGCGCAACACCTTGCGTCTGCCGCTGCGCAGCGATTGGCCGGTGCAGATCACCCCGCGCGTGGGCCTGGACAACGGCTGGCTCAAGGCCGATCACGGTGCTCAGGGCCAGCGCCTGAGCGGCGCCAGCGTCGGGCTGAATCTGGGCTGGAAGAATCTGCAAGTGGACGTCGATTACCAGCGCGCCCTCAACACCCCCAACGGTTTGCAGCACGAGCCAGAGACCTGGCTGATGCGCGTGGGGTTGCAGATATGAGCAGTACCGAGACTCATCAAGCAGTGAACAAGCAGCCGTCGGATCTGAGCGCGACAGCCACGGCCAAGACTAAATCGCGCGCCGTGATGCCGTACTTACATGGAGACGTTTTTATGCCAGCACACACCTTTGCATTCCATCTTTCTCCTCGGGGCAAACTGCGCTGGGCGATCGCCAGCCTGTTCTTCGCCGTGCACCTGCCCAGCGCCATCGCCGGCGGTGTGGTGGTCGCTCCCGGCCCCGGCGGCACCGCGCAATTGCAGACCCAGGGCGGCGTGCCCATCGTCAATATCGTCGCGCCCAACGGCTCGGGCCTGTCGCACAACCAGTTCCTTGACTACAACGTCGACCGTCAGGGCCTGGTGCTGAACAACGCCTTGCAGGCCGGGCAATCGCAGCTCGCCGGGCAACTGGCAGCCAACCCGCAACTGCAGGGCCAGGCGGCGAGCGTGATCCTCAACGAGGTGATCAGCCGCAACCCTTCGGCCATCAACGGCGCCCAGGAAATCTTCGGCCGCGCCGCCGATTACGTGCTGGCCAACCCCAACGGCATTTCGGTGAACGGCGGCAGTTTCATCAACACGCCGAACGCGAGTCTGCTGGTCGGTCGTCCGGAGTTGAACGACGGCAAACTGCAAGCCTTGAACACCCGCGACGCCAGCGGTCAGTTGCAGATCCACAGTGGCGGCCTGCGTAATGCCGAGGGTTCGGTCAATCTGATCGCCCCGCGTATTGACAGCCAGGGCCGCATCGATGCCCGCGATCAGTTGAACCTCACCGTCGGGCGCAATCAGGTCGATTACGCCAGCGGTCAGGTCAAAGCCGTGGATCCGGCGGGCAACACCAAAGATCAACGCATCGACGCCAGCCTGTTCGGTGCGATGCAGGCCGGGCGCATCAACATCGTCAGCACCGCCGAAGGCGCGGGCGTGCGTGTGGGGGCGGTGCAAGTGGCCGGGCGTGACGGCGTGCAGATCCGCTCGGCTGGCGACCTGAGTGTCAGCGGTGAAGCCATCCCCAACAGCCTCGAAGTGACGCGTGCCAGCATTCGCAGCAGTCAGGGTGATGTCGGCCTGCACAGCGGCAACGACCTGACGCTGGCCGCCACCGACGTCAGTGGTCGCGACGTCAACGTCAATGCCAAGCGCAACCTGACCCTGAGCAGCGTCGAAAGCCGCAAGCTTCAGCAGACGCGAGAAAACTGGAGCAACAGCACCATCGGCATCACTTGGGAAACCTACGATCGCACCCAGACCGACAGTGAAACTCGCCAGCACGGCAGCCAGATCGTCGCTAGCCGCGACGCCAGGCTGACCTCCGGCAAAGACACCGAACTCAAAGCGGCCAAGGTTGAAGCGGCGAAAAATCTCGATGTGCAGAGTGGCGGCGATCTGCGCCTGACAGCTGCCACCGAAAGCCACACCCAGACTGATCAGGGCAACCATCGCAAGCATCTGTGGAAGGCCGACTGGAACAACAGCAGCGAAGAACAGCGCAGCATCGGCAGTCAGTTGAAGGGCGGCAATATCGCTCTGCAAACCGCCGCGTTGCTGCGCGCCGAAGGTGCCGAACTGAACAGCACCGGCGATGTGAAACTGGCGGGCAAGCAAGTGGACGTCACCACGGCCACGCGCACCAGTCGCAGCAATAACAACAGTTACTCCGGCGACCTGGTTGGCGGCGGATTCTTCGGCAAGACCGGTGATGCCGACAAGGGCCATTCCCGGCATCAGGGCAGCAAAATCAATGCGGCCGGCAAACTGATCGTCAAGGCTGACGACGTGCGCATCAGCGGCAGCCAGGTCCGTGGCGGCACCGAGGCCAGCGTGATCAGCGATCAGGGTTCGCTGGTGATCGACGGCGTGCAGGACACTTCGCACAGCAACAACCACGACAAGGACAGCAAATTCTTCGGCATCACCAAGGACGAGTCGCGGCAGAATTCCAGGGACAGCACCACGGTGCGCAGCGAGCTGGTTTCCGACAGCAATCTCAAGCTCAAAAGCGCCAAGGACATCGAAGTGGCCGGCTCTACGGTCAAGGCTGGTGGCGTGCTGACGGCGGACGCAGCGGGTGATGTGAACGTGCATTCCACGCAGAACAGCCACGCCAGCAGCTCGACCACCGAGACCCGTGGCTTCGATGCCTACGCCAAAGAGCAAACGCCGGAGCAATATCGCGCCGGGGTGCACTACGAAGACAAGCGGCAGACCGTCACCCGCAACGACGTCGACCAGCAGGGCTCGAGCCTCAGCGGTGGCAGCGTGCAGGTTAAAGCGGACGGCGATCTGACGATCAAGGGCGGTGAAGTCAAATCCACTGCTGGCGACACTACGCTGAGCGGCAAGAACGTGTCGTTGCTGGCCGAACAGGACAGCCACAAAACGTCGACCGACACCTCCAGCACTGGCGGCGGCTTCTACTACACCGGCGGCCTCGACCGCGCCGGCAGTGGTGTCGATTTTGCCCACAGCACCACGCAAGACAGCAGCAGCAAAACCAGCGCGCAAACCACCAACATGCAGAGCAGCGGCGACCTGAACATCAACGCCGACAAGCTGGTGACCGAAGGCGCGCAGGTCAAGGCTGGCAACGGTCTGAACGTCGCGGCCAACGAGATCGACAACCGCGCCGCCAGCAACACCGAAAGCAGCAGCCACAACCAGAGCAACTGGTCGGCGGACATCGGCGCCAACGTCGAGTACAAGGACATCGCCCGCCCGATTGCCGGTGCAGTCAAGGATGTGCTCAACGGCAAGGTGCCGGACAAGGAAGCCCTGAGCAATCTCGGCCAGCCGAACGTCGGCCTCGACGTGGCGATCGGTCACGGCCGCGCCGACAAGACCGAGCACAACAGCAACGCCGTGGTCAGCCGTTTCGACGGCGGCAGCGTCGAGGTGAAAACTGCCGGCACCCTGCACGACCAGGGCACTCAGTACAGCGCCAGCAACGGCAAGGTCAACATCAGCGCC
Source organism: Pseudomonas sp. JAI115 (assembly GCF_014200835.1). Classification (NCBI taxonomy): domain Bacteria; kingdom Pseudomonadati; phylum Pseudomonadota; class Gammaproteobacteria; order Pseudomonadales; family Pseudomonadaceae; genus Pseudomonas; species Pseudomonas sp. JAI115. The sequence continues at coordinate 173,548 of NZ_JACHCY010000003.1, forward strand.
GACAAACTGGTGGCCGATGCCGCGAGCAACACCCACAGCAGCACCGATAACTCAGTGGACGCCAAGGTCGACGTGCGGGTCTACACCAAGACCGGCGAAGACGTGAACGTCGCCGGCAGCGGCGCGGGTGGCAACAGCTACAGCAGCAAGGACAGCAGCACCGCGGTGGTCGGCGGTTTTGCCGGCAGCCAAGGCGTGAACATCAAGGTGGGCGGTGACGCGCAGTTCGCCGGCAGCCGTTTCGACGGCGGGCAGGGCGGAGTGAACATCAAGACTGGCGGCGATCTGGCGCTGAATCAGGCAAACGACCGTCAGAGCAGCAGCGACTCCAGCCTGCGCGGCAACGGCTCGCTGACGGTCGGCACCTTGCCGGGCACCGACGGCACCAACGTCGACCTCGGCGCTGGCTTCCAGCTTGACCACACCGGCAAACAGACCTCTGACACTCAGGCTCACGTGGCGAGCATCAGCGGCAAAGGCCCGGTACAACTGAGCAGCGGTGGCAATCAGGTCCAGCAAGGCACGCAGATCGACAGCGCCGGCGGCATTGAGCTGCACGCTGACGGCAAGCTTGATCTGCAAGCGGCCGTTGATACCCACACCGCGACTGGCAGCAATCTCGGCGGCGGCTTGAAGGGCGGCGGCAGCAAATCCAGCAGCGAGAAAAGTCGCGATCAGGGCGGTAATCTGAGCGGCAACTTCAACATCGGCCGCATCAACGAAAACTCGCAAACCCTGACCGGTGGCCAGCTCAACAGCCAGAGCCAAATCGCCTTGAGCGGTGACGCGGTGCACCTGCAAGGCACGCAAGTCGGCGCGCCGAAAGTCAGCATCGATGCGCAGAAGGGCGGTTACGTTCAAGAGTCGGCGCAGTCCACCGAGAGTCGCAATAACTGGAACGTTGCGCTGAATGCCGGCGGCAACCTCAGCAGCAAGACCCCGACCGCTGCCGACGAAAAGGCCAGCAGCGATCACGGCTTCAATGTCGGGGCCAAGATTGGTGTCGATTATCTGCAAGGCACCACCCAGCAAAACAGCCAGATCAAGGCTGACAGCGTGGTGCTCAACAGCGCAGGCGATGCACAGCTGTCGGGCGCGCGGATCGACGCGAACACTGTCGGCGGCAAGGTCGCCGGTGATCTGATCGTCGAAAGCCGCCAGGACTCGACGACCCAGGCCAAGGTCGATGTTGATCTGGGCCTGACGGCGAAGAAAAATCCACCGAGCGACAAGGAAAAGCTCGCCGGCACCGACTATAAACCGACGCTGAAAGCGCAAGGCGAATACGCGCACAAGGACAGCGTGGTGCAGGCATCCGGCATCAGTGGCAATCAGGGTGTGAAGTTGAACGTTGGTGGTGGTACGCAGCTGACCGGCGCACGGATTTCATCGACGGACGGCAAGGTCGATCTGGGCGCTTCGAAGGTCGTTGGCAGCGATCTGGTCAACCGTGACTACGGGGTGAAAGCCGGACTGGACCTGCCGCAGAAAACCGAGGAGAACGCACCGAAGGTGTCGTTTGATAACGGCAATCTGAAAGTCGGCCCGGTGACCCTGAGCGGCAATCTGGACAGCCAGACCCTACAGGCCGGGATCGACGAAAAAGGCTGAGCAGCACCGCTGTAAAAACTGTGGGAGGGGGCTTGCTCGCGAAGGCGGTGGTTCAGTCGATAAATTAGCTGACTGAATTGACGCTTTCGCGAGCAAGCCCGCTCCCACATTGGTTTTCTGTCTCGACCCGATCTGGCGGTCAGCTCGAAGCCTTCGCCTTACCCGCACTCATCAGCACGACCACCGCCAGCAGCGCGGACAGGATCGAACCCAGCAACACGCCGACCTTCACCGAATCGACCAGATGCGGCGCGCCCGGGAAGGCCAGTGCGCCAATGAACAGGCTCATGGTGAAGCCGATCCCGCAGAGCAGGGCGACGCCGTACAGCTGCAGCCAGCTCGCGCCTTGCGGCAGTTGTGCCAGACCACTGCGAATCGCCAGGGCGCCGAGGCCGAGGATACCGATCTGCTTGCCGAACAACAGGCCCAGCGCCACGCCCAGCGGCACCGGCTCAAGCAGGTTGCTCGGAGAAATGCCGGTCAGCGACACACCCGCGTTGGCGAAGCCGAAAATCGGCACCACGGCGAACGCCACCCACGGATGCATTTTTTCTTCGAGGTACAGCAGCGGCGAGTTGTGCTCGTCTTCGGGATTTCCCAGCGGAATGCACAGGGCCAGAATCACCCCGGCGAGGGTCGCGTGGATCCCCGATTGCAGCATGAAGAACCACAGGAAGGCGCCGGCGATCAGGTATGGCCAAAGTTTTCTGACACCGCAGCGGTTGAGGATCACCAGCAGTGCAATCACTGCCAACGAGGCCAGCAGCATGCTCACCGACAGGCCGCTGGTGTAGAAAATCGCGATGATCACCACTGCGCCCAGGTCATCGAGGATGGCCAGCGCCGAGAGGAAGATTTTCAGCGACACGGGCACCCGTTTGCCCAGCAGCGACAGCACGCCCAGGGCGAAAGCAATGTCGGTGGCGGCGGGGATCGCCCAACCGCTCAGGGTCTGCGGATTGCCCCAGTTGATCGCGACGTAGATCAGGGCCGGGACCAGCATCCCGCCCAGCGCGGCGAAGCCCGGCAGCGCGCGCTGACCCCAGGTCGACAACTGACCGGCGAGCATTTCGCGCTTGATCTCCAGGCCCACCAGCATGAAGAAGATCGCCATCAGGCCATCATTCACCCAATGCTCGATCGACAGACCGGCGATCTTGATGTGCAAGGTCGAGAAATACGTGGCCGCCCAAGGCGAGTTGGCGACCAGCAGCGCGGCCAGGGCAGCGGCCATCAGAATCAGGCCACCGGCGGATTCGGCAGCGAAAAAACGCGAGAGAAAGGCCAGGGCAGAAGGCGACTCCTGGCGGGCAGGGGCAGTCTGCAGGCGTGACGGATCGTGGCTCATAGGCACAGCAACTCCGCGCGGCGGCCCGACCTGCGCTGAATTAAACCTGCCCTGCCGCGTTGTTGCGGTGGCACCCGGGCGGCATTTTACACAATAGGTGGGACGGCTGCGAAAAACTCGACGACGTGGGTCGCTGCCCGGCAATTTCTCGATACGTGGAAATTGGCTTCCTGATGTGTGCTTAGCTGTGCGCCGTCCGTTTAAGCCTCTGACCCTTTATAAAAATGAAAACAACCCTCGTCGCCTTATTCGCTTTGTTATCAGTCATTCAGACCTCCCTGTCCGTGGCAGAAAATGCCAACGGCAAAAATCTTTATGTCCAGCGCTGTGCTGTGTGCCACGGCGCCGATATCAAGGCAACCGGGCCATTGGCCAATAAAAGCAATCCGCCAACGCCTGACCTGACAACAGCCACCTTCAAGAAACGCCTTAAGGATTATCCGGGCGTCATCGTGTCCTCGATCATCCTTCTTCCCAATGGAAACCTGATTCCAAAAACCTTGCAGGACAACGGCGTGAAGATCGCGCCGCACGCCTGGAGCGTTCAGGATTTTCGCGATCTGCATCAATACATGAGTGAGGTGATTGCAAAAGCACGATGACCTGGAGATGAACGGCGGATCGGGTCTCCAAGGAATGAATTGCCGGCCTTAATAGGAAGCATTACTATTCACGCCCTTTCCACAGCACGCCGTTATGAACCCCATGCTGCCCCGCAGACCCGGCTTTTTCGAGCATTACGAAGAGTTGATCGGCACCTGGACCCGGCGTCTGCGCAATCGCGCGCAGGCCGAGGATCTGGCGCACGACACCTTTGTGCGGGTGCTCGAATCCGATTCGGCGGCGGTGCAGCAGCCACGGGCGTATCTGCACCAGACCGCACGCAACATCGCGGTCGACGGTTATCGGCGTGAGGATCGACGGGAAGCCATGGAGTCGCAGGCGATCGATCACAGTGTGTCGTCCACCGGCGACCCGGAGCATTACATGCAGGCGATCCAGTTGGCCGACTCCATCGAACGGGCGCTGCAGGAACTGCCGCTCAACTGCCGGAAGATTTTCGTCTGGCAGAAGATCGAAGGGCTGACCCAGGCGGAAATCGCCGAACGCCTTGGGCTGTCGAGGAACATGGTCGAAAAGTATATGATCCGCACCCTGCGCCACTTGCGCGATCGCCTCGACGGCATGCAGTCATGAGCGGCCGCCGCTTTTCATCCCCAGCCCGACAGGACATTCCATGATGGATACCCGTGATTGCGCGTGCGGGCAAACAACGGTGCGCGATGAAGCGGCACGCTGGTTTGTGCGTTTGCAGGAACCGCTGATCAGCGCCGAGGAACAACAGCGTTTCGACGCCTGGCTGAACCAGCATCCGCAGCACCGTGACGAATTCCAGTTGCTGCAAGGCTTGTGGACGGCGGCCGATCTGCTGCCGGCGCCACGCCTCAAGGCCCTCGTTGAAACCCCGCCGGCCCGTCGCGAACGTCGCCCGCTGCTGCGCTATGCCGTGGCCGCCAGTGTGCTGGCGGTGGCGCTCGGCCTCGGTCTGTTCAGCGGTCTGAATCACCCCGACGGCTACAGCGCCGAGTTCGCGACGGCGCTGGGTGAGCGCAAGCACGTGGCGCTGCCGGACAGATCGGTGATCGACCTGAACAGCCGCAGCCGTCTGCAGGTGCGTTTTGAGAAGGATCGGCGGCTCATTGAATTGAGTGAAGGCGAGGCGCTGTTCAGCGTTCAGCACGACACGGCGCGGCCGTTCGTGGTCGAGGCCGGCAGTGGCAAGGTCACCGTGACCGGCACGCGTTTCGATGTGCGCCGCGATGTCACGCAAACCCGGGTCGCGGTGGAGCAGGGCACGGTCAAGGTGCAGGGGCGCAATGCGCCGGACAACGAGTTCATCAACTTGACGGCAGGTCTCGGTACCCACGTCGATGCCGAGGGTCGCGTCGCCGCCGCATATGCGGTCAACCCCGCCGAACTGACGGCGTGGCGCAGCGGCAAACTGGTGTTCAACAACGCCAGCCTCGGCGAAGTGGCAGCGGAAGTTTCGCGTTATCGCGACAAGCCACTGACGGTCAGCAACCCGGCCGTGGCCAGTCTGCGCCTGACCAGCGTGTTCAAATCCGACAACACCGACGCCTTGCTCAAGGCCCTGCCAAACATCCTGCCGGTGGCCGTCCGAACCCTGGCTGATGGCAGTCAGGAAATAATTTCAAAATAACATTCAGGTTTTTTTCGAGTTCATCGTCTTCCTGTTTAACTGCAACTGGTTTGCATTAACAGACGCACACTCTTGCGCTCCACAGGACTACGTTCGACGTGAAAAACACCTCAACCAACAACAAAAAATCCCCCTGGTTACCGCTGGCCCTGGCGTTGGCGGTCAACGCCGCCGTGCCGCTGGCCTTCGCCGCTGAAGCCATTCACATCCGCGCCCAGCCGTTGGGCCAGGCCCTGAGTGAACTGGGCCAGCAAACTTCGCTGCAAGTGTTTTTCAGCCCGGAACTGGTCGCCGGCAAACAGGCACCCGCGGTCGATGGCAACATTTCCCCCGAGCAGGCGTTGCGCCAATTGCTTCAGGGCAGCGGCCTCGACTATCAGATCAACGAAGGCTCGGTGACTTTGGCTCCAGTCGCGACCGCCGCCAGCAACGGCCCGCTGGAACTGGGCGTGACCGACATCAAAGTGGTCGGCGACTGGCTCGGTGACGCCGACGCCGCCGTGGTGCAGAACCACCCGGGCGCACGCACGGTGATCCGCCGCGAAGCCATGGTCGAGCAAGGCGCGATGAACGTCAGTGACGTGCTCAAGCGCGTGCCCGGTGTGCAGGTGCAGGACTCCAACGGCACCGGCGGCAGCGACATCGCGCTGAACGTCGGCGTGCGTGGCCTGACTTCGCGCCTCTCGCCACGCTCCACGGTGCTGATCGACGGCGTGCCGGCCGCGTTCGCGCCGTACGGCCAGCCGCAGCTGTCGATGGCGCCGATCTCCTCGGGCAACCTCGACAGTATCGACGTGGTACGCGGTGCCGGTTCCGTGCGTTACGGCCCGCAAAACGTCGGCGGGGTGATCAACTTCGTCACCCGCGCCATTCCGGAAAAAGCCACCGGGGAAATCGGCACCACCCTGGAGACCACCCGTTACGGCGGCTGGAAGCACATCGACACGGCGTTCCTCGGCGGCACTGCCGACAACGGCATGGGCGTGGCGCTGTTGTATTCCGGGGTCAACGGCAACGGTTACCGCGAGCGCAACAACGACAACGACATCGACGACGTGCTGCTCAAGACCCATTGGGCGCCGACCGATCAGGACGATTTCAGCCTCAACTTTCATTACTACGACGCCAGCGCCGACATGCCCGGCGGCCTGACGCAGAAGCAGTACGACGACAAACCGTATGATTCGGTACGCGATTACGACAACTTCAGCGGTCGGCGCAAAGACGTGTCGTTCAAGTGGATTCGGCAGATCGACGAGCGTACTCAGGCAGAAATCCTTACCTATTACACCGACAGCTTTCGCGGCAGCACCATCGCCGCCCGCGACCAGAAAACCCTCAGCTCGTACCCGCGTTCCTACTACACCCTCGGTGTCGAACCGCGTGTGTCGCGGGTGTTTGACGTCGGCCCGACCACGCAGGAAGTCAGCGTCGGTTATCGCTACCTGAAAGAGGCGATGCACGAACAGTCGAGCCGTCTGGCGCTGGTCAACAATCAGCCGGTGGTCACGCCGACGTCCGACGGCCATGTGTTCCAGGACCGCACCGGCGGCACCGAGGCCAACTCGGTGTACGTCGACAACAAGATCGACGTCGGCAACTGGACAATCACTCCGGGCATTCGCTTCGAACACATCAGCACCGACTGGCATGACCGCGCCGTGCTCGACACTGCAGGCAAACGCGTGCCGGAGAAAAACCGCAGCATCGAAAGCAACGAACCGCTGCCGGCGCTGAGCGTGATGTATCACCTGTCGGACGCGTGGAAACTGTTCGCCAACTACGAAACCTCGTTCGGCAGCCTGCAGTATTTCCAGCTTGGCCAGGGCGGTTCGGGTGACCAGACCGCCAACGGCCTGGAACCGGAAAAAGCCAAGACCTACGAGATCGGTACGCGCTACAACGATGACGTGTGGGGCGGGGAAGTGACGCTGTTCTACATCGACTTCGATGACGAACTGCAATACATCAGCAACGATGTCGGCTGGACCAACCTCGGCGCGACCAAGCACCAGGGCATCGAAGCGTCGGTGCACTACGACATGGCAGCGCTCGATCCGCGTCTCGACGGTCTGACCGCCAACGCCGGTTTCACCTACACCCGTGCGACTTACGAAGGTGAGATTCCGGGCTTCAAGGGCCGTGATCTGCCGTTCTATTCGCGGCAGGTGGCGACCGTGGGCTTGCGTTACGACGTCAATCGCTGGACCTACAACATCGACGGTTTCGCCCAGTCGAAACAGCGCTCGCCGGGCACCGGGGTCAACGCCGATGGCAGCTTCAACGGCAACTACATCACCGAAGGCACGGCCGACGGGCAGTACGGCGACATCCCGGGTTACGTGACCTGGAACGTGCGCGGCGGGTATGACTTCGGGCCGCAAGTGTCGAATCTGAAACTGGGTGCCGGGGTGAAAAACGTCTTCGACAAGCAGTACTTCACCCGCTCCAGCGACAACAATTCGGGGATGTATGTCGGTGCGCCGCGTACGTTCTTCGTGCAGGCCAGTGTAGGTTTCTAAGGCGCTGTTGTGGCTGAATCGGTTTCACACGGTTCAGCCACAAAAAGCCTGAAGCTATTGAGGGATCAGAAACTCGATGGTCGGCCCGGGATTCCCGGCCAGGTCTGCGCCTTTGAGGCAGACGTTCTTTCGGCCATTGGCAATGGAAACATGGAACACGCCTGTGGAGGGTGATACGCGTTGAAATCCCTGCCCGTCATTGCAATTGATGCTCCCTGGCTGGCCGTACTTGTATTGAAATCGGGCGGGATCCAGATCCGGTGAAACCGGAAATACCCTGATGTCGTATTCGTCGCCACCTACCGCTTCGACCTTATAGGCAGGCTTCAGCGGTGCGGGCGCGTCCATCATCCAGCGCCAGTAGACGCTGGGTGTTCTTCCGGCCCATTGCTTGGGTACGTCCGTAGGCCGCTGTTGGCCAATCAGGCAGAGAAAGTACAAGCCTGAGCCGTCTTTAAGTTCATGACTCAATTGATTATCGGCGTCCGGTGCAGCCGTTCGCACTTGGCTATAGCCATCAAGGTTCTGACATTCGTCCAGAGTGCGCGTAAAGCGATAGCGGTAGTAAGGCGCGGTTGTGGTGAACGTTTGCAGCCATCGCCAAGGCACGACTTGTCCATGTTCGTCGCGCTCGAGCTTGATGTAATCGCTGTTTTGCGACGAACCAGGAAACGACCAGTTCTCGCCCAGCGAACAACCGTCCAGACGTGGATTGAAATGTCCGTTGGCGAAACAGGCGTCCAGCCCATCGGTTGTGGAGGCGTAATTGGTATTGCTGCGTTTGTTGACCTGTCCCGCCACGACTTCGCAGGGCGCGCCCTTGTCGCAGCGATTGCGGTCACTCCCGCGAGTGGTGGTGCCGAGCACACCCACAATTTCATTGGTGTAACGCGCAAGCAGTGGCGAGCCTGACAGCCCGCTGACAACATCGAGACAACGGTTGCTCAGTTGTCCGACCCAACGCCATGGGCCTTCAATAATCGCCGCCGAGTGTTCTTGTTTGCAGGCCATGCGCTGAATGAAACCGTTCATGGGCGCGCCGGTGATCAGAATATCGTCTTCGCTGACCAATGGGGTCCGCGCCAGTTTCAACGGCTGGATACCGTCTCTGATCAACTGTTCCAGAGGCTGTTCAAGCTCAATGATAGAGAGGTCTTGACCGCGTAGCGTGCTCCAGCCAATGCGACTGACCGTGTAGGAACGGCTTTGCGGTTGCGTGTCGAAAAAATAATTGAACGTCACCCGACCCTTTGCAGGTTGATTGACGATGATCTCGTTATTGCCTATCTCCGGATGTGTGCAGTGTCCGGAGGTCAGCACATAGGCGGGTTGCGATACTGCTCCGGGTTCTCGAGTGTCAATCAGCGTGCCGGAGCAGGTCATGCCGTCTTCAACTTCAACACGGCCAATGGCTTGCCAATGCGCATAGTTCCCGCCGGCATTGGCCAGGCGCTCAGCGGGCGCAAAATTGGCAGTGCCTTCACCCCAGTCGTATCGATTAACGGAAGCGCATCCCTGGATAATAGTGATTAGCGCAATAACTGATCCTGTTCCAATGTTCATGCCGGATTTCCTTTTCTCCTGAGCTGGAAATCAACCCTATGATTGGGGGCAGGGCTTGTCTACTGTCAAACCTGACAGGTACCGCGCCAATGTTCAGACTTTCAAGGTCTTGCCGCCGATGGCCACCGCCACCAACAACACCGCCATCAAGCCAAACGCAAAACTCAAACTGCTGGCATGCGCGACAAAACCGATCACCGCCGGCCCCGCCAGAATCCCTGCGTAACCCAGCGTGGTGATTGCCGGCACCGCAATGCTTTCCGGCATCACCGTCTGCTTGCCCACCGCCGTATACAGCACCGGCACGATGTTCGAGCAGCCGGCGCCGACCAGCGCATAACCGAGCAGCGCGGCTTCCCAGCTCGGGGTGAAGGTCGCCAGAAACAGGCCTGCCGCTGCCAGCAGCCCGCCAAACAGAATGATCCGCGTAGCCCCGACACTGCGCACGATCCGGTCACCCAGAAGGCGTCCCACCGTCATGGTCAGGGCAAATGCGGCGTAACCCAAGCCCGCATACGCCGTGTCGATCCCGCGTTCCTGGGCGAGGAACACCGCGCTCCAGTCCAGCGCTGCGCCTTCGGTGAGGAACACGATGAAACACATCCCGCCGATGAACAGCACGATGCCGTGGGGAATGGCGAATGCCGGGCCCGAGCTTTCACTGCCGTACGGCAGCATGTGCGGCACCGCTTTGAACAGCGCGCCGATCAACACCGCCACCACCACCAGCATCGCCGCCAGTGGCGTCAGGCCGAGGCCGAGGAGGGCGCTGACACCGGCCGCGCCGACAATTCCGCCGAGGCTGAACAGGCCATGAAACCCCGACATCATATTCTTGCCACTGGCCCGCTCGACGATCACCGCTTGCAGGTTGACGGTCGAATCCACCGTGCCCAACCCGGCGCCGAACATGAACAGCGTGGCGATCAGCGCCGGTATCGACGACACCGTCGCCAGCAACGGCAGCGCCGCGCAAATCAGCAGGGTGCCGCCGGTGGCGACTTTGCGGCAGCCAAAGCGCGTGGCGAGAATCCCCGCCAGTGGCATCGCCAGAATCGAGCCGACCCCCAGGCACAGCAGCAGAAGGCCCAACGTACCCTCATCGAGTCCGGCGCGGGCCTTGGCGTACGGCACCAGTGGCGCCCACGCGGCAATTCCCAGGCCGGCGATGAAAAAAGCGATGCGCGTCGACATCTGTTGCAGGCGTCCGGGGACGAAGGTGTCTTGGGGGTTGAGGCTGGTCATATCGATCCTTGGCAAAAAACGTCGCGTCCCCGAATGACAGTGATAGCGCGTCGAGGTTCGATCGCAGGTCTCGGGGGCGGTGCAGCCGACATCCTAACCTGTGGGAGCGAGCTTGCTCGCGAATGCGGTGGTTCAGGCGATGAGATTGGTGGCTGATACGCCGCTTTCGCGAGCAGGCTCGCTCCCACAGGGTTTTGCACAGAACGGACATTTGTGAGCGCCAGTCATCCAATGTGGGAGCGAGCCTGCTCGCGAATACTGTGTATCAGCTAATCAATATGGCGGCTGATGCACTGCTATCGCGAGCAGGCTCACTCCTACAAGGGATCGCGGTTTACAGTGATGGCTTCGACAAGGTGAGTGAGGCCGGTGATGACGCAGTTCTACGATGCGCGGGGCAATATTTACGGGGTGGTTTCGCCGCAGAGACTTCACGAGGCGGGGATCGATCTGCCGAGTGGAGCCGCGCAGTGTGCTGCGTCGAGACAGGCGTGGAGTCAGGCAGCCATAGCGCTGTGCTGCGATTGGCCCGAGGGCCAGCGTCCGGCGGGGAGTAAATCGCACCGCAGCGACGGTCTGCTGATTGGCCCGTTCCAGGCAGTGCCGCCGTTCGACGTGCTGATCGTCAATACCGACGGCACCTTGGCCGAGCGCAGCGGCAATGGTCTGACGATCTTTTCCCAGTCGTTGCTGGAACAGGGGTTGATGCCGGCGGAAGGGGCGTCGCTGCGAGTGCATCACGACAAGGGCGACGCCGTGGAAACTTCGGTGAAAACGGCCACAGTTGAAGGCATGAACGGCTTCTGGCTGAACCTCGGTCAACCGGGCTTCGGGCCTTCAGCGGTGACCGCCCGGAATGTTGAAAACCGCGAATTCAATGGTCATGAAGTGAGCCATGTAAAACCATTGGCGCAGCTCGATCCCGCGTGGCAGCACAGCCAGTTCGTGCGCATCGGCAATCCGCATTGCGTGACCTTGCTCACCGACGTTGCCGTGTTGCCGAGCAACTCACAAATGCGCGAATCGCCCTGGGCTGAAGGCCTGACCCGAATCGCCTACGCGATGCCGACCGGCGCCGGCCAGCCATGCCCGGCGGGCATCAATCTGCAATGGGCCGCGCTTGAGTCCGCGCAGCGCATCGTCGCCCGAGTATTCGAGCGTGGCGAAGGGCCGACGGCGTCTTCCGGCACCAGTGCCAGTGCGGTGGCGTGTGCCGCATGGGCGGTGGGTTGGGTGGCGAGCGGCGAAGTGCACGTCGTCATGCCGGGCGGTACGGCGCCGGTGTTGCTCGAAGAAGAGCAGGGCGAATTGGTGCGGGTCAGGCTGTTTGGTACGGCTCGATTGATCGACTGAAGCGGCAATCGCCTTCGCTGGCAAGCCAGCTCCCACAGAGTTATGTGGTGAACACAAATCACGCGTTCACTGCTGGATACTGTGGGAGCTGGCTTGCCAGCGATGAGGCCATCAGCCTGACAAAAGTTTCAGATTTGTCCGCCGCTGAACGCCACCACCGGCATCTGCCGCTGCATCAGCACCTTGCCGCCACGAATCGAATACAGCGGCAGGCCCTGGCTGCGGATCACTTCGTAGTCGCTGTCCGCCGACAGAATCAGCAAGTTCGCCGGACGCCCCTGTTCCAGGCCATAACGCTCGCCCAAGTGCATGGCCTTGGCGCTGTTGTCGGTGACCAGGTCCAGCGCGTTCTGCAGGTTGCGGTAACCGAGCATGTGGCAGATGTGCAACCCGGCTTCCAGCACCCGCAGGATGTTGCCGTTGCCTAGCGGATACCAAGGATCGACGATCGAATCCTGGCCAAAACACACGTTCATCCCGGCCTCAAGCAATTCATTCACGCGCGTCACGCCACGGCGTTTCGGGAAGTTGTCGAAGCGCCCCTGCAGGTGAATGCTTTCGGTCGGGCACGAGACGAAACTGATCCCGGAATGCCCGAGCAGGCGGAACAGTTTGGCGCAGTAGGCGTTGTCGTAAGAACCCATTGCCGTGGTGTGGCTGGCGGTGACCCGCGCGCCCATGTCGCGGCTGCGCGCCTCTTCTGCGAGCACTTCGAGAAAGCGCGAGTGCGGGTCGTCGGTCTCGTCGCAATGCACATCGACCAGGCACCCGGTGCGCTCGGCCAGATCCATCAGAAACTTCACTGAACTGACGCCCTGATCACGGGTGTACTCGAAATGCGGAATGCCGCCGACCACATCGGCGCCCATGCGAATCGCTTCTTCCATCAGCTCGCGACCGTTGCGGAACGACTCGATGCCTTCCTGCGGGAACGCGACGATTTGCAGATCGATCAGGTGCCGGGATTCTTCGCGGACTTCGAGCATCGCCTTGAGCGCGGTGAGTTGCGGATCGGTGACGTCGACGTGGGTGCGCACGTGCTGGATGCCGTGTGCGGCCAGGGCCTGGATGGTCTTTTTCGCGCGGGTCTTGGTGTCTTCTTCGGTGATGGTGACTTTGCGCTCACCCCAGCACTCGATGCCCTCGAACAGCGTGCCGCTCATGTTCCAGCGCGGCTCGCCAGCGGTCAGCGTGGCGTCGAGGTGGATGTGCGGCTCGACGAAGGGCGGCACCACCAGATTGCCGCCGGCGTCGAGGTCGCCGGGGTTGAGGGTCGGGGCTTCGGTCTGGCGGCCGATGCTGCGGATCAGGCCGTCTTCCAGGTGCAATTCGTGCAAACCGTCCTGGTTGCGCAGTCGGGCGTTGATGATGTGCATCAGGCGAATCCTTCTTATAGGTCTGGTAGTGGCGCACCGGCGCGACGGGCGCCGAGCAGGCCGGTGACGATGACATACGTTAGCGCGGCGGCGGCAATCCCTACCAGCGGCGCGACCCAGGGCGAGTGGAACGCAGTGAGCGTGCCGACCGCGTAAGCCCCCAGTCCCGGCCAGTTGAACGCCGGCAGCCGTGCGTCGGCCAGACGCGGATAGCGCCCGCGCCAGCGGAAGAAAAAGTCGGCCATGATCACCCCGCCAATCGGCGGAATCACCGTGCCCAGCAGAATCAGGTACGGCACCAGCATGTCGTACATGCCCAGCAGGGCGAGCAGGGTGCCGATTACCGCGCCGGCCAGGGTCACGGTTTTGCGTCGGCCGGTGCGCAGCAGGTTGCAGCCGGCGACGGCGAAGTTGTAGATGGTGTTGTCCTGGGTGCTCCAGATATTCAGTAGCAGCATGGCCATTGCGGCCATGGCGAAACCTTGCAGCAGCAACACTTCAACCACGTCGGGCTGCTGATAGACGATCGCGCCGTAGGCACCGATCAGCACCATCAAGCCATTGCCGATGAAAAATCCGATCAGGCTCGCCAGCACGGCAACCCGTGCCGAGCGCGAGAAGCGGGTCCAGTTGGTCGCCTGGGTCGCGCCGCTGACGAAGGTGCCGAACACCAGCGTGATCGCGGTCGACCAGTCCAGCGAACCCGTCGGCACCACGCTGAGCAAACCATCGAGGCCACCGACTTTTACCGTCGCGACCCACATCGACAGCATCAACAGCAACATCATCGCCGGCACCGCGATGTACGACAGGATCTCCAGGCCGCGATAACCGACATACGCCGTGGCGCAGAACACCAGGCCGAACAGCACCATCAAGCCGAGCACTGTGCCTTGCCCCAGATCGAAGTATTTGCCGAGCACCACGGCGGCGGTCGCAGTGCCCCAGGCGTACCAGCCGATCTGGGTGAAACCGAGGATCAGGTCGCTGAGCTTGCTGCCGACTTCGCCAAAACAGAAGCGCCCCATCAGCACGGAGTTAAGTCCGCTCTTGAAGGCGATATAACCGAGGCCCGCCGCATACAGACCGAGCAGCAGGTTACCGACGATGATCACCGCTATCATCTCGCCAAAACTGAACGCCACGCCGAGCTTGCCGCCGGCGAACATGGTTGCGGTGAAAAACGTGAAACCGAGCAACACCATGGCGGTTGAGGCCAGACCTTTGCGGGCATGCATCGGCACTTCGCTGAGCGGGTAGTCGTTGCCGGGATCGTTCTGCGTCATGGGGCGTTCCTTGCTGAAGAGGGGGGACGCGGGTTGGGTTGCAGTGGTCGTGCCAAATGCTGATTGGCGCGGGTTATGTATAGACGAGGCGCATGGATTGGCGCGAAAGCGGTGCAACTGAATGCACCCGAGCCCAATGTGGGAGCGAGCCTGCTCGCGAAGGCGGCGGGTCAGGCGACATTTGCAATGGCTGATATTCCGCTTTCGCGAGCAGGCTCGCTCCCACAAGGGATGGGTGTTGGGTCAGAGGAATCTGAGCAGGGCGGCGACGATGGTTTCCGGCGCGTCCTCCTGGACCAGGTGGCCAGCGTTGGCGATTGGGTGAAATTGCGAACCGGGGATCATCTGGTGCAACGCCCGACCCCGCTCGATGGGAATCCACTGATCGGCTTCACCCCAGAGAATCTGCACCGGGCAGCGGATGCTCGGGTACAGCGGTTCGGCCTCGCGAGTGTAGCGCTCGTCCATCTGCGCGATCTGCCGATAGAACGCCGCTTGCCCCGGATCGCCGAGCCACGGTTGCACGTAGGGCGCCAGTTCAGCGTCGGGGATGTCGCGGTGAATCGCCCCGCGAATGTAAGTCGGAACGATCGCGCGCTGAATGTAATCGGGCAGGCCGCTGAACGCCGCTTCATGCTGGCGCACATGCTGCACGAACGGCGATCCCCATGGCGTCAGCGCCACCGGATCGATCAGCGTCAGGCTGCGGTAGTCCTTGCCATTGAGCAAATGCGTGCGCAACGCGGTGGCGCCGCCGAAGTCATGGGCAACCACGTCCGGGCGCTGGATGTTCCAGTGATCGAGCAACTGCGCGAGCAGTTGATTCTGCACCCCGAGGGAAACATCGTCATCCGGTTGTGCGGAGCGACCGTAGCCCAGCAGGTCGAAATAATGCACCCGGTGACTGGCGAAAAAATGCGGCGCGATGCGGTGCCACACATACGATGAAAACGGTGTGCCATGCACGAACACCAGCGGCGGGCCGTCACCGCGCACGGCGTGGCGCACCGGATGCCCATTGAAATCGAAGACCTGATCCAGCAACCAGTCCGTCATCGACCTGTCCTCTTGGCGGGGTTGAGCCAAAAAGCATAGGCATAAAAAAACAGCCGTGAAGGCTGTTCTCTATTTTCCTGACAAACACCGATCCTTTGTAGGAGTGAGCCTGCTCGCGATAGCGTCGGCACATCCGAAATCAATGTGTCTGACAAACCGCTATCGCGAGCAGGCTCACTCCTACAGGGGGATTTGTGTTGGATCACTCACCGCGATAGATGCAACCGCTGGTGCAGGTCTCGTGAATGCGGATCGCGCTGAGTTCCGGCAGCAGCGGCTTCATTTCATTCCAGATGAATTTGGCCAGGACTTCGCTGGTCGGGTTTTCCAGGCCAGGAATGTCATTCAGGTAGTTGTGATCCAGACGCTCGTACAGCGGCTTGAAAATCGCCTTGATCTCGGAGAAGTCGCGGATCCAGCCGGTGTGCGGATCGAGGTCGCCGCTCAGGTGCAGCGCCACCTTGAACGAGTGACCGTGCAGGCGTCCGCACTTGTGGCCGTCCGGTACGTGCGGCAGGCGGTGGGCGGATTCGAAAGTA
Organism: Pseudomonas sp. JAI115; assembly: GCF_014200835.1. NCBI lineage: Bacteria > Pseudomonadati > Pseudomonadota > Gammaproteobacteria > Pseudomonadales > Pseudomonadaceae > Pseudomonas > Pseudomonas sp. JAI115. The sequence goes on from NZ_JACHCY010000003.1 coordinate 189,668, forward strand.
AACTCTTTGAAAATTTCCACAGTGATTTCGGCTCTGTTCAGGTGGCGTTCGCCGCAGCGATTCGGGCAGGCGGCGAGTTTACCAGCTTGTGTTTGGCGATGCGGGAAAACACTGACTAAAGGGTCAGCAAGCGCTCGGCGAGGCGACCGTTGGCCGCCAGTTCGAGAAACTCGTCGCCCAGTCGGCGGCTCTCGTCCATTGCCGCGTGCCAGTACTTTTGGCGGCTCGGCGCATCGCCCATGAAGCGCTTGAAGTCGTTACGGTCGGGCAGTTTGCCGTAGGGCAGGCGCGCCAGATATTCCTTCGATGGCGCCAGCAACAGCACATCCTGCAAGCGCTCGACCGAGGCACGGCGCCACGGCAGGGTCTTGTCGAACCAGCCGGGGATCACCCGGTCGGTGAAGTGTGGATAGAGCACGATGCCGTCGCCGCTGTAGGGCAGGTCGAGGTGATAGTCGAGCAGGCCGCCGTCGCGGAACGTGCCGGCACCGGCGCCCGGCAGGTCGCGCACGCCTTCCATGACCATCGGGATCGAGCCCGAGGCCAGCAGCGCCTGACGCAGGTTGCCGGCATTCAGGGCGACGAAGCGCGACGGAAAGTCATTCAGCGCATTCAACGGCGGGGCGAGGCGCGGGTCGTGAATGATCAGGCGCTCAAAGTGCCGCGACAGCCGCGCGCGACCGCGCAGGTTATCGGCAATCACCGAGCCCAGCGCCAGACCGAGGCGGCCACGATGATCGTCGGCCAGGCGTCCGTGGCTTTTCACCACCATGATGTTCAGGCGGTAGTCGGCATTGTTGAGGATGCTGGCGTCGCGGCCGTCGAGCAGGTCATTGAGCATGCGCTGCGAGCTCGCGCTGATCTCGGCCATGGTCACGCCTTTGTTGAAGTTCTGCTCGGCATACAACTGGCCGAGGCGGCGGATGCCTTCGGCGGCGTCCGGCAGGCAGGCGCTGGCGAAGCGCCAGGAACCGACCGACGCACCGATCAGCGAGCGCTCACGCGGCGCGCTCGGCAGCCACTCACCGAACAACGCCAGATCCAGCCCTTGAATCCCCAATGCCTTCGGCCCGCCGGCCGCACCGGGCAGGGTGCCGACGTCAGCGGCGTTCAGGCCTTGGGCACGAATGCGCGCCATGGCCCGAGGGCCGGCCTTGAGGGTAAGGGCAGGGAACTTGATGTGGATGGCAGTCATACCGGTCTCGATCGTTAGCAAGCTTTGGATTATAGGCGCACTACTTGACCCTGTGGGAGCGGGCTTGCTCGCGAAAGCGGTGTGTCAGTCGCCATCATTATTGCTGACCCGCCGCCTTCGCGAGCAAGCCCGCTCCCACAGGGTTTTGCATGAATCTGCAAATGAGGTTGGTGTCAGGCGCAATGATGGCAATTCAGTTTCAGTTAAGTTCGCACCGCTATGGTGCCGACCGTAGCTGCACATAAAAACACGGAGACACCCATGAAAACCCTGACTGCCCTGTCCATTGCCTCGATCATCGGCCTGACCGCCAGCCTCGCCCACGCCCGCGATCTTGGCCCCGATGAAGCCCTGCGCCTGCGCGACGCTGGTACTATCGTCTCCTTCGAGAAGCTCAACGCCACGGCGCTGGCCAGACACCCGGGCTCGACCATCACCGAAACCGAGCTGGAAGAGGAGTACGGCAAGTATGTCTACCAGGTCGAAATGCGTGATCCGCAAGGGCTGGAGTGGGATCTGGAATTAGACGCGGTCACTGGGCAGGTTCTCAAGGATCATCAGGATACGTAATGAAGGTTAATGTTCGCGCCACCAGCCGCACGGCGTTGGCGCTTGTGATTGTTTGCTCGGCGGCGATGGCCCGCGACCTCGATCAGGACGAAGCGCTGAAGCTGCGTCAGCAGGGCGTGATCCTGCCGCTGGAGCAGGTGCTGCAACAGGCGCTGGATCGCTATCCGGGGGCCAAACTGCTGGAGGTCGAGCTGGAGGAAAAGCACGACGTCTATGTTTATGAAGTCGAGCTGCTGACGGTCGAGGGCGTGGCGCGCGAGCTGCACCTGAAAGCCGATACCGGCCAATTACTCAAAGACAAGGAAGATTGACCGATGCGTTTGCTTCTGGTGGAAGACCACGTGCCGCTCGCCGACGAACTGATCGCCGGCCTGCAGCGCCAAGGCTACGCGGTGGACTGGCTGGCGGACGGACGCGATGCGGTCTATCAGGGTAGCAGCGAGCCGTATGACCTGATCATTCTCGACCTCGGTCTGCCCGGCGTTCCAGGGCTGGAGGTGCTGGCGCAATGGCGTGCCGGTGGCCTGTCGACCCCGGTGCTGATCCTCACCGCCCGCGATTCCTGGGCCGAGCGCATCGAAGGCCTGAAGGCCGGCGCCGACGATTACCTGACCAAACCGTTCCATCCCGAAGAGCTGCATTTGCGGGTGCAGTCGTTGCTGCGTCGCTCCAAGGGCCAGGCCAATCAGCCGACGCTGAAAGCGGCCGGCCTGCATCTGGACGAAGGTCGCCAGTGCGTGATTCGCGACGGCAGCGAGATTCAGCTGACCGCCGCCGAATTCCGCCTGCTGCGTTATTTCATGCTGCACCCGGAACAGATCCTGTCGAAAACCCACCTCGCCGAGCACCTCTATGACGGCGAGACCGAGCGCGATTCCAACGTCCTCGAAGTTCACGTCAACCACCTACGGCGCAAGCTGGGTAAAGCGGTGATCGAAACCCGTCGCGGCCAGGGTTACCTGTTCGGCGGGCAAGCTTCGTGAGGTCGATCCAGCGCCGTTTGAGCCTGGGCTTGATCAGCGTGATGGTGATCGTTGGCATGGTGCTGGCGCAAACCAGCCTGTGGTTGTTCGAAGTCTGGTTGCAGCGTTATCTCGAGGCCGGTCTGCGCAACGATAGCGAAAGCCTGCTGGTCGCGCTGGTGCGTGGCCCGCAAGGTTTGCAACTGGATGAGCGGCATCTGTCGCCGGCCTATCAGCGACCGTTTTCCGGGCATTACTTCCGCATCGATTTTGCCGACAGCCACTGGCGCTCGCGTTCGCTGTGGGATCAGGATCTGCCGCTGCTGGAGCACCCGGGTTTGCACAGCAACCTGCAACTGGGGCCGGACGGTCAGCAGTTGCTGGTATTGCGCTCGGACTATCGACGTCTGGGGCAGTCGATCTCGATCAGCGTCGCCCAGGATTACACCCCGGTGCGCGAGAGTTTCCAGCGCATGCGCCAGATCGGCCTCGGGCTGGGCCTGGCCGGTTTGCTGCTGATTCTGCTGCTGCAACGGCTGACGGTGCGCCGCGCGTTGAAGCCGCTGGAGCGGGCGCGCGAGCAGATCGCCCAGTTGCAGCAGGGCCAGCGCTCGCAACTGGACGATCAGGTGCCGGTGGAGCTGGAGCCGCTGGTGGCGCAGATCAACCATTTGCTCGCGCACACCGAGGACAGCCTCAAGCGCTCGCGCAATGCGCTGGGCAATCTGGGACATGCGCTGAAGACGCCGTTGGCGGTGCTTTTGAGTCTGGCGTCGAGCGAAAAACTCGATGCCCACCCGGAGCTGCGCAAGATCCTCAAGGAACAGTTGGAGCAGGTGCAACAGCGGCTCAATCGCGAGCTTAATCGCGCGCGGTTGTCAGGTGATGCGCTGCCCGGCGCGCTGTTTGATTGTGACGCGGAACTGCCGGGATTGCTGGCAACGCTGAACATGATCCACGGCGAGCATCTGGCGTTGAGTTACGTCGCGCCGCCGGGGCTGCAACTGCCGTGGGATCGCGAGGACTTGCTGGAACTGCTCGGCAACCTGCTCGACAACGCCTGCAAATGGGCGGACGCCGAGGTGCGTCTGAGTGTGATCGAACGTACTGACGGTTACGCCCTGAGCGTTGAAGATGACGGCCCGGGAATTCCTGAAGAGCAACGCACTCAGGTGTTCAGTCGTGGCACGCGGCTCGATGAGCAGACTGACGGGCATGGCCTGGGGCTGGGAATTGTGCGTGATATCGTCGAGACGTGGGGCGGGTTGCTGGTGTTGGGCGAGAGTGAGTGGGGCGGGCTGAAGGTGGTGATCGAGCTGCCTAAACGCTGATCTCCCCAACACCATAAATCCCCTGTGGGAGCGAGCCTGCTCGCGAATGCGCTGGATCAGACACATCATCGCTGACTGACATACCGCTTTCGCGAGCGGGCTCGCTCCCACATTGGGTTTGGCAATGGGCTGTCAGACCCGGAACTGATCCATCAGACTCTGCTGTTGATTCGCCAGGCTGTTCAGCGACTGGCTCACCCGCGCCGACTCATTGGCCTGTCCGGACAGCGATTCGGTCACGTCGCGAATGGTCGCGACGTTGTTGTTGATCTCCTCGGCCACCGCGCTCTGTTCTTCCGCCGCGCTGGCGATCTGCAGGTTCATGTCGCTGATCACTGTCACCGCGTCGCCGATCTGGCGCAGTGCGGTCACCGCTTGCCCGACCTGTTCGACACTGCCCTGAGCCTGACGATGGCTGTTGCCCATCGACCCGACCACATCCTGGGTACCGGTCTGCAGTTGCTCGATGACCTGACGGGTTTCTTCCACCGACTCCTGCGTGCGGCGGGCAAGGTTGCGCACTTCGTCGGCGACCACGGCAAAACCACGCCCGGCTTCACCGGCACGCGCTGCTTCGATCGCCGCGTTGAGCGCCAACAGGTTGGTCTGTTCGGCGATGGCGCGGATGGTTTCCAGCACGGTGCCGATCTTTTCGCTGTTGGCAGCCAACCCTTCGACCTGAACCATCGCCGCGCTCATGTCGGCGGCGAGGGTGTCGATGCTCGCGGTGGTGCGGTCGATCACGGTCAGGCCCTGACGGGTGGCGCGGTCGGCGTCCTTGGCCGCTTCGGCGGCTTGCGCGGCGCTGCGTGCAACGTCCTGCGCGGTGGCGCTCATTTCGTGGGAGGCAGTGGCGACCTGATCGACCTGACGGTATTGCTGCTCCATGCCGGCGCTGGTCTGGGTGGCGATGGCCGAGGACTGGTCGGCGGTGTTGCGCGCATCCTGCACCGAGCGTTTCACCTCGGCGATGATCGGCTGCAACTTGTCGAGGAACTTGTTGAACCAGCCGGCCAGTTGACCGAGTTCATCTTTCTTGTCATACGCCAGACGGCGGGTCAGATCACCTTCGCCGCTGGCAATGTCTTCCAGCATATGCGCGACGCCGAGGATCGGTTTGGTCACGCTGCGCGCCATCAGCCACACCAGCAGTAGGCCGACGAACGCCGCGAGCACGCCGAGGCTCAGCTCGATCAGGGTGCCGGAGTTGTTGCTCGCATCCAGTTGCTGCTTGAGCGCTTCGGCGCGGCTGACCAGCACCTTTTCCGGCACGTCGAGCAACACGGCCCACGACGGGCCGCCGGGGATCGGCTGGAACGGCGACAGCACTTTCAACTGGCCGTTGCTGTGCAGGCTGCTGACGCTGCTGCTGGCCGCGAGCTGACGCAGCAGTTCAGCGCCGCTGACGGTGTCCACGGCATCCAGGCGCTTGCTCAGTTTGCTCGCATCCGGGCTGTAACCGGCGAGCAGGCCGGTGGGGCTGATGATGCTCACGGCGGTCTGGCCGTCGTAGAGTTTTTTGCTCGCGCCCTGGCTGATCGCCTGCAGGCTGTTGAGGTTGATGTCCACCGACAGCGAGGCGATGACTTTACCGTTGACCATCAGCGGGAAGACGATGCTGGTCATCAGCACGTTCTGGCCGTCGATCACATAGAAGTACGGTTCGATCACGCACGGCTTGAGCGTGGTGCGCGGACAGGTGAACCAGGCGTTGGCCGCCTGACCGCTGGGGCCGGTGCTGGTGTCGGCCATGTCGCTTTCCGGCAGGGCCATCGAGGTGACTTTGCCGGGAGTCGGCTGCGACCAGTACAGGGCGAAGCGGCCCTTGTCGTTGCTGCCCAGTTCGGCCTGACCGGCGAACAGTTCATCCTTGCCATCCAAGGCGTTGGCTTCGAACACCAGCGACAGACCGAGCAGATCCGGGTTGGCTTGCAGCGCGGACTTGACCTGACGGGTCATGTCTTCGCGCAGGTCGAAGGCATCGAGAAAGCGCTTCTCGGCCTGCTCGCGCAAAAACAGTACCTGTCGCGAGAAACCGTGACCGTATTGATAGGCGTCCATGAACTGCTGGCGAATCCCGGCAGCCTGCACCTCACCCTGCGACTCAATGCGCGCCTGGGCCGACTCGGTCAGCATCTCCATGCTCGAAGCCTTCACCAGCTCGGAGCTGTGCTCCATGCGATACAGCGAAAGACCCACCAGCAGGGTCACGATGCCCGCCAGGCACAGGCCGGCGAGCAGGGTGATTTTCCATTGAATGGAAAGTTGTCTGAGCGACATGGAGACGTCCTTATTCGATAAATATCTGAGACTTTGCACTGTAACGGCCGCGTTTCGGCTTTCTTTATTGTTCAAGTGCAATATGACCAATTGCCGCATGCCGGCGATCAGATACCTGTGGTGAGGGGATTTATCCCCGATGGGGGGCGAAGCCGCCCTCACAATCGTTCAGAGAAATTGCATAGTCAGGTTTGGCGACTGCTGCGCAGCCGATCGGGGATAAATCCCCTCGCCACAGGGTTCTCCATTGCCCGTTACATTTAAGTTCAGCCGCTCGCTTTGACACCGCCGCCACTCTGCGGCACAGTGCGCGCCCTTCTAATAAGACCCTCTTTGCAAATCCGCCGGTTAACCGTTGGCGGACTCATCCTGTCTGGCGGTGATATTTCATCGCAGTGTTTTTGAGGTAGTGAAATGAATGCAGTGATTGCTGCGGTCGGCGTCATGCTGATCCTCAGCCTGTCCCGCGTGCACGTGGTGATTGCCCTGATCGTCGGTGCGCTGGTCGGTGGCCTGACCGGTGGTCTGGGCATCGACGCCACGCTCAAGGCGTTCAACAGCGGTCTGGGTGGCGGGGCGACGGTGGCGTTGTCCTACGCGTTGCTCGGCGCTTTCGCCGTGGCGATTGCCAAGTCCGGCCTGGCCCATGCGCTGGCCGACAAGGCCCTGGCGATGGTCGATCGTCAGCATTCGACCGGCGGCGGCAGCGTCAAGTGGCTGCTGATCGGCCTGCTGTGGGTGGTGGCTATTGCCTCGCAGAACATCCTGCCGATCCACATTGCGTTCATCCCGCTGCTGGTGCCGCCGCTGCTCTATGTACTGACCAAGTTGCAGCTGGATCGCCGGTTGATTGCCTGCGTCATGACCTTCGGCCTGATCACCCCGTACATGGTGTTCCCGGTGGGTTTCGGCAACATCTTCCTCAACCAGATCCTGCTGGCCAACGTCAGCAAGGCCGGGGTCGACATCAGCCAGATCAACGTCATGCACGCCATGGCGATTCCGGCCCTGGGCATGGTCTTCGGCCTGTTGCTGGCGGTGTTTTTCAGCTATCGGAAAAAGCGTGTTTACGATCTGGAGAAAATCGAGCAGGTCGAGCAAGTCAGCGTCGCCTACAACCCGAAGACCATCGGCATTGCCGGTCTGGCGATTGCCGCCGCGTTCATCATTCAGTTGCTGCTGGATTCGATGATTATCGGCGCACTGGCCGGGTTCCTGATCTTCTCGGCCTCGGGCATCGTCAAGTGGCGTGAGACCGACGACCTGTTCACCGAAGGCATGAAGATGATGGCGATGATCGGCTTCATCATGATCTCCGCCTCGGGTTTCGCCGAAGTGCTCAAGGCTACCGGCGAAGTGCGCTCGCTGGTCGAAAGCGCGGCGGCGTGGATCGATCACAGTCAGGCGATCGGCGCGCTGTTGATGCTGCTGGTGGGCCTGATGGTGACCATCGGTATCGGCTCGTCGTTCTCCACGGTGCCGATTCTGGCGGCGATTTTCGTGCCGCTGTGCGTGCAACTGGGCTTCAGCCCGATGGCCATCGTGTGCATCGTCGGCACCGCCGGTGCATTGGGCGATACCGGCTCGCCGGCCTCGGACTCGACGCTGGGCCCGACCTCCGGTCTGAATGTCGATGGCCAGCATCACCACATCTGGGACACCGTGGTCCCGACCTTCCTGCACTACAACCTGCCGCTGCTGGCGTTCGGCTGGGTGGCCGCGATGGTTCTCTAAACCCGCCAATCCTCTGTGGGAGCGAGCCTGCTCGCGAAAGCGGTGTGTCAGCTAAAAACAGGCTGGCTGACACGACGCCTTCGCGAGCAGGCTCGCTCCCACAGGGATAACAGGTCTTTCTCCAGACTCAACTTTTGCTTTTGCGTGCCGTTAACGCCTTTAACCACGCCAATAAAACCAAAAGAGTGAGCCCCCCAATGCGCTTGAGTCTCAAGGCCAAAGTCCTGTCCCTTGCCGTCCTGCCGGTGCTGCTCTTTGCGCTGGTCATCAGTCTGACCACGCTGTTTATCCTCCAGCAACAGGCGCACACCGAGGTCGAGCAGACCCGCGAGCGCTTGCTCGCCGACGCCAAGGCCACCCTGCAAAGTTACGTCGCCGTGGCCATGACCACGATCAAACCGCTGTACGACGCAGCCGCCCCCGGTGACAACGCGGCGCGGGCGCAGGCGATCAAGCTGCTGTCGGGCATCCGCTACGGCAAGGACGGCTACTTCTTCGGCTACGACTCCGAGACTGTGCGCCTGTTCAAGGCCAACGACCCCGAAGGCGTGGGCAAAAGCTTCAAGGACAACCGCGACCCGAATGGCGTCTACGTCAACCTCGGCCTGGTGAAAGTGGCGAAGGACGGCACCCACTATCTGCAATACAGCTCGCCGCTGCCAGGCAATGCCAACGTGCTGGTGCCGAAACTCGGCTACACCGAGTACTTGGCGAAGTGGGACATGGCGGTTGGTACCTCGGTCAACCTCGACGGCATTGAAGCGCAAGTGGCGGTGGTGCAGGCGCAAGTGCAGGAGCGCATGCAAGGCGTGATCCTCAGCATCGTCGGCGTGGCGGTGCTGGTGTTGCTGGTGATTGCCATCGCGGGGATGCTGCTGGCCAACACCATTCTTCGCCCGCTGAACCTGATGAAAGCCAACCTCGACGACATCGCGGCGGGCGAGGGCGACTTGACCCGCCGGCTGGACATCACCAGCCAGGACGAACTCGGCGAACTGGCCGGCTCGTTCAACCGCTTCGTCGACAAGATCCACGGCCTGGTGCGGCAGATCACCGAGATGACCACGCAACTGACCGGCCTGGTGACCCAGGTGTCGGATCAGGCCCAGCGTTCCGATCAGGCGATGGAGCGTCAGCGCCACGAGACCGATCAGGTCGCCACGGCGATCAACGAGATGTCCGCCGCTGCCCAGGAAGTCGCCAAGAGCGCACAAAACGCCGCGGTCGCCGCGCAGCAGACCGACGAGGAAGGCCAGAGCGCCAAGCGCGTGGTGGCCGGCAGCATCAAACAGATTCATGCGCTGGTGGATGACATTCGCAGCAGCGGCGTGTCGCTCGACAGCCTGCAGCAGGACGTGTCGTCGATTGTCGGCGTGCTCGGGGTGATTCGCTCGATTGCCGAGCAGACCAATCTGCTGGCACTGAACGCGGCGATCGAAGCGGCGCGCGCCGGCGAGGCCGGGCGCGGTTTTGCGGTGGTGGCGGACGAAGTGCGGGCACTGGCCAGCCGCACGCAGATCAGCACCCAGGAAATTCAGGGCATGATCGATCGCCTGCAAGCGGGTACCCAGTCGGCGGTCGAGGCGATGCGCCGTTCCAGTGAAGCGGGCGATGGCACTTCGGCGCAGGCCAATCAGGCCGGGGCGTCGCTGGATGCCATGGCTGACCTGATCGCGACGATCAACTCGATGAACGCGCAGATCGCCAGTGCTGCCGAGGAACAAACGGCAGTGGCCGAAGAGATCAACCGCAGCGTGCATCAGATCGCGGTGGCGGTGGACAGCGTGGCGGACGAGACCCAATTGGGCGCGCAGACTTCGCGCAGTCTGGCGGAGCTGGGGCAGCGGTTGGGCAAACTGGTGGGCCAGTTCCGCATTTAAAAAGTCTGTAAAACCTCATTGTGGGAGCGGGCTTGCTCGCGAAGGCGTCATGTCAGTCAGTATTCTTGTATCTGACACACCGCCTTCGCGAGCAAGCCCGCTCCCACATTGGGTTTTGTGTAGGACTTAGGGTCTGTCCCAGTACGGCACTTCGCCAAAGCACTCGACAAAGAAATCGATCACCGTCCGCACCTTCACCGACAACCTTCGACTTCCCGGCCACAGCACTGCGATCTGCTGCGGCTCCAGGCTGTTCGATACCTGATATTCGCCCAGCACTGGCACCAGCGTGCCTTCGCGCACCGCCTCACCAATCAGCCATGACGGAAACATCACCAGCCCCAGGCCTTGCTCGGCGGCCTGAGTGAGGGTGTCGGCGTGGTTGCCGGTGATCGGACCTTTGACCGACCAGGGCGTCCAGTCGCCTTGGTCCTGACGGAAGAACCAGCGCTGCTGACCGGTCGCACCTTTGTAGGCCAGGCATTGGTGTTGCGCGAGTTCGTCGGGATGCTGCGGTGTGCCATGGCGCTTGAGATACGCCGGGCTGGCCGCGACCTGAAAGCGGTGCGGCGCCAGAATCCGCGCCTGCATGCTTGAGTCGTGCATCGGGCCGATGCGGAACAGCAGGTCGGTACCTTCCTGCAACGGGTCGACGTAATGGTCAGTCTGCTGGATGTCCAGTTGCAGCTTCGGATAGCGCGCGCACAACTGACCGAGCCACGGCGTCAGATGCCGTTGGCCGAACACCACCGGCGCGTTGATCCGCACCAGCCCGGTGGGTTCGCTTTGCTGCTCCTGCAACGCCTGCTCGGCCTCTTCCAGTTGCACCAGCACCAGCCGCGCATGGTGGCCGAGCATGCGCCCGGCCTCGGTCGGCGTCACGGCGCGGGTGTGGCGGTAGAGCAATTGCTGGTTCAGCGCCTGCTCCATCAACTGGATCTGCCGTGAAATCGAAGAGGGCGCCACGCCCTCGCGCCGGGCGACTTCGGAAAAACTGCCGTGGTCGAGCACCGCCACAAACAGCCTGAGTGCCTTGAATCCCAGTTCATTCAGCCCGTGCATGGATCTTCCTGCTGTGCGAGTTGCGCAAAAGTGTTGTCCGGATGCTCCCATTTATCGCACAGCTACGCCAGCCGATAATCCGCGCCATCGTTTACTTGCGTGGGTTTTGGATGATGCAGACATTGGATGAAGTGAGTGTGCCGGCGCCGGCGACCCGGTCGTGGTTGCGCCTGTTGTTGCTGCCGCTGGTGATTCTGGCCGGCATGGGCCTGTCGGTGGAGGCCGGGTTATTGGGGCCGCTGGGGGAGCAGGTCGGGCATCTGTGGGCGACCTTGAGCATCTTCGGCGTGGGTTCGGCGATTCTGTTTTTGCTGCTGTTGTTCGCCGGCCCGCAGAAAGGCCCGGCGCTGACTGATCTGCCGCGTTGGCAATTGATCGGCGGCTTTCTCGGGCCGATGTACGTGGTGGTGCTGACCCTGGCGACGCCGCATATCGGGATCGCGATGACGATGATCGCGATTTTGTCCGGGCAGGTCGGCAAGAGTGTGCTGATCGACCATTTCGGCTGGTTCGGCGCGACGCGCAAGAAGGTCAATGCCGAGCGGTGGCTGGCATTGGTGTTGATTGTGGTGGCATTGGTTCTGATTGCGCGGGGTTGAGAATATGAGTCTGGTTATTTTGTTGGCAGTGGTGGTGTTGGCTGGCGCGGTGTTGAGCGTCCAAGCGGCGATCAATGGGCGCCTCGGTGAAAGCGTCGGGGTGTTGCGCAGCAGTTTGCTGACGTTTTTCGTCGGGGCGGTGGTCACCGGGTTGTTGATTGTGTTTTTTGAGCCGGCGCATGCGGTGAGTTTGCTCGATGTGCCGAAGTGGCAGGTTTGCGGGGCGCTGTTTGGGGTGGTTTACATGATGGTCATGGTCGGTGCGGTGCCTGTTGTGGGGACGGCGGTGGCGACTGTTGCGGTGATTGTTGGCCAACTTGGGATGGGGATGTTGATCGATAATTTTGGCTGGCTGGGGAATCCGGCGATCGAGCTTTCGTCCTCGCGGGTGTTGGCGATGGTGTGTCTGGGGTTGGCTTTGGTCTTTATGTATCGGAGTAGTGTTCGGGGTTCTGATTGAGTTTTGGGTGTATATCCGTTGCTGCGGTAACGGCGGCTTAGGGTTTCGCCCTTACGGCGACTCACTTTTTTTACAAACGCCTAAAAAAAGTAAGCAAAAAAACGCTTGCTCCTACGTTCGGCCCGCTCGCTGGGGCTCGGGGTCCCTTCGCTCCGGGCTTCATCCGGGCGCAGCGCCTACGGTTTGCTTCGCTGCACCTCCTCTCGCTGTGTTTGGCTGCGCCAAACGGTCGCTGCGCTCCCACCCCCGGATGAATCCCTCCACTCAGCCTTCCGATGTCGCCCGTGGATCAAGATCAAGAGCTTTCGGCGAGCTGACACTCGGCCATTTGAGTGGTGAAGAGCACGGGATTCGGCTTTGGTTTTGTGGTGCTCTTGCCCCTCACCCCAGCCCTCTCCCGGAGGGAGAGGGGGCCAATTTTTGGGCTTTTCAAAATTGGTGTTCGACTCGGTATTTCACGTCGGCGCACCTCTCCCAAACACCGCGATCAGTTCCCTCTCCCTCCGGGAGAGGGCTAGGGTGAGGGGCTCTTGATCTGGCTTTTGATGTGGCTTTGGCTTTTGATCTTTTGCCCCTTCGGCAGGCCGAGCGTAGGTGTTCATCCGGGGGTTAGGCGCGCAGCGCCATGCGGCGAAGCCGCATCCATCGAGAGGAGGTGCAGCGAAGCAAACCGGAGGCGATGCCCCCGGATGGACACCGTAGCGAGGGAACACTGAGCCTAAGCGAAGTGCCGTACGCCGGGGCAAAGCCTTTTGGGTTACCTTTTCGGCGTTTGGAAAAGGTGACTCGCTGTAAGAGCGAAACCGCCAGCGGCAGCACCCGAAGAAACGGATATTCACCCAATATCGCCAGCAGACACCCAATTCCCCAAAAAAACCAGATCAAAAGATCGCAGCCTTCAGCAGCTCCTACACTGGTATTTACGGCTTATCCCAAAGCCCAGACAACCACCCAAAAAGGAGTCTGTCCCATGCCCGATAGAAAATGCGACTGCCCCAACTGCAAATGCACCATCAAGGAAGGCGACCACGCCTACGCCGTGCACGGCAAACACTATTGCTGTGAAGCCTGCGCGCACCACCACAAGGGCGGTGAAGAGTGTTCAAGCAAAGGCTGCCATTGCGCCCACCCCAAATAACCGCACGCATAAAAAAGTGGAGCCTAATCAGGCTCCACTTGCAGTTTCAGGCTTTGATCATCCAGCCGTTCGATATGGCGCACGGTGCCAAGCAGTCGTCGGCCTTCAACCCAGACCACCACGGTTTTCGCCTGGTCCAGGTATTCCGGTAACGGCGCCGGCACGCGCACGGCAAAGCGGTACGGATCACCTTCGACGGGTTCCAGGCCCAGCTCACAGTCGATGCTTTTGGTGATACGGCCGAACAGGGTGTCGAGGCCGTAATCCAGATGCGCCAAGCTGAAGAGGTTGCTCATGTGTATCCCCCGAAAAGTCCCCGTTGCCCGGCGAAAGTCTAGCCCGCCGGTCGCCATGTGACGTTTTCCACGCCGAATTTCTCCGCCATCGGTTTGCTGGTCTTTTGCACTTTTTCCCGGCCGAAACGCGGGATGCGACCCACACCGGCGTCGCAGCTTGCCCAGTGCCACGCCTCGGCGTTGTCCATTCTGTCCGAGCGGATAATGAACGACTTAGGCGTGCCGTGAAGGGTGTAATCGATGACAAACAGTTTTGCGTTGTTCATAAAGCCCGTAATCCTCCCTGTGGTATTAGAAGGATCGCGGCGCGTCGGGAAAATTCACTCGGATTGTCCGACGGTATCTATCGTTGTCGACGCTGTGACCGACTGGTTACCATGCGCCTCCCGCCAACCCCAATGAATGTTCGCCATGGCCCTCGCCGCACCCCCCGATCTCACGGATACCGATGTGCCGGTGCAACCGCTGGCGCGTACCTATCCGCGTGGTTTGTTCATCGAGCCGCACGAGCATGTCTGGGGGCAGTTGCTGTATGCGATGAGCGGGGTGATGTGGGTCGAGACCCCGCATGAGGCACTGGTGGTGCCGCCGCAGCGCGCGGTGTGGTTGCCACCCGGGGTGCCGCATGGAATTCGCGTGGTGTCGGACTTGCAGATGCGTAATATCTACCTGCGCCCGGTGCTGGCGGCAACGCTGGATCCGACAGTGCAGGTGATTGAAGTCGGAGGGCTGTTGCGCGAGTTGATCGTCGGGCTGGTGGAGCAGGGCGATAGCGGTGAGCCGGCCTATTACGACGCGTTGGTCGGGCTGGCGTTGCTGGAGCTCAAGCGTGCCCGGCGCTCGCAATTGAAGATCCCGCTGCCGGACGATTCCGACCGGCGCCTGATGAATCTGTGCCAGGCGGTGATGGCGTCACCGTCGCTGGACATTCCGTTCGAACAGCACGCGGAAAACGCCGGGGCCAGCGTGCGCACGCTGGCGCGGCTGTTCAAGGACAGCCTCGGCATGGGCTTCGCCGAATGGCGGCGGCAGGTGCAACTGGCGACGGCGGTGGCCGAGTTGATTCAGGGCGTGCCGGTGAGCGCGATCGCTCGCGAGCTGGGGTATTCGCCGAGCAGTTTCAGTGACATGTTCCGGCGCGAGCTGGGCGTGGCGCCTTCGCAATTCTCCACTGATTGAACACAATCCTGTGGGAGCTGGCTTGCCAGCGATGGCGTCGGCACATTCAACATCTTCATGGCAGACAAATCGCTATCGCTGGCAAGCCAGCTCCCACAGGGTTTTGTGGTGACTTTCCAGGATTTGGCCGAAATTCAGAAGTCCTTGGCCGACACCTCTGCCGATCCTTCCCTAGACTCTGCCCATTCCTTTCACGCGGCGGAGTTTCCTCCATGAACTACCTGATTTCGCTGGCCATCGGTCTGGGTGTCGGCCTGCTCTATGGCGCATTGGACTTCCGTTCCCCGGCACCTCCGGCCATCGCGCTGGTGGGGCTGCTGGGCATGCTCGCGGGTGAGCAGCTGTGGCCGATGGGCCGGCAACTGGTCGCCGGTTGGCTGTCCTGAATTCCTTTTCCCTTTGATGGATGTCCTCATGAAAGCACTGCAATTCGATAAAACCGGCGATCTGTCTTCCCTGCATTTCGTCGACGTACCGACCCCGGTGCCCGGCGCTTATGAAGTGCTGGTCGAGATCAAGGCGGCCGGTCTCAATCCCAGTGACGTGAAGAACGTGCTCGGACGGTTTCCGTACACCACATTGCCGCGAATTCCCGGGCGCGATTTTGCCGGTGTCGTGGTCGAAGGGCCGCCGGCGTTGATCGGTCAGCAAGTCTGGGGCACCGGGCGTGAGCTGGGCTTTTTCGCCGATGGCTCGCACGCGCAGTTCGTCAAACTGCCGGCCAATGGCGTGGCGCACAAACCGTCGCACTTGAGTTTCGCCCAGGCGGCCAGCCTCGGTGTGCCTTACACCACGGCGTGGGATGCGCTGGAGCGCAGTCTGGTGAGCGCTGAAACCCGTTTGCTGGTGATCGGCGGCGGCGCGGTGGCCACGGCGGCGTTGGCGCTGGCCAAGGTGCGCGGCGCGCAGATACTGGCAGCGGCGCGGCGGCCGGAGCAGGTCAAGGAGTTGCAGGCGCAGGGCTATGCGACGATTCAGCTGGATAAACCCGAGGACCTCGGCGCGCAGGTCAACGCGGTGTACAGCGGCGGCGCTGACGTGATCTTCGACACCACGGGGTTCTGGCTGCCGGCCTCGGTGGCGGCACTGGCCGCGTTCGGGCGCATCGCGATCATCGCCGCACCGGTCGATGGCCATGTGCAGCTGCCGGCGTTGGCGTTGTACCGCAAGGGCGGTTCGGTGGTCGGGATCAACTCGCTGCTGTACGGCGTGCAAGCCTGTGCGGCGATGCTCGAGCAGTTCGGGCGGTTCTTTGATGAGGATCTGTTGCCGTTGCCGCAGGGGTTGGTGGAGGTGCCATTGGCGGAAGGGTTGCAGCGCTATGCAGAGGTGAATCAGGGCAGTGGCGACAAAGTCATTTTGATTCCCTAAGCACCACGTCCCTCTGTAGGAGTGAGCCTGCTCGCGATAGCGGTATGTCAAATAACCCATTTGTAATTGACACACCGCTATCGCGAGCAGGCTCACTCCTACAATTGATTGGCGCAGGACTCAGGATTGCGGGACGCCGTTTTCCCACGCCGACCAGTTTTTCAGTATGTCCTGCACCAGCGGATTACCCGCGCGATAGAGATTCTCCAGCGCCGGCACAAAGCCGCCCTGATCGGCGTACTTGAGCAGATTGTCCACTTCGCTGCCGCCCGGAGCAGGCCGATCAAAGTCAGAGCCGGCACGCACCACGGCCAGACGCTGCACATCCACCAGACCTTCGCGACTGGCACGCAGCAGCGCTTCATAGGTGGAGTTGTCTTCCTGTTGTGTGGTGCAGTATTCACCCTTGTTATCGGTCAACAGTTTGGTCCAGACCTCGGCGCGTTCGCTCAGGCGCGTACCGGAGTACCAGGTGTTGCCCGCCAGCGTGTCGCAGCGCGTGACCACGGGCGGCTGATTGGCCGGGGCCGACGGGTATTTCCGGCGCCACGCCGCCGACTCCTTGCTCTCGCTCAGTTCGACCTTGTGGCTCAGGGCGAAGGCTTTGGCCTGCAGTGTCGGGTTGAGTTCGAAGACTTCGGTCTTGTAGTCCAGCGGCGGCTTTTCGTTCGGACCCTTGGTGTTGATACCGAGGTAACCGGTCGGCCAGCTCGCCGGCACATCGCGCGAATCCAGCTCCCATTGCGTGCCGAATTCCACCAGGTAATGCGCCCACGCGGCGGTGCCGATGGTTCCGTGTTTCGGGCTGATGCCGGCGATCCCGGCGATCAGAAACCAGCTTTTGCGCAGGTTGAATTTCGGCGACAGGGCCAGTGCCAGGGTCGAGGCGGCGGCATTGGTCTGGCCCATGCCGGTGGTCAGCAGGCACACCTGTTGTGCGTTGCAGCGGATGGTCGGGTACTCGGCGGACAGGCCCGGTACGCGGATTTCCTGCTTGAGATCGAGGCGCTCGATCCAGTTCTGCGCCTCGGGGGCGAACATGGTGATCAGCACGACTTTCGGCTGGATCGGCGCTTCAGTCGCCCAGGTGGTAGAAGAGAGCAGAGCCGCAGCGGCCAAGGTCAGACGGGTCATTGCTTGCATGAGAATCTCCTGATTTCAGAACTGGTATCCGATGCCGGCGTAGTAACCCCAACCGTTGGAGCGCGCGCGGAAATTGCCGTCGCCGAAGTTCAGCTCGCTGCCGTCCTCCCAGTTGCCGCCGTTATGGAAGTAACGGCCGACCAAGGTGAAGCGCAGGTGGGTGAACGAGTACAACAGCACGTTGGTCGCCACCGTGGCATTGGCGGTGCGCGCCGGATTGTCCTTGTGAATGTCCGAGCCGAAATCGAAGTTGGTGAAACCGATGTAGGTCAGCGACGCGCCGTTGCTGAATTTGTCGATGGGCACGATGTACTTGAGCTGCGCGCGGTAGCCGTCCCACGAATACTCATTGCTCGCGCCGTAGTTTTCCCACTGGTAGCGCCCGTACAGGTTGGCCGACAGGTTGACCCGCGAATGGGTGTCGATGTCGGTGCCGAAGCCGCTGTACAGGGTGTTGGCGCGGTTCTCTTTACGGCTGCCGTGATCGTAGATCCAGTCGAACGCCACGTACCATTCCTTGAACGGGCCGATGGCCAGGCTGCGGCCGGCGAGGTAGTCGATGGAGATGCGCGGCTCGTGTTCCATGAACACCGGTGAGCCGTGATCCCACACGCCTTTGTCGTGGCTGTTGCCGATGTTGAAGATCTTCGGAATGTCGACGTAGCCGTACAGCTCGAACGGACCCTTGCGCCCGAAGTACTCGTATTCCAGGTAGATATCGTCGGCCGGTTGCGGCCCGAAGCTGATGTCCTTGCTGCCGATCAGCGTCAGGTCCTGATTATACCAGTCCGACAGATACGCGCCTTTTTTCGGCGGGGCAGCTTCCGGGCTGAGGGCTTCGCCCTGAGCGGATTCGTCGGGCAGCGCCGGTTGCGCCAATGCGCTGTGGCTGAGAACTCCGGTAACGCCGGTCAGTAGCAGGGAAACAGCAAACGTGCGCGCAAACGGGGCGCGAAGAAGGGAAGCAACGTGCATTCAAAGTCCTTTTTTGCGGATCGAGGCCCGGATTCTGCGGGTCTGTACGGTTTTGTTACGAAAAAGCCGTTATAGGCAGGTCGCAAACGTTTGCACAAGGCGTACCAGTTTTCCAGATACACCCATTTCCCCTTGTGGGAGCGGGCTTGCTCGCGAAGGCGTCGGGTCAGCTGACACATCCTTCACAGATACACCGCTTTCGCGAGCAAGCCCGCTCCCACAGGGTTAGTCAGGTGTCGCCAAACCCAGTGTTTACTGGCCGAAACCCGCGGTTTAGAAGGCCCTAGTATTAAAGTATTAACACCATTTAATCAGTGCCCCATCGCGGGGCGTCTACTAGCTTGTCAGCCAAGACGCGGTTTTGTGATGACCGTCGCAGTCTTGATTCGCGTGTGGAATAAGCACGTCTCCCACGCCTTCAAGGAAGAATTTGGCCACGACAAGGAGTAGCCCGTGGAAGCAAGGTTTGGTGTCGCCCTCGTTTCGCGTTTTTCCCCACTTTCCCTTGCTGTGCACCTGAGCGTTGCCGGACTGTTGTTCGGCGGCGTCAGCGAGCAGGCGCTCGCGACCTGCTCGGCGGCAGGTTCGACGATTACCTGTTCGGGCGTCCCGACGCTGCCGCTGTTTCTCAATGACTACAGCAGTGCCACCAGCGGCCTGACGGTCAACGTCACCAACGGAGCGCAGATGAACGCCACCCTGGGCGGCAAGGTGCTTAACCTGACCGGGGCCAACATCAACCTGAACAACTCCGGCACCCTCGACCCGGCCTTGCTGGGCCTGGTGTCGATCCTCAGTGGCGGTGCGTTCATCGGTACCGGCGCGACCAGCACGGTGAGCATCGTCAACAACGCCACCGGGCTGATTCGCGGCACCGGCATGTTGCTCGGGCTCAACCTGACCAGCATCGACGGGCTGGGGATTGCCGTGAACAACTCAGTGTCGGGCACCACGACCATCACCAACGACGGCACCATCACCTCCACCGGGCTGTCGGTCGGCGGCATCACCCTGGCCGATACCCCGGTGGTCGGGGTGTATGGCGGTTCGCAAGTCAACATGACCAACAGTGCCAGCGGCACCATCAATGGCCGGATTGCGTTCGAAACGTCCGTGGCGGGCAACACCTTCACCAACGCCGGCAACATCACCGGCGGTGTGTCGATGGGGGCGGGCAGCACCAACACCTTCTACGCGATCACCGGTTCCAGCGTTAACGTCGGCGACGGTGTGCAAGTCTCCGTCGGCCTCGGTGGCCTGATCGGCATCAACCTGACCTTCGCCCCGACCGGAACGATCGATGGCGGCGCGGCGGGTACCAACACGCTGATTCTGCAAAACCCGATCGGCCTCGGCGGCGGCACCACCGGGACGGGCACGGCGTCCAGCGCCACCTACGTCAACTTCAACAACCTGACCCTCAACAGCGGCACCTGGACCTTGCAGGGGCCGTTGGTCAGCGGCGCCACCACGCTCAATGGCGGTGTCGCGCAGTTCAACGACAACGCGGCGTTCGGCAGCGGCGTGCTGACGTCCAACGGCGGGATCCTGCAGGCCAGCAATGCCGGTTTGACGCTGGCCAACCAGATCAACCTGGGCGCGAGCGGCCTGACCCTGCAGGGCATCAACGGCATGACCCTCAACGGGGTGATTTCCGGCACGGGCGGCCTGACCAAGATTGGCAGCGGCCAGCTCAACCTCAACGGTATCAACACCTACTCCGGCAATACCGTGCTCAACGGCGGTGTGGTGCTGGTAGGCAACAATCAGGCGTTCAGTAACGGCGGCATCACCGTCGGCGGCTCTTCGAGCATTTCGGCGACGACGCCGATTTCACTGGCTAACGCGATCACGCTCAACAGCACCCTCACTGCAACCGGCACCGGTGCGTTGACCTTGGGCGGGGTGATCAGCGGCGCCGCCAACCTGACCAAGACCGGCAGCGGCAGCCTGACCCTCAATGGCAACAACACCTAAACCGGGATCACCAGTCTCAGTGCCGGGACCTTGCGTGTCGGCAACAACAACGCACTGGGTACCGGTGTCCTCAACACCAGCAACGGCACCAGCCTCGACAGCACCGGCAACGTGACGCTGGGCAACAACCTCGGCATCACCGGTGCGTTGAACGTGCTCGGCAGCAATGCGCTGACCCTGGGCGGCATCGTCTCCGGCACTGGCGCGATCACCAAAAGCGGCAGCGCCAGCCTGACCCTGACCGGCAACAACACCAACAGCGGCACCACCGCGCTCAATGGCGGCAGCTTGTTCGTCGGCAGCAACACTGCCCTCGGCACAGGCGCATTGAACGCTGCGGCCGGCACTACACTGGATGCGACCACGGCGGTGACGCTGGCCAACGCTGTGGCGCTGGCGGGCGGGCTGACCATCGGTGGCACTCAGGCGTTGGGCCTGAGTGGCGTCATCAGCGGCGCCGGCAACCTGATCAAGGGCGGCACCGCGAACCTGACCCTCAGCGGCAACAACACGTTCTCCGGTGGCACCGCGCTGAATAACGGGACGCTGATCGTCGGCTCCAACACCGCGCTGGGCACCGGCGCACTGACCACGGCGGCGGGCACCACCCTCGACGCCAGCACCACCGTGGCGCTGAGCAACGCGGTCGCCCTCGGCGGCAACCTGAACATCGCCGGCAACGCCAACCTGACCCTCGGTGGTGTGGTCAGCGGCAGTGGCGGGCTGACCAAGAACGGCGCGGCCAACCTGATTCTCAACGGCGCCAACACCTTCAGTGGCGGAACCACGCTGAATGCCGGCACCCTGACCGTTGGCAACGCCGCCGCATTGGGCAGCGGCGACCTGACCGTCGCGAATGCCGCGACCCTCGACAGCAACACCTCGGTCATCCTCAACAACAACGTCGCCCTCAACGGCAACCTGGCCATCGGCGGCAGCAACGGCATGATCCTCGGCGGCGTGCTAAGCGGCGCCAGCCAGTTGATCAAGAACGGCACGGCCAACCTGACCCTCAACGGCGCCAACACCTTCACCGGTGGCACCGCGCTCAACGCCGGCAGCCTGACCGTCGGCAACGGCGCGGCACTCGGCACCGGCACGTTGACCGTGGGCGGTGCGGGCGCAACGCTTAACAGCAGCGCCAACGTGACGCTGAACAACGCGATTGCCCTGAACGCCAACCTGACTGCCGGCGGTGCCAACCCGCTGACCCTCGGCGGCGTGATCAGCGGCAGCAGCAACCTGATCAAGACTGGCGCTTCGACCCTGACCCTCACCGGCGCCAATACCTACACCGGCTCTACGTCGCTGAACGCCGGGACACTGATCGTCGGCTCCAACACCGCGCTCGGCACCGGCGTGCTCAACGCTGGCAACAACACGACGCTGGACGCCAGCACCGCGACCAGCCTGGCGAACAACGTCAACCTCGGCGGCAACGTGACCATCGGCGGCAGCAACGCGTTGACCCTCGCAGGCGTGGTCTCCGGGGTCGGTGGTGTGACCAAAAGCGGCCCGGCCGACCTGATCCTCAACGGCGCCAACACCTACTTCGGCAACACCGCGCTGAACGTCGGCAAGCTGATTGTCGGCAGCAATACCGCGCTGGGCAGCGGTGCGCTCAACGCGGCAGCCGGCACCACGCTGGACACCAACACTGCCGTCACGCTGGGCAATCAGGTCAACCTGGCCGGTGCGATGAACATCGGTGGCAGCGCCGATCTTACCCTCACCGGAACCGTCGCCGGTGCCGGCAGCCTGGTGAAAAACGGCGCGGCCAATCTCAACCTCAACGGCACCAACACCTACGCCGGCGGCACCACGCTGAACGCCGGTACAGTGACCGCCGGCAACAGTTCGGCGCTCGGCACCGGTGCGTTGACGGTCGGTGGTGCGGCAACGCTCGACAGCAGTTCGCCGCTGGTCAGCCTGGCCAACGCGGTCGTGCTGAACGCGGCGCTGAGTGTTGGTGGTACGCAGAACCTGACCCTCGGCGGTGTCACCAGCGGCACCGGCCAGTTGATCAAGAACGGCGCAGCGAATCTGACACTCAACGGCAACAACACCTTCAGCGGCGGCACCACCCTCAACGCCGGCACTCTGACCCTGGGCAATGCCAACGGTCTGGGTAGTGGTGGCTTGACCGTCGGCGGCGCGGCGACTCTCGATAACAGTGCCTCGTTCGGCATCGGCAATACGATCACCCTCAACGCCGGGCTGACCGTCGCGGGCAATAACGACCTGAGCCTCAACGGCATCATCGACGGCGCCGGCAGCCTGACCAAAAACGGTCTGTCGGACCTGACCCTGGCCGGCAACAACACCTTCACCGGTGCGCTGAACATCGTCTCCGGCAGCGTCACTACCCTGAGCAGCGGAGCCTTGGGCAACACCTCCGGGGCCAATGTCAGCGCCGGCGCCAGCCTCAACCTCGGCAGCAACGCCAGCCTCAACGGCCTGAGCGGCAGCGGCAGCGTGCAGATCGGCGGCGGCAACACATTGACCGTGGGCGGGGTCAGCAGCACCAGCACCTTCGACGGCGACCTTGGTGGTAACGGCGGCTTGACCAAGGTCGGCACCGGGACGTTGAATCTCACCGGGATCAACGGCATCACCGGCAACACGGCGATCAACGGCGGCATCCTGAACCTCAGCGGTTCGCTGGCCAGCGCGCAGGTCAACGTCAACACCGGCGGGATCCTGACCGGGACCGGCTCGGCGCTCGGCACGGTGAACATCAACAGTGGCGGCCATCTGGCGTTGTCCTCGGGCAACACCCTGTCTGCCGGGTCACTGGTGCTGGCCGCCAACAGCAATGTCGACGCGAGCCTCGCCACGCCATCGACCTCCTCGCTGATGAACATCGGCGGCAACCTGACCCTCGACGGCAACCTCAACGTCACCGATGCCGGCGGCTTTGGCGTGGGTGTCTATCGCTTGTTCAACTACATCGGCGCACTGACCGACAACGGCCTGACCGTGGCCGGTGTGCCGGTGGGTTATGGCCTGGGCGACATCCTTGTGCAGACCCTTGGCAATCAGGTGAATCTGGTGGTGTCGGCGCCTAACACGAACCTGCGCTTCTGGGACGGCAGCCAGACCATCCCGAATGGTAATGTGGACGGCGGCACCGGTACATGGACTGCCGGCGGCACCAACTGGACCAATTCCAACGGCACGCTGAACCAGACCTGGGCCGGCGATTTTGCGGTGTTCCAGGGCACGGCCGGTACAGTGTCGGTCAACGGCACCCAACTGTTCACCGGGATGCAATTTCTCACCGATGGCTACAACGTGGTCAACGGCACGTCGGGTCTGTTGACCGCCGTCAATGGCAGCGGTGGCACCACGGCGATGCGGGTTGATCCGGGCGTGACCGCCACGGTCGGCGTGGACATCAACGGCAGTGGTATCCTCAACAAACTTGACGCCGGCACCCTGGTACTCAACGGCGCCAACAGCTACACCGGTGGTACGCAACTGGACGGCGGCACCCTGGTGGTCGGCAGCAACACCGCACTGGGCACCGGCGCACTGATTGCCAACGCCGGCACGCAACTGGACAGCAACACGGCCGTGACCCTGGGCAATGCCGCCACACTTAACGGCAATCTGACCCTGCTGGGCAGTAATGCGCTGACCCTCAACGGTGTCATTTCCGGCACCGGCGGTTTGATCAAGAACGGTTCGGCCAGCCTGACTCTTGGTGGCAACAACGCTTTCCTCGGGCCGGTGGCGCTGAATGCGGGCGGCTTGATTCTGGCGTCGAACAGCGCGCTGGGCTCGGCCACCCTGAACGCGGCGAACGGCACCACACTGGATGCCAGCGGCGCCTTCACGGCGGGTAACGCGATCAACCTGGCGGGCAACCTCGGTGTCGTCGGCAGCAACGATCTGACACTGAGCGGCGCGATCAATGGCGCCGGCAGCCTGACCAAGAACGGCGCGGCCAACCTGATCCTGAGCGGTGCCAACAACTTCCTCGGTGGCGTCACCCTCAATGCCGGCACCCTGACCGCCGGCAGCAACGGCGCACTCGGTCTGGGCAACCTGACCGTGGCCGGTGCCTCGGCGCTGGACAGCAACACCGCGGTGTCGCTGGGCAACAACGTGGTGCTGAACGCCAATCTGACCAATACCGGCAGCAGCGACGTCGCGCTCAGCGGCGTGGTCAGCGGCACCGGCGGTCTGATCAAGAACGGCGCGTCCAACCTGACCCTCAACGGCATTAACACTTACAGCGGCGGCACCACACTGAACGCCGGCACCGTGACCCTCGGCACCTCGGCGGGCCTGGGCTCCGGCGCGGTGACCGTGGCGGGCGCTTCTACCCTCGACACCACCGCGCCGCTGGTGCTGGCCAACAACGTCAACGTCAATGCCAACCTGAGTGTGGCTGGCAACAACAACCTGACGCTCGGTGGCGTGATCGCCGGGGCGGGCACCCTGACCAAGAATGGTCTGGCCGACCTGACGCTGTCCGGCAACAACACCTTCAGCGGCACCTTTGATGTGCAATCTGGCAGCCTCACGACACTGGGCAACTCGGCACTGGGCAGCAATGCCGGGGTCAACCTCGGCGCTGCGGCAACTCTCAATCTCGGCGGCTCCGGCAGCCTCGCCAGTCTGACCGGCAGCGGCACCGCACTGATCGGTGGCGGTAACACCCTGAGCATCGGCGGCAACAACGCCAGCAGCCTTTTCGCCGGTGTCCTCACCGGAACCGGCGAATTGAACAAGCTCGGCACCGGAACCCTGACCTTGACCGGCCTCAACAGCCTGACCGGCAACACCACGGTCAACGCCGGCACCTTGAACGTCAGTGGCTCGCTGGACAGCGCCAGCGTACTGGTCAACAGCGGCGGCACCCTGACGGGCGGCGGCTCGCTGGGCGGCGCGGTGACCGTGGCCGACGGCGGTCATCTGGCCGGCGCCACCGGCAGCACCCTGTCGGTGAACTCGCTGGTGTTCAACGCCAACTCCAATTTCGATGTCGGACTGGGCACGCCGGTTTCCGGTGGCGGCAATGCGCTGGTGAATGTCGGCGGCAACCTGACCCTCGACGGCAACCTCAATGTCAGCGACATCGGCGGTTTCGGCAGCGGTGTGTACCGGTTGATCAACTACACCGGGGGCCTGACCGACAACGGCATGCTGATCGGCACGGTGCCGGGCAGCGTCACCCCGGGCGATCTGACCCTGCAAACCGCGCTGGCCAACCAGATCAACCTGCTGGTTACCGCACCGGGCGTCACCGTGCAGTTCTGGGACGGCAACCAACTGGTGGCCAACGGCTCGGTCGATGGCGGCAGCGGCACCTGGGGCACCGGCACTACCAACTGGACCGACGTCAACGGCACCACCAATCAGGCCTGGACCAACAACTTCGCGGTGTTCCAGGGAACGGCGGGCACGGTCACCGTGAACGGCGCACAAACCATCACCGGCATGCAGTTCGTCACCGATGGCTACAGCCTGCAGGACGGCACCGCGGGTTCGCTGAATCTGGTCAACGGTTCGTTGGGTAACGCCACGGTTCGAGTCGATCCGAACGCCACCGCGACCGTTGGCGTGGCACTCAACGGCAGCGGCACCCTCGGCAAATACGACACCGGCACGCTGGTGCTCAACGCCGCCAACGGCTACACCGGCGGCACCGCGCTCAATGGCGGCAAGATCGTCGTGGGCAACAACGCAGCGCTCGGCAGCGGTGTGTTGACCGCTGCGGACGGCACCGCGCTGGACAGCAACGCGACCGTCACGCTGGGCAACGATGTGGTGGTGAACGGTGGCCTGACTGTCGCTGGCAGCAACGCCTTGACCCTCGACGGTGTAGTCAGTGGGGCGGGCAACCTGATCAAGTCTGGCGCTTCGAGCCTGACCCTCAACGGCAGCAACACCTACAGCGGTGGTACTCAGCTCGCTGGCGGTACGCTGGTGCTGGGCAATAACAGCGCGATCAGCAGCGGTGCACTGAGCGTGACCGGCAACGCCAGCCTCGACAGCCCCTCGGCGCTGCAACTGGCCAACGCGATCAATCTGGGGTCGCAACTGACCCTGGCCGGCAACCAGAACACCACGCTGCTCGGCGCCATCACCGGCACCGGCAGCCTGGTGAAAAACGGCAACGGCGATCTGCTGCTTAGCGGCGCCAACACCTACAGCGGCGGCACCACGCTGAACGCTGGCACTACCACTGGCGACACCAGCAGCCTGCAAGGCGCCATCGTCAACAACGCGGCGCTGACCTTCGCGCAGAACGCCGACGGCAGCTACACCGGCAACCTCACCGGCGCCGGCACGCTGAACAAAACCGGCACCGGCCAATTGCTCCTGACCGGCAACAACACCTTCACCGGTGACACTTCGGTGCAGGCCGGCAACCTGATCGTCAACGGCGTGCTCAACAGTGCCAACGTCAACGTCGCCAGTGGCGCGAAAGTCGGTGGCAGCGGACAACTGGGCGGCAACGTGCAACTGGCCAGCGGTGCGACGCTGACCGGTGGCGGCACGGCTACACCGTTGTCGGTCGGCTCGCTGGCGCTGTTCTCGGGCACCAACCTGGACTTCAGCCTCGGCTCGGCCGCCAGCTCCACCACGGTGGTCAACGTCGCCGGTAACCTGACCCTCGACGGCACGCTGAATATCAGCAACGCCGGCGGTTTCGGCACCGGGGTCTATCAACTGTTCCGCTACGGTGGCAGCCTGACCGACAACGGGCTGGTCTACGGCAGCCTGCCGGTATCGGCGGCCAACCTGACCCTGCAAACCGCGATCGCCAATCAGGTCAACCTGTTGGTACAAGGCACGCCGGGTGAGGTGCAGTTCTGGAACGGCGGCACTACCAACCCTGATGGCAGCATCGGTGGCGGCAGTGGCGTGTGGGGCCCGGGCACCAACTGGACCGATCCGAGCGGCACGCAGGCGTTGGCGTCCAATGGTCAGTTCGCAGTGTTTGGTGGCCAGGCCGGTACCGTCACTGTGCAGGGCAATCAGAACTTCACCGGTCTGCAGTTCCTCACCGGCGGCTACAGCCTGGTGCCGGGCGCTGGCGGTACGCTGACGCCAGTCAACGGTGCGGACGGCAGCCTGGCGCCGGTGCGGGTCAATGCCGGGGCCAGTGCTGAAATCGACGTGCCGCTGATCGGCACCGGCGGTATCGAGAAACTCGATTCCGGCACCCTCGTGCTGACTGGCGCCAATACCTACAGCGGTGGCACCACCGTCAGTGGCGGTACGCTGATCGGTAACACCACGAGTCTGCAAGGCAACATCACCGACAACGCCACGCTGGTGTTCCAGCAAAACACCGATGGCCAGTTCAATGGTGTGCTCAACGGCACCGGCGCGCTGTTCAAACGCGGCGTGAGTCGCCTGTTGATGGTCGGCAATCAACCGTTCAGCGGTACGGTTTCCGTCGATCAAGGCCTGCTGCAAGTCGGCAGCCGTGCGGCCCGGGCTTCGCTGGGCGCACAAGTCACGGTCGCCAACGGCGCAGGCCTGAGCGGTAATGGCAGCGTCGGTTCGGTGGTCAACCACGGTGTGGTGGCTTCCGGTGGCGCTGACGGCACCTTGAGCGTGGCCGGCAACCTGACCAACAGCAGCGATGGTGTACTGGCGCTGACCGTCAGCTCGCCAACCGCCACGCCTCTGGCGGTGGGTGGTACGGCGGCATTGGGCGGCGGTCTGGTGGTCAACAGCCTGGCGCCGTTCACCGGCAACACCACTTACTCGCTGATCACTGCGGGCGGTGGTGTGACCGGCACCTTCAGTGCCACCGATCTGCCGCAGTACGCGTTCCTTAACAGCTCGCTGATCTACGGTGCCGATTCGGTGACCCTGGCCGTGAGCCGCAACGGCAACTCGTTCGCCGATGTCGCTGCTACGGGCAACCAGCGCGGCACCGCCACGGCACTGTCCAATAACGGAGCGGCCGGCGCGGCGTTGCAGAACCAGATCGTCAACCTCAGCGTAGCAGGCGCGCGTAACGCGTTCGACAGCCTCTCCGGGGAAATCCACGCCAGCACTGCCAGCGCCATGCTTGAGGACTCGCGCTTCATCCGTGAGGCGGTTAATGACCGTATGCGCCAGCCGTCGTGCAGCGCTGCGGATGATCCACGCAAAACCCTGGCACCGAGCGACACGCAACTGAGCAGCAACGGTTGCCACGGGGAAATGGTCGGCTGGATCCGGGCCATTGGTGCCTGGGGCGACATGGGCGGCGACAGCAACACGGCAAAAGTTGATCGCAACCTCGGCGGTTTCATGCTCGGCACCGACAAGGCGCTGGATGACACCTGGCGTGCCGGGATGGCGGCCGGCTATACCCGCAGCAATCTCAACGCGCATGATCGCAACTCCGATGCCAAGGTCGACAGCTACCACCTCGCCGGTTATCTGAACTCGCAATTCGATGCACTGGCGGTGCGCCTCGGCGCGGCTTACAGCTGGCACAGCATCGAGACCAAACGCGATGTCAGCGTCGGTACTTACAACGATCGCCTGAAGGCCGATTACGACGCGCGCAGTGCGCAGGTGTTCGGTGAAGTGGGTTACGCGATCAACGCGGCAGGCGTTGCCATCGAACCGTTCGCCGGGCTGGCCTACGTCAACTACGACAGCGACACCGGCAAGGAAAAAGGGGGAGTGGGGCGCCTGAAGGCCGACGCCGATCAGGACATCACTTACTCGACCCTCGGTGTGCGCATCGGCAAGTTGGTGACCCTGGCCAACGGCAGCCAACTGACGCCACGCGCGGCCATCGGCTGGCGGCATGCCTACGGCGACACCAAACCTGACGCCGACCTTACCTTCATCGACGGCGGCGCCTCGTTCAGCACCCAGGGCGTACCCATCGCCAAGGACAGCGCATTGCTCGAAGCCGGCATCGACTTCCAGGTCACCCCGACCGGCAAGCTGGGCATCGGCTACTCGGGCCAGGTGTCGAGCGACAACAACGACAGCGCGTTCAACATCAGCTTCAGTCAAAGCTTCTGAATCATGGTCGAAGTACTTTAGCCGCCCGAAAGGGCGGTTTTTTTTGGGAGGCAGGATAGAGCGGCTTTATAGGTCCGGCGATGAAGTGGCGGTGAGCGCTCGATAGCTTTCGCGAGCAGGCTCACTCCCACATTTGCTCTCTGTCACCCACCGACTCTGTGTCCACTGGAGATCCCGTGTGGGAGCGAGCCTGCTCGCGAAGAGGCCCGGACATTCAGCGCAAGAATCAGCCGGCCCGCGCTCTGCTAGAATCCGCCCCATCAATTGCCAGAGACTCTCCCATGAGCGAGCCGATTCGCCTGACCCAATACAGCCACGGTGCCGGTTGTGGCTGCAAGATTTCCCCGCAGGTGCTGGAAGTGATTCTGGCCGGCAGCGGAGCGCAGAACCTTGACCCGAAACTGTGGGTCGGCAATGCCTCGCGTGATGACGCGGCGGTGTACGAGATCGACGCCGAGCGTGGTGTGGTGTCGACCACCGACTTCTTCATGCCGATTGTCGACGATCCGTTCGACTTCGGCCGGATCGCTGCGACCAATGCGATCAGCGACATCTATGCGATGGGCGGCGATCCGTTGATGGCGATTGCGATCCTCGGCTGGCCGGTGAATGTGCTGGCGCCGGAAGTGGCGCGGGAAGTGATTCGCGGCGGGCGTGCGGTGTGTGACGCGGCGGGTATTCCGCTGGCCGGCGGGCATTCGATCGATGCGCCGGAGCCGATCTTCGGCCTGGCCGTGACCGGTCTGGTGGAAAAGCGCCACATGAAGCGCAACGACACCGCCACCGCCGGTTGCCTGCTGTACCTGACCAAGCCGTTGGGCATCGGCATCCTCACCACCGCCGAGAAGAAAGGCAAATTGCGTTCCAGCGACATTGGCGTGGCCCGTGACTGGATGTGCACCCTGAACAAACCCGGCAGCCGTTTTGGCAAACTGGCCGGCGTCACCGCGATGACCGACGTTACCGGTTTCGGCCTGCTCGGGCATCTGGTGGAAATGGCCGACGGCAGCCACCTGACCGCACGTATCGGCTACAACCACGTGCCGCGTCTGGACAGCGTCGAGTACTACCTCGAACAGGGCTGTGTGCCCGGTGGCACCTTGCGTAACTTTGACAGCTATTCGAGCAAGCTCGGCCGTCTGCAGGAGTTGCACAAGCGCGTGCTGTGCGACCCGCAGACCAGCGGCGGTCTGTTGATTGCAGTTACACCGGAAGGCAACGCCGAATTCCTCGCCGTGGCTGCCGAACTGGGCCTGAACCTGGCGCCGATCGGCGAGCTGGTCGAGCGACAGACCCACGCAGTCGAGGTGAACTGATGTCACGCGACTGCACCGATTACCGCGATATTTTCCTCAACGACCGGCCGATGATGGATGCCCGTGCGCCGATCGAGTTTGCCCACGGCGCGTTTCCGGGCGTGGTCAACCTGCCGCTGATGAACGACCGCGAGCGCGAGCAGGTGGGGACTTGCTACAAGCAGCATGGACAACAAGCCGCCATCGCCCTGGGTGAGCGGCTGGTTTCTGCCGAAGTGCGGGAGCAGCGCATTCAAGGCTGGGTCGCGTTTGCCCGGGCACACCCCGACGGCTATCTGTATTGCTTTCGCGGCGGCCTGCGTTCGCAGATCGTCCAGCAATGGATCAAGGAAGAGGGCGGGATTGATTACCCGCGTGTCGGCGGTGGCTATAAGGCGATGCGTACGTTCCTGCTGGAGACGATCGATCAGGCCGTGGCCGAGTGCGATATGGTGCTGCTGGGCGGCATGACCGGCACCGGCAAGACCGAACTGTTGGTGCAGTTGAGTAATGGTCTGGATCTGGAAGGCCACGCCAATCATCGGGGCTCGAGTTTCGGCAAGCGCGCCACCGGCCAACCGACCAACATCGATTTTGAAAACCGTCTGGCCGTTGATCTGCTGAAAAAACGCGCCGGCGGGATCCAGCAGTTTGTGCTGGAAGACGAGAGCCGGGTAGTCGGCAGTTGTGCCTTGCCACTGCCGCTGTACCGAGGCATGCAAGTGGCGCCGATGGTCTGGCTCGAAGACAGCCTGGAGCAGCGGGTCGAGCGGATTCTGCAGGATTACGTGATCAACCTGCACGCTGAGTTTGTCGCGGTGCATGGCGAGCAGGGCTTTGCGCTGTATGCCGAGCGGCTGATTGCGAGTTTGAACAATATCCAGCGCCGGCTGGGCGGCGAACGCCATCAGCGGATGTTCCTGCAGATGGAAGAGGCCTTGGCGGAGCAGGCGCGCAGCGGTTCGGTCGAGATGTTCCGGGACTGGATCAGCGTGTTGCTGCGCGAATATTACGACCCGATGTATGCGTTCCAGCGTGAGAAGAAGGGCGGGCGGATCGAGTTTGCCGGGGAGCGCGGGGCGGTGCTTGAGTATCTGCGTGAGCGGCTGAATCAGCGGGTTTGAGGGTGCTCTTGCGGGCCTCTTCGCGAGCAAGCCCGCTCCCACATTGGGTCTCCACTGGGCAGAAATTTCTGCCTGACGCAGATCCCCTGTGGGAGCGGGCTTGCTCGCGAAAGGGCCGGTACAGGCAGCGCAAAACTCAAGTCGGACAGGTCGCCTTGCCGTTATCCAGCCCCTGCTTGTAGCTGTGGCTCTGCAAACTGGCCTTGCCGTTGTGCCAGGTCAGGGTCAGCACGTACAGCGAATCGAAATCGCCCGACGCCCAGTCATCGGTGATGGTCTGCTTCTCGCCGACGGCCTTGCCGGCAACCTTGTTGATCAGCTCCGGCAAATAGCCGTGCGACCAGGCGGTGTAGATCGTCGCGTTGTGGTACTTGTCCTCGATCAGTTCGCGCGCCAGATCACTGGTGTCGTTGGCAGAGAACTCGATGTTCACCGGCAGGCCGAGCTTGATCGCGGCGGGGCTGATGGTCATCAACGGACGGATGTAGCTGTAGGAATTGTCCAGTTCGCCTTCCTCGACATTGCGCGTCGGGTTGGCGGCGAACACGTAATCGGCCTTGCCGAATTTTTCCGGCAACAGGGTCGACAGCTCGATCGCCCGGTTCAGGCCCTGACAGTTGAGCTGGCCGAGACCACCCTCGGGTTTTTCTGCGTGGCGCAGGAAGATCAGCGTCTGCGTACCGTCCACCGGTTGCGCGCGAATCTGGCTCGATTCGAGCGACAAGGTCAGCGCACTGACCGCCAGCAGGGAGGGCAGGGCCACGCAGGCGCGATGTTTGAAGCGTTTGGCGAAACTCATGAGGTTCGTCATTGAATATAGGATTCTTCAGCAAATTCGGTTGGGGCTGACCAACCCTTACACCGCGGGCTCCCAGCACCGGGTGTTGTCCATGTCGTGTCGTACTTCCCTTGCAAAGACATAGCTCAGAGTCCACTGAGGCCGCTTGGTTCGATCCTGGCTTCTGCACACTAACTGCAGAATGTTACGGTTCCTGGATTATGATCAGCGCTTCCCATGTGACTGGATGTTTCCCATGACCGATCTGTCCGCGTTCCCCATCACCCAGAAATGGCCGGCGCAGTACCCCGACTGGATTCAACTCTATTCCCTGCCGACCCCCAACGGCGTCAAGGTCTCGATCATGCTCGAAGAGATCGGCCTGCCCTACGAGCCGCACCGCGTGGGTTTCGACACGCAAGACCAGATGTCCCCGGAATTTCTGTCGCTGAACCCCAACAACAAGATCCCGGCGATCCTCGACCCCCACGGCCCGCAAGACCAGCCGCTGCCGCTGTTCGAATCCGGCGCAATCCTGATCTACCTCGCCGACAAGAGCGGCCAGTTGCTCGCCCAGGAAGGCGCGCTGCGTTACGAGACGATTCAGTGGCTGATGTTCCAGATGGGCGGTATCGGCCCGATGTTCGGCCAGCTCGGCTTCTTCAACAAATTCGCCGGCAAGGACTACGAGGACAAGCGTCCGCGTGATCGCTATGTCGAGGAGAGCAGACGCCTGCTCAGCGTGCTGGATAAACGCCTGGAAGGTCGCGACTGGATCATGGGCGAGCGCTACACCATCGCCGACATCGCCACGTTTCCGTGGGTGCGCAACCTGATCGGGTTCTACGAGGCGGGGGATCTAGTGGGCATCAGCAACTTCCCGAACGTGACCCGGGTGCTGGAGCGCTTTCTGTCTCGCCCGGCTGTGGTGCGCGGGTTGACCATTCCTTCCTGAGGCCACACATAACCCTGTGGGAGCGGGCTTGCTCGCGAAGGCGTCGTGTCAGTCAACACGTCTTGTTCTGATACACCTCCTTCGCGAGCAAGCCCGCTCCCACAGGAATAGTGATGACGCCCGCAGATTATTGCGTCCTCGGTAACGCACTGTTGATTGATCCAGGTTTGTACCTGCGCCCACCGAAGGCATAAGCTTCGCCCCCTACGACTTTCGTCTCATCTGCCGTTTTCAGGAAGCGCCATGTCCAGCCAGTTCCCCGAAGCACGTCCCCGCCGTCTGCGCCGCAATGCGAGCCTGCGCAGCCTGTTCCAGGAAACCGAGTTCAGCCTGAATGATCTGGTGCTGCCGATTTTCGTCGAAGAAGAGATCGACGACTTCGTGCCGATCAAGAGCATGCCCGGGGTGATGCGCATTCCCGAGCGCAAGCTGGCCAGTGAAATCGAGCGTTATGCCCGTGCCGGGATCAAGTCGGTAATGACCTTTGGCGTGTCCCATCACCTGGACGCCAACGGCAGCGACACCTGGCGCGAAGAGGGACTGGTCTCGCGCATGTCGCGGATTGCCAAGGACGCCGTGCCGGAAATGATCGTGATGTCCGACACCTGCTTCTGCGAATACACCGATCACGGCCACTGCGGCGTGATGCACAACCACGAAGTCGACAACGACCAGACCCTGATCAACCTTGGTAAACAGGCGGTGGCCGCGGCGCGTGCCGGTGCTGACGTGATCGCCCCGTCGGCGGCGATGGACGGCCAGGTGCGGGCGATTCGCCAGGCGCTGGACGCCGCCGGTTTCACCCAGATTCCGATCATGGCCTACTCGACCAAATTCGCCTCGGCGCTGTACGGCCCGTTCCGCGAAGCCGGTGGCAGCGCGCTGAAGGGCGACCGCAAAAGTTATCAGATGAACCCGATGAACCGCCGCGAAGCCCTGCGCGAATCGCTGCTCGACGAGCAGGAAGGCGCCGATGCGCTGATGGTCAAACCGGCCGGTGCGTACCTGGACATCATCCGCGACATTCGTGAAGCCTCGAACCTGCCGCTGTCGGCGTATCAGGTCAGCGGCGAGTACGCGATGATCAAGTTCGGCGCGCAGGCCGGTGCAATCGACGAAGATCGCGTGGTGCGCGAAAGCCTGGGCGCGATCAAGCGCGCGGGGGCGGACCTGATCTTCACCTACTTTGCGATGGATCTGGCGCTGGCCGGGATCTGACAGACACCGCAGAACTCCCTGTGGGAGCGGGCTTGCTCGCGAATGCGGTGTATCAGCAACGAATAGGTTGACTGACACGACGCCTTCGCGAGCAAGCCCGCTCCCACATTGGGACTGTGTAGGGTCACGGAAAGTTGAAGTAGGGCCGGATCCCGTGATCCCGGAAGTACCGCTCGATCACCTTCGGATCCGCACTGTTATCGGCTATCGCCACATAGGTATCCGGGCGCAACAGGTAAAAACCGTTACGCCCCAATCCCGCCGTTTCAAACGCCGGCCGCCAGTCGAACACGTGCAGCGGCAGATGGTGTTCATTGCACCAGGCGATCATTTCGTCGCTGGTGTCGCCGTATACATGCACCTGCCAGCAAGGTTGTCTTAGCGGTTCGTAGTTATCCCCCTCACCATCGTGGGCCCACGGCAAGCGGTCGCCGCCGTGGACGTGGCCGGCCGTGCCCTGGCTCAGCGGCATGCCGCGGTAGTTGAGGGTGACCTGTGAGACGGTGCGAAAGAGGAATTCGCGGCTGGCCTCGAACGTGGCCATTTTCGGGATCAGAAACGGTGCCAGGCGCGTGCGCAGCAGATCGGCGATGCGCCCCTCGGCGGTGACGAAAGTGAACACCTTGTCGGTGGTCGACACCAGCCTCCGGGCGAAGGCGATGCGCTCGGTTTCGTAAGTGTCGAGCAGCTTCGCCGTGGCGCTGCCGTTGAGCACGGCGGCGAGTTTCCACGCCAGATTGATTGCATCGCCGATGCCGGTGTTCATGCCCTGGCCGCCGGCAGGGCTGTGCACGTGCGCGGCGTCGCCGAGGAGAAACGCCCGACCGCTGCGAAAGTACTCGGCCACGCGGTGATGCACGCGGTAGGTGGAGAACCAGTTGACCTCGTCGATGTGCACTTTCAGGTGCTCGATGGCGCGGCTGCTGACGTCGGCAAATTGCAGGGTTTCGGCGCGGTCGGCACGTTCGTCACGCACGGTGCCGATCAGTCGGGCGCGGCCTTCACCGGCCAGTGGAAACACCGCAAGGAAGTCCGCTTCATCCAGATCCAGGTGCAGCTCACCGTTCATCGCCGGGCCGCTGGCCTTGACGTCGGCGACGTAGAAAATCTGCTGATAGGTGCCGCCGGGAAAACCGGTGTCGAGGGTTTTGCGCACCACTGAGCGGGCGCCATCACATCCCGCCAGATAGCAGGCCTGGCAGATTTCCTGTTCGCCATCGGGCAGGCGCAAGTGCGCGGTGAGGCCGTCGCCGGTTTCTTCGAAACTCTCAAGCTCGGTGTTGCGCTCAACTACCACGTCATAGTCTTCGAGGCGTTCGAGCAGGAGCTGTTCGTGTCGGTCCTGGGGAAAGATTTCGATGAACGAGTAGGGCGTCAGGCCTTCGCCGATGCGCTGCAACGGCAACTGCGCGACCGGTTTGCCCTTGACCCAGAAATTCGCCGCCGCGACCTTGTGGCCGTTGCGCACCACGGTGTCGGCCAGGTCCAGCTGGCGATACAACTCCAGGGTGCGCGCCTGCACCGCCAGTGCTCGTGAGGTGGTGCCGGGCGCGGAGGTCTTGTCGATGATGCGCACGCGCACGCCCAGTTTGCTCAGCCACAGGGCCAGCACCAGACCGGTGGGGCCGGCGCCGATGATCAGTACGTCGCTGCGGTTCATGGGCCTGTCCTCCGTTGGCTGTGGATCAAGTATGGATCAGATGGAAAGGCTAGCCAGTGCCGGCCCCTTCGCGAGCAAGCCCGCTCCCACAGTCGAACGCATTCCAAGGTGGGAGCGAGCCTGCTCGCGAAGGGGGCTTATAACTCGCCGCAGAAAAAAAAAGACCCCGCAACGGTAAAGCTGCGGGGCCTTTTTCATTTTGGCAGCGGTTTAGAAATCGATCGTGCCCGACAACTTCGCCACCCGTGGCTCACCCTGGGTTAGGTAGCCGCCCTGCGCCGATTCCCAGTACTTCTTGTTGGCCAGGTTTTCGACGCCCAGACGCAACGTCACGTCTTTCTGCGAGACCTTGAAGGCGTAACGCGCGCCGGCGTCAAAGCGGTTCCAGCTCGGCAGGCTGAGGTTGTTGGCCGCGTCGGCATACTGGCCACCGGTGCGCAGCATCCGCGCATTCAGCGCCACGCCTTGCAGGCCCGGTACATCCCAGTCGGCACCAGCGTTGAACTGGAAGCTCGGCACGCCGATCGCTCGGTTGCCGTCGTTGGCGCCGTTCTGGGTGTTGCGCAGTTCGGTGTCCATCAGCGTCAGGCCGCTGATCAGGCGCAGGCCATTGATCGGCTCGCCGAACACGTTCATCTCTACGCCTTTGTTGATCTGCTCGCCTTCACGCACGTAAGTGCAGGTGGTGGCGCTGTTGATTTCGCAGTAACCGTCGCTCGGCTGCTCGATGCGATACACGCCCAGGCTCGCGCCGTAGCTGCCCATGTCGACCTTGACCCCGGCCTCGGTCTGTTTGGAGCGCGCCGGTGCGTAGACTTCGTTGCCGTTGGTCACACGCAAGCCGCCGGCGCTGGTCGGCGAGGTCGGCCCCTGGGCCAGGCCTTCGATGTGGTTGGCGTAGAACGACACGTGCTCCCACGGCTTGAACACGATGCCGTAGACCGGCGTGGTGATCGATTCGTCGTAGCTCGACTTGCGGCTGCCGCTGCCGTAACTGGCGTAGTTGTAGCCTTGCACCACCAGTTGCTGGCGACGCAGGCCAGCGGTGATCAGCAGGCGGTCGTCGAAGAATCCGAGGGTGTCGGAGAGCGCGAGGCTGCGGTTGAAGGTCTTGCCGACGATGCCCGGATCGCTGACGTCGCCGCCGGAAAAATTACCGACCGGCGACGGCGTTTCCACCGGGTGGTAGATGTTGTTGGCGTACTTGGTCAGGTCGAAATCATAGGCACTGCGCTGTTCGGCCCACAGACCGCTGAGGCCGAAATTGAGCTTGTGGCTGACCGCGCCGGTGTTGAACTTGCCGTTGAGGCCGGCCATCAGGCTGGTGTTGTCCTCGTCGTGGGGGATGAACGAGCCGGTGGTGTAGGAGGCGCCGTTGTTGCCCACCAGCGTGGTCGAATTGTAGCGCCCGACCTCGCGGGTGTGCTTGGCGCCGCCGGCGACGTACGCGGTCCAGTTGTCGTTGAGGTCGTATTCGGCGCGGAGCATGCCAAAGGTGTCTTCGATGTCGGTGTAACCCCACTTCGGCGCGTAATTGGTGTCGGCCGACGGCGCGTCCGGAATGTGCGTGGCGGTGCCGAGGTTGACCGAGTTGCGGCCACCGTTGACGCGTTCCTTCTGATAGGCGAAGTCGCCGGAAATACGTATCGCGTCACCACGATAGTCGAGGCCGATGCTGAACAGTTTCGAGCGCTGGTTTTCGTGATCGATGCCGGTGTGGCCCTCGCGCTGCGACAGGTTGATCCGCGCGCCGAAGCGGTTGTCTTCGCCGAATCGCTGGCCGATATCAAAGTGCTGACCGATGCGGCCTTCGCTGTTGATATCGGTGGTGTAGCGGCGCAGCGGTTCGTCGCCGGCGCGCTTGGGTTGCAGGTTGACGCCGCCACCGATGCCGGAGCCGGTCGGGGTTACGCCGTTGATGAAAGCGTTGGGGCCTTTGAACACTTCCACGCGCTCCAGCGCGTCGGTGGAAATGATCTGCCGGGGCAGCACGCCGTACAGGCCGTTATAGGAAATGTCGTCGCCGTTCAGCGGCAGACCGCGGATCATGAACACCTGCGCCTGGTTGGAGAAGCCCGAGGCCTGACGCACCGACGAATCATTGAGCAACACGTCGGCAACGTTTTCCGCTTGCTGGTCCTGAATCAGCTGTTCGGTGTACGACGCGGCGCTGAACGGCGCGTCCATCATGTCCTGATTGCCGAGCACGCCGAGCTGACCACCACGGGCGACCTGACCACCGGCGTAGACCGGGGGCAGGGCGTTGGGCGTCAGTGCCTGGGCGTTGATGTTGACGTTGTCGAGCACCAGCTCCTTGCCGTTTTCATCGGCAGCGTGAGCGGTGACAGTCAGGGAGCACAGCAGGGCGAGAAGCGTCGGGCGAAACGGGACGGCGAGTCGAGCTGGAGCGGGCATGTCGATACCTGGAGGCGTACGGCCGGTGAGAAAATTAGAACGGCGCGGGGAACTCCCTGCGCAAATACGACTCCAGGTGCAAATGATAGGAGTTCGCAGTAACGTTTTGCAATCAGTTTATCTTGGTGAATTTCCCGATCTGAAAGGAAACCTGTAGTGAGGGGATTTATCCCCGATGGCGCGCGGAGCGGGCCGCTTTGATATTGGAGGGCTGCTGCGCAGTTCATCGGGGATAAATCCCCTCACCACAAGGTCACAGTCCTAGCCTGCGTGACGCCTTTGATCGTATGGTGAACCTGCCTCAATGCACGCCAAGGAGCGCCATGCACACCCCTCGATTACTCATTACCCTCGCCGCGCTGCTGGCGCTCGCCGGTTGCGCCGGCCAGCGCAGCCAGGAGCCGGCACCGCGTGCGCCGGCTGAAGTGAAAGCCGAAATAGTGCGGCTGATGCCGGCGAAAGTGCCCGACCGTCAAGGCTGGGCTACCGACATCTACGCCGCGTTCGCCGCACAGAACATCAGCCCGACCACGCAGAATCTGTGTTCGGTGCTGGCCGTGGCCGAGCAGGAGTCCACCTTTCAGGTAGACCCCACGGTGCCGGGGCTGGGCAAGATCGCCCGCGACGAAATCGACCGTCGTGCCGCCAAAGTGCATATTCCCAGTCTGTTGGTCAGTGGCGCGCTGCAAGTGCGCTCCACCAACGGCAAGACCTACAGCGAACGCCTGAACGCGGCACGCAGTGAAAAAGAACTCAGCGCCATTTTTGACGACTTCATCGGCAGAGTGCCGATGGGCCGCACCTTGTTCGGCGGCTTCAACCCGGTACACACCGCCGGACCGATGCAGGTCAGCATCGAATTCGCCGAGCAGCACGCCAAGGAGTATCCGTATCCGGTAGACGGCACGATCCGCCACGAAGTGTTCACCCGCCGTGGCGGCATGTACTTCGGCATCGCGCACTTGCTTGGCTACCCGGTGAGTTA
The DNA here is from genome assembly GCF_014200835.1 of Pseudomonas sp. JAI115. Lineage (NCBI taxonomy): Bacteria > Pseudomonadati > Pseudomonadota > Gammaproteobacteria > Pseudomonadales > Pseudomonadaceae > Pseudomonas > Pseudomonas sp. JAI115. The sequence continues at coordinate 229,247 of NZ_JACHCY010000003.1, forward strand.
TCGCGAGCCGCTGTATCGGTTTGCGGATTTCAACGCCGGCTGGTACGCCAGCCGCAATGCCGCGTTTCAGAACGCCGTCAGCCGAGCCTCGGGCATCTCGTTGGCGCTGGATGGCGACTTGATCCGCTACGACTCGATCATGCCCGGCGGTACCGAACTGGCGGTGCGCACCCTCGGCAAGTCGCTGGGCATGCGCAACCCGACCATTCGCGATCAACTGGAGAAGGGCAAGACTCTGGAGTTTGAAGACACCAAGCTTTATCAGCGGGTGTTCGAACTGGCGGAGCAAGCGGAGGGGAAAAAACTGCCGCGTGCGGTGTTGCCGGGGATCGTTTTGCAGAGCCCGAAAATCACCCGCAAGCTGACCACGGCGTGGTTCGCCAAACGCGTGGATGAGCGCTACAAGCGTTGCATGGCCAAGGCCGGTTGACGCCGGTTCAAAGCACCTTGACGGCTCGGCCAATCGCCTGAATCGGCCCGGTTGGTTTGCCGATCGGCGAGCCATTGGCGCCTTCCAGCGTCAGCTCGAACAGCTGATTCGGTTGCAGCGGCGGCAATTTGTCCAGCGGCACCGACAGCGTCTGCCCCGGTTTGACCAGTCCCAGCGACACCGGCCCTTGCCAGCCGTCAGCCTTGGTCCAGAACTCCAGCGCCTTGTCCGCCGGCACTTCGACCACGCCCAGCGGGATTAACTGAATTTCTCGTGGATTACTGGCCTGAATCACCCAGCCTGGCGCCTTGTCCTGCGGCGCGACCAGCACCACCAGATAATTCGGTTTAGGCGGGGTCTGGGTCAGCAGAATTGAACCCAGGACCAACGTCGCAGCCAGTCCGGCAGCGCTCAGCCCGCGCCACAGCGGCAGCAGATTCCACCACGAGGTGGTGGACGTTTCAGGCGTCAGTCGCTCGACGCTGCGCTCGATTCGCGGCCACAGGAACGCCGACGGTTGCTGCGCTTCGGCATAGTCCGTCAGCTCCAGCAGCCGCCGTTCCCAGGCGTCCACCGCCGCGCGCAGATCCGGTTCATGCGGCAGGCGTTTCTGCACCTCTATCCGCTGTTCAGCAGAGAGTGTGCCGAGCACGTATTCGCCGGCCAGTTCATCACGTTCCTGCGCCGATTCAGTGGTCATCCCATGCACTCCCGCAAAGCGTTGAGGCTGCGTTTGATCCAGGCTTTGACCGTGCCCAGCGGCGTGCCCAACCGTTGGGAAATCTGCGCGTGGCTGTAGCCGTCGACATAAGCGTGGAGGATGCAGCTTCGCCGCTGCGGGTCGAGTTGTTCCAGACAACGATGGATCCGCGCCGAATGGCCCTGCACATCGAAGGCGTCCTCGTCAGGCTCGGCATCGTGTTCTTCGTTGAACGGCGTCTCCCGGCTTTGATCACGCAGCTGGTTCAACGCCAGATGTCGGGTCACGCTGAACATCCAGCCGCGCGCTGAACCGCGCGCCGGATCAAATTGCGCCGCACCGTTCCAGATCTTGATAAACGCCTCATGCACGATGTCTTCGGCCAGCGCCGTGTCACGCACCAGCCGTTTGGCCACGCCGAGCAGGCGCGGGCCTTCCTGCACGTACAAATCGCGCAGGGCCTGACGCTCGCCGCGGGCACAGGCAGCGAGGCGGGCTTCGTAATCAAACAGCGGTTCAGGGAAAGACATGAAGTGCAATCTAGCTCACATTCTTCAAACATCCAGACAACACAGTCTTCTACTGTGGGAGCGAGCCTTTGTGGTGAGGGGATTCATCCCCGACCGGCTGCACAGCAGCCGTAACCGTTGGTTGCGGTGAATGCCTGACTCCGCAGTTGCCGGATTTTGGGGCGCTTCGCGCCCCATCGGGGATGAATCCCCTCGCCACAAGTTCGCTCCCATAGGGACATCAAGGAACTAGTTCGCCGCCCAGAAAATGTAATCGGCCTGATATTTCACCACTTCCTGCTTGCCCTTGTTCGCCGCCGTGCATTCGCTGCCCGGCGCCACGCCGCCCTTGAGCGCGACACGCTGGATATAACTCACGCCGCTCATCGCGCCTTTGCCTTCAGCCGGGTTGGCCTTGACCAGTTGATAGGGCAGGTTGCCCGGGCTCGACGGAGCGACGGCCAATTGCGTGCCGGTGACTTTCGAACCGTCCTTGGCCTGCCAGGTGGCGGGCGGGCCGAAGTAGGTGCCGACCTGCTTGCCGCTGCGATCATTGAGCACCGCTTTCGGGCCGACGAAGGTCCATTCGGTCTGCCCGGCGGCATTGGGCTTGTCGCGGCATTCGTAAGTGATCTCGCCGACCCCGGTGGTTTCCATCGCGATCTTGTGGCCTTCCGGGACTTTGATCGCATCGGGATAGCTGCTTTGGGCGAAGGTTGTCGAGGACAGGGCGAGCAAACCGGTGAGGCCAATCAGTTGAGTGATGTTCATCAGTGTTATCTCCGAAAGGGGTAGACCGCTGACAGCCGAAGAGGGCTGTTACAGGGACTACCCGTGACGGAGGCGTTTGGATGCAGTGCCTGAAAAATATTTTTCAATCTCTGCAAATCAAAACTGTGGGAGCGAGCTTGCTCGCGAATGCGTAGTGTCAGTCGACTCATTTATATCTGCACCACCGCTTTCGCGAGCAAGCTCGCTCCCACAGGGGGCTTCAGCAGGCTTGAGGCCGGAGGCTTTCAGCAGTTCCTGGGTGTAGGGGTGGGTTGGCGCAGCAAAAATCTCCCGCGACGAACCCTGTTCCACCACCTTGCCATCCTTGATCACCAGCAAGTCATGGGCCAGCGCATGCACCACCGCCAGGTCATGGCTGATGAACAGATAGGTCAGCCCATGCTTGATCTGCAGTTGCCGCAACAGCTCCACCACTTGTTTCTGCACCGTGCGATCCAGCGCCGAGGTCGGTTCGTCGAGCAGGATCAGCGCCGGCTCCAGCACCAGTGCACGGGCGATGGAGATGCGCTGACGCTGGCCGCCGGAAAACTCGTGGGGGTAGCGATGACGGCTCTTGGGGTCAAGGCCGACTTCTTCGAGTACGCGAATCACTGCTGCTTCGCGCTCGGCCTCGGTGCCGATGCCGTGGGTCAGCAAGCCTTCGGCAATGATCTGCTGCACCGACATACGTGGGCTCAGGCTGCCGAACGGATCCTGGAACACCACCTGAATCTGTCGCCGCAAGGGGCGCATCAAGCGTTGATTGAGCAGGCTCAGCTGCTTGTTGCCGAAGCGGATATCGCCCTCGGATTCCACCAGCCGCAGGATTGCCTGGCCCAGCGTCGATTTGCCCGAACCGGATTCGCCGACAATCCCCAACGTTTTGCCGCGTTGCAGGCGGAAACTGACCCCGTCCACCGCTTTGATGTACGCCTGCGAACGACTCAACAACGCCTTGGGCAGTGGAAACCAGACCTTCAGATCATCGACTTCCAGCAGGTTGTGCTGGTACGGACTCGGCACCGGCGCACCGCTGGGTTCAGCCTCGATCAGCAAGCGGCTGTAAGGATGCTGCGGCGCGCGAAACAGGGTCTCGCAGTCAGCCTGTTCGACGATTTCGCCGTGGCGCATCACGCACACCCGTTGCGCGATGCGTCGCACCAGATTGAGATCGTGACTGATCAGCAGCATCGACATGCCGAGCCGCTGCTGCAACTCGATCAACAGTTCGAGAATTTTCTGCTGCACAGTCACGTCCAGCGCCGTGGTCGGCTCATCGGCGATCAGCAGTTCCGGTTCGTTGGCCAGTGCCATCGCAATCATCACCCGTTGCCGCTGACCGCCGGAGAGCTGATGCGGATAGGCCTTCAAACGCTGCAACGGCTGGCGAATGCCCACCAGTTCCAGCAGCTCCAACGTGCGCTCACGAGCGGCGCGTCCCTTGAGGCCCTTGTGAATCTCCAGCACTTCGCCGACCTGTCGTTCCACGCTGTGCAGTGGATTAAGCGAGGTCATCGGCTCCTGGAAAATCATCGCAATCCGGTTGCCGCGCAAACCGCGCATCTGCTGCTCGCTGGCGTGCAGCAAGTTCACCCCGTTATAAGCGATCGAACCGTTGCTGCTGACGGTTTTGCCCGGCAACAGGCGCAAAATCGAATGCGCCGTCACCGACTTGCCCGAGCCGGACTCGCCGACCAGCGCCAGACACTCGCCACGACGAATGTCGAGGTTCAGACCGTGCACCACTTCCTGCCCGGCGAAGGCGACACGCAGGTCGCGGATTTCAATCAGGTTGTCGCTCATGTCAGCTCCTCGGATCAAGATCGTGGATCAAACGCATCACGGCAAGCCTCACCGATGAATACCAACAACGACAGAATCAGCGCCAAGGCAAAAAATGCCGTCAGCCCCAGCCACGGCGCCTGCAGATTGCGCTTGGCCTGGCCGATCAGTTCGCCCAGCGAAGCGGTGCCGGCGGGCATGCCGAAACCGAGGAAATCCAGGGCGGTGAGGGTGGCGATGGCGCCGGTCAGAATGAACGGCAGGTAGGTCAGGGTGGAGGTCATCGCGTTGGGCAGGATGTGCCGCAACATCAGTTCGCTGTCGGTCAGCCCCAGCGCCCGAGCGGCTTTGACGTATTCCAGATTGCGTCCACGCAGGAACTCGGCGCGCACCACGTCCACCAATGCCAGCCAGGAAAACAGCGCCATGATCCCCAGCAGCCACCAGAAACTTGGCGAGACAAACCCGGACAAGATGATCAGCAGATACAGCACCGGCAGTCCCGACCAGATCTCCAGCACCCGTTGCCCAAGCAAATCCACCCAACCGCCGTAATAACCCTGCAGCGCCCCGGCAACGATGCCGACCAGCGCACTGATGCCGGTGAGGATCAGCGCAAACAGAATTGAAATCCGTGTGCCGAAAATCACCCGTGCCAATACGTCCCGCGCCTGATCGTCGGTGCCCAGCCAATTGCTCGAAGAGGGTGGGCTGGGTGCCGGTTCAGTCAGGTCGTAATTGACCGTGTCGTAGCTGAACGGGATCGGCGGAAACAGCATCCAGCCGCCCTGATCCTCGATCAGCCCGTGCACGTAAGCGCTGGCGTAATCCGGCTGGAACGGCAGTTCACCGCCGAAATCGGTTTCCAGGTATTCGCTGAGGATCGGGAAGTAGTAGGCGCCGTGGTAGCGGATCACCAACGGTTTGTCGTTGGCAATCAGTTCGCCACCGAGGCAGATCAGGCACAGGCCGAGGAACAGCCACAACGACCAGCGCCCACGGCGGTTGGCCTTGAACTGCGCGACCCGGCGCTGACCCAGAGGAGAAAGTGTGAACATCAGGCAGTCCTCGCCGAGAAGTCGATGCGCGGGTCGAGCAGGGTGTAGCAGAGGTCACCGATCAGCTTGATCAACAGGCCGAACAGGGTGAACAGGAACAACGCGCCGAACACCACCGGATAGTCACGCGACACCGCCGCCTCGTAACTCATGCGCCCGAGGCCGTCGAGGTTGAAGATGGTTTCGATCAGCAAGGAACCGGCGAAAAACACCTCGATCAGCGCCGAGGGCACCCCGGCCACCACCAGCAGCATCGCGTTGCGAAACACGTGGCCGTAGAGCACGCGGCGCTCGGTCAGACCCTTGGCCCGCGCGGTGATCACGTACTGGCGGCTGATCTCGTTGAGAAAGCTGTTTTTGGTGAGGATGGTCAGGGTAGCGAAACCGCCGATCACCAGTGCTGTAACCGGCAACACCAGGTGCCAGAGGTAGTCGCCGACCTTGCCCAAGGTGCTGAGGCTGTCGAAGTTATCCGACACCAGCCCCTGCACCGGGAACCAGTTGACGTAGCTGCCGCCGGCGAACACCACGATCAGCAGCATCGCAAACAGAAACGCTGGCATCGCATAGCCGATAATGATTGCGGTGCTGCTCCAGACATCGAACGCGCTGCCGTTGCTGATCGCTTTGCGGATGCCCAGCGGGATTGAAATCAGGTAGGTGATCAACGTTGCCCACAGGCCGAGCGACAACGACACCGGCAGTTTCTGCAGGATCAGATCGGTGACCTTGGCGCCGCGAAAGAAACTGCTGCCCAGATCCAGCTGGGCGTAGTTTTTCAGCATCAGCCACAGGCGTTCGTGCATCGGCTTGTCGAAGCCGTAGTGGTGTTTGATTTCCTCGATCAGCGCCGGATCGAGGCCACGGCTGCTGCGCCCGGCACCGCCAACCGCGGCGACTTCGCCACCACCGCCCATGCCGTGCCCGCCGAAACCTTGCAGGCGGGCAATGGCTTGCTCGACTGGACCACCCGGTGCGGCCTGCACGATGAGGAAATTGACCACCAGAATGCACAGCAGCGTGGGGATGATCAGCAGCAAACGTCGACTCAGATAACGCAGCATGTCACTGGCCCCCCGCGAGCTGGGTGTGCATCTGTTGCGTGGTCAACGGCTTGGCCGAGACCTCCCACCAGGTGTTGAGGCCTTCGTCGTACGCCGGTTGCACCGGCGGCATGCCGAAGCGGTTCTGATACACCGTCGGCGTGCCCTTGGAGTAGTAGTTGGGAATCATGTAGTAACCCCATTGCAGCACCCGGTCGAGGGCGCGGGCGTAATGCACCATGGCGTCGCGGGTGTCGGCCTTGACCAGCCCGTCGATCAGTTGATCGACCGCCGGGTTGGCCAGCACCATCGAGTTTGAACTGCCGACTTGCGTGGCACTTTGTGAGGCATACAGGCTGTACAACTCGCGGCCGGGGGAGACGATCGGATCGCCGCTGCGCGGGAAACTGGTGACGATCATGTCGTAGTCCCGGGCGTTGAGCCGATTGACGTATTGCGCCGAGTCGATCCGCCGTAGATTCAGGGTGATGCCGATCTGCGCGAGGGTGCGTTTGAACGGCAGCAGCATGCGGTCGAAACCGCCCTGACCGTCGAGGAAGGTGAACTCCAGAGGCTCACCGGCGGCGTTGACCAGTCGGCTGTGTTGCGGCGTCCAGCCGGCCTCGGCGAGCAGCTTGAGGGCTTGCAGCTGCTTGTCGCGGATGTAGCCGCTGCCATCGGTTTTCGGCGCCTGATACACCGTGGTGAACACCTCGTCGGGAATCTGTCCGCGCAACGGTTCGAGGATCTTCAATTCCTCGGCGTCGGGCAGGGCGGTGGCTGCCATTTCACTCTTGGGCCAGAAGCTGTTCTGGCGCACGTAGAAGCCGCGCATCATCTGCTTGTTGGTCCATTCGAAATCCCACAGCAGGCTGATCGCCTGACGCACGCGGCGATCCTGAAAAATCGGGTTTTGCAGGTTGAACACGAAGCCTTGAGCCGCGGTGGGTTTCTGCGGGGCGAGGATCGCCTGTTGCAAGCGACCGTCACGCAGTGCCGGGCTGTCGTAGCCGACCACGTAGCCGGACGAGGAAAACTCGCGGTTGTAGTCGAACGCCCCGGCCTGCAACAGCTGGCGCGCGACGTCGGTGTCACCGTAGAAATTCACCGTGAGCGTGTCGAAGTTGTACATGCCGCGACTGACCGGCAGGTCTTTGCCCCACCAGTCCGGGTCGCGCTGGAAACTGATGCTGCGTCCGGCATCGACTTTGCTCACGCGGTACGGGCCGCTGCCCAGCGGCGGTTCGAAGCCGCCGCCGTTGGCGAAATCGCGCGTCTTCCACCAGTGTTCGGGCACCACGCGCAGGGTCGCCAGGTCCAGCGCCAGGGTGCGGTTGAGGTTGTTCTTGAAGGTGAAACGCACCTGCCGTGGGTTTTCGATCAGCACGTCCTGCACGTCGGCGTACTGCTGACGATAACTGAGGCTGCCCTTGGTCATCAGCAGGTTGAAGGTGTAGCGCACGTCTTCGGCGGTGATCGGCGTGCCGTCGGCGAAGCGGGCGTTGGGGTTGAGGGTGAAGCGTACCCAGAGGCCTTCGGGATCGCGTTCCATCTGTTGCGCGACCAGACCGTAAACGGTGTAGGGCTCGTCGAGCGAACGGAACGCCAGTGGCGCATACACCCAGTCGTTGACCTGCACCACGGAAATGCCTTGATCGGCATACGGGGTGATGTAGTTGTACTGGCCGATTTCCATCGACGCACGACTGAGTGAACCGCCCTTGGGCGCGTCGGGATTGACGAAATCGAAATGCTCGAAACCCGCCGGATACTTCGGCGCCTCGCCGTACACCGTCAGTGCGTAGCTGCCGGCGGCCATTGCCGGCTCGGCGGCGCAGAGCAAAGCGCCGCCGAGCAGCAGGCCTGCCATGTTGCGCATGAATCTCATGAAGTTTTTCCTCTAAGCCCGAAAACACACTGGCAACGCTGAAAACTGTGGGAGTGCCCTGTGGTGAGGGGATTTATCCCCGACCGGCTGCGAAGCAGCCGCAAACCCATTGCATGCGGTGATTCTGGTCATCCGCAGTTCAGGTTTTGGGGGCGCTTCGCACCCCATCGGGGATGAATCCCCTCACCACAAAAGCTCAGTCACACAAAGGATGTGTCCAGCCCTGGGGTCAGAAGTGATACGTCATGCGCGCAAACAGCGTGCGGCCCAGCGGGTCGGTGTAACGCGGGTCATAGCCGCTCTGGAAGTTGTAGGCCTGGTTGGAGAACGGTGGGTTGCGGTCGAACATGTTCTTCATCCCGGCATCGACATCCAGCACCTTGCTGAAGGTGTAGCCGGCCGACAGGTCCCACACCGAATACGACGCCACGCGCGCATGGGTATCGCGGTCGTAGTCGTTGTAGCCGGTGGTGAAGCGGTTGGTCAGCGACGCGCGTGCAGCGCCGAAGGTCCAGCTGCCGGTGAGGTTGTGCTTCCAGCGCGCGATCACCCCGTCCCCTTCGAAGTCGCCGACCTTGTCGGTGAACGGGCCTTTGATGGTGCTCTGGAAGTCGTACTCGTCCACGTAGGTGCCTTGCAGGCCCAGACCGAACTGGCCGTAAGGGGTGTTCGGGAAGCGGTAATCCAGCGACACATCGACACCGTTGGTTTCGACGATGCCGAGGTTGGCGTTGCCGGTGACGATGTAGTTGAGCGTGCCATCGGCGTTGCGCACGAAGCGATCCGGGTAGCTGCCGGCCTGATCGAACACGGTGGATTCAGGGAACGGCTGGATCTGGTTGGAAATGTGAATCCACCAGAAATCCAGCCCCACCGACAGGTTGCTGACCGGCTGATAGACGAAGCCCAGCGTCACGTTGCGCGCCTTCTCCGGAGCCAGATCTTCATTGCCGCCGATCTGATTGAGGAACTGCTGGCCGCAATCACGCCCGCCGTTGCCGCCCGGTTGCACCACGCCACCGGTACACAGCACCGGGTCGTTGTAATAGCCCTGGGTGTAGGTGATGCTGCGCGGCGAATACAGCTCGTAGAGCGATGGCGCACGGAAGCCTTCGCTGTACGCGCCACGCACTACCAGCTCTTTGAGCGGCTGATAACGGAACGAGTATTTCGGGTTGGTGGTGCTGCCGAAGTCGCTGTATTTATCGTGACGCACAGCGGCGGACAGTTCGAGGCTGTCGAGCACCGGCACGTTGATTTCGGCGTACGCGGCTTTCACGCTGCGGTCGCCCTCGACGCTGCCGGCCGGGTCGATGCCGAGGCTCTGGATGTCACCGGCAAACTGTTCGAAGTCCTGGTGGAATTTCTCTTTGCGGTACTCGCCACCCAGCGCCAGACCGGCGGGGCCGGCACCGAACCAGTCACCGATCTCGCGGCTGACCCGCCCGTCGAAACCGGCCACGCGGCCGACGGCGGTGGAATAGGCGCCGTGATACATGGCCTGGTCGATGTACTGCTGACCGGCGGCCGATTGCGGGCCGAACGGGTTGAGCAGACCGCTGGCCAGGCCATCGATCATCGCCTGATCGCTGACATAACCGCTGGTGACGCTGGAGACGATTTTGTTCTGGTTGTACGAGGCGCCGACGTTGTAATCCCAACCGCCGACCAGACCGTCGAAGCTCAGGAGAAAGCGCTGGCTGGTGTTCTGGTCTTTTGATTCACGCGGGCCGGCGGCGGTTTCGCGCCAGTTGACATCGACCGGTTGCGTCGGGTCGAGGGCGAAGCCGGTCGGGCCGGGGGTGATGCCGTTGCCGGGGTAGTAGGGCGACGACGAGTCCAGGCTCAAACCGGTGAGCGGGGCCGGGCCGACAGCGGTGGCGTTGTTGTTGCGCGACCAGAAGTATTCGAGGTTGACGTTGTGGTCATCCGCCAGCTTGCCGGTGGTCTTGCCGAAGAACGACGTCTTTTCGGTTTGCGGAATCAGGTCGATGTATTCGCGGGTGCTGAAGCGGCACAAGCCGTCACGCGCCACCAGGTTCGGCCCGTTGCAATTGCTGTTGGCCAACGGGTTGGTGGCGTTGCCGTTCTGGCTGTAGTTGCCGGGGAATGCGGTGCCGGAGGTCTGGTCCAGGCCACGGCCGGGCACATAGTCGCGGGCGAAGGAGCGGTCGTTGGCGTCGAGGTTCTGCTGCTTGTTGTAGTTGAACACGCCGAGCACGTTGAAGCGGTCTTGCTCCAGATCGCCGTAGCCCCAACTGGCGCTCATGTCTTTGGTGGCACCGCCGCCGCTGTGGGTCGGGGTTTCGCCACCGAGGGTGAGCTGGCCGTCGGTCAGGGATTTTTTGGTGATGAAGTTGATCACGCCGCCGATGGCGTCGGTGCCGTACAGCGCTGATGCGCCGTCGCGCAGCACCTCCACGCGCTCGATCGCGGCAAACGGGATCATGTTCAGATCCACCGCGCCGCCGGCCGAGTTGGTGCCGGACAAGGCGTTGTTCGCCAGGCGTCGGCCGTTGAGCAGCACCAGCGTCTTGTTCGCGCCGATGCCGCGCATGTCGGCAAACGAAGCGCCACCGGTGGCGGCGCCGACCGAGCCGGCGCTGTTGTTGATCGACTGGCTGCCGGTGATCCGCTGCACCAGTTCGGCGGTGGTGGTCACGCCCTGTTTGCGCAACTCATCGGCCTTGAGAATGGTGATCGGCACGGCCGTTTCCGCATCGACCCGGCGAATCGCCGAACCGGTCACTTCCACCCGTTGCAGTTGCGTGGTCGGCGCCACCACCGTTGCCGCAGCGGGCACGGTGGCGTTGTCATCCTCGGCGGCTTGCACAGTCCCGGCGCCCATCCCCATGGCCACCAGATACAACGGAACAAAACGGTGGCGAGAGATCGTTGCCACCAAAGGTTTGAGCGTGAAGCGTGGAGTGTTCATCAGCATGGTTATTTCCGACTTTTTAGACGTTATCGAATTGGCCTTGTGAGCCCCTCATTGCTCCGCTATCGGTGATACCGCGTGCGGAAAACCACTTTCTTCAAGCAAGCCGATCCCCTCCGAACACGCTTGGCGTTTTTTCGGTCGGCTGATTGCGACGGGATTCTTCAGCGGTGCCGGGCGCGCTTCTCACGCGCGCCCGGCACCGCACTCAGTGGGTGGTCATCACCGAAATCTTGCTGATGCCCGAACGTTCGATGGACGCCATGGCCTTGGCCACCTGGCCGTAATTGACGGCGGAGTCGGCCTGCAACTGCACGCGAACTTCGGCGTCCTTGGCCTTGACCTCCTTGAGGCTGGCTTCCAAAGACTCCGGCGCCAGTTCGGTTTTCGCCAGGTAGAACTTGCCGTCCTGATCGACGCTGACCACCACCGGGTCTTTCTTTTCGGCGGGGGCGACGGCGTCGGTTTTCGGCAGGTTGACCTTGATCGCGTTGGTCATCAGCGGCGCGGTGACGATGAACACCACCAGCAGCACGAGCATCACATCCACCAGCGGCGTGACGTTCATTTCGCTGAGCACTTCATCGCTGTCTTGGGTAGAAAAGGACATCAGCTGGCCTCCCGCACGGCGGCTGTGGTTTTGCTGGCGATGGCCTGGCGGCTGATGGAGAACGCACTGCGCGAGGCGAGGGCGTCGAAGTCGTGGGCGAAGTCATCCATGTCTGCCGAGGCGAGTTTCAGGCGGCGCAGGAAGAAGTTGTAAATCAACACTGCCGGAACCGCGACAGCGATCCCCACGCCAGTGGCGATCAGTGCATGACCGATGGGGCCGGCGACCGCTTCAAGGCTGGCCGAACCGGTTTCGCCAATGCTTTGCAGGGCTTCCATGATTCCCCACACGGTGCCGAACAGACCAATGAACGGCGCGGTGCTGCCGATACTGGCGAGGATCGCCTGACCGTTTTCCAGCGAGCGGCGTTCCTTCTGAATCTGCTGGCGCAGGTTGCGCTCCAGGCGATCGGAACGGTTGATGGTGTGCGCCAGTTGTTGCGTGGTGCGCGGCGACTCTTCCACCAGCAAGGCTTCGAAGCCGCTGCTGGCGATGCGCGCCAGCGAGCCCGGATACTGGCTGGCGTGTTCGGCCGCGGTGAGCAGATCCGGTGCACCCCAGAAGGCTTTGCTGAACTGTTTGTTCTGGGCTTTCTGGCGCAGGTATTGCGCCGACTTGACCAGCAGGATCGCCCAGCTGACCACGGAAAACAGCACCAGGCCCCAGAGCACACCGGGGACAATCATCGAAGACAGTGAATTGTTCATCGCTACACCTCGCTTGCATTAAGTCGGTTGTGAGTTCGTCGGGTTGTGCCGTTATTGCGGCAATTTGAAATCGATGGTCTGGGTGGCGAAGCCGTCAATCGGCGTGTCACCGCGTTTGGCCGGAATGAACTTCCAGTTCTTTACCGCCGCGACGGCGGCGTCATCCAGTTGCGGCTTGCCGCTGGACTTGGTCACTGTCACCGAGCCGGCGCGACCGTTGGCCAGCACCTGAATGCGCAGCACCACGCTGCCTTCCCAATTGCGCCGCAGCGCCAGCGACGGGTATTCCGGCGGCGGGTTGCCAAGGCTGGCAAGGCCGGAAATCGCTGCCGATTCCTTGACCGGGCCAGGCGCGGCGGCCGGGGCTGGTGGCGCGCTCGGTGTCGCCGGCGCAGCGGGAGCGGCCGGTTGTGCCGGGGCGGGCGGAGCTTTCGGCAGCTCGACTTTCTTCACCGGTTTGGGCTTCTCGACCGGTTTCGGTTTTTCGATCGGCTTGGGTTTCTCTACCGGTTTTGGCGGTGGCTTGACCGCGTCTTCGTCTTCCACCGGTTGCTCCGGTTCGGGAGGAGGCGGCGGTGGCGGCGGGGGTGGCGGTTCCGGCGTGGGTGGCGCAGGCGGCGTCGGGCTGCTCAGCTCGACGGTCATTTCCGGAATCTGTGGCGGAGTCGGCAGTGGCTCGGGCCGGGTCTGCTGGAAAAACCACCAGGCGCCGCCGTGTATCAGCGCCGATACCGCCACCAGCAACAGCATTTGCTGTTTGTTCAACCCGCCGGGTTGCGAGGTATTGGCCGTGAAGGCTGGCCTGTCCGGTGACAGCGGGATTGGCGCTTCCCGTAACGACCCCGGCAGGGTTCTGTGCTTTACCGCATCGTTCATTAAAGCTCCCTCGGGTTGATGAAGGGCAATAAGGTGCCGTCCGAACATTGGGGTGATGTTCGAGTGGGTGGGTGTAACTTTCTTCAAGGTGTACGCAGGCCGATAGTTGAACTATCTATAGAACAGGGCTTGCTTACAGTTACTGGCTTAGAGCCATCGACTTCGAGTGTTCATTGGCCATTCCCTGGTTGTTCTTCTATTGCTTGAGATCAATGTTGGTGTCTCATGCTTGTGCTTTTTGCATGTAGCAACCGCTGTGCCAGATGTTGCCGAAATGTATAGGTCTTATTTCATCAGTGTTACCCATGTCGCATTTATATAAGTTTTGCCTTGGTCGTGTATTTCTCCGGCCAACAGTTTCCCGAAACTCCATTGAGTGGAGTTTTTTCAGAGGCGAGTCAGGCTCTACGCGGTATCACGCTGATCGGCGGGATAGAGCGGCGGCTTGGCTAACGGCCCGGGCACTTGCTGGTGCGCGGCGGACTGATTTGGTGCGGGTCTGTGTTTTAGCGGGTCACGGCGTATGTTCCTTGTTCTTGTTTAAATGAAATCACTGTTTCCAGTGCTGAATAATTCAACTCACTGGAGCCGTTTTGGTGCACTTGCAAAGTCGCTGAAAGTTATTGTCCGACAATCCCGCCTGCGTTCATTTAATACGGCGCTGGTGCAGGGATTTTTGCAGTTGTATTTAAAAAATAAATATCACGCCGTTGTCGGCGAAGCGTCATCGCCAATCAGAGTGTGTGGTCATGGAGTCAGGTAATAAAGTAGAGGCACTGGCCGCCGGGACTGTTCGAATGAACTCGGCGTTGTTGATAAACAAGCAAGCAGAGGCTGATGCGGCAGAGCGTTTGAAGATTCACGCGGTGAACTCCTTGTTGCCAGCTCGGATACGCGAACTTTTGGTTCGGTATCGCACCTTACAAGAACGCGGATAGCGTTCGATGATTGCTCTTGGTGCGGGATGGGCACCGCCAGCGCTGTTTTGCGAGGTTTGAATTCGCAAGTCGCGATTGCATGGGAAAAACGTGCCAAAGCGGATACACCCGCTATAAATAGGGCTACACAGATCTGTCGAGATCGAGGAGGGGGCATGTATCAACTGTACGGACATCGCAATTCAGGTGCCGCAGCCATTGAGGCAGCGCTGGAGTTATGCCAGATCGCCTATCGCTTTATCGATATCGAAGCCTCAAGCGAAGCCGCCGAGGCACTGGCGCGCCTCAATCCACTGAAGCAGGTGCCGACCCTGCAATTGCCCGATGGCAGTGCGATCACCGAGAGTGTGGCGATTCTGATTCATCTGGGCCTGAGTTTTCCCGAGTCCGGTCTGTTGCCGGCCAAGGCTGCCGATCGCGATCAGGCGATTCGCGGCATGGTCTACATCGCCAGCAATTGCTACGCGGCCATCGGTGTCATCGATTATCCCGAGCGCTGGTTGGTGATGCCGGACGAAGCCTCACGGCAGAACCTGATGGCCGGCGCGCGGGAGCGTTTGCACTGGAGCTGGGAAGTGTTTGCCGACCAGTTTTCCGCCGAGTTGTACCTGGACGACGAAACGCCCGGCGCGCTGGACGTGCTGGCGGCCGTGGTGACGCGTTGGGCGGGGAGCCGCGAACACCTGCGCCAGACCCGTCCGGGGTTTTATGCGTGGTTGCAGCGCATCGACCGGCACCCGGTGCTGGCACCGGTCTTCGCCCGGCATTGGCCGTCCTGATCACCCGATAAACCAAAATGTAGGAGTGAACTCTGTGGTGAGGGGATTTATCCCCGATGGACTGCGAAGCGGTCCCGGCTTTTCTGGGGGTGCTTCGCGCCCCATCGGGGATAAATCCCCTCGCCACAGGGCTCACTCCTGTAAGTGGGAAGGGTTTATTCCCCGCGAATGTACTGCTCCAACTGCTTGATCAGTTCCGCCTGCTCGGCAATTGCCTCTTTCACCAGGTCGCCGATCGACAGCAGACCGATCAGCTTGCCGTTCTCCACCACCGGCAAATGGCGCAGGCGTTTGTCGGACATGATGCCCAGGCAGGTGTCGACGGTCTGGTGGGTGTCCACAGTGATGACGTCCTTGACCATGATGTCGCGCACCGGTGTGCCCACTGACGAGCGCCCGTGCAGTACCAGTTTGCGTGCGTAATCACGCTCACTGATGATGCCGACCACTTTGTCATCTTCCATCACCACCAAGGCCCCGACGTTTTTCTCGGCCATTTTCATCAGCGCTTCGAGCACCATGTGACCGGGATCGATATGGTGCACTTCCTGATTTTTCTGATCTTTGAGCTTGAGCAGTTGGGCGACGGTCTTCATGGCGGTTACTCAGGTGTTGTCGTTGTTATTCAAGCATCGTAGACCCTTGCGCGCAGGGCAAGGTGGCAAAGCGGCAGATAGCACGCAAAAAACGTCATTTGCCGGTTTTTCCGGCTTAGCGCTAAACCTGTGGCGAGGGAGCTTGCTCCCGCTGGACTGCGTAGCAGGCCCAAACCCTGAGAATTCGGTTTGCCTGATACACCGAATTGCCTGGCTTTGCGACTGCTGCGCAGCCGAGCGGGAGCAAGCTCCCTCGCCACAGGGGATGGGGTTATCTCGGACGATGCCGCGTAGAATGCCCCTCTGATTCAATTCCTGAGGTTGTAGTGGTGGATTTACAGCAGGGCTTCGTCCTGACCCGGCATTGGCGCGATACCCCGGCCGGCACCGAAGTCGAGTTCTGGCTGGCGACCGACGCCGGGCCGCGCCGTGTGCGCCTGGCGCCGCAAACGTCGGTAGCGTTTATCCCCGCCGAACAGCGTGAAGCAGCCGAACGCCTGCTGCACGATGAAAAGAACGTCGAACTGCGCCCGCTGGCCCTGCAGGATTTCGAACATCGCCCGGTGCTCGGACTGTATTGCCAGCAACACGGCCAGTTGATGCGCCTGGAAACCGCGCTGTCCCGCGCCGGTGTCGATGTCTTCGAAGCCGACGTGCGTCCGCCCGAGCGCTACCTGATGGAGCGCTTCATCACTGCACCGGTGTTGTTCGGCGGTAGCGCCGACGCTGACGGCGTATTGCTCAACGCTCAACTCAAACCTGATCCGAATTACCGACCGCAACTACGGCTGGTCTCGCTGGATATCGAAACCACCGAAACCGGCGAGCTGTATTCCATCGCCCTCGAAGGCTGCGGCCAGCGTCAGGTGTACATGCTCGGCGCGCCCAACGGTGACGCGAGCATCATCGACTTCGACCTCGAATACTGCGACTCACGTACGCTGATCCTGAAAAAGCTCAACGACTGGTTCGCCCTCCACGACCCCGACGCGATCATCGGCTGGAACGTCGTGCAGTTCGACCTGCGCATCCTTCACGAACACGCGCGACGCCTCGGTGTGCCGCTGAAAATCGGCCGTGGCGGTGAGGAGATGCAGTGGCGCGAACACGGTAGCCGCACCCACTACTTTGCCTCGGCAGCGGGGCGCTTGATCATCGACGGCATCGAGTCGCTGCGTTCGGCGACCTGGAGTTTCCCCTCGTTCAGCCTGGAGAACGTCGCCCAGACCTTGCTCGGCGAGGGCAAGGCGATCGACAACCCGTACCAGCGCATGGATGAAATCAACCGCATGTTCGCCGAAGACAAACCGGCGCTGGCCAAGTACAACCTCAAGGACTGCGAACTGGTCACGCGGATCTTCGCCAAGACCGAACTGCTGACGTTTCTCCTTGAACGCGCCAGCGTTACCGGCCTGCCTGCGGATCGCAGCGGCGGCTCGGTGGCGGCGTTCACCCATTTGTACATGCCGTTGATGCACCGTCAGGGTTTCGTTGCGCCGAACCTGGGCACCAATCCGCCACAGGCCAGCCCCGGCGGCTTCGTCATGGATTCGCAGCCGGGGCTGTACGAGTCGGTGCTGGTGCTCGATTACAAGAGCCTGTACCCGTCGATCATCCGCACCTTTCTGATCGACCCGGTAGGCCTGATCGAAGGCTTGCAACACCCGGACGACGCCGATTCGGTGCCGGGGTTTCGCGGTGCACGTTTCTCGCGCACCCGGCATTGCCTGCCGTCGATTGTCGCGCGGGTCGCCGAGGGCCGCGAGACCGCCAAGCGCGAGCACAACGCACCGCTGTCGCAAGCGCTGAAAATCATCATGAACGCCTTCTACGGCGTGCTCGGCTCCAGTGGTTGCCGATTTTTCGATACGCGTCTGGCATCGTCGATTACCTTGCGCGGCCACGAGATCATGCTGCGCACCCGTCAGCTGATCGAAGCGCAGGGCCACGCGGTGATCTACGGCGACACCGATTCGACCTTCGTCTGGCTGCGTCGCGCGCACGGTCAGGAGGAAGCGGCACAGATCGGTCAGGCGCTGGTCAAGCACGTCAACGACTGGTGGCGCGAGCACGTGCGTGAGGAATACGGCCTGCAAAGTGCTCTCGAATTGCAGTACGAAACCCACTACAAACGTTTTCTGATGCCGACCATTCGCGGTGCCGAGGAGGGCAGCAAAAAGCGCTACGCCGGACTGGTGACGCGCGCCGACGGCAGTGACGAAATGGTCTACAAGGGCCTGGAAACCGTGCGCACCGACTGGTCGCTGCTGGCCCGGCAGTTTCAGCAGGAACTCTACGAGCGGATCTTCCAGCGCAAGCCGTATCAGGATTACGTGCGCGATTACGTGCGCAAGACTCTGGCCGGCGAGTTCGATGAACGACTGGTCTACCGCAAACGCCTGCGCCGCACCCTCGACGACTACGAACGCAACGTGCCGCCGCATGTGCGTGCGGCGCGGCTGGCCGACGATTACAACGCGCAGCACGGGCGCCCGCGGCAATACCAGAACGGCGGCTGGATCAGTTACGTGATCACCCTGGCCGGGCCGGAACCGCTGGAAGTGCGCCGCGCGGTGATCGACTACGACCATTACATCACCCGCCAGCTGCAACCGGTGGCGGACGCGATTCTGCCGTTCGTCGATGACGATTTCTCAACCCTGATCGGGGGACAACTGGGCCTGTTTTGAGTCCAGCAGTTGCAGGGTCCATTCATCGAGGATGCCGTGGAAGTAGCGCTCCAGCGCCTGAGCGAACGGGCAATCTTCGGCGCTGAACTGCGCAAACAGGGTCATCGAGGAGTGGAATTTCAGGTCGTCGGGGTGGCCGAAAATCTCGGCAATCGAGCGCTGACGGATGTTCAGCACCAGCTGCGTGCAGGTGCGCAGCCGCGCACCGAGCAGGTCGTGGGCCAGATAGGCCCGCGCCTCGTCGGCGGATTGAATGGCGAAGCGCCGGGACATTTCGCTGCCGCCCAGCCCGGCGAACTGCGGGAACACAAACCACATCCAGTGGCTACGCTTGCGCCCCTCGTCGAGTTCACGCTGGACCCGTTCGAACACCGGGTCCTGCGCCTGGACGAAACGCTGCAGATTGAACGGGTCGTACTGATCAGTGCTTCTCATGACGAAGCCCTCGCCAGCGCCCAGCGACTCAGACCATCGCCAGCCGCTGCTTGCGTTGTGGCGCTTTGAATACCTGGTCCAGCGCCGCCAGATCCCCGGCATCCAGTTGCAACTGCGCCGCTTGTGCATTGAGTTGCACATGTTCCGGTCGCACAGCCTTGGGAATCGCAATCACACCATCCTGACGCAGAATCCACGCCAGCGAAACCTGTGCCGGGGTCACGTTGTGACGAGCGGCAATCTGCTTGAGCACCGGTTCGGCGAGCATCGCGCCGCCCTGGCCGATCGGACAGTACGCCATCAACGGCATGCGCTGTTGTTGGCACCATGGCAGCAAGTCGAATTCGACGCCGCGCTCTTCCAGGTTGTACAGCACCTGATTGGTGGCGCAGGCAGGATTGGCCAGCTCTTCGAGATCATCGACGTCGAAATTCGACACGCCCCAACGGCCGATCTTGCCGTCCTCGCGCAGGCGTTCGAAGGCTTCGACGGTTTCTTCCAGCGGATACTGGCCGCGCCAATGCAGCAGATAGAGGTCGATGTAGTCGGTGTCGAGCCGGCGCAGACTGCGCTCGCAGGCTTGCGGGATGCCTTTGCGGCTGGCGTTGTGCGGATAGACTTTGCTCACCAGAAACACCTGATCACGCAGACCGGCAATGGCTTCGCCGACCACGCTTTCGGCACCGCCCTCGGCGTACATTTCCGCCGTGTCGATCAGAGTCATGCCGAGTTCGATGCCTTGGCGCAGCGCGGACACTTCACGCGGGTGCGCCGAGCGATCTTCGCCCATGCGCCAGGTGCCCTGGCCGATCACCGGAACCTGCACGCCTGCCAGTTCAAGGGTACGCATTCAAACCTCCTGTGCTGATGGTCATACCTTAGTGGGCAGCAGGATAGCGCAGGGGTTCCAATGGAGGTCGATGAACCTGTGGCGAGGGGATTTATCCCCGATGGGCACGCAGCGCCCCCAAGAAGCAGGGTTGCTGCGCAACCCATCGGGGATAAATCCCCTCACCACAAGGCAAGTGTTATTTCGCGGAGAACTTCAACACCACGCTGTGGCTGTAAGTCTGCCCCGGATCGAGACGCGTGCTCGGGAAGTCCGGCTGATTCGGCGCATCCGGATAGTGCTGCGTTTCCAGGGTAAACGCACCCCAGTGCGGATAGACCTTGCCACCCTTGCCCTTGACCGTGCCGTCGAGGAAGTTACTGGTATAGAACTGCACACCCGGCTCGCTGGTGAACAGCTGCAAATGCCGCCCTGACTGCGGATCGCTGACCTCGGCGGCGACTTTGCTCACATCACCTTTGGTATCCAGCACCCAGTTGAAATCGAAGCCGCCCTGTTTCGGCTCGGCGAATTTCAGCTGTGGGTGATCGGCCTTGATGTGCGTACCAATGGCGGTGGGTTTGGTGAAGTCCATTGGTGTGCCGGCCACTGGCGCCAGTTCGCCGGTCGGGATCAGTTTGTCGGTGACCGGGGTGTAATGGCTGGCGTGCAAGGTGGCCACCTGCTTGAGGATGTCGCCATTGCCGGCGCCGGCGAGGTTGAAGTAGCTGTGGTTGGTCAGGTTGAGCACGGTCGGTTTATCGGTGCTGGCCTTATAGTCGATGCGCAACTCGTTGCTGTCGGTCAGGCGGTAGGTCACTTCGGTGGTGAGATTGCCGGGGAAGCCCATTTCGCCGTCCGCCGACAGATAGGTGAGGGTCACGCCGACGGAATCCTTGTCCTTGGTTTCCTGCGCTTTCCAGACCTTCTTGTCGAAACCCTGAGTACCGCCATGCAAGGCGTTGGACTTGTCGTTCTGCGGCACCTGATAGCGCTTGCCGTCGAGTTCGAACGCGCCGTCCGCGAGTCGATTGCCGAAACGGCCGATGGTCGCGCCGAAATACGCTGTGCCTTTCTGGTAACCCTGGACATCGTCGAAACCGAGCACCACGTCAGCGGCTTTGCCGTGTTTGTCCGGCACCAGCAGCGATTGCAGGGTGGCGCCGTAGGTGATGACGGTCGCCTGCATGCCGTGACTGTTGCGCAGGATGTATTGCTCGACGGGCGTGCCGTCATTGGTTTTTCCAAAGGCTTTGTGTTCGGCGCTGAGGCCGGCCGCGTTGGCGGAGAGGGTGGCGATCATCAGGGACAGTCCGAGGCCGGAGAGCAGGTGACGTGATTGAAGCATGGTTGACCTTCCTTTTTGTTGTTGTTTTCAAAACAGGGTAATAGTCATGCTAATTGTGGGTTGAGTCAGAATTTATAGCCGGTTAAAGGTTTAGTGCAAATATAAAGTCATACTAAATAGTTGCCGAAGGTCGGGAAATCGTGCCAGCGCTGCACTTTTCCGGATTCGGCGGCTCTATCCATGGCCAGGATGCGGCGACGCCCGCCGCACAGGAATGCGCCCGTTCGAGAATTCATGCCGAGAGTTTTTCACCCGATCGCCCGATTTTTTCGCCGCCCGTGCCTGCTGCTGGCCTGTCTGTCATCGCTGTTTGTCAGCGGTTGCACGCACCAGACCGGCAACGGTTTCATCGCTCAGATGCGTGACGGTCAACCGCAGGAATTTCTGCAGACCAGCGTCGATCGCATGGCCACGTTGGCGATGCGCGACAACCTCAACAGCCTTTATCGCCTGATGGGCAAGCTGTATTTGCGCAACCCGGAAGAACTGCGCAAGTCGGGCTTCCTCGACATCAACACGGCGGTGAAACAGGTGCGCCTTGCCGTCGAGCAGCAGCAACCGTTACCGGTGTTGGGCGGGCGCAAAGATCTGGCGGCGCTCAGCTATGCGATGAGTCCGGAGTTTCTCGGGGATCGGGTCGGTGCGTTCATCTATGCCATCGGCAGCATGCTGGTCACCGCCCACGGCAATCGCATCGAGTTCTACATGACCGATGCAATCAACCCGACCTTCGTCCACAACGCCGCGCGCAACATCGAAAAAGCCACATGGATTCTGGCCCAGCGGCAGAACAAGGAGGGACAGCCGCTGCTGTTCTCCAACGAAATCTCGGAGGAGGGCAGCAACCTGAGTTTCGCCACCGAGTTCGGCAAGATCGTCGCGCGGCTCGACCTGCTGACGCAGATGCTCGATGAGCGCTACCGGCGCATTGGGTTGAATTACGCGCAGAGCCTGCTGTTCCTGAATTTCCTGCCGGTGCAGTAAGTGCGGAGATCCAATGTGGGAGCGAGCCTGCTCGCGAAAGCGATCTACCAGGCGCTGAATCTCTGATAGATCCACCGCATTCGCGAGCAGGCTCGCTCCCACATTGATCAAATTGTGCGTGGGATTTTTGTATACAATCCATCGCTACTATTGATCCAAAGGGAGCTGCACCTGTCATGACCGACTCCGCAAGCACCGACTTCAACCGTATCGACCGCGTCACCCGTGCAGAAAAACTGCCCTATGCCGCGTTACTGGCGTTCGCCATGACCGGCTTCATCGCCATCCTCACCGAGACCCTGCCGGCCGGGCTGCTGCCGCAAATCGGCGCCGGGCTTGGGGTCAGCGAAGTGCTCGCCGGGCAACTGGTGACGCTGTATGCGCTGGGCTCGATCGTCGCGGCGATTCCGCTGACCGTCGCCACCCGGGGCTGGCCACGGCGGCGGGTACTGCTGATGACGGTTGGCGGGTTCCTGGTGTTCAACACGGTGACCACGTTCTCCAGCCATTACGGCTTGACCTTGGCGTCGCGGTTCCTGGCCGGGATGGCGGCAGGGCTGTCGTGGGGAATCATGGCCGGTTACGCCCGTGGCATCGTGCCGGTGCACCAGCAGGGGCGGGCACTGGCAATCGCCATGCTCGGCACCCCGGTGGCGCTGTCGCTGGGCACCCCGGCGGGGACCTGGCTGGGCAACCTGATCGGTTGGCGCGCTTCGTTCGGGATCATGTCGGCGCTGGCGTTGGTGCTGGCGGCGTGGATTGTGCTGGCGGTGCCGGATCGTCCGGGTCAGGCCAGCGCCGAACGCCTGCCGTTGATGCAATCGCTGCGTCTGCCGGGCGTACGGCCGGTGCTGTTCGTGGTGCTGACCTGGATGCTCGGGCACAACATTCTCTACACCTACATCGCGCCATTCCTGATGCAGGCCGGGCTGGCCGAGCGCGTCGATCTGGTGCTGCTGGTGTTCGGCCTGTGTTCGCTGATCGGGATCTGGATCATCGGCCTGCTGGTGGACCGCTGGTTGCGCTGGCTGACGCTGATCAGCCTCGTGCTGTTTGCCGTGACCGCCCTGGTGCTGGCGCTGATATCCCCGTCGCCGTGGCTGATCTACACCTGCATGGCCGTGTGGGGCCTGTCGTTCGGCGGTTCGGCGACGCTGCTGCTGACAGCCGCGGCGGATTCGGCCGGCGAGCACGTGGACGTGGTGCAAGCGATGCTCACCACCTCTTGGAACGTGGCGATTGCCGGCGGCGGTCTGTTTGGCGGGTTGTTGCTGGATCGGGCGGGGGCGATGTCGTTTCCATGGGCATTGTTGATCCTGTCGCTGATCGCGCTGGCGACGGTGTGGATCAACCGGCATCACAGTTTCAAACCGGGCCGGCGCGTGCATTGATCTACCTGGCACCCTATAACCCCTGTGGGAGCGGGTTTGCTCGCGAAAAGGGCGTGTCAGTCGATAACTACGTGAATGACACACCGCCTTCGCGAGCAAGCCCGCTCCCACTCAGATAAAGGCGGTGTGGCTGGAAGGCATAACGATAGACCGCATCGATATATGTGGTTATATGAAAAATCGCTATGCTGCGGGCCAGATTTTTCCTGTCGTTTTTTCTGGACGTCTTAATGGAATTGGCAAATTTCGGCCTGGTGATTGCCGGGCTGGTGGTGGGTTTTATTGTCGGCATGACCGGTGTCGGCGGCGGTTCGTTGATGACGCCGATCCTGCTGTGGTTCGGTATCAACCCGGCAACCGCGGTGGGCACTGACCTGTTATACGCGGCCATTACCAAATCCAGTGGCGTGCTGGTGCACAAAAAGAACAACAACATCGACTGGGCCATCACCGGCTGGCTGACCCTCGGCAGCGTGCCGGCAGTCGCCATGACCCTGTGGTTTCTCAGCACCCTGCACACCGCGCCCGAGGCGATGAACGCGATCATCAAACAGGCCTTGGGCTTCGTGCTGTTCGCCACGGCGCTGGCGATTCTGTTCAAGAAGCGCCTGCTCGAATTCGCCCACAAACGCGCGGGCGGCAACTACAACCCGAGCGGCGCGCGCCTGAATGTGATGACAGTGATCACCGGGCTGATCCTCGGCACCATGGTTGCCCTAACCTCGATCGGCGCCGGCGCCCTCGGCACGGTCGCGTTGTTCATCCTCTATCCGCTGCTGCCAACCCGGCGCCTGGTCGGCACCGAAATCGCCCACGCCGTGCCGTTGACCCTGGTTGCGGGGCTGGGGCATGCGAGCATGGGCAATATGGATTGGGGCGTGCTGGGCTTTCTGCTGATGGGTTCGCTGCCGGGCATCTGGCTTGGCAGTCACCTGACCGGGCGCATTTCCGATGAATTGCTGCGCCCGTGCCTGGCGACCATGTTGCTGTTGATCGGCTATAAGCTGGCTTTCTGATTTAGGAGCTGCCGAAGGCTGCGATCTTTTGATCTTCGTTTTTACGATCAAGATCAAAAGATCGCAGCCTGCGGCAGCTCCTACGCTGCGGTATGAAGGATGTTGAATTTCATGACGGTCACCGGCAAATCCTCGTAGACCAGATCCTCGACCACCTCCCAACCCAACCCCGCATACAGCGATTGCGCAGCGTCGGTGTACAGATACAACTCAGTCACTCCCAGCGTCGCCGCCTCGGCGACGATCCTGTTGACCAGTTGCGAAGCAATTCCGCGTCCGCGTTCTTCGGCTTTCACGTAGACGCCCGCCAGCCACGGCGTCAGTTGCGGGCGGATCTTCATGTCGCTGTCGATCAGCAGCGCGCCACCGAGCAATCTGTCGTCTTCAATGGCCACCACCACGCTGGGAACCGCACCCTTGCCGCAGGCCGCGCGCATTCGCTCGGTGCGGGCTTCAAGAGTATCGCCGTCACGGAATTCGCCCCATTCCTTGAAATTGAGCGCAGCCAGTTCCT
Source organism: Pseudomonas sp. JAI115 (assembly GCF_014200835.1). Classification (NCBI taxonomy): domain Bacteria; kingdom Pseudomonadati; phylum Pseudomonadota; class Gammaproteobacteria; order Pseudomonadales; family Pseudomonadaceae; genus Pseudomonas; species Pseudomonas sp. JAI115. The sequence continues at coordinate 254,079 of NZ_JACHCY010000003.1, forward strand.
CAATCAAATGGGGGTGATCGCAAAGGTAGTCGATGTGCATGGGTTGAACTCCATTTCGTGGGCAGAACGACCACCCTAATGCGCTCATAAAAGGTAATCAAATCCGCGTCACGATTACGCCGATGCGGTTGCGCAATGACGCGGCTGACCTAAGCTTCTGACAAGGCGAAACATATTTGCCGGGCACGACCCCGGAACAATCGCCGCGATGCGCAATCATTAGAGCGTGGATATCAAAAGGAGATGCGCATGCTCATCAGGTCACTGACCCTGACACTCTTGCTGGCGATTGCCGGCCCCTTGTTCGCCGCTGACAATGACTCGCCCATAGCCGGGGATATGGGACGGGCCCGACCGTTGATCGTGATCGCCCAAAGCACCGTCGACCCGGTGTGGGTGGGGTTGAAAAAGTCGCTGGAAGATCCGGCGAACAAGAAGGGCGTCGCCGACCGCAACATCAAGGTCTACACCATCCTCAATATGGCCGGACAACTCGATGGCAAGGATCTCGGCCAGCAAGACACCATGGCTTTGCTGCGGTCGCTGAAACTCGGTGCCGGCGCGTATCCTAAAGTGTTCCTGCTGGGCAAGGACGGCGAAACCAAACTGTCGGCTTCTGGCGATGAAGCGAAATCGGTGGACCTGAAGAAAATCTTCGACACGGTTGACGCGCTGCCGGCCAGCGAAAAGGAAATCAGCGCACCGACGGTCGCTGAAACCAAGGCCACCGCCGCCGAACCGGCAGCCAAGAAAGGCGAGAAGGGCGCCAAGGCGAGCAAACCGGCGAAACCAAGCAAACCACCGGAAATGCCGGATGACTGATGGCATGGCCTGAATCAAAAAAAATGGGCGACCTCTGCAGGTCGCCCATTTTTATTGCCCGCCCAAAAAGATCGCAGCCTGCGGCAGCTCCTACATGGGATCGGTGTAGGAGCTGCCGAAGGCTGCGATCATTTGATTTTCAGTCGGCTAAAGCGCTGAGGATCGTGTGAGCAATCTTCACCCGCTCCGGAATCGGAAAGTTCTTGTTCGCCAGAATCACCACGCCGACATCCTTCGACGGCACAAACGCCACGTAGGTCCCAAAGCCACCGGTAGAGCCGGTCTTGTTGATCAGCACATTTTTCGCCTGCGGTTGTGGCGGGGTCAGCCATTGCACCTTGTGCGGCTGCATGGCCATTTCCGTGCTGTTGCCAGCCAGCAAGCGGTCGAGGCTGATCGGGTAACGGTACATTTCCCAACCCAGGCCCTGGGTCATGTCGCCGACGCTGTAATAACCGGTGTGGGTGTTGGCAATGGCTTGTTGCAGCGGCGTTTCAAGGCTTGCCGGTTTCAGGTTGGCCTGCACGTAACGCAGCATGTCGGCGGCGCTGGTTTTCACGCCGTAGGCTTCTGAATCCATGGCGCCCGGGGTGACGCGCACCGGTTGGTTGTTTTTGTCGTAGCCCTGCGCGTACAGGCTCATTTGCGCTTTCGGCACCTGCAGGTAAGTGTGTTGCAGGCCGAGTTTCGGCAGCAGGGTTTCGCTCATCGCCTGATCATATGACTGACCGAGGGTCTTGGCGGCCAGATAACCGAACAGGCCCAGGCTCGGGTTGGAATACAGGCGCTGGCTACCGGCCGGGAAGCTCGGTTTCCACTGTTGGTAGTAGCCGAGCATCTTCTCCGCCGAATCCCACTGGCCAGGGAATTGCAGCGGCAGGCCGCCGGCGCTGTAGGTACCCAGTTGCAGCACGCTGATGTTGTCGAAAGCGCTGCCCATGAGTTCTGGCCAGATCTGGCTGGCCTTGGTCGACAGGTCCAGCTTGCCCGTCGCCTGCGCATAGCCGGCCAGGGTCGCGGCGAAGGTTTTGCTCACCGAGCCGATTTCGAACAGGGTGTTTTCGCTGACTTTCTGCCCCGTGTCCTTGGCGGCGACGCCGTAATTAAAGTAATGCGGTTGGCCGTTGATGGTGATGGCGACGGCGAGGCCGGGGATGTTCTGCTGCTGCATCACCGGGGTGACGGCTTTGTTCACCAGCGCTTGCAGTTGCTCGTCGCCGGGTGTGGCGGCCATGCAAGCGGTGGCGCCGAAAAACAGGCCGAAAGCGCTGCAGGAAATGAATTTGCTCGGGGTGATGAAGGACATGAGTGAACCACTCTCCATGAGTGTTGAGGGTGATATCCCGCTACACTGCGGGCGATTTTGTTGTTGGGCAGCTGATCAGCGCCGACAATTTAGGCAGTCTGGCACTCGTCGACAAACGATGATATTTCGGATGAGCCATTAGAAAAATTTGGGACCAGGCATGATTCGACCTCAACTGCCGCTCAATGCACTGCGCGCGTTCGAAGCCTCGGCGCGGCATCTGAGCTTTACCCGTGCCGCCGTGGAGCTGTGCGTGACTCAGGCGGCGGTGAGCCATCAGGTGAAAAGCCTCGAAGCGCAACTCAACGTCACCCTGTTCAAACGCCTGCCCCGCGGGCTGATGCTGACCAGTGAAGGGGAAACCCTGTTGCCGGTTTTGACCACGTCGTTCGATCATATCGCGCAGATGCTCGAGCGGCTGGCCGGCGGTCAGTATCGGGAAATGTTGACCGTGGGTGCCGTCGGAACCTTTGCGGTCGGTTGGTTGCTGCCACGGCTGTCAGACTTTCAGGCGAAACATCCGCTCATAGATTTGCGACTGTCGACTCACAACAACCGGGTCGACGTCGCCGCCGAGGGGCTGGATTACGCGATTCGTTTTGGCGCCGGGGCGTGGCACGGCATCGAGGCAACGCGTCTGCTGGATGCGCCACTGTCGGTGTTGTGCGTGCCGGAAATTGCCCGGCAGTTGCATACCCCGGGCGATCTGCTGCAACAGCGCTTGCTGCGTTCCTATCGCACCGATGAATGGCCGGAATGGTTTCACGCCGCCGGCCTGGCGACCCACGCGGCGCCGCCGCAAAGCATTGTGTTCGACTCATCGCTGGCGATGATGGAGGCCGCGCTGCAGGGCAGCGGGGTGGCGTTGGCACCGCCGCTGATGTTCGCCCGGCAACTGGCGGCGGACGTGATTCGTCAGCCGTTTGCGATTGAAATCACCACCGGCAGTTATTGGCTGACGCGCTTGCAGTCACGGCCGGAGACGGCGGCGATGACGGCGTTCAAAAACTGGCTGCTGCAAATCTCTGCCTGACACAAATCCCCTCCTGTGGGAGCGGGCTTGCTCGCGAAGGCGGCGTGTCAGTCAACTCAAATATTGACTGATGCACCGCCTTCGCGAGCAAGCCCGCTCCCACAGGGACGGCAGTGGACTGCAAATCAGAATTCAGCGCACCAGACACGGCCGCTTGTTATCGAACGTCCACCCCGGTATCAAAAACTGCATCGCCACGCTGTCATCCCGCGCGCCGAGGCCCATGCCTTTGTACAGCTCATGAGCCTTGGCCAGTTGATCCATATCCAGCTCCACCCCCAGCCCAGGTTTCTGCGGCACTTGCACGCAACCGTCGACAATTTGCAGCGGAGCCTTGGTCAGGCGCTGGCCGTCCTGCCAGATCCAGTGCGTGTCGATGGCGGTGATGTCGCCCGGTGCCGCCGCCGCGACATGGGTGAACATCGCCAGCGAAATATCGAAGTGGTTGTTGGAGTGTGAGCCCCAAGTCAGGCCCCACTCATGGCACAACTGCGCGACACGTACCGAGCCTTGCATGGTCCAGAAGTGCGGGTCGGCCAACGGAATGTCCACCGACTGCAACTGAATGGCGTGGCCCATCTCGCGCCAGTCGGTAGCGATCATGTTGGTCGCCGTCTTCAGTCCGGTAGCGCGGCGGAACTCGGCCATGACTTCGCGCCCCGAGTAACCGTTTTCCGCACCGCACGGGTCTTCGGCGTAAGCCAGCACCTTATGTTGATCGCGGCACAGGCGGATCGCTTCTTTCAGTGACCAGGCGCCGTTCGGATCAAGCGTGATACGCGCCTCGGGAAAGCGTTCGGCCAGTGCCGTCACGGCTTCGATTTCCGCGTCGCCGCTAAGCACGCCGCCCTTGAGTTTGAAATCCTGGAAACCGTATTTCGCCTGCGCCGCTTCGGCCAGACGCACCACCGCCTCGGCGCTCATGGCCTTCTCGTGACGCACGCGGAACCAGTCGTTATCGGCGTCCGGTTCGCTGCGGTAGGCGAGGTTGGTCTCGCGTTGATCGCCGACATAAAACAGATAACCGAGCATCTTCACTTGATCGCGTTGCTGGCCTTCGCCGAGCAGCGCCGCGACCGGTACGTCGAGGTGTTGCCCGAGCAAGTCGAGCAGGGCGGCTTCGAGTCCGGTGACCGCGTGGATGGTGATGCGCAGGTCGAACGTCTGCAGGCCACGGCCGCCGGCATCACGCTCGGCGAAGGTCTGGCGCACCTGATTGAGGATCTTCTGATAGTTGCCGATTGTGCTGCCGAGCACCAGGCTGCGAGCATCCTCCAGCGTCTGGCGGATGCGCTCGCCACCGGGCACTTCACCGACGCCAGTGTGGCCGGCGTTGTCCTTGAGAATGACGATATTGCGGGTGAAAAACGGCCCGTGGGCGCCGCTCAGGTTGAGCAGCATGGCGTCGTGGCCGGCCACGGGAATCACCTGCATTTCAGTGATGATTGGCGCTTTGGCAGTGTCGTGTGCGGTCATGTTTTTATCCTAGTCAGCATCTTTAAAAAGGAAGTCATGCGTGCTTTGGCGCGGCCTCGGCCACGGCGAGGTCAGCAGCGGGTTTCGGGGTGGTGCGTGCAGCGAAGACGATGATCGCGGCGATGATCGAAGTCGCGGCCAGGCCATAGAGGCCGCCCTGAATCGAGCCGGTGTGTTCTTCGAGCAGGCCGAAGGTGGTCGGCGCGACGAAGCCGCCGAGGTTGCCCACCGAGTTGATCAGTGCGATCACTGCCGCGGCGATCCGTGCATCCAGATAGGCCTGCGGAATCGGCCAGAACAACGATGAGGCGGACTTGAAACCCAGCGCGGCAAAACAGATCGCGACAAAGGCGAAAATCGGCCCGCCGGTGGTGGACATGAACATCCCTGCTGCGGCGATCAACAACGCGGTGGCGACCCAGGCTTGCTGGTGCTTCCACTTGGCCGAGAAAGCGGCGAAGGCGTACATGCCGACGATCGACAGCAACCACGGGATCGAGTTGAACAGCCCGACCTGGAAGTCACTCATCTCACCCATTTTCTTGATGATGCTCGGCAGCCAGAACGTCGCGGCGTAGATCGTCAGCTGAATGAAAAAGTAGATCAGGCAGAACAGGATGATTTGCCGGTCCTTGAGCAGTTTGCCCATCGATGGACGGATCGGCGTCGCGGCTTCGCGGGCCTTCTGTTCATCGTCGATGGCGCTGACCAGTGCGTCCTGTTCGGCGCGGGTCAGCCATTTCGCGTCGTGGGGTTTGGCGTCGAGCCAGAACCACACAAACACGCACAGCCCCACGGAAAACATGCCCTCGATGAAGTACATCCATTGCCAGCCGTGCATGCCGAGGCCGTTGATCTGCAAGAGCAGGCCGGACAACGGGCCGGAGATCAGCGAGGCGACTGCCGAACCACTGAGGAAAATTGCAATCGCCTTGCCGCGTTCGGCGCCGGGTAGCCAGCGCGTGAAGTAGTAGATCACCCCGGGAAAGAACCCGGCTTCGGCCACGCCGAGCAGAAAGCGCAGGACGTAAAAGTGCGTTTCGTTCTGGATGAACGCCATGCCGGCGGCGACCAGGCCCCAGGTGAGCATGATGCGGGTCAGCCAGATACGCGCGCCGACTTTCTGCAAAAGCATGTTGGACGGCACTTCGAACAGCGCGTAACCGATGAAGAACAGACCGGCGCCGAAGCCGTAGGCGGCAGCCCCGATGCCCAGATCATGTTCCATGTGAGTGCGGACGAAACCGATGTTCACCCGGTCAATGTAGTTGACGATGAACATGATCACGAAGAGCGGCAGGACGTGGCGTTTCACTTTCGAGATGGCGGACGCGAGTGTCGAATCGACGCCCTCGTTCATCCCGGAGACGGAGGTTTTCACTTGGTTTTCTCCCACTGATTATTTTTATGCGGGGTAGGGCTGGGTGTTGCGTTGTTGATAGACATCATACAACTGAGATTTTTTGTCCTACAAGTGGGGGGGAGCGATTAAATTTGTCTGGTGGGTAGATTTCTTATTTCTTTTTAGTGATTTCCCCCCCACCCCCCGTTTTTATTGGGATAGATTGCTTGTGTCAGACGCGTTCCATGGTTTTTCATGTCAAGGTTCAAACAGATCAGCCACCGTGCCTACTCCGGTTTTTTTTCGTTTTATTGAGTGTTGTCATACAAGTTGAAGGCGGTTTCGGCGCTAAAATCGACTCGTCAGCCATCACGCAGTGCTACGATCGGCAAGCTCCGAAGACCGGAACCGAACATGCAAGAAGACCTCGACGCCCCCGCGCCCAAACGTGCGCACAACCTCGCACACGATCTGGTGGAAAAACTCACCCAGAGCATCCTGCTCGGCCGGCTGTCGCCCGGCGACAAGCTGCCGTCGGAGAACGCCATCGTTCAGGAACACCGCGTCAGTCGCACGGTCGTGCGCGAGGCGATTTCCAAGTTGCAGGCGTCGGGGCTGGTGGAGACGCGGCACGGCATCGGCACGTTCGTCATCGAGCGCGTCGCGGAGCAGGGCTTGCGCCTGAATGTCGACACCGCGCTCGGCGTGCGCAGCATTCTTGAATTGCGCATGGGCTTGGAGACCCAGGCTGCCGCGTTGGCCGCGCAACGGCGCAGCGAGCAGCAACTGCTGCAGATGCGCCAAGCGCTGGATGACTATCAGCGTCTGCTGGACAGCAATGACAGTTGTGTCGAGGCTGATCGACGTTTTCATCTGCTGATCGCTGAGGCCACCGGCAATGTCTGCTTCAGTGAAATCATGCAGCACCTGGGCAGCGCGATGATTCCGCGTCAGCGGCTCAACGCTGCCGAGCGTGGCGCGGCGGATCTGAGCAAGCTGGGGCAGTTGGCCCATCTGGAGCACGAAGCGATCCTGAATGCGATCAAGCGGCAGGATCCGGACGCGGCGCGCGCGGCCATGTGGCTGCACCTGACCAACAGCCGCGACCGCTTCAGTGCTCAAGGCTGATTGCCGTTGGTCTGCTCGATAGCACCGCCTGCGCAGGCACGCTTCCAAGCTGTATGGCCCGGGTTCTCCGGACCTCCTTGGTGAGGTGTGTCATGGCTAATGATTTGCTGTTTCAAGGTGGTGTGCTGCCGACCGATCCGACCCGTCCGGTACCCGGCACGGATGAGCCGACACTGGCCGATCACGATGCGCCGCCGGGCATGAGCCCGGGACGTGATCCGTTGAGTGATGCCGATCGGCCGGAAGACTGGAAGGACCCGGCGGCCGACGATGATGTGCCGCCGGCGGATGAGCCGACTCCGTTGTCGGATGACAGGCGCTGAGGCTAACCCGGCACGAGATATTTATAGTCTGCGCCGGCCCGTTCGCGAGCAAGCTCGCTCCCACAGGTAGAACGCATCCCCCTGTAGGAGTGAGCCTGCTCGCGATGGGGTCATCAGCCTCAGTAAAAAACCTCGATCAGACCTCAACCGGTCGACCCTCCACCCGCCGCTCCAGATTCAACGCCAGCACACTGATCAACACCACCGCCGACCCCGCCAGCACCATCAGCGTCGGTCGCTCGCCCAATCCCAGTGAAGCAATCCCCATCGCCGTCGGTGGTATCAGGTACAACGTCATCGTCGCCCGGCTCAAGTCCACATGTTTGAGCACAAAGCCCCAGGCCAGATAGGCCAGTGCACTGGGAAATACCCCCAGTGCCAGCACTGCCCACTGCACTCGCAGCGGCGCATTTACCACCGCCGCACCCAGTCCCGGCAGATAAATCAGCAACAGCAGCGTCCCCGACCACACCGCATAACAGGCCAGACTGAAGCCGTCATAACGCCGGGCGTGATGTTTTTGCAGGGCGAAGTAAATGCTCCATGACAGCGCCGCCAGCAGAATCAGCAAGCCATGCGCGTCGATCTGCCCCAGGCCCCGATCGGCGCTGACCACGATCACCACCCCGACCAGTCCCAGCAAGACGCAGCCCCATCGCCAGACACTGACCTGATCCTTGAACACGTAACGCGCCAGCAGCGTACTGAACAGCGGGCTCGACTGCGCCAGTACGCTGGAGGCGCCGGCACTGACGCTTTGCTGGCCGATGTTCAGCGCCACGTGATGCAGGCTGACCGCAAAAAATCCCAGGGCGAACAACAGCGGTACGTCGCGCCGTTGCGGCAGGCGAATACCCTTGAACGCTGCGATCACGGCCATGAACAACGACGCCAGCAGAAACCGCAGCAACGCCAGATGCCCGGGGTCGTAGGCTTGCAGGCCGATGTGAATGCCGGTGGGTGAATAGGCCCAGCAGCCGACCACGAAGGCCATGGCCAGAATGATTTTCAAGGGAGAAGGAGACGGCATGATCGGCGCACCGCAAGGGTTGATGCGCCGAGTATCCGGGCGGCGAACAAGTCTCCACAACTGACTTATACTGCACTGAATGTTCACTTTGAGTGATGAGTATGGAGTTGGCGCAGATTCGCATGTTCAAGACCGTGGCCGATGAGGGCAGCATTGCCCGCGCTGCGGAAAAATTGTGTTGTGTGCCGTCGAACATCACCGCACGGATCAAGGCGTTGGAAGCGGAACTCGGTGTGGCGCTGTTTCTGCGCGAGGGGCGCGGGCTGCGGATCAGCCCGGCGGGGCAGACGTTCCTCGCGTATGCCGAGCGGATTCTGGCGCTGACCGCCGAAGCCAAGCGCGCGGTGGATCCCGCCGCCGAACCGTCCGGCCCGCTGCGTATCGGTGCGATCGAATCCTCGGCCACCGGTCGTTTACCCCGACTGTTGGCCAAGTTTCACCAGCGCTATCCGCAGGTGGCGCTGGAATTGACCACTGGCACTTGGGGTCAGTTGCTCGACGACACCGTCAGCCATCGCCTCGACGGCGCCATCGTCGCGGTGGACGTCGAGCGTTCGCAACTGAAACGCACGCCGATGTACCGCGAAGAATTGCTGCTGATTGCCTCGACGTCATTCGGACCGGTGCGCGAGATCCACGATCTGCAGGACAAAACCGTGTTCATGTGGCCGCAGGGTTGCCCGTATCGGGCGGCGCTGGAGCACTGGCTGTTACGTCAGGGGCAGGCGCTGCCGATTGTCAGCCTGGCCAGTTATGGGGCGATTGTCGGTTGCGTGAGTGCTGGCGCCGGAGTGGCCTTGGTGCCTAAAGGCGTGTTCGAGCAATACGCCAAGGGCGCTGGATGCGTGGGGTATGAGTTTCCCGAACTGACGGCGATCGACAACCTGTTTTACTGGCACGAAAACGCCGGGGTACACCCGGCGCGTGAGGCGTTTGTGGCGATGTTGCGTGAAGAATTCCTCTGATCACATCCAACGCGCACCTGTAGGAGCTGCCGCAGGGGAGGGGGTCAAGGAGTCAGGTCGCGCATCAGCAGGCCAAAGCGCAAATCCACCGCATCCGGAATCGGCAAGTACACCGTGTGTCCATCCCCTGGCGCAACCTCGATCGCTTCACCCTTGGCACTCTGCAACTGGTGCAGATCGAAGTGGAAATTGCCCTTGGGCGTCATCAGTTCCAGATGATCGCCCAAGGCAAAACGGTTCTTCACTTTGACCTCGGCCAACCGGTCGCGGCGTTCGCCGGTGAGTTCGCCAACGAACTGCTGGCGCTCGGACACCGAGCTGCCGTTCTGATAATTCTGGTATTCGTCATGCACATGGCGACGCAGGAAACCTTCGGTGTAGCCGCGCTGGGCCAGTGATTCCAGATCGGTCATCAGACTGCGGTCGAACTCGCGCCCGGCCATCGCATCATCAATTGCCCGGCGATAGACCTGGGTGGTGCGCGCGCAATAGAAGTGCGATTTGGTCCGGCCCTCGATCTTCAGCGAATGCACGCCCATGCGCGTCAGGCGTTCGACATGCTGCACCGCGCGCAGATCCTTGGCGTTCATGATGTAGGTGCCGTGCTCGTCTTCAAAAGCGGGCATTAGTTCATCGGGGCGATTGGCTTCCTGCAGCAGAAACACCTGATCGGTCGGCGCGCCGATGCCCAGGGTCGGCTCCGGCTGGAAGGTCTGCACGATCTCGCCGAGCTGGTTTTCCGTGGCTTGCTGCGTCGAATACTTCCAGCGGCAGGCGTTGGTGCAGGTGCCCTGATTCGCGTCGCGCTTGTTCATGTAGCCCGACAGCAGGCAGCGCCCGGAGTAGGCCATGCACAGCGCACCGTGGACGAACACCTCCAGCTCCATGCCCGGTACCTGTTCACGGATTTCGCCGATTTCTTCCAGCGACAGCTCCCGCGACAGAATGATCCGGCTCAGCCCCTGTTGCTGCCAGAATTCGACGCTCGCCCAGTTCACCGTGTTGGCCTGCACCGAAAGGTGGATCGGCATCTGCGGGAAGTGCCGGCGCACCAGCATGATCAGGCCCGGGTCGGACATGATCAGCGCGTCCGGCGCCATCTCGATCACTGGCGCCAGATCCTTGAGGAAGGTCTTCAGTTTGGCGTTGTGCGGGGCGATGTTGACCACCACGTAGAAGCGCTTGCCCTGTGCCTGCGCTTCGCGAATGCCGAGGGCGAGGTTGGCGTGGTCGAATTCGTTGTTGCGCACCCGCAGGCTGTAGCGCGGCTGCCCGGCATAGACCGCGTCGGCACCGTAGGCGAAGGCGTAGCGCATGTTCTTCAGGGTGCCGGCAGGGGCGAGCAATTCCGGGGCGGCGAGGGGGAGGTCTGGCTTCATGGCGGCATCGGTCGCAAAAGCGCGGCAGGGTAGTGCAGTGGCAAGTGCGGTTTATTGATCTGGATCTACGTTTGAGTGCGTGGACTTTATCTGTGTAGAAAGCGCACAGATCATGTGCCGGTTTTACTGTGTTCGGTGCGGCGGTGGCTGCTTAAGATTCGCTTGTCAAATCAACCGAAGCAGGACTTTCCCATGCAGAACTTTACTCGCCGCTTTCTAACCGCTTGTGCATTTTCTGGGGTATTGGCCAGCAGCGCAGCGATGGCCGACAACCACCCGACCATTCGGGCAATGTCCGGCGCGACACCGGCTGATCATTTGCCAGCGGGCAAATCCGCACTGGTGGTGATCGATTTCCAGAATGAATATTTCAGCGGCCGGATGCCGATCCCGGACGGTGCCGCTGCCCTGGCGAAAACCCGTGAGCTGATCACTTTCGCCGACAGTCACAAGATCCCGGTGTATCACGTGCAGCACGTCGCGCCGGCCGGTTCGCCGGTATTTGCCATCGATGGCCAGACCGTCAAATTTCACCCGGACATGCAGCCGCGTCCGCAAGACGTGGTGCTGCAAAAGAGCACCGTCAGCGTGTTCGCCAGCACCGACCTTGACCAGCAATTGAAAAACGCCGGCATCCAGACCCTGATCATTTCCGGCCTGATGACCCACGCCTGTGTGGCGGGTGCCGCGCGGGACGCAGCGCCTTTGGGCTACAACGTGATTGTCGCGTCCGATGCCTCGGCGACCCGCGCCATCACTCGCGCCAACGGCGTGTCTATCGACAAGGATTCGCTGCACAAGGCCGCGCTGGCGGAAGTCGAAGACACCTTCGGCGACGTGTTGAGCACTGCGCAGATCGTCAAACTGCCGGTGCGCTGATTAGCCGGGCTGCATCGTCCAGGCAATCTATGCTCCATGAACAAAGATGGCACTCGCGCGCGCCCCGGCTGACTAAGGTTCGGGGCGTGCGAGACGCCTGACTGACATGGATCGGACATGAACGAAAAAACCCTGCAATTCAAATCCCTCACCGTGCTGTTGCTATTGGTGACGGTCGCCTTCATCTGGATTCTGCTGCCGTTCTACGGCGCGGTGTTCTGGGCGGTGATTCTCGGCATTCTGTTTGCGCCGATGCAGCGCAAGTTACAGCTCAAATTCGGCTGGCGGCGCAACCTGACAGCGCTCTGCACTCTGGGCATCTGCCTGGTGATCGCGATTCTGCCGGTGATCATCCTCAGCATCCTGTTGGTCCAGGAAGGCGCGACGGTGTACAACAACATCGAAAGCGGCCAACTGGACATCGGTGCCTATCTGGCACAGTTCAAACACAGCCTGCCCCCGTATTTTCAGCATTTGCTCGATCGCTTCGGCATGGGCGAACTCAACGGTCTGCGCGAGAAAATCGTCAAGGCGTCGATGCAGGGCAGTCAGGTGCTGGCCAGTCAGGCGTTCAGTTTCGGTCAAGGCACATTCGAGTTCGTGGTCAGCTTCGGCATCATGCTGTACCTGCTGTTTTTCTTTCTGCGCGATGGCGCCGAGCTGGTGCGCAAGGTACGCACCGCGGTGCCGTTGGAAGAGAGCCACAAACGCCGTTTGCAGTTGAAGTTCAATCGGGTGGTACGCGCGACGGTCAAGGGCAACCTGGTGGTGGCGGTCACTCAGGGCGCATTGGGTGGGGCGATTTTCTGGTTTCTCGACATCCCTAGTGCGTTGCTGTGGGCGGTGCTGATGGGCTTTCTGTCGCTGTTGCCGGCGGTGGGTGCGGGAATCGTCTGGGCGCCGGTGGCGGTGTACTTTCTGCTCAGCGGGATGATCTGGCAGGGCGTGGTGCTGGGGCTGTTCGGGGTGTTTGTGATCGGTCTGGTGGACAACGTGCTGCGCCCGATTCTGGTCGGCAAGGACACGCGCATGCCGGATTACATGATCCTCATCTCGACCCTCGGCGGCCTCGCGGTGTTTGGCCTCAACGGTTTCGTGATCGGGCCGCTGATCGCGGCGCTGTTCATGTCCAGTTGGGCGCTGTTCATCGAGACCAAACCGAAAGTCCAGTTGCCTTAAGCGTGGAATGGGCGGCTGACGATTTTCTGTGACAGGGCCTGCGCCGCGGGCAGTGAAGTGAGCGGGCCGCTGATCGGCTCGCCATCGCGCACCAGATACCAGCAGGCGAGCAATCCCGACGCTCTGAGCGATGCGGGAACAGCGCTGCCGATTACCGACATGATTTGAACCTGAGCCATGACAAGTACCTCCATCAATCTGTGGAGCTACCTTAGGGATTCGCTGCGCTCAGGGACAATCAACGCTTTCGATAGTGGTCATTGATCACAGTGAGGACTGCATCAGTCGACAACCTGGTCGAGCATGTGCACCACTTCGTGCTCATTGAGCAGGCCCTTGTGCACGAGATTCTCCGCCAGCAGCGAAAGAAACTTGGCGCAGCGGTGGCCTTCCAGGTGTTTCAGTTCAGTCAACGCGCTGTACACCTTGCTTGAAGTGCACAGGCCGACGATGCGGTGCGGATTTTGTGTAGGCATGGGTCGTCCTTGTTTTTATCAACCTGTTGTTTACGGACGGATTCAGATTGCGGTTCCGTCATGACAAATAGATGACCGTTCTGTGTTTTGCCCCCAACGGTCAAGTCCATCATGCCGACTTTAGCTGCTGGAACTGTCCTCACAGCGACCTTGGCGAGATTTTTTCAGACTCTGCCCGACCGACGGTCATAAAAAAGCCCCGCTATAAAGCGGGGCTTGTTGGTTGCGATTACCAGCGCGGACCACCGTAGTAGCCGTGTGGCCGGCCGTAGTAGCCGCGTGGTGGGCCGTAGTAGACCGGGCCAGGCACGTAGACCGGTTGTTGCACATAGACCGGGGCCGGCTGGTAGTAGACCGGTGGCGGCGGTTGTTGCACATAAACCGGTGCCGGTTGAGCGTAAACAGGCTGTTGCACGTAGACCGGCCGGTCCTGGTTGATCAACGCGGAGCCGATGATGGCCGAGCCGACGATCGCACCAAACACTGCCGGACCCTGCCAGCCACCGCCGTGGGCTTCTGCCTGACCTGTGATAGCGAATGCACCAATCAACAAGGCCACGATGGGGAGTTTACGAATCATGATAATTCCTCGGTTCTTCGACCCGGCGTCCGGGCCTGCACCAGGCCCAAAGTTGTCGCGGGGATACTTCTATGACAGCGAAATTCTGAAAATCAGCACAGCCGCTGGGTAAATTTTGTGTAAGGTCTGTACCGGCTTCTTTACCGGCAGGTCAAAGGGGCTCGCAGCCCGTTGCAGACAGGCGCTTATGATCGTCCAGAACCCGATGGAATGGCTAACTCCGTCCATCCGAAAGTCCGTTTTGAAGGAGAAGTTTCATGCAGATGAATCCCAACAAAGACACCCAGCTGTGCATGTCCCTGTCAGGGCGCCCCGGGAACTTCGGTCTGCGGTTTCATAACCATTTGTATGAGCAGTTGGGCCTGAACTTCTATTACAAGGCGTTCAGCAGTCAGGACCTGCCGGGGGCCGTTGGCGGGATTCGTGCGCTGGGGATTCGTGGTTGCGGGGTGTCGATGCCGTTCAAGGAAGCCTGCATCGCGCTGGTCGATGAGCTGGATGCGTCGGCAGCGGCGATCCAGTCGATCAATACCATCGTCAACACCAACGGCCATCTCAAGGCTTACAACACCGATTACATCGCCATCGCGCAATTGCTGGAAACCTACGCGGTACCGCAAGACACGACGTTTGCCCTGCGCGGCAGCGGCGGCATGGCCAAAGCAGTGGCGAGTGCCTTGCGCGATGGTGGCTACAAGAATGGCTTGATCGTTGCGCGTAACGAGCGCGCCGGGCGCGCATTGGCCGATTCGCTGGGCTATCGCTGGCAGGCGGAGCTCGGCGACGAGCGGCCGCAGATGCTGATCAACGTCACCCCGGTGGGCATGGACGGCGGGCCGGAGGCCGGGCAACTGGCGTTCGAGCCTGAAGTGATCCAGGCCGCCGACACGGTATTCGATGTGGTAGCGATTCCGTCGGAAACGCCGCTGATCGTGCGGGGGCGGGCCGAGGGTAAGAAGGTGATTACCGGGCTGGAGGTGATTGCGATCCAGGCGCTGGAGCAGTTTGTGCTGTACACCGGGATGCGGCCGAGTGAGGTGCAGTTTGCGGCGGCGGTGGCATTTGCCCGGAGCTGATGAGTTGTGCTGGCTGGGCGGGCCTCTTCGCGAGCAGGCTCGCTCCCACAGTTGAATTTTTGTCATGCACAGATTGTGTGTTCGCTGTAGATCCTCTGTGGGAGCGAGCCTGCTCGCGAAGGATGCACCACGGTCTCAAGCCAGACATCCATGCCTATACTGCCTCCCCAGCCAGCCCAGACTTGCCACCCACAAAAACCGTGACCGAGGCCCGCCATGCACCCACCCATCCTCAACCTGCACCAGGTCGAACTCGAATCCCTGCCAGAAGCGCTGGCTCCGGAAGGTGAAACCGCTGGTCGCTACCAGCAAAGTATGGCGCGCATCGGCCAGCAGCTTGGGGCACAGAAACTCGGCTATCGGTTGTACGCATTGCCGCCGGGCATGCGCGGCAGTCCGTTTCACAGTCATCGGGTCAATGAAGAGATGTTCTATGTGGTGGCCGGGGAGGGCGAGGTGCGATTAGGGGCTGAACGCTTTCCGATTCGCGCGGGCGACGTGATTGCCTGCCCGCCGGGCGGCCCGGAAACGGCGCATCAGATCATCAATACCAGCCATGCAGAGCTACGTTACCTGGCGGTCAGCACCCAGCAGCAACCGGATATATGCGAATACCCGGACTCCAACAAATATGCGGTGATGGACAACTTCAAGGTCGATGCCCAGGGCAATGCTTCAGGCTTTGTTGCCGTGGCGCGGCAGGCGGACGGGGTGGACTACTGGGATGGCGAATAACCCGTAGATCTCATGTAGGAGTGAGCCTGCTCGCGATGGCGGCCTGTCAGGCAATGAATTTTTGAATGAACCGGCGCGATCGCGAGCAGGCTCACTCCTACAGGGGATTGTGGTGATTATTCGAGACGCGCCAGGCGCTCTTCCAGTGCGGCAATTCGTGCTTCCAGCTCTTCAATGCGTTCAACTGACACACCGCTGGTCGAGCGTTCCCCAGGATTCTGCCGCGCCGCCAGGATCGCCTCGATATCTGCCGGATCGCCCAGCGCATGGGTGTAGCGGTCTTCACGCTGACCGGCCTGACGCGGAATCAACACCGCCAGTCCGCGCGCGATCAGGCGCTCAAGCTGATGCACCACTTGCTCGGCATCCTCGAAGTCGTGCATGCGGCCGCTGCGGGTCAGCAGCTCATTCACCGTCTGCGGGCCACGCAGGAACATCAGGCCAGTGAGAGTCACTTGGGCCGGCACCAGTTCCAGCGCCTTGTCGAGCTTGTGCTCCCAGCGGTCGGCGCGACTGCCCATGACCAGTTTGGCGTAACCGTGGCTTTCCAGCGCCCGCAGGCTCTGGCCAACCTGGCCTTGAGTCAGGTTCATCACCGGCTCGCGGCTGGTTTTCTGATTGCAGGCCAGCACCAGCGCATTGAGGGTCAGCGGATAGGTTTCCGGGCTGGTGGCCTGTTTTTCGATCAACGCACCCAGGATGCGGATTTCCGTGGCATTGAGCCGTGGTTCGTCGGTGGTGGTTGCAAGTTCGGTGGTCATCGCGCGTTCCCTCAGCAGTCGAAGGCGCCTAGCCTAATCCTTGGCTAACAAAAGGCAAGCCGTGTGGTCATCAAGCATGGCTATAATCGCCTCCACGTTCCACCCAGCCACTACACGAGACTGCCATGACCATTTCCCTGTACGCTGCATCCGTCCCGGTTTTTCAACAAATGCTCAACGCCCTGAGCGATGTCCTGAAAAAGGCTGAAGCCCACGCCACTGAGAAAAACATCGACCCGAACGCCTTCCTGCAAGCGCGCCTGTACCCGGACATGTTCCCGCTGGTGCGTCAGGTGCAGATCGCCGTCGACTTCGCCAAGGGCGTTTCCTCGCGTCTGGCCGAAGTCGAAATCCCGAAATATGACGACACCGAAACCACCTTCGCCGAGCTGCAGGCGCTGATTGCCAAGGTCCTGGCCTACATCGGCGAGATCAAGCCGGAGCAGATCAATGGCAAGGAAGGCATCGAGATTGTTACTCGTCCGGGCACCCCGAAAGAGAAGCGCTTCAGCGGCCAGGCTTACCTGCTGAGCTACGGTCTGCCGCAGTTCTTCTTCCACGTCACCACCACCTATGCGCTGCTGCGTCACAACGGTGTTGAAGTGGGTAAACGCGATTACATGGGCGCGTACTAAATCGTTAGAAGCCCTCACCCTAGCCCTCTCCCAGGGGGAGAGGGGACTGATCGCGTTGTTTGTTCGAGATACGCCGACTTGATCTATCGAGTTGAACTCAAGGCTTGAATGCGACAAAGATCGGCTCCCTTTCCCCCCTCGCCCCTTGGGGGGAGAGGGTTGGGGTGAGGGGGGAAAGATCTCGGCCACAAAAAAGCCCGCCAGGGTTCACACCTTGGCGGGTTTTTCATTGCAGCAATTGTTACGCAGTGCGCTGGGCTTTCGCCTCTTCACCCAGGCACGCCGCGGCGGTAAACAGCACATCGGTGGACGAATTCAACGCCGTCTCCGCCGAGTCCTGCAACACCCCAATGATGAAACCGACCGCCACCACCTGCATGGCAATCTCGCTCGGGATACCGAACAGGCTGCACGCCAGCGGAATCAGCAACAGCGAACCACCGGCCACGCCCGAGGCGCCACAGGCGCAGATCGCCGCGACGACGCTGAGCAGAATCGCGGTTGGAATGTCCACGGCAATCCCCAGTGTATGCACCGCTGCCAGGGTCAATACGGTGATGGTGATCGCCGCGCCGGCCATGTTGATGGTTGCGCCCAATGGGATCGAGACCGAGTAGGTGTCTTCGTGCAGGCCCAGGCGCTTGCTCAATTCCAGATTAACCGGAATGTTTGCCGCCGAGCTGCGGGTGAAGAACGCGGTGATCCCGCTTTCGCGCAGGCACTTGAGGGTCAGCGGGTACGGGTTGCGGCGCAGTTTCCAGAACACGATCAGCGGGTTCATCACCAGCGCGACGAACAGCATGCAGCCCAGAAGCACGCCCAGTAGATGCGCGTAACCGATCAGTGCGCCGAAGCCCGAGGTCGCGAGCGTCGAGGCCACCAGACCGAAAATGCCCAGAGGTGCGAAGCGAATCACCACGCGCACGATCAGCGTCACGCCATTTGACAGGTCGCCGAGCACTTCGCGGGTGGTGTCACCGGCGTGGCGAATCGCGACGCCCATGCCGATCGCCCAGGCCAGAATGCCGATGAAGTTGGCATTCATCAGCGCGCTGACCGGGTTATCGACCACGCTCAAAAGCAGACTTTGCAGCACCTCGGCGATGCCGCCTGGCGCGGTGACTGACACGTTGTCGGTGGATAACACCAGATGCGAGGGAAACGCCATGCTGGCAACCACCGCCACCACCGCCGCAGCGAATGTGCCGAGCAGATACAGAAACAGGATCGGCCGGATGTGGGTTTCCTGGCCGTGCTTGTGGTTGGCAATCGACGCCATCACCAGCACGAACACCAGAATCGGCGCCACGGCTTTCAGCGCCGAGACGAACACTTTGCCGATGAACGCCGAGCCTTTCGCCGCTTCCGGAGCGAACAGCGCCAGAGCGATACCGGCAATCAGGCCGATCAGGATCTGCGTGACCAGGCTGAGGTTTTTCAGGCGTTGCAATAGAGAAGGGGATGAAGCGGTCATAACGGCATCTCTGATTTTTTATAGGGTGCAAGGTTGCGTGAAACCGGTGATACATCGGGGGGCAGGTCACCGGCACGAACCGAAAGGGCTGACGCGCCATCAACGCTGTTAAACAGGCCGCTGAATAGGGTGTACGTTTTTCAGGGCGCGGACTTTATCACAGCGTAGGCGTTATCCTTCAGGCCTGTGACGATCTGCCACCGGATTGATCGGCAAGTCGGCAGGTTTGTGCAAGTCAGCCCGGAAACACTCTGTTAAGATTCGCCATCCTCATTTTCATAGTCTGCCAGCGGGCCTCTTGGTCATCGCTGGTGTCGTCGTTTTGCTGGAGTTGCTCATGCTGTTGCCCATTCTTCTGTTGTCCGCCGCCGGATTCACGGTGCTGACCACAGAGTTCGTCATCGTCGGCCTGTTGCCGGCCATTGCCCGCGACCTGGCGGTAACCATTCCGCAGGCCGGTTTGCTGGTGACTCTATTCGCTTTCACGGTGGCGATGTTCGGTCCATTTTTGACCGCGTATTTCGCCCGGTTCGAGCGGCGCAAGTTGTTCATCACGATTTTGATCATGTTCGGCCTGGCCAACACCGTTGCGGCGCTGGCGCCGAACATCTGGGTCATGGCCATCGCCCGGCTGATCCCGGCGCTCGGCCTGCCGGTGTTCTGGGCCTTGGCCAGTGAGACGGCGGTGGACATCGTCGGCCCGGATCACGCCGGCCGCGCGATTGCCAAGATCGGCTTCGGCATTGTTTGCGCGACGGTGTTCGGCATTCCGGTGGGCACCTTGATTTCCGATGCGTTCGGCTGGCGCAGTGCGTTCGCGATTCTGGCAGTGATCGCTTTCGCCAAGGCCTTGCTGCTGTTTGTTTACCTGCCGAAAACCAGTCTGCACCAGCATCAGGTCAGTTTCGCTTCGCAGTTCAAGATCCTGCGCAACCCGCTGATGATCGGCCATGTGCTGTTGTCGATTCTGGTATTCAGCGGCATGTTCACCGCTTATACCTATCTGGCCGACATTCTTGAGCGTCTGGCCGGGTTCAACGGTACGGTGGTTGGCTGGTGCCTGATGGGCTTCGGTGCGGTCGGGCTGATCGGCAACTCACTGGGCGGTCGCGCGGTGGATCGTCATCCACTGGGCGCCTCGGTGTTGTTCTGCGCGTTCATGATTGCCGGCATGGTCTCGCTGGTGCCGAACATTCACTCGACGGTGGGGCTGGCGGTGGCCATGGGCATCTGGGGTATCACCCAGGCTGCGTTGTTCCTGGTCAGCCATGTACGCCTGATGAAGGCCGCACCGGAAGCGCCAGCCTTTGCCGCCTCGCTGAATATCGCCGGGGCCAACCTCGGGATCGGCCTCGGAGCGATGATCGGCGGTCGAGTGATCGACAGTGCCGGCCTCGGCTTTCTGGGGTTCGCCGCTGCCGGGTTCATCCTGCTGTCGGTGTTCCTCGCCATGGTGCTGATGACGCTCAAGCCGCGCGAAGCGTGCGCCCAGACGTCATAACGCGGTAAACAGCTCGCGTCGGGCACCTTCGGTAATCGCAACGATGCCGGGGTGCTTGACCTTGCGCTCCACCGAAATGGCATAGAACGACTCGGTCACCGCGTCGGTCTGGCCAATCTCCTCGACGCCGTACTGGCGTTTGACTTCATCGGCAATCACGCTCGGGCCGATGAAAATCCCGCTGCCCGATTGGCCGAAGGCTTGCATCAGGGCGCTGTCATCGAACTCCCCGACGATTCGCGGCTGGATCTGCTGCTCGGCAAACCAGCGCTGCAAACGGCTGCGCACCACGGTTTCCGCGCCGGGGATCAACAGCGGTGCGCCGTTGAGGCTGCGCGGGAAATCCTGCCCGTATTGCGCTGCCAACTTCGTGGTGGCGAAGAAACTGATCCCGCATTCGCCGAGCTTCTGGCTGTAGCCCTTGATGTCAAGGTGCGACGGCATCGGGCTGTCGGAGATCACCAGATCCAGGCGCTGGATCGCCAGATCCGCCAGCAGGCGTTCGAGTTTGTCTTCGCGGCAGGTGATGCGTAGCGGCTCGTGCAACTCCATGGTCGGCGCAATCAGGCGGTAGACGATGGACTTGGGCACCACGTCCGCCACGCCGACGCGGAACAGGATCTGCTGCTCGTTGGGCTGGGCGCGCAGCATCAGCTCCAGTTCGCCGCCTAACTGAAACATCTGCTCGGCGTAGGGCAGGGCTTGGCGTCCGGCTTCGGTCAGCTCCAGTTGGCGGCCGACCCGTTGAAACAGTTCGATGCCGTAGGTTTGTTCGAGCAGCGAAATCTGCCCGCTGATGGTTTGTGGCGTGAGGTTAAGCTGCTCGCAGGCACGCACGATGCTGCCGGTTTTGGCGACCACCCAGAAGTAATGCAGTTGTCGGTAGTTGAGCATCGAGCCACGACCTCTGTTTTGAAGGTATTGGATTCGTAAAAACCGAAGTATAGCCGCTAAAAATACGAATTTTCCTGAACTGTTTGTCTCCCTAGAATGCCCAGCCATCGACGGGCGGTCTGTGACCCTGTCTGTTCATTCGAAGGAAGTCCCATGAAATACACAATTCCAGCGTTGATGTTTACGTCTTTACTGCTTATGGCCGGTTGCGATCAGGCCGAGAAAAGCGCCCAGCAGTTGATGGGCAAGGCCGCCGAAAGCGCCAAACAGGCGATCGACGACACGCACAAGGCTGCTGAACAAGCACTCAGCGACGCCACCGGCGGCCTGATCGAGAAAAAAGAAACACCGGAAAAAGACGCGGAAAAATCCGAATCTTCCTCCAAGACCATCTAAACCGTCTTACACAGAGTCAGGACTGACCCATGGAATATCTGTTAGAACTCGCCGCCAGCCCCGCCGCCTGGGTTGCTTTGGCCACACTGGTGGTGATGGAGATCGTGCTCGGCATCGATAACCTGATCTTTATTTCGATCCTGACCAACAAACTGCCCGTGCAGCATCGGCAGAAGGCGCGGCGCATCGGTATCGGCATGGCGCTGATTCTGCGTCTGGCCCTGTTGAGCACCATCGCCTTCATTGTGCAGTTGACTGCCCCCGTGATCGAAATCATGGGCCAGGCGTTCTCATGGAAGGACATGATCCTGATTGCCGGTGGTCTGTTCCTGGTGTGGAAAGCCACAACCGAGATCCATCACAGCATGAACCCGGCGCCGGAAGACCCGAAATCCGCGACATCGACCGTGACCTTGGGTTTTGCGGCTGCGATCGGTCAGATCCTGATGCTGGACATGGTGTTCTCGATCGACAGCATCATTACCGCGGTGGGCATGACTGAGCACTTGCCGATCATGGTGATCGCAGTGGTGGTCTCGGTAATGGTGATGCTGTTCGCGGCTGAACCGCTGGCCAAGTTCATCAACGACAACCCGACGGTGGTGATGCTGGCGCTGGGCTTCCTGATCATGATCGGCATGACGCTGATCGCCGAAGGCTTCGGCGCCCACGTACCGAAAGGGTATGTGTACGCGGCCATGGCGTTCTCGGCAGCGATTGAGGTGTTGAACATGATGTCGCGCCGGGCGAAGCAGAAGAAACTGGCGCAGCAGGCGTAAGCGCTGACCAGCCAAAAGCCCCCTGAGCGCCAAGCGTTCAGGGGGCTTTTTTATGGGCGGAACGTTTGCAGTATCAATGTGCGGTCGCGTGCCGTACGTTGTGCTTTTGCGGTTTTTCGACCGCCACAGGTGGCTGCGGGTGATGGTGGCGCCGCGAAATTCGCAGCACGCCCCATAACATGGCAGCGGCCACGGCCAGCCAGCCGGCGATCAGCATTACGATAGTCATGGTCAGGCTCATCAGTGCCTCCTCTTTGCCCTGCGTCGGGCACTCACTTTTTCAATTCGCTCTGTTTCAGTGACAGTCTAGACAATGGGGTGTTTCAGACTATTGACCAAAGGTCGGTAATGACCAATCAGTTCGCTCTATGCAAACGATCGGTCTGAGGTTTAAGGCTATACCGCAGGCCTGCGCCGCCCTATGATCGCAGGCGTTGCCGGAACACGATGACCGGCGTCTGACGAGAGTGATGATGGTGCAGGTATTTTCTCGATTGCGAGGGGCGTTGCTGGTGGCCGGTTGCGCGGCGGTGTTGGCAGGGTGTGCGGGCAGTGTCGCGCCGCAGGTCAAGCGTCTGCCGGAACGGGTCGAACTCAGCGGCACGTTCTATCGCGGCGAAGCCAATCAGAGTGGTCCGCAAGTGCTGGCCAGCCTGTTGTCGCAGCAAGGCATCATGATCACCCCGGGCCTGCTGGAAAAACCGTTGCATCTGCCGGGGGCACAGGATCAGTTGCAGCAGAATCTGCAGAACCTGGCCCGTGATTACGGCATGGTGGTCTACCCGCTGGACAAGAACCTGCCTGCCTTGTTGACTCAGGTGGCGGCCGGTTATCCGGTGATGGTGCGCTTCAGTGAAGGCTCGGCGTTCTGGGCTGAACCGCGTTACGCGATCCTTTCCGGTTATGACCGGCTGAAACAGAAGGTGCTGTTGCGCGCCGGGATGAATCGCCGCGAACTGATGAGTTTCAGTTCCTTTGAATCCGCCTTCGAAAAATCCGGCGGCTGGGCAGTACTGATCCAGAAACCGTCGCAGATTCCTGCCGAAGTCGACCGCCAGCGCTGGCTCAAGGCCGCGGACGAGCTGACGCAGGCCGGGCAGGAACGTGAAGCGGCGCAAGCCAGAAAGGCCTTGGCCGCACATTAAGGCTCCGTTCGTCATCAGCCGGGCACCCTCACGCCCGGCAGGCCTCTCACTGATAGAGCCCGAATGTGCGGGTGAATCAGGAGGCGAGCATGGCAGATTCCCCATCCCCGAAAAGCCCACACTCAAGCGAGCATTCGTCCGGTCATGATCTGGGTTTCGATCCGGATTCGCCGGATCTCGACGATCCGCAGGTTGATCCGGTCGGCCCCGCCAAGGCGCCGCGAGACGTGCAACCCGACGACGACAGCCAGCGACCGGCCAAGCCCTATGATCCGTTGGCCGATCTGAAACCCTGAAGTGAGGTGCGTATGAGTACCGATTCCAGCTTCGACGATAAAAAACCGGACAGCGTGCCGACCACGCCTGAGGACGACGTGGATCCTGTGCTGGATCCGGACAGTCCGCTGAGGGATCCGTTGGCACGGCCTAATGTGCTGACGCCGGAGCATCATCGTGATCCGAGTGCCGGTGATGGCATTCCCGATGACGAACAGATGCCGCTGCCCAATGACTGAGACGCAGGCAGTAAAAAGCCCCGAGATGCCGGGGCTTTTTATTGTTTCGCGAACTACTTGGAGGCTTCGACCACGCCGCTCTGGCGCGCCTTGAGGTTCTTTTCGGCCTTGTATTGTTGGGCCACTGCCGGAACGTTGGTGCTGCGTCCGGTTTCCATCCAGCTGCGGATACGGCTGGCATCTGCAAAATGCGTGTACTTGCCGAACGCATCGAGAATCACCAGGGCGACCGGACGATTGCTCATTCGCGTCACCAGCACCAGGCAATGACCCGCCGGGTTGGTGAAGCCGGTTTTAGTGATCTTGATGTCCCAGTCAGCCTTGTTCACCAAGTGATCGGTGTTGCGGAAACCCAGGGTGTAGTTGGGTTTGCGAAACGCTACGGTTTTTTCCTTGGTGGTGGTCAGCTCGCTGAGGATCGGATGCTTGCTCGCGGCGACCAGCAGTTTGCTCAAGTCGCGGGCGGTGGACACGTTGCGTTCCGACAGCCCGGTCGGCTCGACATAGTGCGTATTGGTCATGCCCAGCGCTTTGGCCTTGGCGTTCATTGCGGCGATGAACGCGGCGTAACCGCCTGGATAGTGATGCGCGAGGCTGGCGGCCGCACGGTTCTCCGAGGACATCAGGGCAATCAGCAGCATCTCGCGACGCGGCAGTTCGCTCTTCAGTTTGACTCGGGAGAACACGCCTTTCATTTCCGGCGTGTGGCTGATGTCGACGTCGATCCATTCGTCCATGTTCTGGTGCGCTTCAACTACCACCAGTCCGGTCATCAGCTTGCTCACCGAGGCGATCGGTACGATCACATCCGGGTTGCTCGAATAGATGACTTTATTGGTCTGCAAATCCATAAGCAGGGCGCTGCCGGAGGCGATCTTCAGTTGTGAAGCGTCGCGTGGCGCGGCGGTAGTTTCTGCGGCGTTGACCGTTGGCGTGACGAATGTGCCTGAAACAGCAAATAACAGGCTCAGGATCGAAAGACGAATTTTCACGCGGGCGAACTCATAAAGGTTGGATATTCCGTTAGCTTGTAACGGGTTATTTCTTCAAAGCGTCGCATTCTAGGAGTATGGCTGAAGATCTGTCGATGGTTGTTTGAATGACCTGAAAATCTCGTGAAAAGGCCTGTAAAAATAGGGGTTTCCGGCGAACGGTTAGTGTTTTTTCTCAGATACGAAAAACCCCGCACAAGGCGGGGTTCTTTTACTGCGCAAAAAACGTCTCAGGCGTGCAGGGTTTCTGCCGCGTAGAGGGTGTTTTCCAGCAGGCAGGCACGGGTCATCGGGCCAACGCCGCCGGGAACCGGAGTGATCCAGCCAGCGCGGGGCAGGGCGGTTTCATACACCACGTCACCGACCAGCTTGCCGTCGTCCTGACGGTTGATGCCGACGTCGATCACGATCGCGCCTTCCTTGATCCACTCACCCTTGACCAGTCCCGGCTTGCCGGCGGCGACCACCACCAGGTCAGCGCGACCGACGTGGCCGGCCAGGTCCTTGGTGAAGCGGTGGGTGACGGTCACGGTGCAACCGGCCAGCAGCAGTTCCATCGCCATCGGACGACCGACGATGTTCGACGCGCCAACCACCACCGCATCCAGACCATAAAGGTCAACGCCGGTGCTTTCCAGCAAGGTCATGATGCCCTTTGGTGTGCACGGACGCAGCAGCGGAATGCGCTGGGCCAGGCGGCCGACGTTATAAGGATGGAAGCCATCGACGTCTTTGTCCGGGCGAATGCGCTCCAGCAGTTTGGAGGCGTCCAGGTGCTCGGGCAGCGGCAGTTGCAGCAGCACGCCGTCGATGGCCGGGTCGTCGTTGAGGCGATCGATCAGATCGGTCAGCGCTTCTTGAGTGGTTTCGGAAGGCAGGTCGTAGGCTTGAGAGAGGAAGCCGACCTCTTCACAGTCTTTACGCTTGTGCGAGACATAAACCTGAGAGGCAGGATCGCTGCCGACCAGGATCACCGCGAGGCCGGGAGTGCGCAGGCCTTGCTGGCGACGCTCGGCAACTCGTTGGGCGATCTGCTGGCGCAGGCTGGCGGCGATCGATTTGCCGTCGATTAGTTGTGCAGTCATTGCGCGTGATTAACCATCGAGAGGGGAAAAAAAGAGAACGCATTCTCGCATGTCAGACGGTGAGGGCAAAGGCGCTTGGTCAGCAAATTCCCCTAACTCCTTTAATTAAATGAATTTTTTTCAAAAAGGATTTGACGACCTTGGGAGCGCTCTATACTATTCGTCGCACTTGTCGGGCACAGCCTAGCACTGGTTAAGAAGGTTGAGCGGAATTAGCGTTCTGCGAAGCTGGAAAGCATTTAGTTTGTAGTCCTCCAAGAGTACAGATTAATAAGGCGCCCGTAGCTCAGCTGGATAGAGCATCCGCCTTCTAAGCGGATGGTCGCAGGTTCGAGTCCTGCCGGGTGCGCCATTAGGCAGCTTTGGCACAAGTAGCGCGATATGGTGGGCGTAGCTCAGTTGGTAGAGCACGGGATTGTGACTCCCGTTGTCGTGGGTTCGATCCCCATCGTCCACCCCATATTTCGAAAGGCGCCAGATGTAACAATCTGGCGCCTTTGCTTTAAAAAGCTTCATCTGCGGATGTGGTGGAATTGGTAGACACACTGGATTTAGGTTCCAGCGCCGCGAGGCGTAAGAGTTCGAGTCTCTTCATCCGCACCAATTAAAGCTTCATTCATGCCGCAGGCCTGATGAAGTTCAGCAAAGAAGTTGAATGGCTTTTTTGTGACGCAATATGGTGGGCGTAGCTCAGTTGGTAGAGCACGGGATTGTGACTCCCGTTGTCGTGGGTTCGATCCCCATCGTCCACCCCATATTTCGAAAGGCGCCAGATTTAACAGTCTGGCGCCTTTTTTGTTTTACGGCTGGTGGTTTGTCGCGCAGCGTTTCGGGTCGAAGGGCAGGGCGTTTCGTCGTGTTCAGGGGCTTGCTGTCAGCGTGCCGACCGCCGGCCATGTTCGCGGGATCAGCCGTCAGGGAGATGGCTCGCAGTCTCTTCTATATATAGAAGCGGTTGAAGCAGAGCCTTGGCGTGATGGTCTTTATTCGTCTTCGAGGTGGAGTGCATTGCTGCATTCACACCTATAAATGGCCTGCTGTTTTTTTACCCGTTTTCAGTAGGGTGACTTCTTGAGTTTGACCCACTAGAATGCATGCCCTTGATTCTGGGGTCGGAAACGGCCGGCTAACGTCTGTGCAACGAGGAATATCCATGCAAGTTTCTGTTGAAAATACTACTGCTCTTGAGCGCCGCATGAGCGTCACCGTGCCGGCTGAGCGCATTGAGAGCCAGGTCAACAAGCGTCTGCAGCAGACTGCCCAAAAGGCCAAGATTGCTGGCTTCCGTCCAGGCAAAGTGCCAATGAGCGAAATCAAGCGCCGTTTCGGTGCTGACGCTCGTCAGGAAGCTGTTGGTGATGTCATCCAGTCCTCCTTCTACGAAGCCGTGGTTGAGCAGAAGCTGAACCCTGCCGGTTCGCCTTCGATCGAGCCGAAGTCGCTGGAAGCTGGCAAAGACCTGGAATACGTTGCCGTATTCGAAGTGTTCCCTGAGTTCACCATTGCCGGTTTCGACGGCATCACTGTCGAGCGTCTGAGCGCTGAAGTGGCTGACGCCGATCTGGACAAGATGCTGGACATCCTGCGCAAGCAGAACACCCGTTTTGAAGTGGCCGATCGTGCTGCTCAGAACGAAGACCAGCTGAACATTGATTTCGTTGGCAAGGTTGACGGCGAAGCCTTCGCTGGCGGCTCGGCCAAAGGCACTCAGCTGGTGCTGGGTTCCGGTCGCATGATCCCGGGCTTCGAAGAAGGCCTGGTGGGCGCTAAAGCGGGCGAAGAGCGCGTTCTGAACCTGACCTTCCCTGAGGACTATCAGAACCTGGACCTGGCCGGCAAAACCGCCGAGTTCACCGTGACGGTCAACACCGTTTCCGAGCCTAAGCTGCCAGAGCTGAACGAAGAGTTCTTCGCTCAATTCGGCATCAAGGAAAGCGGCATCGACGGTTTCCGCACCGAAGTTCGCAAGAACATGGAGCGTGAGCTGCGTCAGGCCATCAAGTCCAAGGTAAAAAATCAGGTAATGGACGGTCTGCTGGCCACCAACCCGATCGAAGTGCCGAAGGCTCTGCTGTCCAACGAAGTTGACCGTCTGCGTGTGCAGGCGGTTCAGCAGTTCGGTGGCAACATCAAGCCTGACCAACTGCCGGCCGAGCTGTTCGAAGAGCAAGCCAAGCGCCGTGTAGTGCTGGGTCTGATCGTGGCCGAAGTGGTCAAGCAATTCGACCTGAAGCCTGACGAAGCCCGCGTTCGCGAAATGATTCAGGAAATGGCTTCGGCTTACCAGGAACCTGAGCAGGTCGTGTCCTGGTACTACAAGAACGAGCAGCAACTGAACGAAGTTCGTTCGGTTGTGCTGGAAGAACAAGTTGTGGATACTGTTCTGCAGAAAGCTAGCGTGACCGACAAATCGGTCTCTTACGAAGAAGCGGTCAAGCCGGTAGAAGCTCCAAAAGCCGACTGATTGTTTTTGCGTTAAGAAGTACACACATAAGCCAGCCTTCGAGCTGGCTTATGCGTATTCAAGACATAACTATTTGGGAGTGACTGCAGAGCATGTTCCGTAATTCGTATATTCAGCAGAACTCTGATATCCAGGCCGCTGGCGGCCTGGTCCCGATGGTTGTCGAGCAATCTGCTCGTGGCGAGCGCGCCTATGACATCTACTCGCGCCTTCTGAAGGAGCGCGTCATTTTTCTGGTGGGTCCTGTAGAGGACTACATGGCCAACCTGATCTGTGCGCAATTGCTGTTCCTTGAAGCGGAAAACCCGGACAAGGACATCCATCTCTATATCAACTCCCCGGGCGGTTCGGTGACAGCGGGCATGTCGATCTACGACACCATGCAGTTCATCAAGCCAAACGTCTCGACGACGTGCATTGGTCAGGCGTGCAGCATGGGTGCATTCCTGCTGACGGCCGGTGCTCCAGGCAAGCGTTTCTGCCTGCCGAACTCGCGTGTGATGATTCACCAGCCACTGGGCGGTTTCCAGGGCCAGGCCTCTGATATCGAAATCCATGCCAAGGAAATCCTCTTCATTCGCGAGCGTCTGAACACGCTGATGGCCAAGCACAGCGGTCGTACGCTTGAAGAAATCGAGCGTGACACCAACCGCGACAACTTCATGAGTGCAGAAGCTGCGAAGGAATACGGCCTGATCGACGAAGTCATCAACCAGCGTCCTGCGTAAAATAAGCAGCTCAAAATAAGGTGGGTCGGCAGGTCCGACCACCAGCGGGCTTGAAAAAGCCCGCAATAGCCTTCATCTTGTGTTACAAGCCTATCGGATTTGGATCGAACGAATGACTGACACCCGCAACGGCGAGGACAACGGCAAGCTGCTCTATTGCTCCTTCTGTGGCAAAAGCCAGCATGAAGTGCGCAAATTGATTGCCGGCCCCTCGGTCTTTATCTGCGACGAGTGCGTCGACCTGTGCAATGACATCATCCGCGAGGAGGTGCAGGAAGCACAGGCCGAAAGCAGCGCGCATAAATTGCCTTCGCCTAAAGAAATCAGCGGCATCCTTGACCAGTATGTAATCGGTCAGGAGCGTGCGAAAAAGGTTCTGGCCGTAGCGGTGTACAACCACTACAAGCGCCTGAACCAGCGTGACAAGAAGGCTGACGACGTCGAACTCGGCAAGAGCAACATCCTGCTGATCGGCCCGACAGGCTCCGGTAAAACCCTGCTGGCCGAAACACTGGCCCGCCTGCTGAACGTTCCGTTCACCATCGCTGACGCAACCACCCTCACCGAGGCCGGTTACGTAGGTGAAGATGTCGAGAACATCATTCAGAAATTGCTGCAAAAGTGCGATTACGACGTGGAAAAGGCCCAGATGGGCATTGTCTATATCGACGAAATCGACAAGATTTCCCGCAAGTCCGACAACCCGTCGATCACCCGCGATGTTTCCGGTGAAGGCGTGCAGCAGGCCTTGCTCAAGTTGATCGAAGGCACGGTCGCTTCCGTTCCACCGCAAGGTGGTCGCAAGCATCCGCAGCAGGAGTTCCTGCAGGTCGACACCCGTAACATCCTGTTCATCTGCGGCGGTGCGTTCTCTGGTCTGGAAAAGGTTATCCAAAACCGTTCCACCAAGGGCGGCATCGGTTTCAACGCAGAAGTGCGCAGCAAGGAAGAAGGCAAGAAAGTCGGTGAATCCCTGCGTGAAGTCGAGCCTGACGATCTGGTCAAGTTCGGTCTGATCCCGGAATTCGTCGGTCGTCTGCCGGTTCTTGCGACGCTGGACGAGCTCGACGAGGCTGCGTTGATGCAGATCCTCACCGAGCCGAAAAATGCTCTGACCAAACAGTATGCCAAGCTGTTCGAGATGGAAGGCGTGGATCTGGAGTTCCGGACCGACGCACTGAAGTCGGTCGCCAAGCGGGCCCTGGAACGTAAAACCGGTGCCCGTGGCCTGCGTTCGATTCTCGAAGGTGTGCTGCTCGACACGATGTACGAAATCCCTTCGCAGTCTGAAGTGAGCAAAGTCGTCATCGATGAAAGCGTGATTGAAGGCAAGTCCAAGCCACTGTATATCTACGAAAACAGTGAGCCGACGGCCAAGGCAGCGCCGGACGCGTAAGCGTCCACACTGCCGGAACAAAGAAGGGGCCTTCGGGCCTCTTTTTTTTTATGTCGTTTTTTACATCCGCTTTGCGCTTGTTTTTTTTCAAGGCAGCCCCCATCTTGGTTTCAAGTTTAATTCCATCTGATTACGGCCATATGGCCGCCGTAGAGGCGAAATCATGAAGACAACCATCGAATTGCCTCTCCTGCCATTGCGTGATGTCGTGGTGTATCCGCACATGGTTATCCCGCTGTTCGTGGGGCGCGAGAAATCCATCGAAGCCCTCGAGGCCGCGATGACGGGCGACAAGCAGATCCTGCTGCTGGCCCAGAGAAACCCGGCTGACGATGATCCCGGTGAAGAAGCTCTCTATCGCGTAGGTACTATCGCCACTGTGTTGCAGCTGCTGAAGCTGCCGGACGGCACCGTCAAGGTTCTGGTCGAAGGCGAGCAGCGTGGCGCTGTAGAGCGCTTCAGCGAAGTCGACGGGCATTGCCGCGCCGAAGTCTCGCTGATCGACGAAGTCGACGCCGCCGAGCGCGAATCCGAAGTGTTCGTGCGCAGCCTGCTGTCGCAGTTCGAACAATACGTGCAGTTGGGCAAGAAGGTCCCGGCTGAAGTCCTGTCGTCGCTCAACAGCATTGAAGAGCCGGGTCGTCTGGTCGACACCATGGCCGCGCACATGGCGCTGAAAATCGAGCAAAAGCAGGAAATCCTCGAAATCATCGATCTGTCGGCCCGGGTCGAGCACGTGCTCGCCTTGCTGGATGCCGAAATCGATCTGCTGCAAGTTGAAAAACGCATTCGCGGCCGCGTCAAAAAGCAAATGGAGCGCAGCCAGCGCGAGTACTACCTGAATGAGCAGATGAAGGCCATTCAGAAAGAGCTGGGCGACGGTGACGAAGGTCACAATGAAATCGAAGAGCTGAAAAAGCGCATCGATGCTGCCGGCCTGCCGAAAGATGCCTTGGCCAAAGCCACCGCCGAGCTGAACAAGCTCAAGCAAATGTCGCCGATGTCCGCTGAAGCCACCGTGGTGCGCTCCTACATCGACTGGCTGGTGCAGGTGCCGTGGAAGGCGCAAAGCAAGGTACGCCTCGACCTGGCGCGTGCTGAAGACATTCTCGACGCCGATCACTACGGTCTCGAAGAGGTCAAGGAGCGCATCCTTGAATACCTCGCCGTGCAGAAGCGCGTGAAGAAGATCCGTGGCCCGGTGCTGTGCCTGGTGGGTCCTCCTGGCGTGGGTAAGACCTCGCTGGCAGAGTCGATTGCCCACGCCACCAACCGTAAATTTGTGCGTATGGCCCTCGGTGGCGTGCGTGATGAAGCGGAAATTCGTGGTCATCGTCGGACTTACATCGGTTCGATGCCAGGAAGATTGATTCAAAAGATGACAAAAGTGGGTGTGCGCAACCCGCTGTTCCTGCTCGATGAAATCGACAAAATGGGCAGCGACATGCGTGGCGACCCGGCGTCGGCGTTGCTGGAAGTGCTCGATCCGGAGCAGAACCACAACTTCAACGATCACTATCTGGAAGTCGATTACGACCTGTCCGATGTGATGTTCCTGTGCACCTCGAACTCGATGAACATCCCGCCGGCATTGCTGGACCGGATGGAAGTCATTCGTCTGCCGGGCTACACCGAAGACGAAAAGATCAACATCGCCGTAAAGTACCTGTCGCCCAAGCAGATTGCCGCCAATGGTCTGAAGAAAGGCGAGCTGGAATTCGATGAAGAAGCGATCCGCGACATCATCCGTTACTACACCCGTGAAGCCGGTGTGCGTGGCCTTGAACGTCAGATCGCCAAAGTCTGCCGCAAGGCTGTGAAAGAACATGCGCTGGAAAAACGTTTCTCGGTAAAAGTGACAGCTGACCTGCTGGAACACTTCCTCGGTGTGCGCAAATTCCGCTACGGTCTGGCCGAACAGCAGGATCAGATCGGACAGGTGACTGGCCTGGCGTGGACGCAGGTGGGCGGCGAATTGCTGACCATCGAAGCGGCTGTGGTACCGGGCAAAGGTCAACTGATCAAGACCGGTTCGTTGGGCGATGTAATGGTCGAATCGATCACTGCGGCGCTGACCGTTGTGCGCAGCCGTGCCAAAAGCCTGGGCATTCCGCTGGACTTCCATGAGAAGCGCGACACGCACATTCACATGCCGGAAGGGGCGACCCCGAAAGACGGTCCGAGCGCTGGTGTAGGCATGTGCACCGCACTGGTTTCGGCATTGACCGGGATTCCGGTGCGCGCCGATGTCGCCATGACCGGCGAAATTACCCTGCGTGGCCAAGTGTTGGCGATTGGTGGTCTGAAGGAAAAACTGCTCGCGGCTCACCGTGGCGGAATCAAGATTGTGATTATTCCGGAAGAGAACGTGCGCGATCTCAAGGAGATTCCTGACAATATCAAGCAGGATCTGCAGATTAAACCGGTTAAATGGATTGACGAGGTCCTGCAAATTGCGCTGCAATACGCGCCGGAGCCCTTGCCGGATGTGGCTCCGGAGATAGTTTCCAAGGACGAAAAACGTGAGTCTGATTCAAAGGAAAGAATTAGCACGCATTAATACGTTTTTGCCTGGGGGGCTTCCTTGACAGCTTTTTAGAGCCCTTGTTATAAAGCGGCTCTTAAGTGTCTGTAGGCCATTCAGCACTCGTTTTTGCTTTCACCAAAAAACTTAGAATCATCTCAAAATAGATATAAGGGGACTTAGAGTGAACAAGTCGGAACTGATTGATGCTATCGCTGCATCCGCTGATATCCCGAAAGCTGCTGCTGGCCGTGCGCTGGACGCTGTAATCGAATCCGTCACTGGCGCTCTCAAGGCTGGCGACTCCGTTGTTCTGGTTGGTTTCGGCACTTTCTCCGTGACTGATCGTCCAGCTCGCGTTGGTCGTAACCCACAGACCGGCAAGACGCTGCAAATCGCTGCTGCTAAAAAGCCAGGTTTCAAAGCCGGTAAAGCACTGAAAGAAGCTGTTAACTAAGTTAGTTTGTTTCAGGTTTTTACCCATCCGGGTCGGGGTCATGCCTGACTTGGCAGCGGAGCGGTAGAGCAGGTCGCTGGAACAGCCGCCTGTAACGCCGGGATCGAGGGTTCGAGCCCTGTCCGCTCCGCCAGTTACGAGAAGGCGCATCCTCGGATGCGCCTTTCTTCTATCCGGATTCTACCCACGCTCCACGGTTGCCTAATTTTTGAAGTTCAACCGTTTCTGGGGGACGCATGCTGCAGAATATCAGGGACAATTCACAAGGCTGGATTGCCAAGACCATTATCGGGGTCATCGTTGCACTGATGGCTCTGACCGGTTTCGATGCCATTTTCAAGGCCACGACGCACACCAACGATGCGGCCAAGGTCAATGGTGAAGAAATCAGCCAGAACGAGCTGAGCCAGGCCGTTGACATGCAACGCCGTCAGCTGATGCAACAACTGGGCAAGGACTTCGATGCTTCCTTGCTTGACGAAAAAATGCTCCGCGAATCGGCCCTCAAGGGTCTGATCGATCGCAAGCTGCTGCTGCAAGGCGCAGAACAATCGAAATTCGCTTTCTCCGAAGGTGCACTGGATCAGGTGATCCTGCAGACCCCTGAATTCCAGGTGGACGGCAAGTTCAGCTCCGAGCGCTTCGACCAGGTGATTCGTCAACTGGGCTACACCCGCATGCAATTCCGCCAGATGCTGGCTCAGGAAATGCTGATCGGTCAGTTGCGCGCCGGTGTTGCCGGTAGCGGCTTCGTCACCGACGCCGAAGTGCTGGCCTTTGCCCGTCTGGAAAAGCAGACCCGCGATTTCGCTTCGCTGAACGTCAAGGCCGACCCGGCCGCGGTCAAGCTGACCGACGATGAGGTCAAGGCTTACTACGACGAGCACGCCAAGGAGTTCATGACCCCTGAGCAAGTGGTCGTCGATTATGTCGAGCTGAAGAAGTCTTCGTTCTTCGACCAGGTTGCGGTCAAGGATGAAGACCTGCAGGCGGCGTATCAGAAAGAGATCGCCAACCTGTCGGAACAGCGTCGTGCTGCGCACATCCTGATCGAAGTCAACGACAAGACCACCGACGCTCAGGCCAAGGCGAAGATCGAAGAAGTCCAGGCGCGTCTGGCCAAGGGCGAGAAATTCGAAGCGCTGGCCAAGGAGTTCTCGCAGGATCCGGGTTCGGCCAACAATGGCGGTGACCTCGGTTTTGCCGGTCCTGGCGTCTATGACCCAGCTTTCGAAAAAGCCCTGTACTCGTTGAACAAGGACCAGGTGTCCGAGCCGGTGCGTACCGACTTCGGTTACCACCTGATCAAGCTGCTGGGTGTTGAAGCGCCGGAAGTTCCGACCCTGGCCAGCCTGAAAGACAAGTTGACCCGCGAGCTGAAGACTCAACAGGTCGAGCAGCGTTTTGTCGAGGCGACCAAGCAACTGGAAGACTCGGCGTTCGAAGCGTCTGACCTGGCCCAGCCTGCGGCAGATCTGAAACTGACTGTGCACACCACCAAGCCATTCGGCCGTGAAGGTGGTGAAGGCATCGCCGCCAACCGCGCGGTGGTGACGGCTGCGTTCAGTCAGGAAGTGCTGGAAGAAAACGCCAACAGCACCGGTATCGAGCTGGACCCGGAAACCGTGGTCGTGCTGCGTGCCAAGGAACATCTGAAGCCTGAGCAGTTGCCACTCGAAGCGGTGAACACGGCGATCCGTGCCCAACTGACCAAAGAGCACGCCAGCGCTGCGGCCAAGACCAAGGCTGACCAGTTGATTGCTGGTCTGCGCGATGGCAAGACTGCACTGGACAAGGCGGTTGACGGCCAGAACTGGAAGGTTGTGACGGCGGCGACCCGTGCTCAGGAAGGGGTTGACCCGACTGTGCTGCAGGCGTTGTTCCGCATGCCGAAACCGGCAGCCAAGGGCAAGCCGACGTTCAGCAGCGTGACCTTGCAGGACGGTAGTCTGATGATTGTGCGTCTGGACGGTGTAAATGAAGCGGTAGCGCCGACTGATGAAGAGAAGGCGCAGTACCGTCGTTTCCTGGCTTCGCGTGAAGGTCAGCAGGATTTTGCGGCGTTCCGTAAGCAGTTGGAGAGTCAGGCGGACATCAAGCGGTATTGATGGTTGACTGAGTGGTAACTGGAAAGCCCCGATCTTATGGTCGGGGCTTTTTTTATGGTTGAGATTTGGGTGTATATCCGTTGCTTCGGGTGCTGCCGCTGGCGGTTTCGCTCTTACAGCGAGTCACTTTTCCAGACGCCGAAAAGTAACCAAAAGGCTTGGCCCCGGCGTTCGGCCCTCGCCGTGGCTCGGTTTCCTTCGTTACGGGATTCATCCGGGGGCATCGCCTCCGGTTTGCTTCGCTGCACCTCCTCTCGATGTGTTTGGCTTCGCCAAACGTCGCTGCGCTCCTTCCCCCGGATAAACCCCTCCACTCAGCCTGCCGATGGGGCCGGCACGGCAAGATCAAGAGCTTTCGGCGAGCTGACACTCGGCCCGTGTAGGAGCTGCCGAAGGCTGCGATCTTTTGTCTTTTGATCTTTTGATCTTGATCTTGTGGGAGCTGGCTTGCCAGCGATGGCGGCCTGTCAGGCGACCAATCTCTGCCTGCCCACCTCAATCCCTGTGGGAGCGAGCCTGCTCGCGAAGGCGGTTGATCGGTCAACCAATCCGCGACAGGCAAACCCATCACCTCACCCCCGTGAACCCATGACCTCGCGCAATGAGCGCCGCATACAAGGTCAAAACCAGCAACCCCACAACAACCCACGGAAAACCCCCAACCCCCAGACTCCCCAGCAGCAAACCACCCGCCAAACCACCCCCGGCAATCCCGACATTCCACAGGGTCACCAGCATCGACTGCGCCGTATCGGCAGCATCTCCAGCGGTTTTCGCCGAGGCAGTCTGCAGCAGCGAAGGCATCGCACCAAACGCCAATCCCCACACGGCGACGGCGAGGTAGACCACGGTCGCCGATTCTCGCCACAGGCCCAAGGCGATGGCGGAGAGCATGAACAGCAGCGTGCTGATCAGCATCAGTTCGCGCAGCCAGTGATCGATCAGGCTGCCGACGATCCACAGGCTCAGCACTGAGGCGAGGCCGAACACCAGCAGCACCCGGTCGATATCGCTGGCCAGTCCCGACGGTTGCAGGAACGGTGCGATATAGGTGTAAAGCAGGTTGTGGGCGATCACGTAGGTCAAGGTCACGAACAACACCGAGCGTACGCCGGGCAGGGTGAAGACCTGACGTAGGGGCAGGCGTTTTCCTGCGTGTTCTCCGGCAAAGTCCGGCACTTGCCAGCGCACCCAGATCACCAGCAACAGCGTCAGCGCAGTCATGATGGCGAAGCTCAGGCGCCAGCCCACCAGAGTGCCGAGTAGCGTGCCGGCCGGGATGCCCAGCGAGAGTGCCAGCGGCGCGCCAAGCATGGCGACGGTGATCGCTCGGCCTTGCAGGTGTGGGGCAACCATGCGGCTGGCGTAGCCTGCCAGCAACGCCCACAGCAGCCCGGCAAATATCCCGGCGAGCAAGCGTGCGGTCAAAGTCAGCCAGTACCATTCCGACACGGCGGTGGTGCTGTTGGCGATGGCGAAGCCGCCGATGGCTGACAGCAGCAATGGCCGACGACGCCAGCTGCGGGTGACGATGGTCAGCGGGATGGCGGCGAGCATCGAGCCAATCGCGTACAGGGTGACCAGTTGCCCGATCAGTGCCTGGGAGACATTCAGCCCCGCGCTCATTTGTGGCAGCAGGCCGGCGGGCATGGCTTCGGTCAGCACCGTGATGAAACCGGCGGTGGCCAGGGCCAGCAGGGCGCCGAGGGGCAATCGTTCGCGGGTGTCGACTGGCTGGGTGAGGGCCGAGGTCAGTTGTGCGTCGTTCATGAGTCAGCGTCCATGTGCCGAAGTGGGTGAAGGCCATAGGCTAGGGCGCTGCGCAGTGGAGAAAAATGGGTTACGGTTCCGAACATATCGGACACGGATGTCGTGAATCGGAGGGGCGGAATGGACAGTCTGGGCAGTATTTCGGTGTTTGTTCAAGTCGCCGAGACCCGCAGTTTTACCGAGGCTGGGCGGCTGCAGGGCGTGTCGTCTTCAGCGGTGGGCAAAAGTATCGCCCGGCTGGAGGCGCGATTGGGCGTGCGGCTGTTTCATCGCACTACCCGCAGCATCACCCTGACCAGCGAGGGCGCGCTGTTCCTCGCACGCTGTCGCAAAATTCTCGCCGAGGTGGAAGCCGCCGAGTTCGAACTTTGCGATTCCGCCTCGCAGCCCCATGGCAAACTGCGCATCAGCCTGCCGCAGGTGCACGGGCTGGTAATGCCGGTGATGAATGAGTTCATGGCGCTGTACCCGCAGATCGAGCTGGATCTGGACCTGACTGATCGCATGGTCGACGTGGTCGAGGAGGGCTTCGATGCGGTGATTCGTACCGGTCAGCCACGAGATTCACGGCTGATGGCGCGGCCCTTGGGCGAGTTTCACATGGTGCTGGTGGCGAGCCCGCTGTATCTGCAACAGCACGGCGTGCCGCAAATTCCCGCCGATCTGGCGGAGCACGCCTGCTTGCGGCACACCTTTCATGCCACCGGCAAGCTGGAGCCATGGCCATTGACTGGCGAGGAGGGCGCGCCGGAGCCGAGCTTGCCGACGCGGCTGGTCACTACCTCCATCGAAGCCGTCCATCATGCGGCGCTGGCAGGGATGGGTATCGCTTGCCTGCCGGATTTCATGACCCATGAGGATGTGGCGCAGGGGCGCTTGCAGCGAGTGCTGGATGCGCATATGAAGCACACCGGTCAGTTCTGGGTATTGTGGCCCTCCAGTCGCCATGCCACCGCCAAATTGCGCGTCTTCATCGATCACTTGTCGCTGCGACTTTTTCCGGCAAACAAGGGTCAATAGGGTTGTAACGGCTTTAAGACACAATCCATGCGCCGCAGGGCAACGTTCTGTTGCACAATACGCCCCGGACTGTTTTTCCTCAGGATGTTCAATGTTGATTTCAACTCCCATGCGTGTCGTTGGGTTGGCGCTGTTGTTGACCGCTGTTGCTGGCTGTTCGAAGGACAAGCCGATCTATGAGCATGAGAACTTCGATGATTCCGGCACGTTCTCGCGCAATTATCCGGTGGCCGACACCGCGAGTTGCGAGGCGGCCCGTCGTGCGTTGCTCAGCCAGGGCTACATCATCACCAGCAGTGACCCGAAACTGGTCAGTGGCCACAAGAGTTTCCAGCAGACCGGGGAAACCCACCTGGAAATCAGCTTCAACGTGGTGTGTGCCGAAGATGGCAGTGCCAAGCACCATGCCACGGTGTTCGCCAATGCCCTGCAGGATCGCTACGCGTTGAAGAAGACCAACAACTCCGCCAGTCTCGGGGTTGGCGTATTGGGTTCGGTGTCGATGCCGATCGGCTCATCCGACGATTCGATGGTCAAGGTGGCCAGTGAGACCGTGACCTCGCAGAAGTTCTACGAGCGGTTCTTCACGCTGGTTGAGTTGTTCCTGCCAGCCGATGCGAAGAAAGCCGCGCACATCGAAGAAAAACCCAAGACCGATCTCGGTGTGCCTGAGCCCAAGCCTGCCGCTGTAGCGCCGGTTACACCTGCACCGGCGGTAGAGGCAACGCCTGCACCGCCGCCAGCCGGGATTGTCGAGCCTGCCCAAAACATGACGCCGGCAGCCCCGGCAGCGACCCCGGCCCCCGCTCCGGTTGCGCCGACGCCAACGGGTTCTGAGCCAGTGGTGCCGCCGGCCGAGTCAGCGCCGATCACCCCGGCACCGAGTGCAGAGCCTGCACCGGCTACCGAAACGATCACGCCGCCGGCCAACCCGACCAATATCCCGCCGCCATCGGAGCCGATTCCGGCGATGCAGTAACACACACACACACATCCCATGTGGGAGCGGGCTTGCTCGCGAAAGCGGAGTATCAGTCAATGTATATGTTGATTGACACTGCGCTTTCGCGAGCAAGCCCGCTCCCACATTTGTTTTGTGGTGTACTCAAATCTCGTTACATTCCCCCGACAAAAATCCTGCGATAAATTCCTGACCACCTGCTACGTTTTATTCATGAAGGCGGGATGTCACTTTTCCTTCATACGGGCACGATAGGCTCGAGGCACTGGTCAGTTGACCGGGCTATTTTCAAACGGGCAGCAGGGGGATCACACGATGGATGACTATCAAGAAGAACTGCTCGAATACCAGGCATATGAACTGGATCAGCCAGAGCCGGCCGAAGACGCCACCGAGTTGTAAGGTGTCAGGCTGTTTTGCGGTGACTGCGGCGAAACTCGCCGGGGGTCTGGCCGCTCCAGCGCTTGAAGGCGCGTTGAAACGCCTCGGCTGAAGCAAAGCCCAGCAGGTAGGCGATCTCGCCGAACGCCAGTTCGGTGTCGCGGATGTAGGTCATCGCCAGATCACGGCGGGTGTCATTGAGGATCGCGCGAAACTGCGTGCCTTCCTCGGCCAGTTTGCGCCGCAACGTCCAGGTCGGCAGCTTCAGGCGCGCCGCCACTTCTTCCAGGTCGGGTTCCCGGCCACCATTGAGCAACGGCCCCAACAGCTGAGTGATGCGTTCACGCAGGCTGCGGGTGCGGGTCAATTGCTCTAGTTCCCGTTCACACAATTGCAGCAGATGCCGCCAGGTACTCGGGCAGTGCTCGGGATTACGCTGTGCGAGGCTGTTCAGGTTCAGGCGCAATTGATTGCGTTCGGCGCCGAACTGGATTGGGCAGTCGCCCAAGACGTTGTAGGCGTCGCGATAGTCCGGCGCGTCAAATTCGATCTCGATGCGCTCGGCGCGCAGTGGCTCGCGACCGACGCTGGACAGCTGATGCAGCCAGCCGGCGATGATCGAATCCACTACAAAACGGTTATAGGCGTTGTACGGGCTGATCGAATAGAAGCGCAGCCACGCGCCATGAGCGTCTTCGTGAAAACTCGACTGCCCGCGATAGTTGGAGCCGTACAGCGGCTCGAAGCGGATCAGACAACGGGCGGCCTCGCGCACGGTCGGCGCCTGCGCGGCAGTGACCCCGGCGAGCCCGGCCTGACTCAAGCGGCTGAGCTGGCCCATGCGCAAGCCCAGTGCCGGATCGCCGGTCAACTGAATCGCGCTGTGCCCCAGACGCATGTAGCGCGGAATCGACAACCGCGCGCCGGCCTCGGCCAGTCGTGCGGCATCCAGTCCGTATTGTTCAAGCAGCGGTTGCGGATCGGTGCCATGGCTGCGCACGGCATCAGCGAGGCTGTGCACGAAACCTACCGACAGATCCCCCAGACGCATCGGCAGCGGCTTCATGGCTTACAACCAGATGTTCAGCAGACGCGCGCCACGGGCTTCGCCATCGGCGAATTGCTGGCCGTTGCTGCTGAGGAAGCTTTGCCCCGAACCGGGCTTGTCCCAGAACTGGCCGCGCAGGAACACGCTCATGCCGGCGATCGCACGGCTGCTCGGTGGCTGTGCGGTCAGTGTCAGGCGATGCCAGGCCTGACCTTCACTGATTTCTCCGGGCTTGAGGCTGACCGACCCCGGTGTACTCGAACCCTTATAGCCGGCCCACGGCTGATCCCAGGCACCGTGGCCGACGACGAAGGCCGGCACCGCCACCAGTTGCGCACCTTGCTCGTCGAGTCGGCGATAGTTGTCGGGGTACCAGCTGTCGCTGCCGATCAGCACACCCAGACGCCCGGCCGGGGTCTCGACTACGTTGATCGCGTGCTCGTCTTCGCTTCCGATCACATCGCGCTGTTCGAAGATCGGGTGCATCTGCCGCTGTGGCTGGCCCAGCGGTACGCCATCGCTACCGAACACCACGCTGCTGTTGAACAGCGCGCCGCTGCCGGGCTTGAGTTGGCCATCACGAATGCTCGGTTCGGGCAGGACGATGGAACCGGCCACCAGTGTGACGTGGAATTCCTTGGCCAGACCACCGAATAACGTCTGGTAATCCTTGGCCATGGCTTTGGACTTCATCCGCAGATGGGCGTCGTCGAGGCGATTTTCGCCCTTGGCAGTGAGCCAGGCGCGGGCGAACAGCAACGGATTGCTCGCCGCCAGCCAGTTCATCGCTTCGACCAGGGTCGGCGCCTGGTAGAGCTCGTCTTTCTCGCCGCTGATCATCAGCCAGGTGCCGACATGCTCGGGCAGTACCACCACGGTTTTTTCGTTGAGCAGCCCCTGATCCTGTGCCTGCTGCAGATAGGCCGCGAGTTTGCGGTGCAGGCGTTCCGGGCTTTGGTAGTCGGTGGGAAACAGTTCCGGCTGGATGCCCAGCAGATTGCCGCGGTCGGCGGGCGTGCCCTGATCGACCGCCAGTTTGATGCGCAGGTCCGACAGGTAATGCCCCGCCGGCCGGTCCGCCGCCCACATGGCGTAGGTGGTCAGAGCGGCAACGATGGCCATGGAGAAAAACAGATACAGAAGTTTGCGCATGAAAACCAACAACAGCCGGGTACAGGGTGTGGCGACTAGGGTAGGGCGCATGCCGGCACTTGCCAAGGGGCGCTGCGCATTTGGATCAATAAGTTGTCAGTTTCGGTCATTGAGTGACAGCAGTGCGACTCTTAGTCTGTCGAACATGACTGACGGGGGACGCAGAGCTCCCGCAATTTCCGTGATCGCACGTTGTGGAGTTACCGATGACCGCCGCTCATTACCCGCACCTGTTGGCCCCGCTGGACCTGGGATTCACCACGCTGCGCAACCGCACCCTGATGGGTTCGATGCACACTGGCCTTGAAGAAAAACCGGGTGGCTTCGAACGCATGGCGGCGTACTTCGCTGAGCGTGCCCGTGGCGGCGTCGGCCTGATGGTCACCGGCGGTATCGGCCCGAACGATGAGGGCGGCGTGTACTCCGGCGCAGCCAAGCTGACCACCGAGGAAGAAGCGCTCAAGCATCGCATCGTCACTCGCGCAGTGCACGAGGCGGGCGGCAAGATCTGCATGCAGATCCTCCACGCCGGGCGTTATGCCTACAGCCCGAAACAGGTGGCGCCGAGTGCGATTCAAGCGCCGATCAACCCGTTCAAGCCCAAAGAGCTGGACGAGGAGGGCATCGAGAAACAGATCAGCGATTTCGTCACCTGCTCGGTACTGGCGCAGAGCGCCGAGTACGATGGCGTGGAAATCATGGGCTCGGAAGGTTATTTCATTAACCAGTTCTTCGCCGCGCACACCAACCACCGCACCGACCGCTGGGGCGGCAGTTATGAAAACCGCATGCGCCTGCCGGTGGAAATCGTCCGTCGCGTACGCGAAGCAGTCGGGCCGAACTTCATCATCATTTTCCGTTTGTCGATGCTTGATCTGGTCGAGGGCGGCAGCAGCTGGGAAGAGATCGTGACCCTGGCCAAAGCCATCGAGCAGGCCGGCGCGACCATCATCAACACTGGCATCGGCTGGCACGAAGCGCGGATCCCGACCATCGCCACCAAGGTGCCGCGCGCGGCGTTCAGCAAGGTCACCGCCAAACTGCGTGGTTCGGTGAACATTCCGCTGATCACCACCAACCGCATCAACACCCCGGAAATCGCCGAGCAGATCCTCGCTGAAGGCGATGCCGACATGGTCTCGATGGCACGGCCGTTCCTCGCCGATCCGGACTTCGTCAACAAAGCCGCAGAAGGCCGCGCCGACGAAATCAACACCTGCATCGGCTGCAACCAGGCGTGCCTCGATCACACCTTCGGCGGCAAACTCACCAGTTGCCTGGTCAACCCGCGTGCCTGCCATGAAACCGAGCTCAACTATTTGCCGGTGCAACAGATCAAGAAGATCGCCGTGGTCGGTGCCGGCCCTGCCGGTCTGTCCGCCGCGACCGTGGCCGCCGAGCGCGGTCATCAGGTAACCCTGTTCGATTCGGCCAGCGAAATCGGCGGCCAGTTCAACATCGCCAAGCGTGTGCCGGGCAAGGAAGAATTCTTCGAAACCTTGCGCTACTTCAAGCGCAAGCTGCAGACCACGAATGTCGAGGTGTGCCTGAACACCCGTGTCGACGTGGCGAAGCTGGTCGAGGGCGGTTACGACGAAATCATCCTCGCCACCGGCATCGCACCGCGTGTGCCGGCGATTCCGGGCGTGGACAACGCCAAGGTGCTGAGCTATCTGGACGTGATCCTCGAGCGCAAACCGGTGGGCAAGCGCGTCGCGGTGATTGGCGCGGGCGGTATCGGTTTCGACGTCTCCGAGTTCCTCGTGCACCAAGGCGTGGCCACCAGTCTCGATCGCACCGCGTTCTGGAAAGAGTGGGGCATCGACACCCATCTGGAAGCCCGTGGTGGCGTGGCCGGGATCAAAGCAGCGCCGCACGCGCCGGCTCGCGAAGTGTTCCTGTTGCAGCGCAAGAAAACCAAGGTCGGTGATGGCCTGGGCAAGACCACCGGCTGGATTCACCGCACCGGTCTGAAGAACAAGCAGGTGCAGATGCTCAACAGCGTCGAATACCTGAAAATCGACGACGAAGGCCTGCACATCCGCATCGGCGAAACCGGCGAGCCGCAAGTGCTGGCGGTGGACAATATCGTGATCTGCGCCGGCCAGGATCCACTGCGCGATCTGCAGGAAGGTCTGGTCGCGGCGGGGCAGAACGTGCACCTGATCGGCGGCGCCGATGTGGCGGCGGAGCTGGATGCCAAGCGCGCGATCAATCAGGGGTCGCGTCTCGCCGCTGAACTTTAACCACCACGAATCCCCCCTGTGGGAGCGAGCCTGCTCGCGAAAGCGGAGTGTCAGCCAATACACATGTCGACTGACACGACGCCTTCGCGAGCAGGCCCGCTCCCACAGTGGTTTGGCGGTGTGCGCAACATTTATGGATGGCGCGGATCCTGTAGGAGTGAGCCTGCTCGCGATGGCGTCCTGTGAGCGACTAGAATGCCGGCTCTGCCTCGAATGATCAGTCGCCCATGCTTCTTCCTCCCGCCAACTGGCTACCCCAAGCCCCCCTCGAATTGCTTCAATTCGACT
This sequence comes from Pseudomonas sp. JAI115, assembly GCF_014200835.1. Taxonomy (NCBI): domain Bacteria; kingdom Pseudomonadati; phylum Pseudomonadota; class Gammaproteobacteria; order Pseudomonadales; family Pseudomonadaceae; genus Pseudomonas; species Pseudomonas sp. JAI115. The sequence goes on from NZ_JACHCY010000003.1 coordinate 298,528, forward strand.
GGCTCACCAACGCCGGAATCGAGGTCGCCATCCTGCGACTCGACCAGATCGACCCGCTGATCAGCGGCAACAAATGGTTCAAACTCACCGAACACCTCAAAGCTGCCGACCGCGCCGGCGCGCAGGGCATCATCAGCCTGGGTGGCGCGCATTCCAATCATCTGCATGCGCTGGCGGCGGCTGGCAAGCGTCTGGGTTTCGAAACCGTTGGGCTGTTGCGTGGCCATCCACAGCAGACGCCCACGGTTGAGGACCTGCAGGCGTTCGGCATGCAACTGCACTGGCTCGGTTACGGCGGCTATCGGGCGCGGCATGAGCCCGGCTTCTGGGAGCCTTGGCAGGCGCAGTTCCCGAATCTGCACGCAGTGCCAGAGGGTGGCGGCGGATTGGCCGGTGCCTTAGGCTGCAAAGCGCTCAAGGAGCAGGTGATCACCACGCAACTGAAGAATCTGGGCTGGAGCGATTTCCACGGCTGGTGGCTGGCGTGCGGCACCGGGACGACTCTGGCAGGGTTGGTACTCGCCGAGGCGGGAGAGCGTGCGGTGTACGGCGCGCTGGCGGTGCCGGAGGATCATGGCGTGGCGGCGCAGGTGGAGGCGATCGTTCGGGAGACGGATATGGCAATGACGAATTACGCATTGTTCGACGCGAGCCGGGGTGGTTTTGCCAAGGTTGATCCGGTGTTGCTTGAGTTCATCGAGAGCACTGAGCACAGTAGCGGCGTTCCGTTGGAGCCGCTGTATACCGGCAAGGCTTTGTTGATGCTCAAGGAGCAGATTGAGGCCGGCAGATTTGAGCCAGGCACCCGGTTGATCTTTGTTCATACCGGCGGTTTGCAGGGGCGCCGCGGATTCACTTCCTACAGTTGAACTTCTGTGGCGAGGGAGCTTGCTCCCGCTCGGCGGCGCAGCCGTCGTCGATTCAGCGAATACAGTTTGCCTGACAGTCCAGATTTTCAGGATTCAGGTCTGCTGCGCAGCCCAGCGGGAGCAAGCTCCCTCGCCACACGGGAAATTTACCGAGTTGGTGTTCAACCGCGCTTGGGCATCATCCGCAGCAAGGTGTTATCGCCCACCACATAATGGTGATACAGCCCCGCCAGCGCATGCAGGCCGATCAGCCAGTAGCCGATGTTGCCGATCAACACGTGCCAGTGCTCCACCTGTTTGGCGAACGCCTTGTCTTCATGAACCAGCAGCGGCAGATCGAAGCCGTAGAACATCACCTGATGCCCCTCGGCGCTGGTGATCAGCCAGCCGAGAATCGGCATGCTGATCATGAACAGGTACAACAACCAGTGCATCACCCGCGCCAGCAGGGTTTGCCACTGCGGCGAGGCCGGGAAGATTTTCGGTGCCGGGCCGATGCTGCGCGCTACGAGGCGAAACCACACCAGCACGAACACGGTCAGGCCGAGCATGTAGTGCACTTCGCGGATCAGTGAGCGGCCGCCACTGCCTTTGGGAAAAATCCCGCGCAACTCCATGCTGGCATACACCAGGATCAACAGGACCAGCATCAGCCAGTGCAGCAGCACGGACACGGTGCTGTAGCGGGATTCGGAACTTGTCCACGGCATACGGTGTTTCCTCACAGATCAGGGTCGCCACGTGCCGTTCTTGTGCGACGGCATGCTTTAACTGTAATCCCCTTTGGCAGATTTGCCTGAGGCTGATCGGAGTTTCACTGCGCTGAGTCAGGGCTTTAGCCAAAAAAAACGCCAGTGTCGCGAAGACCCTGGCGTTTTTTGTTGTTTTGAGAAAAGGCGTGATCAGCTCGATTGTGGCATTTCACCGTTGGCCAGACGCTTGTTGATGTCGGCAATCACTTCCGGCAGGTCGCTGATGGTGTCGATCATATAGTGCGGACGCGAATCGGCGAACAGCGCGTGGATGCGTTTGCGTTCGCTGGCCAGTTCGTCGCTGCCCAGCGCCCGGTAACCGGCATAGTCCAGGCCCAGTGCGTTGCCCGAGCAGATCAGCGCCACGGTCCACATCCCGGCGCGACGGCCTTCGAGGATGCCCGGTACGGTGTCGTCGATCTTCACGCAGGCCGCGACATCATCGATGCCCAACGCAATCACGTTGGCCAACGCCTGGGCCGGCCATGGGCGACCGTTCGGCACTTCGTCGGTGGCGACCACGTGGTCGGCAATGTAGCCGTTAGTGGCAGCGAGGGCCACGACCTTGTCCATCACCTGTTTCGGGTAGCCGGAGCAGGAGCCGATCTTGATCCCTTGCTGGCGCAGGTTGGCGATGGTTTCCAGTGCGCCGGGAATCAGCGCCGAGTGCTCGGCGATTTTCTCGATCTGCAGCGGCATGAAGCGGTTGTAGATCGCGGTCACGTCATCATCGGTCGGGGTGCGGCCGAAGGCTTTGCGATAACGCTCGGCCACTTGTGGCTGATCGCACAGGGTACGAATGTGATCCCACTTGCCCATGCCCATCGGGCCACGGGCCTCTTCGATGGAGACCTGAACGTCGAATTCGGCGAAGGCTTCAACGAAGATCTGCGTCGGTGCGAACGAGCCGAAATCGACCACGGTGCCGGCCCAGTCGAGGATGGCGGCTTGCAGTTTGTTTGGGTTGGTGTAGTTCATGGCAATCAATTCCTGAGTTGGCAATACGGTTCAAAACTGTGGGAGCGGGCTTGCTCGCGAATGCGGCGGCACATTCAACATTGATGGCGGCTGACACTCCGCCTTCGCGAGCAAGCCCGCTCCCACAGGTATCGTGGTGATTCAAATATCGAGCACTTCCATCTCGCGCAGCACTTCACCCACTGCCGCCACGGCCTGGCGCATTTGGTCCGGGTTGACGTGGCCGATGCAGCCGACGCGGAAGGTTTCGACCTGGGTCAGTTTGCCGGGGTAGAGGATGTAACCCTTGGCCTTGACCCGTTCGTAGAAGTCCTTGAACTGGTAACGCGGGTCTTGCGGGGCATGGAAGGTGGCGATGATCGGAGCCTGGATCGCCGCCGGCAGGAAGCTGCGCAGGCCGAGCTTGCCCATCTCTTCCATCAACGCCTGACAGTTGGCGGCGTAGCGCGCATGGCGAGCGGGCAGGCCACCTTCTTCGTTGTATTGCAGCAACGCTTCGTGCAGCGCCGCGACCACGTGGGTCGGCGGGGTGAAGCGCCACTGGCCGGTCTTCTGCATGTAGCTGTGCTGGTCATGCAGGTCCATCGCCAGCGAGTGCGAATTGCCGGCGGCAGCAGCCAGTGATTCCTTGCGCGCGAAGACAAAACCCATTCCCGGCACGCCTTCCAGACACTTGCCCGAGGCGGCGATCAGCGCATCGAACGGGACTTTTTGCGCGTCCACCGGCAACGCGCCGAACGAGCTCATGGCATCGATGATCAGGCGTTTGCCGTGTTGCTGCACGACGTCGGCGATTTCCGGCAACGGGTTGAGGATGCCGGTGCTGGTTTCGCAGTGGATCAGCGCGACATGAGTGATGTCGCCATCGGCGCGCAGCAGACGATCGACGTCGGCAGCGGTGGTCGGTTCGTCTTCGGCGGTTTCGAAGGTGCTGAACGAGCGGCCGAGCACTTCGCAGATCTTCGCCAGACGCTTGCCGTAGGCACCGTTGATCAGCACGAGGATTTTGCCGTCACGCGGTACCAAGGTGCCGATGGCGGCTTCGACAGCGAAGGTGCCGCTGCCCTGCAAAGGCACGCAGTGGTGAGTGGCGGCGCCGTTGAGGATTGCCAGCAATTGCTCGCAGAGGCTGGCGGTCAGTTGATTGAAGCGGTCATCCCATGACCCCCAGTCGACCATCATTGCCTGGCGGGTGCGGGCCGAGGTGGTCAACGGGCCGGGAGTGAGCAGGATGGGTGCGGCAGTACTCATTCGTGTGTCCTCGCGATAGCGCTGTGGGATGAAGCTACGGGGCATACGTTGCAATTCGGCGGTCTATCAATCAAATTGTTTGTTGTTATGCCAGCCATCAGTGAGGGTTATCCATGAATCTGTTCCAGCTGCGCGCCTTCGACGCCGTGGCCCGGGAAGGCAGCTTTACCCGCGCCGCCGCGCGCCTGTTCATCAGTCAGCCGGCGGTCACCGGACACATCAAGGCGCTGGAGGAGCACTACCAGATCACCTTGTTGCGTCGCACCGCACGCCGGGTGGAACTGACCGAGGAGGGCACCAAACTGGCGGCGATCACCCGCGCGATGTTCGGTCTGGCCGAAGAAGCGCAAACCCTGCTCGAAGCCAATCGTCAGTTGCTCACCGGGCGCCTCGAAGTGGCGGCGGACGGTCCGCACATGGTCATGCCGATGCTCGCCAGCCTGCGTGCGCGCTATCCCGGAATCACGGTGAACCTGCGTCTGGGCAATGCGCAGGAAACTCTCGCCGCGCTGTTGTCCGAGCATGCGGACGTGGCGGTGCTGACCGAGGTCGAACCGCGCAAGGGCCTGCATCTGCAAGCGTTGAGCGAATCGCGGATCTGCGCGCTGGTGCCGGCGGCGCATGCGTGGGCGCAGCGTGCCGGCGAAGTGAAGCTCAAGGAGCTGGATCAGGTGATCATGGTGTTGCGCGAGCCGAGTTCGATCACCCGCCGTACCTTTGATCAGGCGTGTGCGCAGGCGGCGGTCATTCCGCGAGTGTTGCTGGAACTGGATAGCCGTGAGGCGGTGACCGAAGCGGTGGCGGCGGAGCTGGGGGTGGGCGTGGTGTCTTCGGTGGAGGTCAGCCATGACCCGCGGGTGGTGGCGATTCCGATCGTCGGCGACGGGTTGGTCAATCGGCACATGATTGGCTGCATGGAGCGGCGGTGGGAGTTGCGCCTGATTCAGGCGTTCTTCGGTCTGGCGCCAGGCTGATACACCGTGGTGCGTCCTTCGCGAGCAGGCTCGCTCCCACATTGGAATGCATTTCAACTGTGGGAGCGAGCCTGCTCGCGAAGGGACCAGACCGGTTTACCCAAGACTCTCGCGCACCATCTCGAGAAATGTCGCCACCACCCGCCGCGAACTCTGCTCGCGCAAGCACACCAGCGTCTCGGTCAACCGCCGGGTGCAATCGGTGATCGGCAACGCACACACCCGCGAATCCGCGCCAAACTCCGCCGCCGACACCACCCCCACACCAATCCCCACCACCACCGCCTCGCGCGCGGCTTCCCGGCCCTCGACCTGGATTGCCGGACGAATGCGAAAACCGGCGCGGGCCATTTCCTCTTCCAGGGTCTGGCGGGTCACCGAGCCGTGCTCGCGCAGCACCAGTGGCGTGTCATCGAGATCGGCCAGACAGATCGACTCGCGCTCGGCCCACGGGTGATGTCGCGAAACGAACGCCACCATCGGGTCGTTACGCAGCGGCACGCACAGCAGACGTTCATCAGTGACATCACGCCCGAGCAGCGCCAGATCGGCCTGATAGTTGAACAGACGAAACAGCGATTCATCGGTGTTGCCGGTCTCGATCTTCACGCTGATCCCCGGATACCGCTCGCAGAACCGCGCGATCTGCGGCAGCACGTGTATCGGTGCGTCCACTGCGAGAATCAGGCTGCCAGTCTGCAACGCCTGGGATTCCTGCAGCAGTTCCTGGGCTTCAGCCTCGATCACAAACAGCCGTTGAGTGATCGCCAGCAGTCGCTCACCGAGATCGGTCAGGCGCACCGAACGCTTGTTGCGATGGAACAGCAACACACCAAAACGCTCTTCGAGTTTGCGCACCTGGTCGGAAATCGCCGGTTGCGTGAGAAAAAGCCGTTCGGCGGCTTTGGTGAAGCTTCCATGGACGGCCACGGCGTGGAAGGCTTTGAGCTGGGCGTGGGACACCGACATGCAGCCTCCAGTAACAAGCTGAGCTTATGTGTGAAATACGATAAATCGATTTTATTTATTAAACAGTAATTGCTTTGATCCGCTCACGCCAGCGCTGACTGTCCGCTCGGACAGCAGCGTCGGCGATGAGCCTGTGCGTGCAACAACAGGACTCATCTGACCGCTATCGCCATCAGGGATGGGGCGCTGGCGCAGTGCTCAACAATAAAAAACACAGGCGTTTACTTAACGATTCTGCCGGCACACTCACACCCTGAGGTCAGAACCACAATGAACAAGCACATCGGCACCATTGCGCGTTGGCGCATGCAGATTTTCGCTGTCACCTGGCTCGCGTACGCCGCTTTCTATTTCACCCGCAAAGCGTTTTCGGTGGCCAAACTGGGCATCGCCGAAGACCCGACCTTCATGCTCGACAAGATGGCCATGGCCAACCTCGATGCGATCTATCTGGCGGCCTACGCCATCGGCCAATTCACCTGGGGTATGCTTGCCGACCGTTTCGGCCCGAGGGTCGTGGTGCTTGGCGGGCTGCTGATTTCCGCTGGTGCGGCATTGGTGATGGGTAGCTTTGCCACCTTGCCGATCTTCGCCACTTGCATGCTGATCCAAGGGTTGGCGCAGTCCACCGGCTGGTCGGGATTGTGCAAAAACCTCGGCAGTTTCTTCCCCGCCGAGCAGCGCGGGCGGGTGCTCGGTCTGTGGAGCTCCTGCTACGCGTTTGGCGGTCTGGTGGCCTCGCCGTTCGCCGGCTGGTGGGCGTATACGCTGATGGGCACCTGGCACGCGGCGTTCATTTCCAGCGCGGCAGTGGTCGCGGTGGTGGCGGTGTTGTTCTTTATTTTTCAGCGCAACAAACCGGAAGACGTCGGCCTGCCGGCGGTGGAGCCGGAGCCGGAACTCAGTGCCGCAGAAACCGAAGCCAACAGCAAGCTCAGTGTCTGGGAGCCGTTGAAGGAAATCCTGCGCAACCGCACGGTGCTGGTACTGGGCCTGGCGTATTTCATGTTGAAACCGGCGCGTTACGCGATTCTGTTGTGGGGGCCGGTGATCGTCTTCGAGCAGATGCCAAGTGTCGGCAAGGTCGGCGCGGCGATCATTCCCACCTCGTTTGAACTGGCCGGTCTGCTCGGGCCGATCATGATCGGCCTGGCCTCGGACAAACTGTTCGGCGCCCGGCGCATGCCGGCCTGCGTCCTCAGCCTGCTGGCGCTGACCGTGACGTTGGCGCTGTTCATGGGTGCGTTGCACACCGGCAGCGTGATGCTGGTGGTGGCGCTGCTGTTTGTCATGGGCCTGACCCTGTACGGGCCGGACTCGATGATCAGCGGCGCCGCGGCCATCGACTTCGGCAAGGCCAAGGCCGGCGCCACGGCGGCCGGCTTCGTCAACGGCTGCGGCTCGGTCGGCGCGGTGCTCGGCGGATTGCTGCCGGGTTACTTCGATTCGGTGACGGTGTTCATCGTCTTCGCCGGCTGCGCATTGTTCTCGGCGCTGGTGCTGATTCCGCACTGGAACAGCCGCCCGGTCGGGGTGATGGAACCGCGCGCGGCCATTCCCAATTGCCCACTGACCATCAAACCCCTGCGTAACTGAAACCCTTGCCTCGCGGCCTGCTGCGGCGTTCGCGGCAGGCTGTGTCGTGGCCATCTGACTGGAGAATCCCATGCGACCGTTTTGGCTAGAGCAAGCCTTGCAGGCCGACCCATCCGCGACGTGCTCGTCGCTGCAAGGCGAAGTGCGCACTGACGTGTGCATCGTCGGCGGCGGCTACACCGGGTTGTGGACGGCGATCATGCTCAAGCAGCAGAACCCGGAACTCGATGTGCTGCTGATCGAAGCCGACATCTGCGGCGCCGGTGCCAGTGGGCGCAACGGTGGGTGTGCGTTGTCGTGGTCGGCCAAGTATTTCACCCTCGAGCGCCTGTTCGGCGTCGAGGAGGCGGTGCGTCTGGTCAAGGAATCCGAGCGCAGCATCCACGCCATCGGCGAGTTCTGCGAACAGTACGGCGTCGATGCCGATTATCGCCTCGACGGCACGCTGTACACCGCCACCAACAAGGCGCAGGTCGGTTCGACCGACGCCGTGATCGCGACGCTGGAGCGTAATGGAATCAACTCCTTTACCCAACGCCCGGTGGCCGATGTGCAGCGCATGGCCGGTTCCAGCAAGCATCTGGAAGGCTGGTTCTCGCCAGCGGCGGCCAGTGTGCAGCCGGGCAAACTGGTGCGCGGGCTGCGTCGGGTGGCGTTACAACTGGGCGTGAAGATCCACGAAAACACGGCGATGACCGGCCTGGAGGAGGGCCGTCCGGCGCGTATTCACACCGCTGGGGGCTGCGTGATAGCCGACCGTGTGGTACTGGCGATGAATGCGTGGATGGCCCGGGCGTTTCCACAGTTCGAACGTAGCGTGGCGATTGTCTCCAGTGACATGCTGATCACCGAGCCGCGCCCGGATCTGCTGCAGAAAATCGGTTTGACCAGCGGCGTTACGGTGCTCGATTCGCGGATTTTCGTGCACTACTACCACAACACGCCGGACGGCCGGATCATGCTTGGCAAGGGGGGGAATACCTTCGCGTTTGGCGGGCGGATGCTGCCGGTGTTCGATCAGCCTTCGCCGTATGCTGGGTTGCTCAAACGCAGTCTCGGCGACTTCTTCCCGGCGTTTGCCGATGTAAAGATCGACGCAACGTGGAATGGGCCGTCGGATCGATCGGTCACCGGGTTGCCGTTTTTCGGGCAGATGAGTGCCAGTGGCAATGTGTTTTATGGCTTTGGTTATTCCGGCAGTGGCGTCGGGCCTTGTCACATGGGCGGGCAGATTCTTGCCTCGTTGGTGCAGGGGCTTGATAACCCCTGGACACGTTCGCCGTTGGTGAACGGGCCGCTGGGGTATTTTCCGCCGGAGCCGATTCGGTATCTGGGGTCGTTGATGGTGCGTAATGCGATTCGGCGCAAGGAGCGGGCTGAGGATCATGGGCGGCGGCCGCGGCATCTGGATGTGCGGTTGGCGAAGTTTGCGGCGGCGGCGGGGAAGGCTGACAAGGGGTGATTGGGGGCTGGCGAGCGCTGCGTTCTTTTGGGTTACCGAGTACATATCCGTTTCTGCGGTAACGGCTTCTTATGGTTTCGCTCTTACAGCGACTCACTTTTCCAGACGCCGAAAAGTAAGCAAAAGGCTTGGCCCCGGCGTACGGCCCTCGCCTAGGCTCGGGTTCCTTCGTTACGGGATTCATCCGGGGGGCAGCGCCTCCGGTTTGCTTCGCTGCACCTCCTCTCGCTGTGTTTGGCTGCGCCAAACGGTCGCTGCGCTCCCACCCCCGGATAAACCCCTCCACTCAGCCTGCCGATGGGGCCGGCACGGCAAGATCAAGAGCTTTCGGCGAGCTGACACTCGGCCATTTGAGTGGTGAAAAGCATGCGCTTGGCTTTAGCTTTCCTGTAGGAGCTGGCCTGCCAGCGAAGGCGGCCTACGAGCCGACCAGCCTCCAACTGCCCGCACCCAATCCAACTGTGAGAGCTGGCTTGCCAGCGATAGCAATCTCCCAGTCGACCAATCTCCAACAGCCCGCACCCAATCCAACTGTGGGAGCTGGCTTGCCAGCGATAGCAATCTCCCAGCCGACCAATCTCCAACAGCCCACACCCAATCCACTGTGGGAGCGGGCTTGCTCGCGAAGGCGGCCTCCCAGACGACCCACCTCCAACAGCCCACACCCAACCCAACTGTAGGAGCTGGCTTGCCAGCGATAGCAATCTCCCAGCCGACCAATCTCCAACAGCCTACACCCAATCCAACTGTGGGAGCGGGCTTGCTCGCGAAGGCGGCCTGCGAGCCGACCCACCTCCAACAGCCCGCACCCAATCCAACTGTGGGAGCTGGCTTGCCAGCGATAGCGACCTCACAACCACCCAGTTTCTTCCAGGTGTACTCAATGCCAATGTCTGCGGCGCTTAGGGATCGGCACCGTGCAGCAGCCAATCGAGCAACAGGCTGCTGTCGCGCGGTGGTGGTGTTTCACTCGGTGGCGCGGGACGCGTGTTGGCGAGGCACAGAATCGGTCGATCCGGGTCGCTGTCGAGGAAGCTGACCCACACCTCACTGCCGGCGCGGGGCAACTGGTGGGTGGCGAGCCGGCCGGCGCCGGTCAGTGCGATTGGCAGCCACAGGCATGCAGACTCAGTTGTCTGCGCCGGCCAGAGGTTGACGCCAATGCGCCCGCGATCATCCAGTTGCGCGGGCTGGCCGGGCGATCCCAGCACTTGTGCCAGATGGTAGCCGCCGATGTTCGGGCGCGGCTGTGCCAATGGCGGGCGAAAATCGCTTGACCAGGGCAGGGCAGTGAAGTCGTTTCGATAGCGATGCACATCAGTGGTCGGGTCGAGGATCGAGGGGTGCTGGCCCTGGTGGTGCAGTTCGGTGATCAGCCATTGTTCATTGAAGGTATTGATCGGATGCTCGCTGATCTGTAACAGATGCCCGCTGCGCAACGCGCTGCAATCGCAGGTGCCCCGGATCGAGCGCGTCTGACAGCGCTGGCGCTGCAGATGGCGACGGCTGCGTTGTTCGGCGTGACGCTGTTCGCCCGACAGGTTCTGCGGCGTGAGCGGGGGCACGGGATGATTGGCCGCGTCGGCGGCGATGGCCTCTTGTCCACGGTTGCGAATGCCGTGCGCGGCCATCAAGGGTGGCGCGTCATGGCGCTGAAACAGCGTGCTGACACGCGGTGACGGCGTGTCGTCGGTGATGCCAAACGGTACCGGCAATGGTTCCTGCGGCAGACTGAGGTTGTCATCGGCAAATATCAACACATGCCCGTTCGGGTGATGCTCGAAGTGATAGTGGATGCCTTCCTCCTCACACAGCCGTTGCACGAAGGCCAGGTCGCTTTCCTCGTACTGGATGCAAAAGGGCCGCGGCGGGTATTGGCCGACGCTCATTTCGATCCGGTAACTGTCCGCCGGCAATTCATATTCGCCGAGCAATTGCGCGAGGATCGCCGGCACGCTCGTTTGCACGAAGACCCGGCGCCGGGGCGGCTGGTCCAGACTCAGCAGCAGCGGGACGAGGATCAGCCGGTAGCCGATGCGGTGGCTGGCGCGATGCTCGCAACTGACGCTGTGGATCAGACCGTGGATCCCGTGATCGGCGCCCAGGCGCAGGAACGCCGGTTGGCGCAGCAGACTGCCTGGGGGCAACGCCGGTGCCAGACCGATCATTTCAATCTCGAAGCGAAACGGCTGATTGAGTGCTTCCTTGCCACTGAAACGCAAGACCGGCAGGCACAGCGGGCCGTCGGTCAGGGTCAGGGTGAACGGGCTTTCCTTATCATTGAGCATTCGTACGGGCTCTGTGGGCAATACGGACGGCAGAGGGTACGAAAACGCGAGCACGAATGGTCATGGCTGGTGGGCTTTTCAGAATCGCCCTACAAGTCGTGGTGACGATGTCGATTCAACAATGATTTTTTTGGTCGATTGCCGACTTTAGGCCGTATAAACTTGGCGCCACGCGTCGGCCAATAGATGTCTCGGCGCCACAGATCAAGAGAGTGAGTAATGGGCGCACAGTGGAAGGTTAAACACAAAGAAGCGGCAGCCAACGCCAAGGGCAAGATCTTCGGCAAACTGGTGAAAGAAATCACCATCGCTGCCCGCAACGGTGCCGATACCGCCACCAACGCACACCTGCGTCTGGTGGTCGAGCAGGCCAAGAAAGCCTCGATGCCCAAGGAAACCCTGGACCGCGCCATCAAGAAAGGCGCCGGCCTGCTGGGCGAAACCGTGCAGTACCACCGCGTGACGTACGAAGGTTTCGCACCGCATCAGGTTCCGTTGATCGTCGAGTGCGTCACCGACAACATCAACCGCACCGTCGCGGAAATCCGCGTGGCGTTCCGCAAGGGTCAACTGGGCGCTTCCGGTTCGGTGGCCTGGGACTTCAACCACGTCGGCATGATCGAAGCGTCGCCGGACACCCCGGACGCCGATCCGGAAATGGCCGCGATCGAGGCCGGTGCCCAGGACTTCGAGCCGGGCGAAGAGGGCGCGACCCTGTTCCTGACCGATCCGACCGACCTCGACGCCGTGCAGAAAGCCCTGCCTGAGCAGGGCTTCACGGTGCTGTCGGCCAAACTCGGCTACCAGCCGAAGAACCCGGTCAGCGGCCTGAGCGCCGAGCAGATGGCTGAAGTTGAAGCGTTCCTCGAAGGCCTCGACAACCACGACGACGTGCAGGACATGTTTGTCGGTCTGGCGGGCTGATTTGCTGCAAAGATAAACTGTGGCGAGGGAGCTTGCTCCCGCTCGGCTGCGCGGCAGTCGTTGTTTTTGGGACGGCTTTGCCGTCCAGCGGGAGCAAGCTCCCTCGCCACAGGATTTGCGTCAGTTACAGCGTTTCCAAGACCTCGATCACTTCGCTGAACCCCGGCCGCGCCAGCACGTCCGGCTGACAGCAACGCTGTTCCAGCGCCTCCAGCACCTCGCGTTGTTCATCGCTCAACCCCGAGTCGACGCGCGCCAGCAATTCCCCGAGCAGAACCCCGAACGCCCGCACTTCGATGCGTTGCAGGGCCCGGGTTTCCAGGTTGTCGGTGGTGGCATGGAACGACGCCGCGCCGAAATCCCCGAGCAAGCAATCGCCCTGATCGTTCAGCAGAATGTTGTGGCCGTAGAGGTCGCCGTGGGTGATGCCCTGTTGATGCAAGTGCTCGGCCGCCGAAGCGATGCCCTTGGCAATGTTCAGCGCCACTTCGGCACTGAAGCGGCAGTCCTCGGCATACACATCCCGCGAGCAGCTCGCCAGGCTCGGCAATGCCGCGAGGTTGCGAAAGCTTGGGTCGATCAGTTGCATCACCAGCCCCTGTTGGCCATCGGGATGCCCGTGAATACGGCCTTCCACGCGGATCAGGTTCGGGTGCAAGCCCGCGGTGATGCAGGCGTTCATCTCGTGCAGCGGCGAACCGTCGCTGGTCATTTCACCTTTATAGAGCTTCACCGCGACCGGCACCTGCGAGCCGTCGGCGCGCTGCCACTGCGCCCGGGAAATCACCCCCGAGGCGCCTTCGCCCAGGCGCTGTTCCAGACGCAGCGCCGACCAGTCGATCAGCGGCGTGGCTTCCAGCGCGGCGGCATCGGCTTCGGTTTCCAGCGGATTGCCGGCATACGCCAGCCAGGTCAGGCTCGGCAGGGTCAGTAGCCACTGCGGCAGTTCACGCATCTGGTTGGCGGCGATGCGGATCAGCTCCAGGCGATGGCACTGGCTCATTGAGGCGGGCAGCGCTTGCAGGCGATTGCCGGCCAGCAGCAGTTTTTGCAGATACGGGCGCTCACCCAGTTCGACGGGCAGGCTTTCGATGCAGTTGTCGGTCAGGATCAACCAGCGCAGCAGCGGTGGCAGTGCTGCGCCCGGCACGTGGCTGATGCGGTTGGCCTTGAAGCCGATCATCGTCAGCGCCGCGCATTTTCCGACGCATTCCGGCACCTCGGTGAAGTGGTTGTCCGAGCAGAACAGAATGCGCATTCTGGTCAACCGATGCAGGTCGTCCGGCAGACTGCTCAAGGCGTTGCCGCTGAGGTTGAGCACCTCCAGCGTATCGGCCAGCTCGAAAATCTCCCGGGGGAACTCGGTCAGGCCGCAAGATAGATCCAGCCGGGTAATGCCCGACAACTCGCCGGCGCGCAATTGAGCAAGGGTGTGCATGGGGATGTTCACTATCAAGGGAAAGAAGCGCCGGGCGCTCGGAATGGGCGACATGATAACGGCAACGCCGGGATTTGCACTGATCTGAACTGGAGGCCCCTTTAATTCCTGTGGGAGCGAGCCTGCTCGCGAAGGCGGAGTGTCAGTTGGCGAAATATTGGCTGACAGGACGCTTTCGCGAGCAGGCTCGCTCCCACAAGGGACTTGGGTGGGTCAGTGGATTTCCTGCAACTGCCCCAGACGGCTGCGGGTGCGGGCCAGGTCGATGGCATTGCCGCCAAGCGCTTCGCGCAGTGGAAAGTGGCTGAGCAGGGTCAGGTGTTTGTCCTGGTCGTAGAGCACGTCGATCAGGTTGATGAAGCGCTGTTGCGCGGCGATCGAGCACTCACCCAGTTCCGGCAGGTCGTCGATGATCCAGTGGTCGAAACGCCGACACAGCTCCAGATAATCCATCACTGCCGTTGGTTGCTCACACACATCGTTGAAGGTGAAACCGACGGTGCGGCCTTCGCACAGCCGTGCCTGCAGGTGCCGGATGCCCACCGGCAAGGCAATCGCCGGCGCGTCCTGCGGCGGCAGGCTCAAGGCCTGGCGCTGGATCGCGGTGGCCGGCCACACATAGTGGCCCTGGGTGAACAACTGATGCGCATGATTGCTCGCCTGACTGCGGTAATCATGCGGGCCGCCGACCTCCATCACTTGCATTCGGGCGTTGATCAAGTCGATCACCGGTTTGAAGCGCGCGTGATAGAGCGGGTTGGGTAGCAAGCCTTCCGGTGGATAGTTGGAGGTCACCAGCAGCAGGATGCCGCGCTGGAACAAGGCCTTGAACAGGCGGGTGATGAGCATCGCATCGCCGATGTCATGCACATGAAATTCGTCGAAACACAGTACCCGGCAGTCGTGTAACAGCTCATCAAGGGTCACGGCGAGGGCGTCGTCCTGTTCGCGATGCTCGAACATGCCCTGATGCAGACGGGCGAAAAATGCATGGAAGTGCACGCGCTGCTTCTGCGCGGTGGGCAGAGCCTGGAAAAAACCTTCGAGCAGCCAGCTCTTGCCACGTCCGACCGCACCATACAGGTACAGGCTCGGCGGCGTTTGCGGTTTGGCGCCGAACAACAGGCTGGCCTGCTGCGCCATGCAATCGATCACCCGCTGCTGGCTGTGGCTGAGGGTGTAACCCTGGCCGTGGGCCTTGTGCCGGAAATAGTCGCGGATCGACTGGGCATTCGCGTCATGCCCGGCATGCGCGGGCCGGCCCTTGGCGAACCAGCGGCGCAGCGCCGACCAGCGCAGGGTCAGTGGCGATCGTTTGGGCGCTCGAGAGGGCACAGTGCAGTTACTCCGTGTTCATCAGACCGGCGCCCGGGAGCGCGGCGCCTTAGTGTAACCAGAGGCTGCGCCCGGCTTCCATCGCGGCTCGTTGACAGTGGGCGATCACTGAACAAATTTGTGCGGGACGTACAGCTATTTTCAGCGATGTAATTCGCCGTGTTGCCAAACTTTCGAAACATATCCCGGCAGATCCATGGATCCAATCGACTGGCGGATTCGTCGTCCGTTGCTACCCTGAAACACAGTAATGTCATCCAGGATGTTCCCTCACAAGGAATGGGACAGTGATTGTACGTGTGGTGATGGGCCTGCTCGGGGTGCTTGGGGCCTCGGTGCATGCGGCGGATCTTCAGGTCGAAGTCCGCGTTGACGTGCAGCGTGGCTGCCAGTTGATCGGCCAGCAGCGTGAGGCAGGTATTGAACAGCTGGGCGTGTTGGATTTCGGCAGTGCTGCGCGTCTCGATGATCCGACCGGGCCACTGGGTGCGGCGCTGATTAATCAGCGTCTGCCGCGCCTGGAGTGCAACCCCGACACGCCGTATCAACTGCGGGTCGACGGTGGCCTGCATGGTGGCGTTGGCGAGGTTCGCTACATGGCGGGGGCGGCGGGGAGCCAGCCGATTCCATATCGGCTTTATCAGGACGCGGCGCGCCGGGTGCCGCTGGTGGTGGACGTGCCGGTCAGCGGCCGGGTGCCGGACACCGGCACGGTGGAACTGCCGCTGTACGCGCGGATCGAGCGCCTGGCGCAGGTGCCGCAGGTCAGCCGCTATTCGGATCTGGTCAAGGTCACCGTGACCTGGTGAGTGCAAAATTTCAGGCAATTCGCTGGAGGCGGATTGCGCAGGGAAGGGGCGTTCAATGCTGAACGCAAGGTAGGCAGGCATCCTGAAGGAGTAGGACGGACGCAATGACAGGCAAGCACTGGATGGTTATCGCCACGGGTACGCTGCTGTTGCTCGCTGACGACGCACAGGCGGCGATCAGTGGGCAGATCAATGCGCGGCTGATCCTGATCGCCGGGTGCGAAGTCACCAACAGCGCCACCCCGGCGATCCCGGTGAGCAATCTGGGCACCCTCGATTTCGGTCAGCAGGGGCCAACCTGGAACGCGCCGATCAAGGCCAGTCTCGACGGCGACAGCAGCGGCAAGCTGAATGTCGCCTGCAACCCTTCGGTCACCGGTTTCACCGTCACCATCGACGGCGGCAGCCACGGTGACGGCACCACCCGCCGCCTGAGCAACGGGCGTCAGACCCTGCCTTATCAACTCTTTCTGGATGCCTCCGGCAGCCAGCGCTACAGCATCGGTCAACAACACAATTTCGCTGTCACCAGCGGTGCGCAAATACCGATTCCGGTGTTTGGCTCGGTGGTGGCGAATACCCGCGTGGTTCCGGCAGGTGTCTACACCGACACGCTGACGGTGACGCTCGACTGGTAACCCCGTAGAGGACGGACACCATGCGCAAGTTTGCATCAAGGATAGGTTTGTCGTTGCTCGGCATGACGCTGGTTTCCAGTGCCCACGCCGCCACCACGGTCACCGGCCAGATCACCGCCAGCCTGACCCTGATCAGCAGCTGTCAGGTCAATGGCGCCGGCGGCTCCACGGGCCTGAACTTCGGTGCGCTGAACTTCGGTACCGCCAACAGTCTGTTCACCACCGCCAGCGGGCAAGTGCTCGGCGGTGGCGGCGGGGCGTTGTCGATTCTCTGTTCCAGCGGCACGACCCCGGTGGTCAAGGTGCGCGCCGGTGCTCACGACGGGCAGTCGCCGGGCGGTGCTCGTGCGTTGTACGACGGTGTCGCCAACTACGTGCCGTACGATTTCTACACCGATGCCGGGCATTCGCAACTGCTGCCGATCGACGGCACGATCAACCTGGCGACCAGCACTGGCGTGGCGCAGACGGTGAATATCTACGGTCAGGCGGTGGGCAAGGCTGGACTGCCGGCCGGGACTTACACCGACACCGTCGCTGTTGAACTGACGTTCTGATGCCATGCGCCGCCAGGGCTGTGCCGCGCTGCTCCTGCTCTGTGCGGGCAGTGTGCCGCTGCCACTGGGGGCGGCGACCAGCCAGAGCTTTCAGGTCAGCGCGACCGTCACGCCGGGGTGTCTCGTAGTCGGCGGGGTGTCGAATTACGGCGGGCTGAATTTCGGCTCGCGCTCGGCCCTCGCGACGGGAACGGTGCAAGTGGCATTGACCGGCGGCGTGCAGTTGCAGTGCACGCCGGGGGTGGCACTGAACATGACGGTCGATGGCGGCCAGTACAACAGCAGCGGTCGGCATATGCAGATCAACAGCGGCAGTGCGCGGGTGGCGTATGCGCTGTTTCGCGATGCGGCTTACAGCCAGAGCCTGGGCATCGGCCAGAGCGTGGCGGTGGCCTATAGCGATGCGAACAACATCAGCCTGCCGATTTACGGCCAGGCGCAATTGCCGGGCAATCAGCCCGGGGGGACGTACAGCGACGTGTTGCAGGTGCAGCTGTCGTGGTAAAGCGACATTTGAATGGCCGACAAGGAGCAGGTTCATGGGGGCAGTTACGTCTGGGCATTCGTTGTTGCAGGGCGCGTTGCTGGCGCTGGTCATGCTCGGGGCCGGCCATGCGCAGGCCGCCAGCTCGGTGCTGATCTGGCCGATCGATCCGGTGCTGGAGGCCGATCAACAGGCCAGTGCGCTATGGCTGGAAAACCGTGGCACGGAAACCGCCAACCTGCAGATCCGTGTGTTCGGCTGGAGCCAGAGCGGTTTTGCAGAGCAATACCAGAATCAGCGCGACGTGATCGGCAGCCCGCCGGTAGCGAAGATCGAGCCAGGACAAAAGCAACTGGTGCGTCTGACCCGGACCAGGGAGGTGCCGCCGGGGCAGGAACTGGCCTACCGGATCATCATCGACGAAATCCCTTCCGCCCAGCCGCCGGCTGCCGAGGGCGGCAAAACCGCGGCCGCAATTCGTTTCCAGATGCGCTATTCGGTGCCGTTGTTTGCCTACGGCGCGGGGCTGTGGAGCAAGGAAGACAGCACCCGCCCGCGTGACCCCAAAGGTATCGGTGTGCCGCAGCTGAGCTGGCGCACGGTGGCGGTGGACGGTCGGCCCTATGTCGAGGTGCGCAATCAGGGCGCGGTGCATGCGCGGCTGACCGATGTGGTGATCAAACAGGGCGGGCAGAGCAAACCATTGGCCGAAGGCCTGCTCGGTTATGTGCTGCCGGGAGCAGTGATGCGCTGGCCGGCACCGGGGCCGTTGGCCAGTGAGTCGGCGTTGCAGGTGCGCGTCAATGGTGGGGCGCAGGTGCAGAGCATTGCGCCGGGACGCTGAAAAAGGAGCCAATGCCGAGTGGACTTTTGTGGCGAGGGAGCTTGCTCCCGCTGGGTTGCGAAGCAGCCCCAAGCCGTGTCAGGTAGTCCGCTCAAACAGTTCTGACGACGGCTGCGCCGCCGAGCGGGAGCAAGCTCCCTCGCCACAATGAATGCATCGTGTCGTCAAAATTCCAGAGAAAGATAACTGGCTTTGGCAAGAGTGGTATCAGGAGGATCAAGTCCATTGACGGACGTAAAGCGTGTATGAGTCCGGGATGGGCTCGACGTATTCAGCGTCCGTTGTGGCTCATGACTGGCGCGTGTTGCCTGATGTTCGTTGATCCATCGGGGGCCGGCGAACTGCCGCCACCGCCCAGCGGCATGGAGGCCGTGAGTGATGCACAGTTGTTTCTGGAGTTGGTGGTCAATCAGATGAACACCGGGCGGGTGGTGGCGGTGCAGCAGCGTGACGGCCATCTGTTTTTGCCGGCCAGCGTATTGGCTGAAACCGGGATGAAATTGCCGGGCAATCCTGGTGCTGAAGTTGCTCTCGACGGCCTGCCTGGACTGCACAGCGAATACGACAGTGTCGGCCAGCGCCTGCTGCTGGTGGTGCCACCGCAGTGGCTGCCGGATCAGTTCATCGGTAATCGCGAGAACTATCCGCGCACCCCGGCGCTGAGCAGTTTCGGCGCGTTGTTCAACTATGACCTGTACCTCAACGACACCGACGATGCCGGCACTTATCTGGCGGCGTGGAACGAGGTGCGGCTGTTCGATAGCTGGGGCACGTTGTCCAACACCGGGCAGTACCGGCGCACCTTGTCCGGCGATTCGGTCAGCACACTGGACAACGGCTACCTGCGCTACGACACCACCTGGCGTTACTCCGACGACGAGCGAATGCTCACCTACGAGGGCGGGGACGTGATCAGTGGCGCCTTGCCGTGGAGCAACTCGGTGCGTCTGGGCGGTGTGCAGTTCTCGCGGGACTTTGCCGTGCGTCCGGATCTGGTCACCTATCCGCTGCCGCAGTTCGCCGGTGAGGCCGCGGTGCCGTCGTCGGTGGATCTGTTCATCAACGGCTACAAGTCGAGCAGCACCGACCTGCAACCGGGGCCGTATACCCTGACCAACATTCCCTTCATCAACGGCGCCGGGGAGGCGGTGGTGGTGACCACCGATGCGCTGGGGCGGCAGGTGTCGACCACGGTGCCGTTCTATGTCACCAGCAGTCTGCTGCAAAAAGGCCTGAGTGATTTCTCGGTGGCGGCCGGTACGTTGCGCCGCGATTACGGCTTGAAGGACTTCAGCTATGGCCCCGGCGTGACTTCCGGCAGCCTGCGCTACGGTGTCAGCGACAGCTTCACCCTGGAAAGCCACGCCGAAGCGGCTGACTCGCTGACCCTCGGCGGCATCGGCGGCAATTTGCGCTTGGGCAATTTCGGCGTACTCAACAGCGCCATCAGTCAGAGCCGATTCGACGGCGACGGCGGCGAGCAGTTGAGTCTCGGTTATCAGTACAGCAGCCAGCGCTACAGTTTTTCCTGGCAGCGCCTGCAGCGCCGCGATCAGTACGCCGACCTCAGCGTGATCGACAGCCCTTATATCAGCCTCAGCCGGCGCAGCGAGCAGGCGACCCTGAGCGTCAACCTTGAGCGCTGGGGCAGCCTCGGTGCCGGCTATTTCGATGTGCGCGCGGCGGACGATTCACGCACGCGTCTGCTCAACCTGAGCTGGAGCAAGCCGCTGTGGCGCAACAGCAGCTTCTATCTGTCGGCCAACCGCGAGATCGGCGACAGCCACTGGGCAGTGCAGGCGCAACTGGTGATCCCGTTCGATCTGCGCGGCAGCCTGGCGATCAGCAGCGAGCGCAGCAAGACCGGGCAGAGTCAGCAGCGGGTCAATTACAGCCGCTCGGTACCGACCGAGGGCGGGGTCGGTTTCAATCTGGGTTACGCCAAGGGTGATGGCCCGGATTATCGTCAGGCTGATGTGACCTGGCGTCTGCAATCTGTGCAGTTGCAGGCCGGGGTCTACGGCACGTCCGAGGCCGAGACCCGTTGGGCCGATGCCAGTGGCTCGCTGGTGTGGATGGACCGCCAGGTGTTCGCCGCCAATCGCATCGACGACGCGTTTGTGGTGGTCAGCACCGATGGTTTCGCCGACATTCCGGTGCGCTACGAAAACCAGCAGGTCGGTCAAACCGATAAAAACGGCCACTTGCTGGTGCCGTGGAGCAGCGCGTACTACCGCGGCAAATACGAAATCGATCCGCTGAATCTGCCGGCCAACGTGCGCAGCCCCAACGTCGAACAACGCATCGCCGTACGCCGTGGCAGCGGTTATTTGCTGGAGTTTCCACTGACCCGGGTGATCGCTGCGAGTATTGTGCTGGTGGATGCGCAGCAGCGTGAATTGCCATTGGGCGCGGGCGTGCTGCACGAGCAGAGTGGCGCGCGCACGGTGGTCGGTTGGGACGGCTTGGTCTATCTGGAAAACCTCCAGGCGCAGAACTCGTTGCAGGTGACGCTGGCCGACGGCAAGACCTGCAACGCGCAATTCGCCGTGGACATGCAGCAAAGCCAGGTGCCGCTGATCGGCCCGTTGGTGTGCCAGTGAATGCGGTGCGGATCTGCCTGTGTCTGGCGCTGCTGCTGCCGGGGGTGGCGCAGGCCTTGTGTTCGGTGGTGAGCACCACGCCGGCGGCATTCGGCTCAATCAGTTCGATTGCCGTGCGCACCACGACGCAGCCCAGTTCCACGCTCAATGCCGGGTTGAGTTGTACCGGTTCGCTGTTGTCATTGCTGACCAGCAACGACCATTTCTACGCCACCATCACCTCGACCCAGAGTGGTTTGCTCGGGCCGACCGGCGACGTCATCGGCTACACGATCTACGCCAACAACAGCACCAGCTACCCGGTCACCCGTGGCAGCGCCTTCGACTTCGCCCGTAACGGCATTATCGATGCCTTGGGATTGCTCAACGGCACCACCCCGAAAACCGTGCCGCTGTATCTGGGCACGACCATTGGCAGCAACGTCGCCGCCGGGGTCTATACGGAAACCCTGAGCATTTTCTGGAACTGGAATTACTGCTCCGGGATCGGCATCGGCAGTGTTTGTCTGGGGCGCGACATCAATAGCGGTACCGCGACGTTGACGGTGAACCTGACCGTGTCCAACGACTGCACGATTACTGCGCCGAACATTGCCTTTGGCAGTGCACCGGTGATCAGCGCTTTTACCCCGGTGACCGGGCAGACCATCAACCTGGCCTGTACCAAGGGCAGCGCCTACACCGTCGGTTTGAGCGACGGGCAGAACCCGGTCAGTGTCGGCGGTCGGCGGCGGATGATTTCCGGAAGTAATTATCTGGCCTACGACATCTTCAAAAGCGCCGGGACTACTCGTTGGGGCAGTGTCGGCAGTGCGCGCCGGTCGAGCACTGACGCCGAGGTCAATCCAGGAAATGGTCTGGGCACCGGGAGCCAGATCTTCAACTACAACGCGAAGATCTACACCGATCAGACCACACCGCCGGCGGGGACGTATTTGGACAATGTGGTGCTCGATGTAGGGTTCTGACTCATACGATGACCCCTGTGGGAGCGGGCTTGCTCGCGAATACGGTGTGTCATTCAGCAATGATGGTGACTGATCTACCGCTTTCGCGAGCAAGCCCGCTCCCACAGGGGGATTGGCGCAGTTTTCACAATGGCAGTGACTGCCTCAATTGCTGTACCGCCGGCGAATCCGTCGGGCTGACCATCGCATAGTTGTACCCGCCACCGGACCAGTAATCGGCCTGCAGATCGCCGTCGCTGCGACTGCCGCGTGGCAGGAAGGTGTTCTTCGGCCCCGGTGGCCGCACGTAGAAACTGACCTTGTGGCCGCTGCGATCCTCATACACCACCATCGCCGCCGGGCCTTCATCGGTGCTGAGCAGGCGGCCACTGACCGGTTTGAAACCGGCGGATTTCAGATCCGGCAAGCGACTGGCCTGGGTGAAATAGCGGTCGAGCCAATGCTGCATGTCGCCGTCACTGTCGACTTTGTAGTCCGCCGGCAAAATCCCTTGCTGGGCGATCAAACGATAGGCCTGCAAGGCATCGGTCATCGGCAGCATGGAAGAGCGCACGAGGGTCATTTCCCGCGCCTGCCAGCCACTGAAACCGCCGATGCCGACCGCGATCAGCAACACCGCCGCGCTGGCCAGGTGACGACGCGACTGACGTTTGAGGCGCTGGCGAATCAGCGTGGGATCGAGTTCCGGATTGGCCGGTTGCTGCAAGGCACCGCCCAGGACTGCGCGCAACAACTGGGCGTCGTGCTGCCAGGCGCGCACCTGCGCGGCGGCTTCCGGGTGAGTGGTCAGCCAGGTGTCGACCAGACGCCGGTCGGCCTCGTTGAGTTGATGGTCGACGTACGCGTGCAGGTCACGCTCACTGGGAGGCATGCTGATCATTTGAGTATCCGCAAAGAAGGGCTGCTGATTTCGCCGTCGCTGAGTTGGCGCAAGGCCTGGCGGGCGCGGGACAGGCGCGACATCACCGTGCCTGTGGGGACGTCGAGGATGTCCGCGACTTCCTTGTAGCTCAGGCCTTCGACCGAGACCATCAGC
This sequence comes from Pseudomonas sp. JAI115, assembly GCF_014200835.1. Taxonomy (NCBI): domain Bacteria; kingdom Pseudomonadati; phylum Pseudomonadota; class Gammaproteobacteria; order Pseudomonadales; family Pseudomonadaceae; genus Pseudomonas; species Pseudomonas sp. JAI115. Next base: position 321,303 of record NZ_JACHCY010000003.1, read on the forward strand.
AACAGCGCGCGTTGTTCGCTGGGCAGGCGATCGAAGGCTTGCAGGGTCGATTGGGCGAGCACGGTGCGTTCGACCGAGGGTTCGGCGTCATCGCGCCCGGTGAAAAATTCGAGCATCCGCGCATAACGGCGCGAGCGTCGGTGGGCGTCGAGAAACTGCCGATAGAGGATCGCGAACAGCCATGCGCGCACATCACCCTCGGCGCGTTTCGCGCTCCAGCCGGACAGGGCCCGCTCGAGGCTGGCCTGCACCAGATCGTCGGCGCTGCTGCTGTTGCGGGTCAACGACACGGCAAAGCGGCGCAATCTGGGAATGATTTCTCTCAACTGTTCGTCGAATTCGCTCATGAATTTCTACTAGTCACTACGCTGCGGACTAGGGAGACGTCTGCCGTTCGAGGTTATTCCACGTTCGGAAAAATAAATACCGGGCCATGGAATAAATCCTGATGGGGTGCGTCTTGCTGATTCTTCCTACTTGTGGCCGATGGCCCTGGAGTTATTCATGGTTGATCGCACTTCACCGCCGGGCAGGTCGTCGCGCCCGCCCTTGAGTGCCGCGAGCACAGTGTTGCGCCTGACGGCGATTGCCGTGGTGGTTGCCGCTGTCGCCGGGGCGTTTGCCTACGTGCACGGTAACCTTGACCCACAACGTCTGACGCCCAAGGCGCTGGTCGATGTGCTGGAGAAAAACAACGGCGTGCATCCCGGGTTTCGGCGTAACCACGCCAAGGGCGTGTGCGTGATCGGGCATTTCGAGAGCAGTGGCGAGGCGCGGGCGTTTTCTTCGGCGCAGGTGTTCAACGAGGCGCAAACCCCGGTGGTCGGGCGTTTCGCATTGCCGGCGGGGAATCCCTACGCCCCGGACAGCAGCGTGCCGATCCGCAGTCTGGCGCTGCGTTTCACCCAGGCCAACGGTCAGCAATGGCGCACCGGGATGAACAGCATGCCGGTGTTCCCGGTCGGCACTCCAGAGGCGTTCTATCAATTGCAGCAGGCGCAGTCGCCGGACCCGGCCACGGGTAAACCGGATCCGTCGAAAGTGCCGGCATTCTTCGCCGCGCACCCGGAAGCCGTGCCGTTTTTGACGTGGGTGAAGAGCGCCAAACCGTCGGCCAGCTATGCCACTGAAACCTACAACAGCGTGAATGCGTTCTATCTGGTCAACGCCAGTGGGCAGAAGCAGGCGGTGCGCTGGAGTGTCACGCCACTGGCGCGCGATGCCGCCGGAGCCTCGGCGCCGGAGGGGGCGGATTTTCTCGAGAAGGATCTGGTGCAGCGTCTGGCCGAGGGGCCGTTGCGCTGGCAGTTGAATATCACCCTGGCCAACCCCGGTGATCCGGTGAACGATGCCAGCAAAACCTGGCCCGAGGGTCGCAAGGTGATCAACGCCGGCACGCTGGTGCTGGAGAAGACTCAGCCGCAGCTCAGCGGCGAATGCCGCGACATCAACTACGATCCGCTGGTGCTGCCGGCCGGTATCGAAGGTTCCGACGACCCGCTGCTCGCCGCGCGTTCCGCCGGTTACGCCGATTCCTATCTACGGCGAACCAGTGAAGTCAGCCAATTGCCCGCCGCCAGACAGGAGGCTCGCCCATGAGCACGCAACCGACTCATTTCGCGCTGTTGGCGCGGCTGCTGCACTGGTTGATGGCGGTAATGATCATCGCCATGTTGTTCATCGGCGCCGGCATGGTTACTTCGGTTTCACAGCGGCATGAATGGCTGATTCATCTGCACAAACCATTGGGGATCGCGATTCTGTTGCTGGTGGTCGTGCGCCTGTTGGTGCGGTTTTCCACTCGACAGCCGCCGCTGCCGGCGGATCTGCCGGGCTGGCAGGTGATGGCGGCCAAGGCTTCGCATGTGTTGTTGTACGCCTTGATGCTGGTGCTGCCGCTGCTCGGTTGGGCGATGATCAGTGCCTCGGGGGAGCCGGTGATGCTCAGCAATACCTTGCAGTTGCCGTCGATCCTGCCGGCCGATGCGCAAGTGTTTGCCCTGCTGCGCAAGGCGCATGGCTATCTGGCGTACCTGTTGTTCCTCACCGTGCTGTTGCACCTGGCGGCGGCGCTGTTCCATGGTTGGGTGCGCCGCGACGAGGTGCTCGACAGCATGTTGCGCGGTCGCGATCGCGACTAACCCGTCTGTGTGGCGCACCGCTGCGGTGCGCCACTTCTCAGGGTCAGCCACCAATAACCCAGCGCCACTGCGTTGATAACGGCGCCAAGCAGACACACGCCGGTCCAGCCGGCCCAGGCGTACATCGCCGTCGAGGTAATCGAACCCAATGCACTGCCGATCGAATAGAACAGCATGTAGCCGGCGGTGAGGCGGCTTTGCGCTTCGGGGCGCACGCTGTAGATCATGCTCTGGCTGGTGACGTGTACGGCCTGCAAGCCCAGATCGAGGGTGATCACGCCGAGCAACAGCGCCCACAGCGAGGACTGGGTGAGGGCGATCGGCAGCCACGAGGCGAGCATCAGCAGCAGCGACAGACCGCTGACCCATTGGCCCAGACCGCGATCAGCCAGATGTCCGGCCCGCGCGGCGGCGAGTGCACCGGCGGCGCCGGCCAAGCCGAACAGGCCAATTTCGCTATGGGATAACGACAGCGGCGGGGCGGCCAGCGGCAGCACCATCGGCGTCCACAGCACCATGGCGCTGGCAAAGATCAGCAGCGCGAGAATCGCCCGTTGCCGCAGCACCGGCTCTTGCCGGAACAGACTGAACACCGAAGCGATCAGCGCGCCGTAACGGCTTGCGGGCTGCGCGGCTTCATTCTTGGGCAAGACGCGCAACAGCAGCAGTGCCATCAGCAGCGTCAGCCCCGCCGACAGCAGATAGATCGCGCGCCAACCGGCCAGATCAGCCATGACCCCGGCAATGGTGCGGGCGAGCAGAATGCCGACGACGATGCCGCTGGTGACGACGCCGACCACCCGGCCGCGTTGCGCCGGGATCGCCAGGGTCGCGGCGTAGGCCACCAGCACTTGCGTCACCACTGCGAGCAAACCGGTCAGGGTCATGCCGAGCAGCAACCATACGCTGCTGGGCGCCAGCGCGATCATCAACAGCGCGGCGGCCGAGAGCAGGGTCTGGGTGACGATCAGCCGCCGTCGGTTGAGCAGGTCGCCAAGTGGCACCAGCAATACCAGGCCAATGCCGTAGCCGATCTGCGTCAGGGTAATGACAATGCCGATGGTTGCCGGCGACATGGTGAACGCCTCGGCCATGGCGTCCAGCAGCGGCTGCGCGTAATACACGTTGCCCACGGCCAGACCGCAGGCAATGGCGAACAGCAGTACCACGCTGCTTTTGAGAGGTTGAGGTTGCATACCCTGATTCCTTTTTGGGTTTCAAATTAAAACCAGAATCACGGTAAGCATTCTGGTTTTAATTTGCAACCTTGTTGGTCATGGCGTGTGATTGCGCAAAAAAAAGATCGCAGACATAGCTGCGATCTTTGGGTAGAGCGGGGGAAGGATCAGCGCAGGGTATCGACCATGTCGGCGATGGTGGTCAGCACGTCCTTGCCCAACTGTTTCGAGCGCTTGCCCGACCAGCCCGTTTCTTTGTTCGGATGGTCATCGTGATCCTTGAACGGCATTTCCAGGGTCAGCGACAGGCAGTCGTATTTCTGGCCGACCGCGTTGCAGGCCAGGGTCATGTTGGCCTGACCCGGTTCGTCGCGGGTGTAGCCATATTTGGTCTGGAAGTCTTTCGTGGTGTGCTTGAGGTGCGTGCGGAAATGCTCTTCGAGCTTCTCGATGCGCGGCGTGTAACCTGGGTTGCCTTCGCAACCGGCGGTGAACACGTGGGGAATTTCTTCATCACCGTGTACGTCGAGGAACAGATCGACGCCGTACTTTTCCATCTGCTGTTGTACGAAAAGTACCTCTGGGCTGATGTCCTGACTGGCGCTCCGCCAGGCGCGGTTCAGGTCCTGGCCCATGGCGTTGGTACGCAAATGCCCGTGGAAGGCGCCGTCCGGGTTCATGTTCGGCACGAGATACAGATCGGTGCTGGCCAGCAGCTTGTTCAGCACCGGGTCGTCGTGGCGCTCCAGGCGTTCGATCACGCCTTCCATGAACCATTCGGCCATATGTTCGCCCGGGTGCTGTTGCGCGATGATCCAGACTTTGCGCTGGCCTTCGGCGCCGCTGCCCTTGCGCAGCAGCTGAATGTCACGACCCTCGACGCTTTTGCCGGTGGCCAGCAGTTCGGTGCCGGCCTTGGTCAGCGCTTGCTCGATCAGCCAGTCGTGACGACCTCGGCTGTAGGGTTCGAAGTAGGCGAACCAGGCGTGGGTCTGCTCGGCTTCGAGGCAAAAGCGCAGGCTGTCGCCTTCGAAACTGGTAGGAATACGAAACCAATTGACGTGGTCGTAGGAAGCGACGGCCTGATAGCCGGTCCAGGCTTTGTTGTAGGAGGATTGGCTGGCGTTGACCAGGCGAAACCAGTGTTCCTGATGAACATGCAGGCCGCTGGCCTTGAAGTGGAACCACTGGAAGTGAGCGCTCCGGGTATCCGGGCGAATGGCCAGAACCGGGTTGAGCGGATTGGAAATATCGATGACTTGAATGTTGCCGCTGTCGAAGTTGGCGCTGATGTCGAACGAAGATTTGGCCACGGTCATAATCGGTTCCTGAATATGATTTTTATGGCGGCTACTTTACACGCAAGACTGGGGTGAAACCGAGGGAAATTGCGGGTTGCGGTGGGGGGCGTCTTCCGTGACGCGCAAGCAGCTTAGAGACTGTGCGATTGATTCTCAAGTGCTAATTGTCATTAGTTTGCCCCAATCGGGCCGGGCTTTGCTTGCCAAGCGATATTCTTTTGATATTATCCGCGCCATCGAATTTGCAGCACCCAAAGACTTCATTAGCCTGAAGCCATAAGCCCGAAAAACGGGCAAAAAAAGACCCGGCAAAAAGCCGGGTCAAAAACCGTGATTAGCCTGATGAGGAGATAGTCCAGAAGACCGACCTAAGGTCTCTGGTCCATCGACTGATCTCGCGACCAGCTGCTTGCAATAATAATCATTATCATTTGCAAGTCAAATGTTTTTATCTGCGCGATCGGAAAATTCTTTCCTGTCCGTCCGCTTCCCATGTTCGTCAGAGCTGTTCGCCATCAATTGAATGGTCGACCATCGCTCGCGCCATATCCACCATATGCACCACCGAAAATGCCAGGTCGCGGCTCGCGCCCTGCAGGTTTTCTGCTGCCTTGAAGGCTGTGGCCGCTGCACAGCGCAACAGATCCGACGCGTGCACGAGGGCCTCTTCGCCGCTGAGATGGCGTTTTACATTGAAAAATCGCTCCTCGACCTCGGGTTCTGAAACAGCTGGTTTCAAGTAATAGTCCAGTGCTCGCTGCGCTGCCGCGTTGCCTTGAGGGGAGGTGAACGTGGTGTCCATTTGCAGATCGGGCAAGTCTTTGCTGCTGATATTCATGGTGAAGGGTCACTCCTTGTTCGATTGAAAGTCCGTGCTTCCAGCATAGTACGATGCGTAGTTGTGACGAGGATTTAAATACTACAATATGTGTTTTGCCGGCCGAAGGCGGGGCAAGTAAGGTGCCGCACATGGATAAATGGATTGAGTTGGTCAAGGCCAAGATGAGTGAACTCAAAATCACTCAAACAGAGCTCGGAGAGCGCGTCGGCATGTCCCAGGGCGGGATCGGCCATTGGCTGAACAAACGTCGCGAGCCGGGTATTACGGAAATGAACCGCGTATTGCAGGCGCTGGGGATGGACTTCCTTGAAGTGGTGCTGGTGATTCGCGAGCCGCAGGAGACCGACGATGACGAGATGCCGCTGGCGCAGAAGTACAACCCGTATTTCCGCTATCCGGTCAGCGATTGGCACACGCCGTGCGAATCGCGTGAGAGTGCAACCGCCGCTTACGCCCCGTCACATGACAAGCAGCGCTTCGAACTGACGGACTATCACGCCCGTGGCGCAGCGTTCTGGCTGACCGTGACGGGAAATTCGATGACCGCACCTTCAGGTCAGAGCATCGCCGAAGGCATGCTGATCCTGGTGGACCCGGAGGTGGAGGCGCTGCCCGGCAAACTGGTGATCGCCCAGTGGCAGGGCTGCGACGAAGCGATCTTCCGCAAGCTCGACGAAGAGGGCGGCCAGCGTTATCTGGTACCGCTCAATCCGACCTGGCCCAAAGCCCTGTTCACCGATGAGTGTCGAATCATCGGCGTGGTGGTTCAGGCCACGGCGCGTTTCTAGTCAGATCGATCCTCGCTCGGCGTAGGATCGATCTCCCATTTACTCGGCTTCCAGTTCCACCAAAGCGCTGCCTTCGCCGACCATTTCGCCTTCCTGGCAATACAGCGCTTTGATCACTCCCGCATGGGGCGCGCGAATGCTGTGCTCCATCTTCATCGCCTCCAGCACCACCAGTTGCGCACCGGCCTCGACCGATTGCCCGGCCTCCACCAACACCCGCACGATGCTGCCGTTCATAGGCGCAGTCAGACCGCCCTGATGGCTGTGGCTGGCGTCGACGGCGCTGATTGGGTCGAACATCTGAATACGCCGCAACTCGCCTTCCCATTGCAGGTACAGCGAATCGCCCTGACGAATGGCACGCAAGTTGCGACGTACGCCATCGTGCTCGACGACCAATGCTTCATCCGACAGTTTGGCGTTGTCGGTGCTGCCCAAGGTCAACGCCCGATCCTGACCTTCGCAGCTCAAGTGCAAGGTGACTTCCGCCGGCAACCCTGCGCGCAACCCGCTGTTCAACGCCCACGGCGAACCCAGGTCATCCGCCCGAACAGCGCCCGGCAGACTCTGCGCGAAAGCCTGTGCTGCGGTCTGCCAGAACTCATCGCTCAGCTCACCCGGAGCGGGCAGCAGCGTTTCCTGATAACGCGGAATAAACCCGGTATCCAGCTCCGCGGCGGCAAACGCGGGATGCGCGATGATCCGCCGCAGGAAGTTGATGTTGGTCTTCAAGCCGCCAATCGCGAACTCATCAAGCATGCTCAACAGCCGTAGGCGCGCCTGCTCGCGATCTTCGCCCCAGGCGATCAGCTTGCCGAGCATCGGGTCATAGAACGGCGAAATTTCATCGTCTTCTGCAACCCCGCTATCCACCCGACGCCCCGGTCCGGCGGCCGATTCACGGTAAAGCTCCAGACGTCCGGTGGCGGGCAGGAAATCATTCGACGGATCTTCGGCATACAGGCGCACTTCAATCGCATGGCCATTGAGCGGCACCTGATCCTGGGTGATCGGCAGCGCTTCACCGCGCGCCACACGAATCTGCCACGCCACCAGATCGAGGCCAGTGATCGCTTCGGTGACCGGGTGCTCGACCTGCAAGCGCGTGTTCATCTCCATGAAGAAGAATTCGCCACGCGCATCGAGCAGAAACTCGACGGTGCCGGCACCGACGTAACCGATCGCCTGCGCCGAACGCACGGCCGCTTCGCCCATGGCGCGGCGCAGTTCCGGGGTCAGGCCCGGGGCCGGGGCTTCTTCGACGACCTTCTGGTGCCGGCGCTGGATCGAGCAATCGCGCTCGTTGAGGTACAGGCAGCTGCCGTGCTGGTCAGCGAACACCTGGATTTCCACGTGACGCGGCTTGAGCAGGTATTTCTCCACCAGCATCCGCGAATCGCCGAACGACGACTGCGCCTCACGCTGCGCCGAGGCCAGCGCTTCGGCCAGTTGGCTGACGTCCTCAACCACTTTCATACCTTTGCCGCCGCCACCGGCCGTGGCCTTGAGCAGCACCGGATAGCCAATGCGTGCGCAGGCATCGCGGAAGGTTTCGAGATCCTGCGCCTCGCCGTGATAGCCCGGCACCAGCGGCACACCGGCGGTTTCCATCAGCGCCTTGGCTGCGGATTTGCTGCCCATCGCGTCGATGGCCGAAGCGGGCGGGCCGAGGAAAATCAGCCCGGCCTGTTCAATGGCACGGGCGAAGCCGGCATTCTCCGACAGGAAACCGTAACCCGGGTGAATCGCCTGCGCGCCGCTGGCCTTGGCCGCTGCGATCAGTTTGTCGATTTGCAGATAGCTGTCGGCGGCTTTGCTGCCCCCGAGATCAACGCGGATATCCGCCTCCCGGCTGTGCCGCGCTTCGCGGTCGGTGGCACTGTGCACGGCGACGGTGGTCAGGCCCAAGGCCTTTGCGGTACGCATGACCCGGCAAGCGATTTCGCCACGGTTAGCCACCAGCAGGGTGGTGAGAACAGGTGCGCTCATCAACGCGGCTCCTTGGTGGTGGTTGCGGTTTGCCAGCTCGGTGCACGTTTTTGCAGGAAGGCGCGCAAGCCTTCCTGGCCTTCAGGGCTGACGCGGATGCGCGCGATGGCGTTTTCGGTGTAGCGGCGCAGCGCCGGGGTCAGCGCGCCGTTACCGACTTCGCGCAACAGATCCTTGCTGGCGCGCATCGCGGCCGGACTGTTGAGCAGCAGATTGTCGATCCATTGCTCGACCGCTTGATCGAGTTCGGCAGCCGGGTAGCTGTCGGACAACAAACCGATTTCTCGCGCACGCTGCCCGCCGAAGCGCTCGGCAGTCAGCGCATAACGACGCGCGGCACGTTCGCCGATGGCCTGCACCACGAACGGACTGATCACCGCCGGCGCCAGGCCGATGCGCACTTCCGACAGACAGAATTGCGCGTCATCGGCGCCGATTGCCATGTCGCAGCAACTGATCAGCCCCAGCGCGCCGCCGAACGCCGCGCCCTGCACCACGGCCACGGTCGGGATTTTCAGCTTGGCGAGGTTGTACATCAGCTCCGCCAGTTCGCGGGCATCGTCCAGGTTGGTGTGGTAATCGAGTTCGGCCGATTGCTGCATCCACGCCAGATCGGCGCCGGCGCTGAAATGCTTGCCACGCCCGCGCACCAACAGGAAACGCAGGCTGGCGTCGCTGGCAACCTTGTCCAGTGCGAGGATCAGTTCGCGGATCATTTCGGCGTTGAACGCGTTGTTCTTTTCCGCACGGTTGAGCCACAGGGTGGCGAAACCCCGTGGATCGTTCTGCAGTTCAAGGGTGTTGAAATCGCTCATATTCATCCGTCTCCACGGTTTCTGTGGGAGCGGGCTTGCTCGCGAAGACGGTCTGTCAGTTGCGGATACGTTGACTGATACACCGCTTTCGCGAGCAAGCTCACTCCCACAAAAAAAGCATCACATCCGGAACACGCCGAAGCGGCTAGGTTCGATAGGCGCGTTTAACGACGCGGACAAGGCCAGGGCCAGCACATCACGGGTCTGCGCCGGGTCGATGACGCCGTCGTCCCATAGGCGTGCGCTGGAGTAGTAGGGGTGACCCTGCTCTTCGTACTGGTCGAGGATCGGCTGTTTGATCTCGGCTTCCTGCGCGGCGCTGAAGGCCTGGCCGCTGCGTTCGGCCTGCTCGCGCTTGACCTGCACCAGCACACCCGCCGCCTGCTCGGCACCCATCACGCCGATGCGCGCATTCGGCCACATCCACAGGAAGCGCGGATCGTAAGCGCGGCCGCACATGCCGTAGTTACCGGCGCCGAAGCTGCCGCCGATGATCACGGTGAATTTCGGCACTTTGGCGCAGGCCACAGCGGTCACCAGTTTGGCGCCGTGTTTGGCGATGCCGCCGGCCTCATATTTCTGGCCGACCATGAAGCCGGTGATGTTCTGCAGGAACAGCAGCGGAATGCCGCGCTGGCAGGCCAGTTCGATGAAGTGCGCGCCTTTTTGCGCGGCTTCGGCGAAGAGGATGCCGTTGTTGGCGAGGATCGCGATCGGGTAGCCATGCAGATGCGCAAAACCGCACACCAGCGTGGTGCCGAACAGCGCCTTGAATTCATCGAACACCGAACCGTCGACCAGCCGCGCAATCACTTCGCGCACATCGAACGGCTGCTTGGCGTCGGCCGACACCACGCCATACAACTCGTCGCTGGCGTACAGCGGCGCAATCGGCGTGCGTTGTTGCACCTCGCCGAGCTTGCGCCAGTTAAGGTTGGCGACGCTGCGGCGGGCGAGGGCGAGGGCGTGTTCGTCGCTCTCGGCGTAATGGTCGGCCACGCCGGAAATCTTGCAGTGCACATCGGCACCGCCGAGGTCTTCAGCGCTGACCACTTCTCCGGTCGCGGCTTTCACTAAAGGTGGGCCGGCGAGGAAGATCGTTGCCTGATTGCGCACCATGATTGCTTCGTCCGCCATCGCCGGCACATAGGCACCGCCCGCGGTGCACGAGCCCATGACCACGGCGATTTGCGGAATGCCCATGGCGCTCATGTTGGCCTGGTTGAAGAAGATCCGGCCAAAGTGCTCGCGATCCGGGAACACTTCGTCCTGACGCGGCAGGTTGGCGCCGCCCGAGTCCACCAGATAGATGCATGGCAGGCGGTTCTGCTGGGCGATGGTCTGCGCGCGCAGGTGTTTTTTCACGGTCAGCGGGTAGTACGAGCCACCTTTCACCGTCGCGTCGTTGGCGACGATCATGCACTCGACGCCTTCGACCCGGCCGATCCCGGCAATCACCCCGGCGGCTGGCACGTCTTCGCCGTACACCGCGTGCGCGGCGAGCTGGCTGATCTCGAGAAACGGCGAGCCCGGATCGAGCAGACGATTGATCCGCTCACGCGGCAGCAATTTACCGCGCGAGGTGTGCCGTTCCTGGGCTTTCGCGCCGCCGCCCTGCGCCACTTGGGCGAGCAGGGTGTGCAGCGCGTCGACCTGTTCAAGCATCGCCGCGCTGTTGGCGGCGAACTCCGCTGAACGGGGATTGAGCTGGGTATGCAGGATAGCCATGTGCAGCTCCGTTTTAGCGGGTTTCGTTGAACAGTTCGCGGCCGATCAGCATGCGCCGGATCTCACTGGTGCCGGCGCCGATTTCGTAGAGCTTGGCATCACGCAGCAGACGCCCGGCCGGGAATTCGTTTATGTAGCCGTTACCGCCGAGAATCTGGATCGCGTCGAGGGCCATTTGCGTGGCGCGCTCGGCGGTGTAGAGGATCACTCCGGCGGCGTCCTTGCGCGTGGTTTCGCCACGCTCGCAGGCCTGGGCCACCGCATACAGGTAGGCGCGGCTGGCGTTGAGCTGGGTGTACATGTCGGCGACTTTGCCCTGGATCAGCTGGAATTCGCCAATGCTCTGGCCGAACTGCTTGCGATCGTGGATGTACGGCACGATCAGGTCCATGCACGACTGCATGATCCCGGTCGGGCCGCCGGACAGCACCACGCGTTCATAATCGAGGCCACTCATCAGCACTTTCACGCCGCCATTGAGCACGCCGAGGATATTTTCTTCTGGCACTTCGACGTCATCGAAGAACAGCTCGCAGGTGTTGGAACCGCGCATGCCGAGCTTGTCGAACTTGTTGCTGCGGCTGAAGCCTTTCCAGTCGCGCTCGACGATGAACGCGGTGATGCCGTGCGGGCCTTTTTCCAGGTCGGTCTTGGCGTAGATCACGTAGGTGTTGGCGTCAGGGCCGTTGGTGATCCAGGTCTTGCTGCCATTGAGCACGAAGCGGTCGCCGCGTTTGTCGGCGCGCAGTTTCATCGAAACCACGTCGGAGCCGGCGTTCGGCTCGCTCATGGCGAGTGCGCCGACGTGTTCGCCGCTGATCAGCTTCGGCAGGTATTTGGATTTCTGTTCGTGGTTACCGTTGCGGTTGATCTGGTTGACGCAGAGATTGGAGTGCGCGCCGTAGGACAGCGCCACGGAAGCCGAGCCGCGGCTGATTTCTTCCATCGCCACCACGTGCGCCAGGTAACCCAGACCCGCACCGCCGTACTCTTCCGGCACGGTGATGCCGAGCAGGCCCATGTCACCGAATTTGCGCCACATGTCGGCCGGGAACAGGTTGTCGCGGTCGATCTGCGCGGCGCGTGGGGCAATCTGATCGGCGACGAAGGACTGAACCTGATCGCGCAGCATGTCGATGGTTTCACCGAGGGCGAAGTTCAGGGATGGGTAGCTCATGGGTCACCTTTTGGCTTTTTTGTAGGGTGGGGAGGGCGGTCGAGCGGCTCTCACCTTTACGTTAACGTAAGCCTGTGACGAATGGCTGTCAATCACCCTTTACGTTAACGTCAACTTGAGCGAGAGTAGGGGCAGTTCAGGATTGAAAGCGGAGTGCTTTTGGTGGGAGCGGGCTTGTGTGGTGAGGGGATTTATCCCCGATGGTTGGCGAAGCCGACCCAAAACCTGTGAATGCGGTTCAACAGGAAAAACTGAGGGTGCGCTTCGCACACCATCGGGGATGAATCCCCTCGCCACAGTTGACTCCCGCCAAGAGCAAAATCCCGGTAAACCCACTAATAAAGACAATAGGGGTAGTCATGGATCAACCCAGTGCAAACCCGCAGCGCAGCTACACCCGTGGCTCACAGGACAAAGCCTTGCTGGCGATGACCATCGGGCAGAAGTTCGATCAGACTGTCGCGCAACACCCGTACGGCGAGGCGCTGGTCGTAAGGCATCAGCAGTTGCGTTATACCTGGCAGCAACTGGCCGATAGCGTCGACCTGCACGCCAGAGCCTTGCTGGCGCTGGGTTTGCAGGCGGGAGATCGGCTCGGCATCTGGGCGCCGAACTGCGCGCAGTGGTGCATCACGCAAATCGCCACGGCGAAGATCGGCGTGATCCTGGTCAACATCAACCCGGCCTACCGCAGCTCCGAACTGGAATACGTGCTCAAGCAGTCCGGTTGCCAGTGGCTGGTGTGCGCCGGCGCTTTCAAGTCCTCCAACTACCACGCCATGCTGCAAGGGCTGGTACCGGAACTCGCCGAGCAATCCATCGGCCATTTGTGCAGCGAACGTCTGGCGGATTTGCGCGGGGTGATCAGCCTCGACGCACAGCCACCGTCGGGCTTCCTGCCGTGGTTGCAACTGGCCGATCTGGCGAGCAGTGTTTCGCCCGAACAACTGCGTGAACGCAGCGACAGCCTGCACTTCGATCAACCGGTGAACATCCAGTACACCTCCGGCACCACCGGTTTCCCCAAGGGCGCGACCCTCAGTCACTACAACATCCTCAACAACGGTTACATGGTCGGCGAAAGCATCGGCCTGACCCCGAGCGACCGCCTGGTGATCCCCGTGCCGCTGTATCACTGCTTCGGCATGGTCATGGGCAACCTCGGCTGCATCACCCACGCCAGCACCATGATTTATCCCAACGACGCGTTCGACCCGTTACTGACCCTGCAAACCGTCGCCGAAGAACAAGCCACCGGCCTCTATGGCGTGCCAACCATGTTCATCGCCATGCTCGATCAGCCGCAGCGGGCCGAGTTCGACCTGTCGACCCTGCGCACCGGGATCATGGCCGGCGCCACTTGCCCGATCGAGGTAATGCGCCGGGTCATCAGCGAGATGCACATGAGCGAAGTGCAGATTGCCTACGGCATGACCGAGACCAGTCCGGTGTCGCTGCAGACCGGACCCAACGATGAACTTGAACTGCGCGTCACCACCGTCGGCCGCACCCAGCCGCAACTGGAAAGCAAAATCATCGACGAGGCGGGCAACCTGGTGCCGCGCGGCACCATCGGTGAGCTGTGCACCCGCGGTTACAGTGTGATGCTCGGTTACTGGAGCAACCCGCAAGCCACGGCCGAAGCCATCGACGAGGCGGGCTGGATGCACACCGGCGATCTGGCGAGCATGAACGATGAGGGTTACGTGAACATCGCCGGGCGCAACAAGGACATGATCATCCGTGGTGGCGAGAACGTTTATCCGCGTGAGCTGGAAGAGTTTTTCTTCACCCACCCGGCGGTGGCGGATGTGCAGGTGATCGGCATTCCGTGCTCGCGTTACGGTGAGGAGATTGTTGCCTGGATCAAGTTCCACCCCGGTCACAATGCCACCGAACAAGAGCTGCAAGCGTGGTGCAAGGAACGCATCGCGCACTTCAAGACGCCGCGTTACTTCAAGTTTGTCGAAGAGTTTCCGATGACGGTAACGGGCAAGATCCAGAAGTTCAGGATGCGGGAAATAAGCATCGAAGAGCTACGCGAAAAGCAAGCCTGACGAAGATCAAATGTGGGAGCGAGCCTGCTCGCGAATGCAGTGTGTCATTCAGCGCAGATGTGTCTGATACACCGCTTTCGCGAGCAGGCTCGCTCCCACAAGGGATGCGCAGTGAAAACAGGAATCACAGAAAGCACAAAAGGGAGCCGAAGCTCCCCTTTAATTTTGTCGTCGCGTGCTCTTTTATTATTATTGAGGGGCGGTCTGTTGTTGTTTTTGGCAACCGTGGCCCTTTACCGCTGTTTTTGGCGACCCCCATCCGGGGTCAAGAGCAAACGTATTTTTTTGAGCGCTGATCTGCTTTCTCGTTAAACGATCCAACCGATTCGGGAGCTACCTGAAGGTAGTTTTATTGTTCTCTGCCCGGTTGCGGGTCATTCCGAGGAATACCCTGAAAAGCACACCTTCTCCAAAAAAATCTGTTAGCTGCGTCTCTGCCGTGTTGTTTTTGTTATGTCAGAGTCGGTACGTCTTATTTTTATTGGTTTGCTGCTTTTTATTCTTGTTATGCCATAGAGATAGCAGAAGCCGTGCCAACTTTTTAAAACCCTTGTAAATCAAAGGTTTGAGATTTTTGAAGGATTTTTCCTTCAGGGCAAACCAGACAATTTGTTTCCGTGTTACTCGACTACGCCCACGTTTCCGACGCAGCGGTAACACCTTCGCCCTCACTGGGCGTTACGGGCCTTGGCCACACGCGAACCGCTCGGGCGACCGAGCACCGCGCTGATCTGCTGACCCGCCGCAATCAAGGCGTCCAGGTCGATACCGGTCTCGATGCCCAGGCCGTTGAGCAGGTACACCACGTCTTCGGTGGCGACGTTACCGCTCGCGCCTTTGGCGTACGGGCAGCCGCCGAGGCCGGCGATAGAGCTGTCGAACACCGCGATGCCTTCCAGCAGGCTGGCATAGATGTTGGCCATCGCCTGGCCGTAGGTGTCGTGGAAGTGCCCGGCGAGTTTTTCCCGTGGCACTTGCGCCGACACCACTTCGAACAGCCGCCGGGTCGCGCCGGCGGTGCCGGTGCCGATGGTGTCGCCGAGGGACACTTCGTAGCAGCCCATCGCATACAACTCGCGGGCGACCATCGCCACTTGTTCCGGTGCGACCTCGCCTTCATAAGGGCAACCGAGCACGCAGGACACGTAACCGCGCACGGTAACGCCGTGCTGTTTCGCGGCCTCCATGATCGGTGCGAAGCGCGCCAGACTTTCGCTGATCGAGCAATTGATGTTGCGCTGCGAGAACGCCTCGGACGCCGCGGCGAACACCGCGACTTCTTTCACACCGGCCGCCAGTGCATCTTCAAAACCGCGCAGGTTCGGCGCCAGTGCGCCGTAGGTCACGCCGGGTTTACGCTGGATCTGCGCAAACACTTCGGCGGATCCGGCCATCTGCGGCACCCATTTCGGCGAGACAAAACTGCCGACTTCGATATAACCAAGGCCGGCGGCGCTCAGGGCGTCGACCAGTTGCACCTTGTCAGCCACGCTGATCGGTTGGGCTTCGTTCTGCAGGCCATCGCGCGGGCCGACTTCGATCAGGCGTACTTGGGAGGGGAGGGACATGGGATTGACCTGCTCATTTTCGGAATTACATGAGGTCCCTGTGGGAGCGGGCTTGCTCGCGAAGGCGGTGTATCAGATACAAAATTTGTCGCCTGACACTCCGCCTTCGCGAGCAAGCCCGCTCCCACAGGGAATGAGTTGTGGCTGATTACTGCGCTATCTGCTGGCTCTTCAGCGTCTGCTCCAACGCCTGCACGCAGCGTTCTTCAGCGGTATCGAGTTCCAGCTTCATCTGTTCGATGTCGAGCAACTGCTGCTCGAGCTGTTCGCGGCGCTCGCCGATTTTTGCCAGCATGCTGTTGAGCTGTTTGGTGTTACCGCTGGACGGGTCATAGAGCTCGATCAGCTCACGGCATTCGGCCAGGGAGAAACCGATGCGCTTGCCGCGCAGGATCAGCTTCAGGCTGACCTTGTCGCGCGGCGAGTAGATGCGTTCCTGGCCACGACGCTCGGGGCTGAGCAGGCCTTGTTCTTCATAAAAGCGGATCGCCCGGGTGGTGATGTCCAGCTCGCGGGCGAGGTCGGAAATGCTGTAGGTCTGGCTGCTCATGAAAGCGCTCGGAAAAAGGTCTTGGCGCTAAGCTAATGGCGAGTTGACGTTTACGTCAAGGTTCAAGATGTATGGTGTGAGGGATGGCCTCTTCGCGAGCAGGCTCGCTCCCACAGTTGATTGCATGTCATCTGAAGAAGCGCGATCGAATGTGGGAGCGAGCCTGCTCGCGAAGAACGATAACGCGGTTGCCAGCCTTACACTTTGTCGAGCTTCTTCTCCTGCGCCGCCACCTGCTGGCACAACTCGATGATCTGCTCGCGCATCCAGCGATTGGCCGGGTCCTGGTCGGTGCTTTCATGCCAATACAGGTGAGTCTCCAGCGGCGGCACGTCGTTGACCGGCAGGTTGAACGCATGCAAGTCATTACGCCGGGCAAAGCGCTCGGGCACCGTCATCACCATGTCGGTCTGCTGCATGACCTGCGACGCCATCAGATAATGCTGCGAGCGCAGGGCGATCTTGCGCTGAATGCCCATTTTGCCCAGCGCCAGATCCACGTAGCCCAGCCCGCTGCGGCGGCTGGAGATATGGATGTGGGTCAGCGACAGATAATCATCCAGCGACAGTTTCTCCTTGCTCGCCAGCGGATGACCCTTGCGCATTGCACAGACGTAGCGGTCTTCCATCAGCTTGACGTGGCGCACCTGCGGGTCGGTGTTGAGCGGCGCATCGACGGCGAAATCCAGACGCCCGGCGGCGAGTTCCTTGGTGGTCTCACGGCGTTTCGACAGAAAGCTTTCGATGATCACCGTCGGCGCCAGTCGCCGCAGGCGCTGGAACAGCGGCGGCAGGATTACCGCCTCAGTCAGGTCGGTCATGCTGATGCGGTAAGTCTTCACCGCCTGCGCCGGGTTGAAGATCCGGCTCTCCTGCACCGACACCCGCAGCAGCGACAGCGCGTTGCGCACCGGGCCGATGATGTTCTGTGCCATCGGCGTCGGCACCATGCCCTGGGCGGTGCGCACGAACAGCGGATCGTTGAAGGTCTCGCGCAACCGCGCCAGCGCGTTGGATACCGCCGGCTGGGTAATCCCGACAATCTGCCCGGCGCGGGTCAGGTTGGCTTCGGTGTAGATCGCGTCGAAGACGATGAAAAGGTTGAGGTCGACCTTACTCAGATTCATAACGCGGCTTCTCTTGTTCTAGGGGCTGACGATCAGCGGATCATATATCGGTGATGAATGTTTATACACGCCGAGAATAGGCTAGGTAAATTATCCGCGCTGTTCTAGCATCGATTGCATGATCTGAACAACCTCTGCCTAAAGAAGGTAATTGCTCATGGATTTCGCTTATTCGCCCAAGGTGCAAGAACTGCGTGAGCGCGTGACCGCGTTCATGGACACTTACGTTTACCCGGCCGAAGCCGTGTTCGAACGCCAGGTTGCCGAGGGTGATCGCTGGCAGCCGACCGCGATCATGGAAGAGCTCAAAGCCAAGGCCAAGGCTGAAGGGCTGTGGAATCTGTTCCTGCCTGAGTCGGAACTCGGCGCTGGCCTGACCAACCTTGAATACGCACCGCTGGCAGAAATCATGGGCCGCTCGCTGCTGGGGCCGGAACCGTTCAACTGCTCGGCGCCGGACACCGGCAACATGGAAGTGCTGGTGCGCTACGCCAACGAAGAGCAGAAACAGCGCTGGCTCGAACCGTTGCTGCGCGGCGAGATCCGCTCGGCGTTCGCCATGACCGAGCCGGACGTGGCCTCGTCCGACGCCACCAACATGGCCGCCCGCGCCGTGCGTGATGGCGACGAGTGGGTGATCAACGGCAAGAAATGGTGGACTTCCGGCGCCTGCGATCCGCGCTGCAAGATCCTGATCTTCATGGGCCTGAGCAACCCCGACGCACCGCGCCATGCGCAGCACTCGATGATCCTCGTGCCGGTCGATACCCCCGGGGTGAAAATCGTCCGTCCGCTGCCGGTGTTCGGCTACGACGATGCACCGCACGGCCACGCCGAAGTGTTGTTCGACAACGTGCGCGTGCCGTACGAAAACGTCTTGCTCGGTGAGGGCCGCGGCTTCGAGATCGCTCAGGGTCGCCTCGGCCCAGGGCGGATTCACCACTGCATGCGCTCGATCGGCATGGCTGAACGTGCGCTGGAATTGATGTGTAAACGCTCGGTGAGCCGCACCGCGTTCGGCAAGCCATTGGCGCGTCTGGGCGGTAACGTCGACAAGATCGCTGACTCGCGGATGGAAATCGACATGGCGCGCCTGCTGACCCTGAAAGCGGCGTACATGATGGACACCGTCGGCAACAAAGTGGCGAAGAGCGAGATCGCGCAGATCAAGGTTGTCGCGCCGAACGTGGCGCTGCGGGTGATCGACCGGGCGATCCAGATCCACGGCGGGGCCGGGGTTTCCAACGATTTCCCGCTGGCCTATATGTACGCCATGCAGCGCACCCTGCGCCTGGCCGACGGCCCGGACGAAGTGCACCGCGCGGCGATCGGCAAGTTCGAGATCGGCAAGTATGTGCCGAAGGAAATGCTGCGCAGCGGTCATTAAGACCGCGTCGCCGGCTTCGCGAGCAGGCTCGCTCCCACATTAGACCGCATACCAAATGGAAGAATGCGATCACTGTGGGAGCGAGCCTGCTCGCGAAGGGGCCTGCCCATTCAGTCCATCAACATCGGATTCAATACACCCAAACCTCAACCCGCCGATTCTTGATCCTGCCTTCATCCGCACTGTTCGCCGCCACCGGCATCAACGCGCCAAACCCGCGCACTTCGCGCATCACCACGCCGTTCTTCACCAATTCACGGCGCACCGCCATCGCCCGCAGCTTTGACAGCAGGTCGGCGCGGGCCGGATCGTCTTTCTCGTCGCCAAACCCCACCAGCGTCACCGCGCGCTCGGTCTTGTCGTGGCGCTGTATATAGTCGAGCACCCGCGCCAGATCCTGCCGCGCCTTGTTGTCGAGGCTGGCGCTGCCTTCCTCGAAACGGAAATTCACCGTCAGACGCTGGGCATGGCGGCTGAGGGATTGATAACCCTCGGGCATCAGCGCATTCGGTGTCACGGTCATCGCGTGCACGGTCTGGCTGATGAAGCCGTTGGCCGCGACAATCTTCTGGCCCTGTGGGCTTTGCGCAAACGCCACCAGTGCCGATGCCCACGGATTCTGGTTGCCCGGCGGCAGATAAAAGAACAGGCGCCGCGACAGCGGATAGTCCTCAGTGGCAATCAGGCTGTTGAGCGGCAACATCGATTGCGATGCGCCGTCGGCAATCGCCACGGCTTTGGCCTGACGCACATACGGCAGACCGATGAAACCGATACCCTGCGGATCACTGCTCACCGCGTCGGACAATTGCTCGCTGGATTCGAAGCGTTTCGCACTGGAACTCAGACTTTTCCCACGCCGACCCAGCACCAGTTCCTTGAACGTGTCGTAAGTGCCGGACTGATCATCCCGCGCATATAAATGAATCGCGCCGCCGCGACCGCCGAGGTCTTCCCAGGTTTTCACCTCACCGCTGAAGATCCGCGCCAGTTGCTCGGTGTCCAGTTGCTGCAGTGGGTTGCCGGGGTGAAGGATGATCGCCAGACCGTCGATGGCAATCACCTGCTCGGCGGCGGCGCTTTTCAGATCGCCGAGCGCTTGCAGGCTGAGCAGTTCGCTGTCCTTGATCGGTCGGGAGGAGGCGGCGAGGTCGGCACTGGCGCTTTTCAGCGCGGTGAACCCGGTGCTGGAACCGTGGGCGGCGACTTCAATCACCACCCGTTTGCCTTGGGCAGTCTGGCCGACGATGTGTTGTTCGTTGGCGGCGTCGGGGTTCTCGCGGTGAATTTTCAGCAGGCCCTGGTCCTGCAGAAAGCCTTCAACCAACGCCGGGCCAAGGTCGGCGCCAATGGTGTTGGAACCCTGAATGCGCAACGCCGGGCCGTTTTCAGGGATGGGCAGGGTGGCGGCACTGACCGTCAGCCATGCACTCGACAGAAAAGCGAACAGAACACGCAGGGTCATGCCGGCACCGAATCAAGCCAAGGGGATTGCCGGGGAGATTAAGTCAGGCGCATGACCAAAACATGACAGTGATCCAATGTAGGAGTGAGCCTGCTCGCGATGGCGGAGTATCAGCCAATAAACACATCGACTGATCCACCGTCATCGCGAGCAGGCTCACTCCTACAAGGTTCTCTTAAAGCTTGAGATCAGGCCAGTTCAAGCCAGATCGGCGCATGATCCGACGGTTTTTCCATGCCGCGCAGTTCATAGTCCACGCCCGCATCCTTGACCCGCGGCAGCAAGCCGTGGGAGGCGAGGATCACGTCGATGCGCAGGCCACGTTTCGGTTCGTCTTCAAAACCACGGCTGCGATAGTCGAACCAGCTGAACATGTCGGTCACGTCCGGGTTCAAGTGGCGATAGCTGTCGGTCAGGCCCCAGTTTTTCAGGCGGGCCATCCACTCGCGCTCTTCCGGCAGGAAGCTGCATTTGCCGGTTTTCAACCAGCGCTTCATGTTGTCCGGGCCGATGCCGATGTCGCAGTCCTCCGGGGAAATGTTCACATCGCCCATCACCACCAGCGGCTGCTCGTTGTGGAACTGGCTTTCCAGCAGGGTTTGCAGGTCGCTGTAGAAGCGTTGCTTGGCCGGGAATTTGGTCGGGTGGTCGCGGCTTTCGCCCTGCGGGAAGTAGCCGTTCATGATGGTCACCGGCACGCCATTGGCGTCGGCGAAAGTGCCCCAGATAAAGCGGCGCTGTGCGTCTTCTTCATCGCTGGCGAAGCCTTTGTGGATCGCAATCGGTTCTTTGCGCGAAAGCAGGGCGACGCCGTAATGGCCTTTCTGACCGTGGAAATAAACGTGGTAGCCCAGCGCACGCACTTCTTCCAGCGGGAACTGGTCGTCGTGGACCTTGGTTTCCTGCAGGCCGATCACGTCCGGCTGATGCTTTTCGATCAGCGCTGCCAGCTGATGCGGACGGGCGCGCAGTCCGTTGATGTTGAAGGAAACAATCTTCATGGTCGGCAGTCCTGGCAAAAGGGCGATGCTAGCTGACATGTGGGATGGGGGCCAGTGTGGGGTGGGAGAAATCATTTTCATCTGTGGGATGTGGGTTGCCCGAGCTGACGCCATCGCGAGCAGGCTCGCTCCTACAATTGGAATGCGTACCCCCTGTAGGAGTGAGCCTGCTCGCGATGGCGGCCGCCCAGTCGATGAAGATCCCGAGTTGGTCTATACCTGTGGGGAACTGCGCCACCGGCAAAAGGTTCGTACCATCAAGAGCGCAGTCATTTGAGCCGCGCCCCGGGGGAGAATCACCGTTATGCCTGAAACCCAGACCGCCATCGCCGACATCCACATGCTCGACCGCGGTTACTCGCGCGAAGCCCGATCGCTGCTGTATCAGGCCTATCGCCACGAGCCGACCTTCGGTTACCTGTTCGAGGCCGAGCGGCCGGGCTACGAGCAGCGCGTGCGGGCCACGGTGCGGGAACTGGTCAAACAGCACTTTCTGCAGGATCAGCCGGCCATCGGCCTGTTGGTCAACGACCGGCTGATCGGCATCGCCCTGATCGCGCCGCCGCAACGGCGTCTGGGGATCACCGAAAGTTGGGCATGGCGCCTGCGCATGGTGCTCAGCACCGGATTCCGCTGCACCCGGCGCTATCTGGAATATCACGATGCGGTGGCCGCCTGCGTGCCCAGCGATTCGGTGCACATGCTGCCGCTGCTGGGGATTCATCCGCAGTTTCAGGGCAAACACTTCGGCGAGCAGTTGCTGACCGCGGTGCACAACTGGTGCGCAGTGGACGAAACCTCGCAAGGCGTGGTGCTCGACACCGGCAACCCGCGTTACCTGGAATTCTATAAACGCCAAGGCTACGAAGAGATCGGCGAAGTGGCTGTTGGCCCGGTGCGCGAGCACGTGTTTTTCCACGCCAATCCGCAGGTGTTACAAACTGCAACGGCTTAGCCATAGAACTTTTTCGGAAATTTCCTGTTCTATCACGCTCCCAAGCCCGTGATAGCATCCGCGCCTATGAAGTTTCCAGGAAGATTTACCAGTGGCGTGCTCATGCTGTTAACCAGCTGCGCGGCGCTGGCGCAAAGTGAATTGGACGTGCGGATCAAACCGTCCAACGACGAACTCAAGGCCAATATAGAAGGTTATATCGGCAGCCTCGGCGACCGTGACGAACAAGCCTTGCTGCGCTTCAGTCGCGGGGCCGAGGAGCAGGCGCGCAAAGCGGCGCAGGCCTTGGGTTATTACCAGCCGCAGATCGACAGTGACGTGAAGGGCGGCGAAAAACCGCGCTTGGTGCTGAACATCGATCCTGGCGAGCCGATTCGTCTGCGCAACGTCACCATCCGCGTCGACGGGCCTGCCGCCTCCCTCAAATCCTTTCGTGTGCCGAGCAGTGACACGCTCAAGTCCGGCGCCGTGCTCAACCATGGGCGTTATGAAGACGCCAAACGCCTGATCCAGAACCAGGCCTCGCGCTTCGGCTTTTTCAGTGGCCATTTCACCAGCCAGAAACTTTTGGTCGACCCGCGTGCCGGGGTGGCCGACGTTGAATTGATCTACGACAGCGGCCCGCGTTATGCGCTGGGCAAAGTCAGTTTCGAGGGCGATACGCCGTTCGACGAAGACCTGCTGCAACGCATGGTGCCGTTCAAGGCTGGCGATCCGTATGACTCCGAGCTGATCGCCGAACTCAACCGCGACCTGCAATCGAGTGGCTATTTCGAAGGCGTGCGCGTCGATGCGGCGCCGACGGCGGCGAAAAACGATGTGATCCCGGTCGACGTCAAACTCGACACCCGCAAACCACGCACCATGGGCCTGGGCCTCGGTTATTCGACCGACGTCGGCCCACGGATCAAGGCCAACTGGACGCGCCACTGGGTCAACCCGCAGGGCGACAGTTACGGCTGGGAAGCCGAGTTGTCGGCGCCACGGCAGAACGTCGGGTTGTTCTATGACATCCCGCTCGACCCACCGCTGACCGACAAACTGCGTTGGGCCGGTGGTTATCAATTTGAAAACATCGACGGCTCGGACACCCTGAGCAAGCTGCTGACCTTCGGCCCGGAATGGCACAGCAAGTTGCCCAGCGGCTGGCAGCGAGTGATCTCGCTGAAATGGCAGCGTGAAGAATATGAACTTGGCGACGACTCCGGCCTGAGTACCTTGTTGATGCCCGGCATCAGTTACTCGTACCTGAAAAGCGACAACCGCATCGACCCGCACAACGGCTATCGCCTGACCTTCGAAAGCAAAGTGGCGAAAGAAGGCCTTGGCTCGGACAACAACCTTTTATATGGCACGGCGCTCATCAAGGGCCTGACCACGGTGTTCGACAACCACCGCTTCCTCGGTCGGGTGCAGGTCGGCGGCAGCGCCACCAACGGTTACAACTCGGTACCGCCGTCGCTGCGTTTCTTCGCCGGCGGCGATCAAAGCGTGCGCGGTTACGACTACCAGAGCCTGTCCCCGGAAAACTCCAAGGGCGACCGCATCGGCGGCCGCTACATGGTGGCCGGCAGCGTCGAGTATCAGTACTCGATTGCCGAGAAATGGCGGGTCGCGACCTTCGTCGACCAGGGCAACTCCTTCAACAAACTCGAACTGCCGAACCTCAAGACCGGGGTCGGTATCGGTGTGCGCTGGGTCTCGCCGGTGGGGCCGATTCGCCTCGACCTGGCCCACGCGCTGGACGACGACGGCGGCATCCGGCTGCACTTTTCCATGGGGCCTGAGCTGTGAAGCGTGGTTTGAAAATAGCGGCACTGACACTGCTGGCGTTGCTGTTGTTAATTGTATTGAGCATCAGCGCGGTACTCGGGACGCAGGCCGGCAGCCGTTGGGCGCTGAGCCTGGTGCCGGGTTTGAGCGTGGAGAATTTCCAGGGCCGTCTCGGTGGCCAATGGAGCGCCGATCATCTGCTGTGGCAGCAGGACAGCAGTCGCGTCGAGCTGAACAAGGCAATCTTCGCCTGGTCACCGCTGTGCCTGACCCGCATGACTTTGTGCATCGAACAGCTCAAGGCCGATCAGGTCATTCTGCAATTCCCGCCGAGTGAAGAAACCACTGAAAGCGGCCCGATCAAACTGCCGGATCTGCAACTGCCGGTGGCCATCGAACTCGGTGACGTACAAGTCGGCAGCCTGTTGTTCAACGGCAGCGAGCAGCTCAAGGGCCTGCAACTGGCGGCGCACTGGACGGCCCAGGGCCTGCAGATCGACAGCGTGAAACTGCAGCGCGACGACCTCAGCCTGAATCTCTCCGGCCTGCTGCAACCGACCGGCAATTGGCCGCTGAACATCGCCGGTGACCTGAGCCTGCCGTCCCCAGGCACAGGCCCCTGGACGCTGGCGTTGAAAGTCGACGGCGATCTGCTGAAAACCCTCAACCTGCATGCAGACAGCCGTGGCTACCTCGACGGCCAGTTGAGCGGCGAACTGCAACCGCTGGCGGAAAATCTGCCGGCCAAGGTGCGCATCACCTCCGAGGCGTTCAAACCCAGCGCCGATTTGCCGGACACCCTGCAACTCAATCAATTGGTACTGACCGGCGACGGTGACCTGAAAAACGGTTATCAGCTCAACGGCAACGCCACGCTGCCCGCCGATAAAGGCCCGGTGGCGCTGCTGCTCAAAGGCAAGGTCGATGCCAGCGGTGCGCAGATCGCCGGCCTCGACCTGACGGCTAACGACAAACAAAGCCTCAAGCTCACCGGCAGCGTTGACTGGAGCAAGGGCCTCACGGCTCAGGCCAACATCAACTGGCAGGATTTCCCGTGGCATCGGCTGTATAACGAAATCGACGAGCCGCAAGTTGCCTTGCGTACCTTCACCGGCGAAGTCTCCTACACCGACGGTCAGTACCTCGGTAACTTCGCCGCCGACCTCGATGGCCCGGCGGGGGCGTTCAGCCTGAGCAGTCCGTTCAGCGGCAGCCTGAAACAGATCGCCTTGCCGCAATTGAAAATGGAAGCCGGGCAGGGCAAGGCCGAAGGTCATGTCAATGTGCAGTTCGCCGACGGCATCGCCTGGGACACGGCGCTGGATCTCTCTGCGCTGAACCCGGCGTACTGGGTTGCGGAGTTGCCGGGCACCCTGGCCGGGCCGCTGCGCAGCAAAGGCGAAATGAAGAACGATCGCCTGAGCCTCAGCGCCGACCTCGACCTCAAAGGCAAATTGCGCGGGCAACCGGCAATCCTCCAGGCCAAGGCCGACGGTGCCGGTGAGCAATGGAACCTCAACGCCCTGCAAATCCGCCTCGGCGATAACAGCATCAGCGGCAAGGGCAGCCTGCAACAGAAACTCACCGGCCAGATCGACATCAAACTGACGCGTCTGGCCCAGCTCTGGCCGCAGCTGCGGGGGCAGGTCACGGGTCAGGTCAACGTTGCCGGTACGCTGAAAGCTCCGCAAGGCAAACTTGATCTGCAAGGTTCGCAACTGGCGTTCCAGGACAATCGCCTGCAAAGCCTCAACCTCGACGCCACGCTCGACAGCGCGCAACGGGCGAAGATCGACCTCAAGGGCAGCGGCATTCAGGCCGGCGACACCAACCTCGGCGTGTTGACCGCCAGCGCGCAGGGCGACATCAAGAGCCAGAAACTCAACCTCGACCTGCTCGGGCCGAAGCTGAAACTGGCCCTTGGCCTGGACGGCAATCTGGACAAGGGCAACTGGCGCGGTCGTTTGGCCAGCGGCGATATTCAGGCCGGCGGCCAGGACTGGAAACTGCAGAGCCCGGCCAAACTCGAACGTCTGGCCGACGGCAAGATCAACTTCGGCGCGCATTGCTGGATGTCCGGCAATGCCAGTCTGTGCGGTGAAGACCAGCGCCTGCTGCCCGAGCCGAAACTGCGTTACCACCTCAAGCAGTTCCCGATCGAAAGTCTGGCGCAATGGTTGCCGAAAGACTTCGCCTGGCAGGGCAAGCTCAACGCCGATCTGCAACTGGATCTGCCAGCCAGCGGCCCGAACGGCGTGGTCAGCGTCGACGCCAGCGGCGGCACCTTGCGCATGAAGGAAAAGGATCAGTGGCTGGACTTCCCGTACCAGACCCTGAAGCTCACCAGCAAACTCACGCCGAAGCGCGTCGATACCGAACTCAACTTCGTCGGCGGCAAACTCGGCGAGTTGATGGTGCAGGCGCAGCTCAATCCGTTGCCGAAAAACAAACCGCTGAGTGGTTCTTTCCGTCTCAGCGGGCTGGACCTGTCGGTGGCGCGGCCGTTTGTGCCGATGGTCGAGAAACTGACCGGGCGCCTGAATGGCAGCGGCACGATTTCCGGCGGGCTGCTGGCGCCGCTGGTCAACGGCACCGTGCAACTCAGCGACGGCGAAGTGTCTGGCGCCGAGTTGCCGATGGAGTTGCAGAATCTGCGACTCACCGCGGTGATTGCCGGCGAATCGGTGCGCCTCGACGGTGGCTGGAACAGCGGCAAGAGTGGGCAGGGCAGCCTGAACGGTAACGTCGCCTGGGGCCAGGCGCTGGTGGTCGATCTGGCGCTCAAGGGCACGCAATTGCCGGTCACCGTCGAGCCGTACGCCAAGCTGGAAGTGGCGCCGGACCTGAAGATTTCCATGGCCGGCGATGAGCTGAAAATCGCCGGCAAGGTACAGGTGCCGCGAGGCGAAATCACCGTGCGTGAACTGCCGCCATCGACGGTGAAAGTGTCCGACGACACGATCATCGTTGGCGCGCAGACCGAAGAGGGCAAACCACCGCTGGCGATGAAAATGGACATCGACGTGGTGGTCGGCGAAGACAAACTGAGCTTCGCCGGGTTCGGCCTGACCGCCAACCTGCAAGGTCACGTGCACATCGGCGACAACATGGACACCCGTGGCGAGCTGTGGCTCAACGACGGCCGTTACCGCGCCTATGGCCAGCGCCTGAACGTGCGTCGTGCGCGGCTGCTGTTTGCCGGCCCGATCGATCAGCCGTATCTGGACATCGAAGCGATCCGCCAGACCGACGACGTGATCGCCGGTATCCGCCTGAGCGGCAGCGCCGAGCAACCGACCACGCAAATCTTCTCCGAACCGGCCATGAGTCAGGAGCAGGCGTTGTCCTACCTGGTACTGGGGCGTCCGCTGAGCACCAACGGCGAAGACAACAACATGCTCGCGCAAGCGGCGTTGGGCCTGGGTTTGATGGGCAGTTCCGGGGTCACCAGCGGCCTGGCCAAAGACCTTGGGATTCAGGACTTCCAGCTCGATACCCAGGGCAGCGGCAACACCACCAGCGTGGTTGCCAGCGGTAACATTTCCG
Source organism: Pseudomonas sp. JAI115 (assembly GCF_014200835.1). NCBI lineage: Bacteria > Pseudomonadati > Pseudomonadota > Gammaproteobacteria > Pseudomonadales > Pseudomonadaceae > Pseudomonas > Pseudomonas sp. JAI115. The sequence continues at coordinate 348,690 of NZ_JACHCY010000003.1, forward strand.
AAAAGCTCAGCCTGCGTTATGGCGTCGGCGTGTTCGAGCCGGCCAACACCATCGCGCTGCGTTACAAGCTGAGCAAGAAGGTTTATGTCGAAGCCGCCAGCGGTGTCGCCAGTTCGCTGGATATCTTCTACAAGCGCGATTTCTGAGAACGTGGCCAATAGCCGGGTCGTGACGCTGCGATCCGGTTTTTCCAGGATGTATTAGACTCACCGAACCCTCAAAACCTTGCCGGTTGCGCCTATGGTCCGCTTGAGTATGGTCTTGCTCGGTAACGACTTTGTCCGCAAACGCTGGTCGGCACTGGCGCTGACCGGCATTGTCTGGGGCGCGGCCGGGGTGGCGATCTTCATCGATGCGCTGGACGGTGTGCTGTATTTTCCGCTGCATCTCTTCGGCTATCTGTTGTTGCTCGAAGCGCTGATCCTGCTGCTGGTGCCGGCCCCGCAAACCGGGACCGCTGCGGCCCTGCGTAAAGCGCGAGGTCTGGCGTTTCTCTTGCTGGGGCTGCTGATCGTTGACCGGCAACATGCTGCCGGGCTGATTCTGGCGGTGCTGTTTGGCGGGGCTTTCATCGTTGACGGGGTCTTCAGGCTGGCGGCTGCGGTGGTGGTGCGCTTTGTCGGTTGGCAATTGTCGTTGCTGACCGGATTGTTCGAAATCGGCTATGGCCTGTTTATCCTTGAACCGTATCCGACGTTGTACAAGGGCACGGTGCCGTTCTGCATCGGCATGAGCCTGTTTCTCTCGGGCTGTGCGTTGTTGCGCCAAGCCGTGCGCTTCAGGCACCTGCCGCCGCTGACAAACGCTGTTGCGCTCAGTGCGCCGGCCAGCAGCGACGCATTGGTCATTCATGTCTGGACCCCCAGCGGCACCGTCGATGACACCCTGGTGCGCAACCGCTTGCTCAATCGTTATATCGCCGCAGTCGACATCAACGGCGTGATCTCCGCCGGCCACGCGGCGCTGGAATGTGGCCCGGAGATTTACATCAGCCATTACCCGCTGGACGACATCGATCGTTCGGCGGGGGATTTCGTGCGCTTGCTGCGGGCGACGCCGAACAACGATGTCGCCGGGCGGTTTCTGCCAGACTATGCGGGGGAGGTGGCCGACTGGTGCCCGTCTTCGGTTCAGGTCAGTTTTGCTCACTACGACGCCCGGCGGTTGCAGGCGTTCTGGAGCGAATATCGGCAGAACAGCACGTACAATCTCACCAGCCGCAACTGCTCGAGTGCCGTCGCCCATAGCCTCGAAGCAGCCCTTGAAGGAGCGATGAATCGCGGGCATTCGAGCATGCTCGATTTCGCCAGAGTGATACTCAGCCCCGAGTTCTGGGTGGCGGCGCAGGTGCGTAAACGCGCCGAAGTGATGGCCTGGACGCCCGGTCTGGTGCTCGATTACGCACGGGCGCTGCATGCCGCCATCGAGCCGGCACCGCCGGGCTGGCACAGCATGTATGCGGTGATCAAACGCGCTTGCGGTTATGCAGTGACTGCTTTGCGCGGGCGTGAAGTGCATCCCCTCCAGCCGCCGGCTGTGCATCCTTCCGACAAATCCTGACCGACGTTACACCGAGTCGCTGCCTTCGCGAGCAGGCTCGCTCCCACATTGATCCATGTATGCATGAGATCCCTGTGGGAGCGAGCCTGCTCGCGAAAGCGTCAGTGCGGGCAACACAAAAACCCAGTCCACTGGTCAACTAATTACAAAGCAACCTAACTATTACGTTGACATTCGCTGCCTAGGCAGTAACATCTCGACATACATTCACTGCCTAGGCAGTTATTAGGTGAGCACATGAAGCATTTCACCCCGGACGAATTCAAACATTGCCATCTCGGCCTGTTGCTGGGCCGTGCCGCGCTGCTCAAGGACCGGATCATCGACACCCACATGGAACCCCACGGCATCACCGCCGCGCAGTTCAAGGTGTTGATCATCATGGCCCAGTTCGGCGTCGACACCCCGGCCGAGCTGTGTCGGCATCTGTCGCTGGACAGCGGTTCGATGACACGCATGCTCGATCGTCTGGAGCAGAAAGGTTTCCTGGCTCGCCAACGCAGCGAAGGCGATCGCCGTCAGGTGCAACTCAAACTCACCGAGCAGGGCCAGCAACTGGCCGATCGCCTGCCGCAAATCGGCGCCGATGCAATGAATGAACTGGCCGGCGCCATCTCTCGTGAAGAGCTGAAAACCCTGGAATACATCCTCAAGAAAATCCTGCTGGCAGCCGGTGACCCGATCACTATCCAGCGGTTAGGTGAACACAATGAGCGGTAAAACCTTGCGCAGCAGCCTGACCCTGGTGCTGTCGGCGATGATCCTCGCCGGCTGCGCCAATTACAGCGGCCTCGATACTCAGGGCAAAAACCTCGACGCGAAAAGCCTGAAAGTCGGCCAGTCGCTCAACGGCGTGACCCTGTCGCCGGCCGCCTGGCCGAAAAGCGACTGGTGGACCAGCCTTGGCGACCCGCAACTCGACGGTCTGATCCGCGAAGCGCTGCACGACAGCCCGGACATGCAGATTGCCGAAGCGCGCGCGCATCAGGCCAGCGCCGCCGCGTATGCCGCCGATGCCGAACGCTATCCGACCCTCGACGCCAGCGCCGGCATCAGCCGTTCGCGCTTGGCCAAGGATCAGGACCCGCGAGGGCAGGGCGATGCCTACGCCACCGTGCGTAACGTCAGCGCCGGTTTCAATTACAACTTCGACCTGTGGGGCGGCCAGCGTGATGCCTGGGAAGCTGCACTCGGTCAGGCTCGCGCTGCCGAAGTCGACCGTCAGGCCGCGCAATTGACCCTCGCCGCCGACGTGGCCCGGGCCTACAGCGATCTGGGTCAGGCGCACATCGTCTACGACTTGGCCAACGACGACCTCAAGCGCACCAAACAGATGCTTGATCTGAGCCAGCGCCGCTTGAGTGCCGGGATCGACAGCCAGTACCAGTTCCAGCAAACCCAAAGCCTTGAGGCCAGTTCCGAAGCCAGCCTGATCGACGCTGAAAAACGTCTGAACAGCGCGAAAATCGCCTTGGCCGTACTGCTCGGCAAAGGCCCGGATCGCGGCAACGAAATTGCTCGACCGAAAGTTCTGCAAGCCAGCGCCGTGGCGGTGCCGTCGGTGTTGCCGGCGGAACTGCTCGGTCGACGTCCGGATCTGGTCGCTGCGCGCTGGCGCGTAGAGGCGGCGAGCAAAGACATCGACTCGGCAAAAACCCGCTTCTATCCCAACTTGAACCTCACGGCTTCGGCCGGTGCCGAATCCTTGTTGGGTGACGCGATGTTCGGGTCGGCCAGTCGTTTCTTCAGCATCGCCCCGACCATTTCGGTGCCGATTTTCGACGGCGGGCGCCTGCGCGCCAACCTCGATGCGCGCGACGCCGATTACGATCTGGCGGTGGCGCAGTACAACAAAAGCCTGGTGAAAGCCCTCGGTGATGTCAGCGACACGATCAACCAGTTGCGTGACATCGGCCGGCAGATCGGCGCGCAGCAACACGCCACCGAGATTGCTCAGGATTCTTACAACACCGTCGTCCAGCGTTACGGTTCCGGCATCGGCAACTACCTGGACGTGCTCAGCATCGAGCAGCAACTGCTGCAGGCCCAGCGTCAGCTGGCCAACCTCAATGCCGAGCAGATCGACCTGTCGATTCAACTGATGCAAGCGCTGGGCGGCGGCTTTCAGGGTGAAACCCTGACCGCAGCCAACGCCACCCCAGCCACGTCGCACAACTAATTCAGGTATTTGTCATGGCCACTGCCGAAAACACCCAAACCCAAGCCAACACCCCCGACACCGGCAATCCGCGCAAGCGCAAATTCATGCTGCTGGTGCTGGCCGTCGTGGTCCTGCTCGCCGGGGCCGGCGTCTGGGCGTATCACGAATTCATCGGGCGCTTCAACGAAAGCACCGACGACGCCTACGTCAACGGCAACGTCGTTGAGATCACCCCGCTGGTGACCGGCACCGTGGTCAGCATCGGCGCCGACGACGGCGATCTGGTTCACGAAGGTCAGGTGCTGATCAACTTCGACCCGAACGACGCTGAAGTCGGCCTGCAAAGTGCCCAGGCGAAACTGGCGCGTACCGTGCGTCAGGTGCGCGGGCTGTACAGCAACGTCGACGGCATGAAAGCCCAGGTCAACGCGCAACAGGCTGAAGTGCAGAAGGCTCAGGACAACTACAACCGCCGGAAAAACCTCGCTGCTGGCGGCGCGATTTCCCAGGAAGAACTGTCCCACGCCCGCGACGACCTGACCTCGGCGCAAAACGCCCTGGCCAACGCCAGGCAACAACTGAAAACCACCAGCGCGCTGGTCGATGACACCGTGGTTTCGTCGCACCCGGACGTGATGTCGGCCGCTGCCGATCTGCGTCAGGCGTACCTGACCAACGCCCGCAGCACGCTGATCGCGCCAGTCACCGGTTACGTCGCCAAGCGCACCGTGCAGCTCGGTCAGCGCGTACAGCCGGGCACCGCGCTGATGGCGGTGATTCCGCTGGATCAACTGTGGATCGATGCCAACTTCAAGGAAACCCAATTGCGTGACATGCGCATCGGCCAACCGGTGGACATCGAGTCCGACATCTACGGCAGCGACGTGAAATACAGCGGCACCGTCGACAGCCTCGGCGCCGGTACCGGCAGCGCGTTCGCCCTGTTGCCGGCGCAGAACGCCACCGGTAACTGGATCAAGATCGTGCAACGTGTGCCGGTGCGGATTCACATCAACGCCGAAGAGCTGGCCCAGCACCCGCTGCGGGTCGGTCTGTCGACCAACGTTGAAGTGAATCTGCACGACCAGAGCGGCCCGGTGCTGGCTCAGCAACCGCCGCAAAAGGCCTCGTTCAGCACCAACGTCTACGACCGCCAACTGGCCGAAGCCGACGCGATGATTGCGCAGCTGATCCACGACAACAGCGCTGCGGTGAGCAAGACCGCGCAACGCTGAATCTTTCCCCTGTGGGAACAGGTTCTCAAGGTGATGAGATTTACTGTGGTGAGGGGATTTATCCCCGATGGACTGCGCAGCAGGCCCGGCTTTTCTGAATCAAAGGAGGGGCCGCTTCGCGGCCTATCGGGGATAAATCCCCTCGCCACAGTGTTTCCTTGCAACATTGATTTTTTCCCACAAGGGCTGCTGTGTCTGTAACAGACAAGGCGTCAACCTGGTTTCATAGGATTCACAATGAGCAATAACGCCTCTTTCACGCCGCCCAGCCTGTTGCTCAGCACCATCGGCCTGTCGCTGGCGACGTTCATGCAAGTGCTCGACACCACCATCGCCAACGTGGCGCTGCCGACGATTTCCGGCAACCTTGGGGTGAGTTCGGAGCAGGGCACCTGGGTGATCACCTCGTTCGCCGTGAGCAACGCGATTGCGCTGCCGCTGACCGGTTGGCTCAGCCGCCGTTTCGGCGAGGTGAAACTGTTTCTCTGGGCCACCATTCTGTTCGTGCTGGCCTCGTTCCTCTGCGGTATCTCCACCTCGATGCCGGAACTGATCGGTTTCCGCGTGCTGCAAGGCATGGTGGCCGGGCCGCTGTACCCGATGACGCAGACGCTGTTGATTGCGGTCTATCCCCCCGCGAGGCGCGGCATGGCCCTGGCGTTGCTGGCGATGGTCACGGTGGTCGCTCCGATTGCAGGTCCCATTCTTGGTGGCTGGATTACCGACAGCTACAGCTGGCCGTGGATCTTCTTTATCAACGTACCGATCGGCATCTTTGCGGTGATGGTGGTGCGCTCGCAACTGGCCAAGCGTCCGGTGGAGACCAGCCGCCAGCCGATGGACTACGTCGGCCTGATCACGTTGATCATCGGCGTCGGCGCGTTGCAGGTGATCCTCGACAAGGGCAATGACCTGGACTGGTTCGAGTCGAACTTCATCATCATCGGTGCGGCGATTTCGGTGATCGCCCTGGCAGTGTTCGTCATCTGGGAAATGACCGACCAGCATCCGGTGGTGAATCTGCGCCTGTTCGCCTACCGCAACTTCCGCATCGGTACGCTGGTGCTGGTCCTTGGATACGCCGGTTTCTTCGGCATCAACCTGATCCTGCCGCAGTGGCTGCAAACCCAGATGGGTTACACCGCGACCTGGGCCGGTCTGGCGGTGGCGCCGATCGGCATTCTGCCGGTGCTGCTGTCGCCGTTTGTCGGCAAGTACGCGAACAAATTCGACCTGCGCCTGCTGGCCGGTCTGGCGTTCCTCGCGATTGGCCTGAGCTGCTTCATGCGCGCCGAGTTCACCAACGAGGTGGACTTCCAGCACATCGCTCTGGTGCAGCTGTTCATGGGTATCGGCGTGGCGCTGTTCTTCATGCCGACCCTGAGCATCCTGATGTCCGACCTGCCGCCAAGCCAGATCGCCGACGGCGCAGGCCTGGCGACCTTCCTGCGCACCTTGGGCGGCAGCTTTGCGGCATCGTTGACCACGTGGATCTGGATCCGCCGCGCCGATCAGCATCATGCGTACATGAGCGAAAGTATCAGTACCTTCGAACCGGCGACTCGCGAGACCTTGAACCATTTAGGCGGCGCGAGCCAATCGGCTTATGCGCAGATGGATCAGATCCTCACCAGCCAGGCGTACATGCTCTCCACCGTGGATTACTTCACGTTGTTGGGCTGGGGCTTTATGGGGCTGATTCTGATTGTGTGGCTGGCGAAGCCGCCGTTTGCTGCGAAGGCCGGGCCGGCCGCTAGCGGTCACTGATCTGCAACGCGATTCAATGTGGGAGCGAGCCTGCTCGCGAATGCAGTGTGTCATTCAGCACTGAGGTGTCTGATACACCGCTTTCGCGAGCAGGCTCGCTCCCACATTGGTTTTTTGTTTGGTCTTTAGATGGTGGGGGCCGGCAGGGCTGGCGGCGGAGCAAAGTCGAACGGTGCCAGGGCATACCCGTTCTCATCCACCTGTAACGCCCAACCCTGACGATCCCAGTCCCCCAGCACAATCCGCTTCGCCGCTTGCTCGCCGAGTTGCAGCTTGTGGATCGCCGGACGATGGGTGTGGCCGTGAATCAGGGTTTTCACCGCGTATTGCTGCATGATCCGCGGAATTTCCTCAGGCGTGACATCAACAATGTCATTGGCCTTCATCCGCGTCTGCGCGCGGCTTTCGCTGCGCAGCTTGCGCGCCAGTTTGTGGCGGGTGCTCAGCGGCAGGTGGCGCAGGATGAACAAGGTGATCGGGTTGCGCAGGTAGCGCCGCAACTTCATGTAGCCGACATCGCGGGTGCACAGGCTGTCGCCGTGCATCAGCAGCACCGGCTCGCCATAGAACTGCACGACACTCGGGTCCTTCAACAGCGTGCAGCCGGCTGCTTTGCAGAAGGCCTTGCCGAGCAGGAAGTCGCGATTGCCGTGTATCAGAAAGATCGCCGTGCCGCTGTCGCTCAACTGGCGCAGGGCTTGGCAGATGGAACGCTGGAAGGGCGTCATGGCATCGTCGCCAATCCACGCCTCGAAAAAGTCGCCCAAGATGTACAACGCACTCGCCGAGCGGGCGCGTCCGGCGAGCAAATCCAGAAACGCCCGGGTAATGTCCGGGCGCTCCTCTTCCAGATGCAAGTCTGAAATCAGCAATATCACGCTTCGATGATCTCGGCTTTCTCGATGATCACGTCGTCTTTCGGCACGTCCTGGTGACCGGCCTTGGAAGTGGTGGCAACGCCTTCGATCTTGTCGACCACGTCGGTACCGGCAACCACTTTACCGAACACGGCATAACCCCAGCCCTGAGCGGTCTTGGCGGTGTGGTTGAGGAAGCTGTTGTTGGTGGCGTTGATGAAGAACTGCGCCGAGGCCGAATGTGGATCCATGGTGCGGGCCATGGCAACGGTGTACTTCTCGTTCTTCAGACCGTTGTCAGCTTCGTTCTGAATGCTTGGGCTCTTGTCTTTCTTTTCCTGCATGCCAGGCTCGAAACCGCCGCCCTGGATCATGAAGCCCTTGATCACGCGGTGGAACACTACGTTCTCGTAGTGACCTTTCTTGACGTATTCGATGAAGTTGGCAGCGGTGATTGGCGCTTTTTCCGCGTCCAGTTCGATGACGATGTCGCCGTAGTTGGTGGTCAGTTTGACTTGAGTCATGATCGCTACTCTTTATAAGGAATTCGTGGTTCTGGGACATTCAGCCCCACAACCGGTTCAGCCTGCTTCGGCCAAGGAGCGCAGTTTAGCGTGACAGGCGCGAATTTCGAGGCTGTTTTTCAAATCCCGGCGATTAAATGCGCTCCTTTATAGGCCGTGCTCTGTCAGCCCCTTGACAGCATCGGCTATGATAGCGGCTTTGTTTTGTCTGGCCCCCTTTGCGGCCGCGCACATGTAAGTCAAGGATCCTATGAGCAAGCCCACTGTCGACCCTACCTCGAATGCCAAGTCCGGCCCTGCCGTGCCGGTCAATTTCCTGCGGCCGATCATCCAGGCAGACCTGGACTCGGGCAAGCACACCCAGATCGTCACCCGTTTTCCGCCTGAGCCCAACGGCTACCTGCACATCGGCCACGCCAAGTCGATCTGCGTGAACTTCGGCCTGGCCCAGGAGTTCGGCGGCGTCACGCACCTGCGTTTCGACGACACCAACCCGGCCAAGGAAGACCAGGAATACATTGACGCGATCGAATCCGACGTCAAATGGCTGGGCTTCGAGTGGTCCGGCGAAGTGCGCTACGCCTCGCAGTATTTCGACCAGTTGCACGACTGGGCGGTGGAGCTGATCAAGGCCGGCAAGGCTTACGTCGACGACCTGACCCCTGAGCAGGCCAAGGAATACCGTGGCAGCCTGACCGAGCCGGGCAAGAACAGCCCGTTCCGCGACCGTTCGGTGGAAGAGAACCTCGACTGGTTCGCGCGCATGCGTGCCGGTGAGTTCCCGGACGGCGCCCGCGTGCTGCGTGCGAAGATCGACATGGCCTCGCCGAACATGAACCTGCGCGACCCGATCATGTACCGCATCCGCCACGCCCATCACCATCAGACCGGTGACAAGTGGTGCATCTACCCGAACTATGACTTCACCCACGGTCAGTCGGACGCCATCGAAGGCATCACCCACTCGATCTGCACCCTGGAATTCGAAAGCCATCGTCCGCTGTACGAGTGGTTCCTGGAAAACCTGCCGGTGCCGGCCAACCCGCGCCAGTACGAATTCAGCCGCCTGAACCTGAACTACACCATCACCAGCAAGCGCAAGCTCAAGCAACTGGTCGATGAGAAACACGTCAATGGCTGGGACGACCCGCGCATGTCGACGCTGTCGGGCTTCCGTCGCCGTGGCTACACGCCGGCGTCGATCCGTAATTTCTGCGAGATGGTCGGCACCAACCGTTCCGACGGCGTGGTCGACTACGGCATGCTCGAGTTCAGCATCCGTCAGGACCTGGACGCGAACGCGCCGCGCGCCATGTGCGTGCTGCGCCCGCTGAAAGTCGTGATCACCAACTACCCGGAAGGTCAGGTCGAAAACCTCGAATTGCCGCGTCATCCGCAGAAAGAAGAACTCGGTGTGCGCAAGCTGCCGTTCGCCCGTGAAATCTACATCGACCGCGATGACTTCATGGAAGAACCGCCAAAGGGCTACAAGCGCCTGGAGCCGAACGGCGAAGTGCGTCTGCGTGGCAGCTACGTGATCCGTGCCGACGAAGCGATCAAGGACGCCGACGGCAACATCGTCGAGCTGCGTTGCTCGTACGATCCGGACACCCTCGGCAAGAACCCTGAAGGCCGCAAGGTCAAAGGCGTGATCCACTGGGTGCCGGCGGCTGCCAGCATCGAATGCGAAGTGCGTCTGTACGATCGCCTGTTCCGTTCTCCGAACCCGGAGAAGGCCGAAGACAGCGCGAGTTTCCTCGACAACATCAACCCTGACTCACTGCAAGTGCTGACCGGTTGTCGTGCTGAGCCATCGCTTGGCAACGCACAGCCGGAAGACCGTTTCCAGTTCGAACGCGAAGGCTACTTCGTTGCCGACATCAAGGACTCGAAACCAGGTCAGCCGGTATTCAACCGTACCGTGACCCTGCGTGATTCGTGGGGCCAGTGATTTAGCGTCAAGGAAATATAAAGTGCTGACGATCTACAACACGCTCACCAAGAGCAAAGAAGTCTTCAAACCGCTGGATGGCAACAAGGTGCGCATGTACGTGTGCGGGATGACCGTGTACGACTACTGCCACCTCGGCCACGGCCGCAGCATGGTCGCGTTCGACCTGGTGACCCGCTGGTTGCGCTTCAGCGGTTACGACCTGACCTACGTGCGCAACATCACCGACATCGACGACAAGATCATCAATCGTGCCCGCGAGAACGGTGAGTCGTTCGAAGCGCTGACCGAGCGCATGATCGCCGCGATGCACGAAGACGAAGCACGCCTGAATATCAAGAAGCCGGACATGGAGCCGCGCGCCACGGATCACATTCCGGGCATGCACGCGATGATCCAGACCCTGATCGACAAGGGCTTCGCCTACGCCCCGGGCAATGGCGACGTGTACTACCGCGTCGCCAAGTTCATGGGTTACGGCAAGCTGTCGCGCAAGAAGATCGAAGACCTGCGCATCGGTGCACGCATCGAAGTCGACGAGTCGAAAGAAGATCCGCTGGACTTCGTCCTGTGGAAAGCCGCCAAACCGGGCGAGCCGAGCTGGGAATCGCCGTGGGGCGCCGGGCGTCCGGGCTGGCACATCGAGTGCTCGGTGATGTCCACCTGCTGCCTCGGTGAGACCTTCGACATTCATGGCGGCGGCAGCGACCTCGAGTTCCCGCACCACGAAAACGAAATCGCCCAGAGCGAAGCGGCCACCGGCAAGACCTACGCCAACGCGTGGATGCATTGCGGCATGATCCGTATCAATGGCGAGAAGATGTCCAAGTCCTTGAACAACTTCTTCACCATTCGCGACGTGCTCGACAAGTACCATCCGGAAGTCGTGCGTTACCTGCTGGTGTCGAGCCACTACCGCAGCGCGATCAACTACTCGGAAGACAACCTCAAGGACGCCAAGGGCGCACTCGAGCGTTTCTACCACGCGTTGAAAGGCCTGCCGAGCGTTGCTCCGGCCGGCGGCGAAGCCTTCGTCGAGCGTTTCACCACGGTGATGAACGACGACTTCGGCACGCCGGAAGCCTGCGCAGTGCTGTTCGAGATGGTGCGTGAGATCAACCGTCTGCGCGAGAGCGATCTCGACGCGGCGGCCGGTCTGGCGGCACGTCTGAAAGAACTGGCGAGCGTGCTGGGCGTGTTGCAGCTGGAAGCCGATGATTTCCTGCAAGCGGGCGCCGAAGGGCGTGTCGATGCGGCTGAAGTCGACGCGCTGATTGCTGCGCGTCTGGCGGCACGTGCCGGCAAGGACTGGGCCGAATCCGACCGCATCCGCGACCAGCTCACCGCCATGGGCGTGGTGCTGGAAGACGGCAAGGGTGGTACGACCTGGCGTCTGGCTGACTGATTGCCTGATCCGCATTAAAACAAAACCCGCCTTGTGCGGGTTTTTGTTTCTGCGCATGGCTTAATTACTGCAGTGCCAGGGCTGATGCCTTCGCGAGCAGGCTCGCTCCCACAGTGGATCTTTGCGCGACACACATCCCCTGTGGGAGCGAGCCTGCTCGCGATTGACTGCGCAGCAGTCAGCTCTCCGCCTGACGCAAGCGCTTGTAGAGCGTATTGCGGCTGACCCCAAGCCTGCGTGCCAGATGCGAAATATTCCCCCCGGCTGCTTTCAACTCCCGGTTCAACGCTTCCACATCATTCAGATCCAGCCCCAGCGGCTGCACGCTCTCCACCGGCTCCATCTCCAGATCGACAAAAAAGTCATCCGGCAAATGCTCCGGCCGCACTGGCTGCTCCTCGGCCATTGCCAGTGCCACCTGCATCACGCTGCTGACCTGACGTAAATTGCCCGGCCACGGGTGCCGCTCGAACAGCTCCAGCACTTCGCGGCTGAGTCCGGCCCATTGCGTCGGTTCACGATGCTGCTCCCACAGGCGTTTGAACAGCGCCTCTTTATCACTGCGCTCTCTGAGCGGTGGCAACTCCAGGGTCAGACCGCCGATGCGGTAATACAGGTCCTCACGAAACCGCCCCAGTTGCACTTGTTCGCGCAAAGAGCGGTTGGTCGCCGAGATGATCCGCAGATCCACCGGGAACAGCTCACTGCTGCCCACCGGTTGCACGCAGCGCTCCTGCAACACCCGCAGCAGCCGGGCCTGAGTCGGCAACGGCATGTCACCGATTTCGTCGAGGAAGAGGGTGCCTTTGTCGGCTTTGCGGATCAGGCCGATGCTGCCTTTCTGGTTGGCGCCGGTGAACGCGCCTTTTTCATAGCCGAACAGTTCTGATTCCACCAGTTCGGCGGGGATCGCCGCGCAGTTGACGGCGATAAATGCCTGTTTGCTTCTCGAACTGGCCTGGTGCAGGGCTTTGACGAAGACTTCCTTGCCGACTCCGGTTTCGCCGTGGATCAGCAGCGGAATGTCTTTCTCCAGCAGGCGTTCGGCCTGACGCACGGCTTTTTCCACCCGGCTGTCACCGAAGTGCAGGGTGCTGAGGCTGATGGCGCCCGCGGGTTTGAGCGACTTTTCGGCGCTCTTCGGTTCAGCAAATACCCGAGGCTGAACCGCTGCCTGTTGCGGGCGCTTCAGCAAACACTGAAAACGGTTGCGCCCGGAGGTCTGCAGGGCGAACGGCAATCCATCCGGCTGATTGATCAACTCCAGCAGCGACACGTTGAACAGGCTCTCGACACTGACCCGCGACAGGCGCACGCCGAGCAGATTGTCGGCGCGACGATTGGCCGACAGCACTTGACCGCTCTCGTCGAAAATCAACAAACCAGCCCACTGACTGTCGAGGTTGTTCAACCCGGTGTTGAACGTCAGTTGAAAGTGCTGGCCGTGGAACAGGTTGAGGATCAGCCGGTTCTCCACGGTCTGGCTCATCATCTTGACCATGCCCAGCGTGTGCGAGGGCGGCAGGTAACTGTCGCTGGACACGTCGAGCACGGCGATAACCTTGCGCTCGGCATCGAAAATCGGCGCGGCGGAACCGGTCATGAAACGGTTGGCTTTCAGAAAGTGTTCATCGTGCTCGATGTGCACCGCCTGTTCGCAGGCCAGCGCGGTGCCGATCGCATTGGTGCCACTGCAGCGTTCCATCCAGCTCGCCCCGGCGCTAAACCCTCGGGCCAGGTTCGGCTCGATAAAGCGCTGAGTGCCCCACGAGGTCAGCACCTGACCCTGATGGTCGGCGAGCATGATCAGGCAATTGGAGTTGCTGAGGATGTTCTCGTAGTACGGCAGCACTTCCTGATGGGTGGTCTGCACCAGCGCGTGGTGACGGTCGAGCAGCTGCGCGATCCCGGCGGCGGGCAATTGATCGAAGGCCGGGGCGCTCTGGTGGTCAAGGCCGAAGGCGCGGCAACGTTGCCAGGAGGTCTGGACAATAGCGTCGTGGGACAGCGGCGGGGCAGGTGCGGCCATGGTGGTGGGCCTCTGAAGGGCATTTTATTGTTGTTATGGCACTGCTTTCAAAACCAACACACATCAAAACTGTGGGAGCGGGCTTGCTCGCGAAAGCGGTATATCAGACACATTTACATCGACTGACACACCGCCTTCGCGAGCAAGCCCGCTCCCACATTGGATTTTCATCGTTCACAGAATTTGGGCAAAAAGCGTTCATAGAGTGTTGTTCACTATTGTTCATTGTCAATCGCCCAACTGTTCAAATGTGTTCAGCAATGAACGCCCGATCCCCGCGTTTTCAGCCCTTTTCGCGACAAATCAACCACTTGCCATTTCTGGCACGAATGTCGCTCTGCTGCACAGGTCGCTTGACTCCAATAATAAAAAGGCCGAGCCATGTCACTCACCCTGGAGCACGTCAGCCGCACCGTCGAGGGCCAGACCTGGATCGACGATGCCTGCCTGAAATTCGAACCCGGATCCTTCAACGTTCTGCTCGGCCGCACGCTGTCCGGCAAGACCAGCCTGATGCGCCTGATGGCAGGCCTGGACAAGCCCGACAGTGGCCGGATCCTGATGAACGGCGTCGACGTCACCCAGCGCCCGGTGCGCCTGCGCAACGTGTCGATGGTTTATCAGCAGTTCATCAATTACCCGACCATGACCGTGTTCGAGAACATCGCCTCGCCGCTGCGTCAGGCCGGTGTTTCCAACGAAATCATTCATAGCAAAGTGCTGGAAACGGCGAAGATGCTGCGCATCGAGAAGTTCCTGCAGCGCTATCCGCTGGAGCTGTCCGGCGGTCAGCAGCAGCGCACGGCGATGGCCCGGGCGCTGGTCAAGGACGCCGAGTTGATCCTGTTCGACGAGCCGCTGGTCAACCTCGATTACAAGCTGCGCGAAGAACTGCGCCAGGAAATGCGCGAGCTGTTCAAGCTGCGCCACACCATTGCGATCTACGCCACCACCGAACCCAACGAAGCGTTGGCGCTGGGCGGCACCACGACGATTCTGCACGAGGGTCGGGTGATCCAGAGCGGCCCGTCGACCTCGGTCTACCACCAGCCGCAAACCGTGCTGGCGGCGGAGCTGTTTTCCGAGCCGCCGATCAACCTGATGCCCGGGCGCATCGCCGGCAACGAAGTCAGCTTCGCCAACTTCGTGCACTTCCCGCTGAACGTCGATCTGCGCCCGGTGGGTGAGGGCGAGTTTCGCTTTGGCGTGCGCCCCAGCCATATCTCGCTGGTGCCGAGCAACGATGACGATCTGGAGTTGGCGGTGACCGTCGAAGTGGCCGAGATCAGCGGTTCGGAAACCTTCCTGCACGTGCGCAACGAGCATTTCCTGCTGGTGCTGCACCTGCCGGGGGTTCACGAATACGACGTCGATGCGCCGATCCGCATCTACATCCCGACTCACAAACTGTTCGTGTTCGATGCGCAGGGCCGTCTGGTGCAGGCACCGGGCCAACGTGTCGCGAGGGTTGCCTGATGGCCGAAATCCGTTTGCAGCACCTCGCCCACAGCTACAGCAAAACCCCGAGCGGGCCTGACGATTACGCGATCCGCGAGATGGACCACATTTGGGAGCAGGGCGGCGCGTATGCCTTGCTCGGCCCTTCGGGTTGCGGCAAATCGACCTTGCTCAACATCATTTCCGGTCTGCTCAGCCCCTCGCAAGGGCACGTGCTGTTCGATGGCAAAGCGGTCAACGATCTGACCCCGGAGAAGCGCAACATCGCTCAGGTGTTCCAGTTCCCGGTGGTCTACGACACCATGACCGTGTTCGACAACCTGGCCTTCCCCCTGCGCAATCAGGGCATGGCCGAGGCGAAAGTGCACAGCAAGGTGCAGGAAATCGCCGAAGTCCTCGACCTGCAAAACCTGCTGAGCAAGAAGGCGCGCAACCTCACCGCCGACGAAAAACAGAAAGTCTCCATGGGCCGTGGTCTGGTGCGCGACGATGTCTCGGCGATTCTCTTCGACGAGCCGCTGACGGTGATCGACCCGCACCTGAAATGGAAACTGCGACGCAAGCTCAAGCAGATCCACGAGCAGTTCAACATCACCATGGTCTACGTCACCCACGATCAGCTCGAAGCCTCGACCTTCGCCGACAAGATCGCCGTGATGTACGGCGGACAGATCGTGCAGTTCGGCACGCCACGGGAATTGTTCGAGCGGCCGAGCCACACCTTTGTCGGCTACTTCATCGGCAGCCCCGGCATGAACCTGATCGAAGTGCAGCCGCAGCCTGGCGGGGTCGGTTTCGCCTCGACCCACCTGCCGTTGTCCGACGCCTTGCAGCGGCATATCGAACACGGTCAGTGGAAAAATCTGAAGGTCGGCATCCGCCCGGAGTTCATCCATGTCTGGGACGAGCCGTTTGACGAGGCGATGCAGGCGCAGGTGGTTCACGTCGAAGACCTCGGCACCTACAAGATCCTCACCCTCGACCTCGACGGCGCGCCGCTGAAGGTGCGTCTGGCCGAAGACAAACCGGTGCCGCAGGGCACGGCGTACATCAGTTTTCCGGCACAGTGGCTGATGGTCTATGCCGATGAGTTTCTGCTTGAAGCCGATGAAGAGGTGCAGCCATGAACAAGGTGCAGAACAACAAGGCCTGGTGGCTGGTGTTGCCGGTATTTCTGCTGGTGGCGTTCAGTGCGGTGATCCCGATGATGACCGTGGTCAACTATTCGGTGCAGGACATTTTCGACCAGTCCAGCCGCTACTTCGTCGGCGCCGACTGGTACAAACAGGTGCTGCTCGATCCGCGTCTGCATGACTCGCTGCTACGCCAGTTCATCTACTCGGCCTGCGTGCTGCTGATCGAAATCCCGTTGGGTATCGCCGTCGCCCTGACCATGCCGACCAAGGGCCGCTGGTCGTCAGTGGTGCTGATCATCCTGGCGATTCCGCTGCTGATCCCGTGGAATGTGGTCGGCACCATCTGGCAGATCTTCGGTCGTGCCGACATTGGACTGCTCGGTTCGGGCCTGAATGCGCTGGGCATCAGCTACAACTACGCGGCCAACACCATGGACGCCTGGGTCACGGTGCTGGTGATGGACGTCTGGCACTGGACTTCGCTGGTGGCGCTGCTGTGTTTTTCCGGGCTGCGGGCGATTCCCGACGTGTATTACCAGGCGGCGCGGATCGACCGCGCCTCGGCGTGGGCAGTGTTCAGGCACATCCAGTTGCCCAAGCTGAAAAGCGTACTACTGATCGCGGTGATGCTGCGCTTCATGGACAGTTTCATGATTTACACCGAGCCGTTCGTGCTCACCGGCGGCGGGCCGGGCAATGCCACGACGTTCCTCAGTCAGACGCTGACGCAGATGGCGGTCGGCCAATTCGATCTGGGGCCGGCAGCGGCGTTTTCGCTGGTGTACTTCCTGATCATCCTGCTGGTTTCGTGGCTGTTCTACACCGCCATGACCCATTCCGACGCCAACCGCTGAGGGCCCGGCCATGAGCAAAAGAAAGCTTATTCCGTTGCTGGTGTACATCCTGTTCCTGCTGGTGCCGATCTACTGGTTGCTGAACATGTCGTTCAAGAGCAACACCGAAATTCTCGGCGGGTTGACCCTGTTCCCCCAGGATTTCACCTGGCACAACTACAAGGTGATTTTCACCGACCCGAGCTGGTACACCGGTTATCTCAATTCGCTGTATTACGTCAGCCTGAACACGGTGATCTCGCTGAGTGTGGCGTTGCCGGCGGCCTATGCGTTTTCGCGCTATCGCTTCCTTGGCGACAAGCACCTGTTCTTCTGGCTGCTGACCAACCGCATGGCGCCACCGGCGGTGTTTCTGTTGCCGTTCTTTCAGTTGTATTCGTCGATTGGCCTGTTCGATACGCACATCGCTGTGGCCTTGGCGCATTGCCTGTTCAACGTGCCGCTGGCGGTGTGGATTCTGGAGGGCTTCATGTCTGGCGTGCCCAAGGAAATCGACGAAACCGCTTACATCGACGGCTACAGTTTCCCCAAGTTCTTCGTGAAGATTTTCATCCCGCTGATCGGCTCGGGCATCGGCGTCACGGCGTTCTTCTGCTTCATGTTTTCCTGGGTCGAACTGCTGCTGGCGCGCACGCTGACCTCGGTCAACGCCAAACCTATTGCCGCGGTGATGACACGCACGGTGTCGGCCTCGGGCATCGACTGGGGCGTGCTGGCGGCGGCGGGGGTGCTGACCATCCTGCCGGGCATGCTGGTGATCTGGTTTGTTCGCAACCACGTGGCCAAGGGCTTTGCCCTGGGTCGGGTCTGAGGAACGCATGATGGAATGGATGAGCTGGACCACCCCCACGGCGGGGTTCTTTATCGCCATCGGCCTGTTGCTGGTGGGCATGACCACCTGGGAATTGCGCTCGCCGAGCATCCTGCGACGCGGTTTTCTGCCGATTGCCACCACCCGTGGCGATCGCTTGTTCATCGGTCTTCTCGGCAGCGCCTACCTGCATCTGCTGGTAATCGGCGTCACCGACTGGAGCATCTGGGTAGCGTCCGCGCTGTCTCTGGTGTGGCTGTTGGTTGTGATGCGCTGGGGCTAGTCGAGTCGCTCGGCAATCGTGCTCCGTAACTCAAACTGGAGGTCTCTATGTTCGACAAAAACAATAAGCTGCGACATAGCATTTCATTGGCAGCCTTGCTGGCACTCAGCGGTTTGAGCGCATCTGCCTGGGCCGATGCCTATGAAGACGCTGCGAAAAAATGGATCGGCAGCGAGTTCAAGCCGTCGACCCTGACGGCCGATCAGCAGCTCGAAGAATTGAAGTGGTTCATCAAGGCCGCCGAGCCGTTTCGCGGCATGGAAATCAAAGTGGTTTCCGAGACCTTGACCACCCACGAATACGAGTCCAAGGTGCTGGCCAAGGCCTTCACCGAAATCACCGGGATCAAGCTCACCCACGACCTGCTGCAAGAAGGCGACGTGGTGGAAAAAATGCAGACGGTGATGCAGTCGGACAAGAATATCTACGACGGCTGGGTCAACGACTCGGACTTGATCGGCACGCACTTTCGCTACGGCAAAACCGAATCGATCACTGACCTGATGGCCAACGAAGGCAAGAACTTCACCTCGCCGACCCTCGACATCAAGGACTTCATCGGCATCTCGTTCACCACCGCGCCGGATGGCAAGATCTATCAACTGCCCGACCAGCAGTTCGCCAACCTGTACTGGTTCCGCGCCGACTGGTTCGAACGCGCGGACTTGAAAGCCAAATTCAAGGAAAAGTACGGCTACGAATTGGGCGTGCCGGTGAACTGGTCGGCCTATGAAGACATCGCCAAATTCTTCAGCGAAGACGTCAAGGAAATCGACGGCAAACGCGTCTACGGCCACATGGACTACGGCAAGAAAGACCCGTCGCTCGGCTGGCGCTTCACCGATGCCTGGTTCTCCATGGCCGGTGGCGGCGACAAGGGCCTGCCCAACGGCTTGCCGGTGGACGAGTGGGGGATTCGCGTCGAGGACTGCCATCCGGTTGGTTCCAGTGTGACCCGCGGCGGCGACACCAACGGCCCGGCGGCGGTGTTCGCCACGCAGAAATACGTCGACTGGCTCAAGGCCTACGCGCCACCGGAAGCGGCGGGCATGACCTTCTCCGAGTCCGGCCCGGTGCCGTCCCAAGGCAACATCGCTCAGCAGATTTTCTGGTACACCGCGTTCACCGCCGACATGACCAAACCGGGCCTGCCGGTGGTCAACGCCGACGGCACGCCGAAATGGCGCATGGCACCGTCGCCGCGCGGGCCGTATTGGGAAGAGGGCATGAAGCTCGGCTATCAGGACGTGGGTTCGTGGACGTTCATGAAATCCACGCCTGAGAAGCAGAAGCTGGCGGCGTGGCTGTACGCGCAATTCGTCACCTCGAAAACCGTGTCGCTGAAGAAAACCATTGTCGGCCTGACGCCGATCCGCGAGTCGGACATCAACTCGCAGGCGATGACTGATCTGGCGCCGAAACTCGGTGGCCTGGTCGAGTTCTACCGCAGCCCGGCCCGCGTGCAATGGACCCCGACCGGCACCAACGTGCCGGACTATCCGCGCTTGGCGCAATTGTGGTGGAGCCACATCGCCGAAGCGGCCAGCGGCGAGAAGACTCCGCAACAGGCGCTGGACGGCCTGGCCAAGGATCAGGACGCGATCATGTCGCGCCTCGAACGCTCCAAGGCGCAAGCAGTATGCGCCCCGAAAATGAACCCGGAACGCGACGCACAGTACTGGTTCGACCAGCCAGGCGCACCGAAACCGAAACTGGCCAACGAGAAGCCGAAGGGCGAGACCGTGAGCTACAACGAACTGCTGAAATCGTGGGCGGATGCGCGTAAGTAATAGCTGAAATGTGAAAGGCGAACGGCACCGGAAGGTGCCGTTTTTTTTGTTGCCCGATCTACCGTAATCGCTTGCAGGCAAGCTCCCACAGGGTTCTGTGTTGCTCACACAATCCGTGCACACCACAAACTCTTGTGGGAGCTGGCTTGCCAGCGATAGCGGTGTGTCAAACAACAAGGATGTGACTGACCTGCCGCCATCGCTGCAGGCAAGCTCCCACAGGTTTTGTGACGCCTGCAAAGTCCGGGTTCACCGCGATTCACTGTAGGAGCGAGCCTGTTCGCGATAGCGGAGTGTCAGACAACAAAGATGTGACTGACCCGCCGCCATCGCTGGCAAGCCAGCTCCCACAGATTTTGTGACGCCATCAAAGTCCGGGTTCACCGCGACTCACTGTGGGAGCTGGCTTGCCAGCGATGGGGCCATGGGGGTTACAGCGGGAAAACCGAGGCGGAATACGGTCATGACGCCGGGCAAGCTCTTCACCTCCGCCACGCCCTGATGCAGGCTCATGATCGAGCGCACGATTGCCAGTCCCAGCCCGGTGCTGCCCTGTGAGCGCGAGCGGGCGCTGTCGACGCGGTAGAAGCGGTCGAACAGGTGCGGCAGGTGCTGCGCCTCGATGCCGGCGCCGGGATTGCTCACCAGCAGTGAAGCCTGCGTTGCGCCTTGCTCGATCAGCAAGGTGATGGTTTTGCCATTCGGGCAATGACGCAGCGCGTTGGACAGCAGATTGGAAATCGCCCGCTGGATCATCAGCCGATCGCCCAACACCGATGCGCTGCCAACAACATTCAAATGAATCTGCTTGTCCTGCGCCGCCAGCGAAAACATCTCCGCAACCTTCGCCGCTTCCGCCTCCAGCGCCACCGATTCAAACGGCGCCAGTGCCGACGGATGACTGACCTGCGCGAGAAACAGCATGTCCGAGACAATCCGCGCCACGCGTTCCAGCTCCTCGGTACACGACACCAGCACGTCCTGGTATTCCTCACTCGTGCGCTCGCGAGACAGCGTCACCTGGGCCTTGCCCATCAGGTTGTTGATCGGCGTGCGCAACTCATGCGCCAGGTCATCGGAGAACTGTGACAACTGCTGCACCCCGGCATCGAGGCGATGCAGCATGAAGTTGATGCCCTGCGCCAGTTCGCTCAACTCCTGCGGCATGTTCACCACCGACAGCCGATGCTCCAGATCCTGCGTCGAGACCCTCGCCGCCACTTTGCGAAACTCGCGCAGCGGCGCCAATCCACGCTGCACCGCGCCCCACGCGGTGAGGCCGATGAACACCAGCAACAGCGGCAAGGCAATCAGCGTCGAGCGCAGATAGGCGCTGAGCAGCGCCTGATCGTGCGCGTTGTCCATCGACAACAGCACCGGCACGCTGCTGCCGTCCTTGAGCCGAATCAGCTTCGACGCGGTAAGGAACTTCGCACCCTCGTCATCGATGCTGTCGCTATAGGCCAACTGCTCGGTAGTGCTTCGTACTGCGCGCAATTCGGCGCGTGGATCCTTGAGTCCCGAGCCGGATTTGAGCAGCGGCGTACGCAGGTTCGAACGGTCATAAATCGTCAGCGTCAGGTTGTCATGGCCCATGACCTGATCGAGCAGAATGTGCGGCCTGCCACTGACTTCGTTGGCGTCGACATACAGCGACAGGCTGTGCTCCACCTGCGCCATCTTCTTTTGCAGGCTGTCGCGGGACAGTGCATTCAGCTCATGGGTCAGGGCGAAATAGGCAAGGATCGCCAGAAACACCACCAACAGCGCACCGAGAATACTCACCGTCAGACCGAGGCGCATCGACAGGCTGGCCGGCTTCATTCGCGGGCCTCCAGCACGTAGCCGACACCGCGCAGGGTGTGAATCAGCTTGTTGTCGAACGGGTCATCGATCTTCGCCCGCAAGCGCCGGATCGACACTTCGACCACGTTGGTGTCGCAGTCGAAATTCATGTCCCACACCAGCGAAATGATCTGCGTACGGGTCAGCACCTCGCCGGACTGGCGCATCAACAAGTGCAGCAGGGCGAATTCCTTGGTGGTCAGGTCGATGCGCTGCGCCCCCCGAAACGCCCGATGCCGGCCCGGATCCAGTTCCAGATCAGCGACTTTCAACACCTGCGGCACCGGTATGTTTTCGCTGCGGCGCATCAGGGTGCGCACCCGCGCCAGCAGTTCGGGAAACTCGAACGGCTTGACCAGATAGTCGTCTGCGCCCAGGTCCAGACCGCGAATCTTGTCCGCCAGCCGCCCGCGCGCGGTGAGCATCATTACCCGCGTCGAGTGGGTGCGGCGCAGTTGCTCCAGCACACCCCAGCCGTCCAGTTCCGGCAGGTTCACGTCGAGAATAATCAGGTCATAAGCCTGCTGTTGCGCCAGATGCAATCCATCGGCACCGGTGGCGGCGTGGTCAACGATATAACCACTTTCGGTCAAACCCTGATGCAAGTATTCGGCAGCTTTAAGCTCGTCCTCGACGACAAGGATTCGCATGATCTATCACCACTTTTATTTAAGGGATATTTAATTAAGGTGGCCGGGGAAGTTGTTGTTTTTGTAAGGTCTTCCGGACGCTGTTCAATAACTGAATGACGAACACGGTAAAGGCTGTAGTGGCTACAGGGTCAATCTCGGAGGCCTTTAAAACGGCCATCCGCGACAGCCTGTCGCAGCCTGAATGCGCCAGCAGACATGTATTTCATTCAGGCAAGTGCTGTTCGGCAGATAACTACCGAGTATTTGTTTCCATGTATTACGGCAAAGCCTTTTGCACTTCGCATCCTAGAACAAAACAACTTTGCTGAACCGTGGATAACGGATTTGTAATGTTCCAGTCACCTTGTCGATAAGTTCAAAACCCTAACGTGGCGGCATCGAAAAATCCTGAATTAAAGGAAGTCCTCCATTGCCCGGTTTAATCGAACTGACGGCGCGATCACGCCTGAACAAAACCGCCAGCGGCCTCTTGTTGCTGGCGAGCAGCAGCCTGGCCAGCGCATCGACCCTGACGCTGGATCAGGCGCTGCAAAGTGCCTTAGCCGGTAACCCCGACCTCGCCGCCGCGCAGTGGGAAATCGGCATTGCCGAGGGCGATCGGCAACAGGCCGGGCTGATCCCCAATCCCGAGGTGTCGTGGGAGGCCGAAGACACCCGGCGCAACTCGCGCACCACCACGGTGATACTCAGTCAGCCGATTGAACTGGGCGGCAAACGCGGCGCGCGCATCGATGTCGCCAGCCGCGCGCAGGACGCCGCCGGCATCGAGCTGGAGCGCAAGCGCAATGCCTTGCGCGCCGATGTGATTCAAGCGTTCAACAGCGCGCAAACCGCGCAGCAACGCTTGCAGCTGGCGCGCCAGTCGCTGCAACTGGCCGAGCACGGTGTGCGCGTGGCCCAAGGGCGGATCGAGGCCGGTAAATCGTCGCCGATCGAGGGCACGCGAGCACAGGTGCAGCTCTCGGAAGTGCGCCTGGAGGTGAGCCGCGCCGAGCGCGATCAGGCCAACGCCTATCAGCAACTGGCGCAAGTCATGGGCGCGCCGTTACCGACCTCGACCAACATGCAAGCCGCCACGCAAAACCTCGCCACGCTGCCGCCGCCCGGCCGTTTGCTCGAGCGTCTGAACCAGACCGCCGAGCTGCGTCTGGCGAAACTGCAGATCGATCAGCGCGAAGCCTCGTTGGGCCTGGAAAAGTCGCAGCGCATTCCCGACCTGACCGTGAGCATCGGCAGCCAGTACAGCGAAACCGAGCGCGAACGGGTCAACGTGGTTGGGCTGTCGATGCCGATTCCGCTGTTCAACCGCAATCAGGGCAACGTGCTCGCCGCCGCACGGCGCAGCGATCAGGCGCGGGATCTGCGCAACGCCACCGAGCTGCGTTTGCGCACCGAAGTCCAGACCAGCCTTGAGCAATGGCAGACCGCCAACGGCGAAGTCAACGCGTTCAACCAGACCATCCTGCCTGCCGCACAAAGCGCAGTGGACAGCGCCACACGCGGTTTCGAAATGGGCAAGTTCGGCTTCCTCGATGTGCTCGATGCCCAACGCACCCTGATTGCCGCGCGCAGCCAATACATCCAGGCCGTCAGCGAGGCGACCGAGGCCCGCGTGCGCCTCGAACGGATCTTCGGCGACCTCAGCGTCAGCCCTTGAATTTCACTTTTCAGACAACTGCGCGATGGCACGGCGCAGAGGAGTTTCCATGGATAAAAAACTGATGGTGGTCGCGGTGGCGACCCTGGCGCTAGGCATTGGCCTCGGTTCGCTGTGGCCGGCCAATTCAAATATCGACGCGCATGCCGATGAGGCTTCCGAACATGCCGATCACGCCGAGGAGGGCGCTGCCGCCGAAGGCGAACATGCCGAAGAAGGCCACATCGAATTGAGCGCCGAGCAGATCGCCGCCGCAGGCATTCAACTGGCCGAGGCCCGGGCGCAAAGCATCAGTCTCGGCTTGTCGTTTCCCGGCGAAGTGCGCTTCGACGAGGACCGCACGGCACACGTCGTGCCGCGCGTGCCGGGGGTGGTCGAGTCGGTGGCGGTCAACCTCGGGCAAACCGTGAAGAAGGGCCAGTTGCTGGCGGTGATCGCCAGTCAGCAGATCTCCGATCAGCGCAGCGAACAGGCGGCCGCGCAACGTCGCCTGGCGTTGGCGCGCACCACCTACGAGCGCGAGAAAAAACTGTGGCAGGACAAGATCTCCGCCGAGCAGGATTTCCTCCAAGCGAAGCAGGCGCTGGAAGAGGCGGAAATCGCCATGAACAACGCCCGGCAGAAAATCAGTGTGCTCAGCGGCAGCGTGGTCGCCACCGGTGGCAATCGCTACGAACTGCGTGCGCCGTTCGACGGCGTGGTGGTGGAAAAGCACCTGACGCCGGGCGAGGTGGTCGATGAAACCACCGCCGCATTTACCCTTTCGGACTTGTCCCGGGTATGGGTGACCTTCGGCGTTTCACCCAAGGATCTGACCCAGGTGCAGGTGGGCAGACCGGTCACCGTGAGCGCGCCAGAACTGAAAGCCGAAGTGACCGGCAGCGTGGCGTACGTCGGCAGCCTGCTCGGCGAACAAACGCGCACCGCGACCGTGCGCGTGACCCTGGAGAACCCGCAGGGTTCATGGCGTCCGGGGCTGTTTGTCACCGCACTGGTCGCCACCGAGAGCCGCCAGGCCAACGTCGCCGTGCCGGAAACCGCGATCCAGACCGTCGAGGACAAACCCACGGTGTTCGTGCGTACCGACGACGGCTTCAAGGCGCAGGCGGTGGAACTGGGCAGCCGTGCCGCCGGCCACGTCGAAGTCACCCAAGGCCTGGAACCAGGGGTGCAAGTCGCCAGCGCCGGCAGCTTCGTCCTCAAGTCGGAGCTGGGCAAAGCCTCAGCCGAGCACAGCCATTAATTCTGGAAGGTCCCCATGTTCGAACGCCTGATCCAGTTTGCCATCGAGCAGCGCATCATCGTGCTGCTTGCCGTTCTGCTCATGGCCGGGCTCGGCATCGCCAGTTATCAGAAACTGCCGATCGACGCCGTGCCCGACATCACCAACGTCCAGGTGCAGATCAACACCGGCGCCGCCGGGTTCTCGCCGCTGGAAACCGAGCAGCGCATCACTTTCCCGATTGAAACCGCGATGGCCGGTTTGCCGGCGCTGGAGCAGACCCGTTCGCTGTCGCGCTCGGGCCTGTCGCAGGTCACGGTGATCTTCAAGGACGGCACCGACCTGTTCTTCGCTCGCCAACTGGTCAACGAGCGTCTGCAGATCGCCAGGGAGCAATTGCCTGAAGGCGCGGAAGCGGTGATGGGGCCAATCTCCACCGGCCTCGGCGAGATCTTTCTGTGGACGGTCGAGGCGCAGGAGGGCGCGTTGAAGGACGACGGCACAGCCTACACGCCGACCGATCTGCGGGTGATTCAGGACTGGATCATCAAGCCGCAATTGCGCAACGTGCCGGGCGTCGCCGAGATCAACACCATTGGTGGTTTCGCCAAGGAATATCAGATCGCGCCCGATCCGAAACGCCTCGCCGCTTACAAACTCACGCTCACCGATCTGATCACTGCGCTGGAGCGCAACAACGCCAACGTCGGCGCCGGGTACATCGAGCGCAGCGGCGAGCAGTTGCTGATCCGCGCGCCGGGGCAAGTGGCGAGCACCGAGGACATCGCCAACATCGTCATGGCCAATGTCGACGGCACGCCGATCCGGGTGAAGAACGTCGCCACGGTGGAAATCGGCCGTGAGTTGCGCAGTGGTGCGGCCACCGAAAATGGCCGAGAAGTGGTGCTCGGCACCGTGTTCATGCTGATCGGCGAGAACAGCCGCACCGTGTCGCAAGCGGTCGCGAGCAAGCTTGAACAGATCAACAAATCCCTGCCGCAAGGCGTAATCGCGGTGCCGGTGTACGACCGCACGCACCTGGTCGACAAAGCCATCGCCACAGTGAAAAAGAACCTGATCGAAGGCGCGATTCTGGTGATCGCGATTCTGTTCCTGTTCCTCGGCAACATCCGCGCCGCGCTGATTACGGCGATGGTGATTCCGCTGTCAATGCTGTTCACCTTCACCGGGATGTTCAGCAACAAGGTCAGCGCCAACCTGATGAGCCTCGGCGCGCTGGACTTCGGGATCATCGTCGACGGTGCGGTGGTGATCGTCGAAAACACCCTGCGCCGGTTGGCTCACGCGCAGCAGCATCACGGCCGTTTGTTGACCCGCGCCGAACGTTTCAAGGAGGTCTTTGCCGCGGCGAAGGAGGCGCGACGACCGCTGATTTTCGGCCAGTTGATCATCATGGTGGTGTACCTGCCGATCTTCGCCCTGAGCGGCGTCGAGGGGAAAATGTTCCACCCGATGGCGTTCACCGTGGTCATCGCGCTGCTCGGTGCGATGCTGCTGTCGGTGACCTTCGTGCCGGCAGCGATTGCGCTGTTCGTCACCGGCAAGGTCAAGGAAGAAGAGGGCGCGGTGATGCGCGGTGCACGTCGGGTGTATGCGCCGGCGCTGGCCTGGGTCATGGCCCATCGCACGGTGGCCGTGGGCGCGGCGCTAGGTGTGATCGTGCTCAGCGGCGTGCTCACCAGCCGCATGGGCAGCGAGTTTGTGCCGAGTCTCAGTGAGGGGGATTTTGCCCTGCAAGCGCTGCGCGTGCCGGGCACCAGCCTGACGCAATCGGTGGACATGCAGAAGCGGCTGGAGACGCTGATCCTGGCCAAAGTGCCGGAGGTTGAACGGGTGTTCGCCCGCACCGGTACGGCGGAAATCGCTTCCGACCCGATGCCGCCGAACATCTCCGACAGCTACGTGATGCTCAAACCGAAGGATCAATGGCCAGACCCGAACAAGTCCCGCGAAACCCTGATGGCCGAGTTGCAACAAGCCGCCGCGACGTTGCCGGGCAGCAACTATGAACTGTCGCAGCCGATCCAGTTGCGCTTCAACGAACTGATCTCCGGTGTGCGCAGCGATGTCGCGGTGAAGGTGTTCGGCGATGACATGGACGTGCTCAACGCCACGGCAGCGAAGATCTCGGCGGCGATGCAAAAGGTCAACGGCGCCTCTGAAGTGAAAGTCGAGCAGACCACCGGTTTGCCGGTGCTGACCATCAACATCGACCGCGACAAGGCGGCGCGTTATGGCCTCAACGTTGGCGATGTGCAGGACACCATCGCTGTGGCAGTGGGCGGGCGTCAGGCCGGCACCTTGTACGAAGGCGATCGGCGCTTCGACATGGTGGTGCGTTTGTCCGATGCCATGCGCAAGGACATCGACGGCTTGTCGGCGTTGCTGATTCCGGTGCCGGCGCTGAGCGGTGCGGCGAATCAGATCGGGTTTATCGCGCTGAAGGACGTCGCCAGCCTCGATCTGGTGCTCGGGCCGAACCAGGTCAGCCGCGAAAACGGCAAGCGTCTGGTGATCGTCAGCGCCAACGTGCGCGGGCGGGATATCGGCTCGTTCGTCAGCGAGGCGGGTGCGCTGATCGAGCGCGAGGTGCAGGTGCCGGCCGGTTACTGGACCAGTTGGGGCGGGCAGTTCGAACAACTGCAATCGGCGGCCAAGCGCTTGCAGATCGTGGTGCCGGTGGCGTTGCTGCTGGTGTTCGGCTTGCTGTTCATGATGTTCAACAATCTGAAGGACGGCTTGCTGGTGTTTACCGGGATTCCGTTTGCCTTGACCGGCGGGGTGATGGCGCTGTGGCTGAGGGATATTCCGTTGTCGATTTCCGCTGGCGTGGGGTTTATCGCGTTGTCCGGGGTGGCGGTGCTCAACGGTTTGGTGATGATCGCGTTTATTCGCAATTTGCGCGAGGAAGGGCGTTCTCTATCCGATGCGATCCACGAAGGTGCGCTGACGCGTTTGCGGCCAGTGTTGATGACCGCGCTGGTGGCGTCGCTGGGGTTTATTCCGATGGCGCTGGCAACCGGCACCGGTGCCGAAGTGCAGCGGCCACTGGCGACGGTGGTGATCGGCGGGATTCTGTCCTCGACGATCCTCACGTTGCTGATCTTGCCCGCGCTGTACCAGATCGCCCATCGCCGGGATGAGGACACCGTACCGTCTGAATAGGTGATCCCTTGTGGGAGCGGGCTTGCTCGCGAAGAGGCCGTGTCAGTCGACATCAATGTTGGATGACACACCGCTTTCGCGAGCAAGCCCGCTCCCACACGGGTTCCGTGCACTGATCCGGCAGATAACGGATATGTAATTCCCCCGCCACCGTCACGAAAGGTGCGCCTTGTTACTTTGATCCCGTCAGTTACTTAAACGAGGAATCAACCATGAAATTCGTCCAGCTCAGCACCTTCGCAACCGCCCTGATGCTGTCGTCCCTGGCCATGGCCGAAGGCGGTGGTGACCGCACGTTCGACCGGATGATGACCGCCAATGATCGCGCCGTGGAGCTGTTCGTGGCCAAGGAACAGGCCCGCGACCCGGTCGTCGTCAACGAGAAGAAAGACGCCAACACCAAAGACTTGTAAGCCCGGCGTACTGGAACAAACCCGTTGTCGTGTGTCGATGCCGGGTTTTTTTACGGAGGAGTAAACATGCAGTTGATCAAATGGATGACCTTCGCCGGCGTCATGGCGATGTCGGTAAATGTACTGGCTGAAGGCGGCGGCGATCGCACTTTCGAACGTGCTTTCAGCGCCAACGCCAAAGCCATGGAGCAATACGCCGCCGAGCAGGGCAAAGCGGCACCGGTGGTCAAGGAATACGAATACGGCATGAAGCTCGACGTGGTGAAAATCGTCAGCGTGGTGAAGCCGCAGCCGGCTTGCTCGGTGGTGCCGACGGCCATGACTTACGAAGACTCGCAAGGGCAACTCAACACCCTCAGATACAGCGTGGCCGGCGTGTGCCGCAACAGTGGTGGCTAACCAACACCTGATCCCCGGAGCTGCATTTAAAAGTTGTGTGGGAAAAGCAGAACCTTCCCACAATGTTTTCAGGTTGTCCTTCGGATGTCAGCTCTCTAGCCTGTGTGTTCAAGGAGGGTTACTTGGTCGGCAAGGGCTCGACGTCGACAGTGGCCGGGAGCGGAGACGCTTCCTGGTTCAGTTTGCGTCGGGCAATCTCGGCGCCGCGCAGACGCAGAGGGGTTTCGATAAAGCGGTAGTTGAGTTCGCTCAGCAGCACTGCCAGACCCACCGACGTCAATAACAGCTCAAGGGTGAAATGCCCATCCAGCGGCACGCCTTGGTTG
The DNA here is from genome assembly GCF_014200835.1 of Pseudomonas sp. JAI115. Taxonomy (NCBI): domain Bacteria; kingdom Pseudomonadati; phylum Pseudomonadota; class Gammaproteobacteria; order Pseudomonadales; family Pseudomonadaceae; genus Pseudomonas; species Pseudomonas sp. JAI115. The sequence goes on from NZ_JACHCY010000003.1 coordinate 378,212, forward strand.
GCGGCAACACGCGTCCAGATCTCTGTACTCAGGTGGTTGGTGAACACGTGGATCACGTAGAGCCCATACGACCGTGAGCCAAGCCACTGCATGAGACCGCGCATGAACGCCGGGCAGTAGATGTAGCCTTTCTGATAACTCGCCAGCCAGACAATCAATACCGCGACCATCGCGACGATGCCGACAGCAATGGGCATGGCAATCAGCTGGATGGCGACAGAACCCAGCATGTAGAGCAGGAACAGCGTGCAAAGCAGCGGTTTGATCGTCCCCTGACCCAGACCGACCGGTTCTATCTGCCGATAGAGGCGGGTACGGGTGAACAAGCACAAGAGAATTCCCCAGAGCATTGCATCCAGACGGAAGTGCGTGAGGATGCTCGCGGGTTGGCCGTAAGGGTTTCTGTCGATACCGAACTGCAACGCAATCAGTGCGAACAGGGCAATGATCCGCCAACGCGGGGCCGTGACAAACAGCAGAAAAAAAGGAAATACGAAGTAAAACTGCTCTTCGAGCGCCAGGCTCCAGTATTGAGGGCTAGGGCCCAACAGCGAGTTGTAATGCATCGCTAGGTTGCCGCTGAAGGTCACGACGGCGGTGAAACTGCGCAGATTGTCGTACCACGAACCAAAGGCATTCGATTGGTTGAAAACAATGGAAAACAACAGCGGAATGAGTATCCAGAGCCATGCTGTGGGCAGCAGACGATAGGCGCGGCGCAGCCAGAAACAGGTAGTTGCCAGACCGAACTGACCTTGGGCGCGCTGTTGGTCGAAATGGTCCAGATAGGCCTTGCTGACCACGAAACCGGAAATGCAGAAGAACAGGTCGACACCGGTCCAGGGCATGAAAATCGAGAATATTCTCAGCAGCGTATCGGTATGGAACGGCAGCATCATGGTGACATGGCACAAGAAGGTCATGGCCACAGCAACCCCTCGCAGGTACTCGATTTCCAGGTTCTTACGGCTACTCATCGGTCCCTCGTTATTCTTGTTGGTCAGCGCAGGCGAAGATGGCAGGTGGCTTGCGGTTCGGTCAAGAAAACGATGATTTTTCCCAGGGCAAAAAAAGGCGCCCCGAAGGGCGCCAAAAAATTCACCTCTGACCAAAGGAGCAAGGAGCTTCTAAAGGTGAATGGTATTGCTCGGGGAAACTCAGAGAATCGCCAACGGATACTCGACGATCACCCGCACTTCATCCAGATCCGACTCGAACGCCGTGGCACGGGTGGTGGCCTGGCGCAAACGCAGTGACAGGTCTTTCATCGAACCGCTCTGCACCACGTATTTGACTTCGATGTCGCGCTCCCAGCGCTTCTGGTCGGTCAGCGGATTGCCTTCGGCATCGCGGCGCATGTACACGGCGTTGGCGTTGGAATAGTCGGCGTCGGTGCCGCGCGCGTAACGGGTCATGAACGACAGACCCGGCACGCCATAAGCGCTCATGTCGAGGTCATAACGCACCATCCACGAACGTTCTTTCGGCGAGTTGAAGTCGCTGTACTGGATCGAGTTGTCGAGGAAGATCGAGTCCGACTGGCGCAGGTAATCGAAGTCGTCGTTGCCGTTGTTGCGCTGGTGGGAGAGGGCGACGGAATGCGCGCCGAGTTTTACGCCTACGCGGCCGCTCCAGATGTTGTTGTCGAATTCGCCGAGCAGTTGTTTGCCTTCATCGACTGCCTTGTAATAGTTCAGACCACCGAACAACGACAACTCGTCCGACAGTGGATAGGTCCATGCGGTGCCGGCGTAATACTGGTTCCAGGTGTCCTTGAGGCGACTGGAATACAGGCTGAAACTGAGGTTCTTGTTCAGCACATAGTCGCCGCCGCCGTAAGCGATCCACGGCGAGTTGACCGGGCCGGCGTAGAACGTGGCGAAATTTTCGCGCATGTCGCTGGACACCGGTTGGCTCATCGCATGCAAACGACCGCCCTGAATCGACAGACCGTCGATGCTGGTGTTGCTCGCCGTCACCCCGCGAAAGCTTTCCGGCAGCAGGCGCGAATCACCTGCGGCCACCACCGGGTTGGCCGGGAACACATCACCGACCTTGACCACGGTATCGAAGGCCCGCACTTTGGCGGCGCCACCGACCTTGGTGTATTCATCCCGCGCCTGGCCGTCACGGTTGACCGGCAGCACATCGAACGAACTGCGCCCGCCGTTGCGGCCGTCACCGGTGTCGAGTTTCAAGCCGAGCATGGCAAATGCATCGACACCGACCCCAACGGTGCCTTGGGTGAAACCGGATTCGAACTTGCTGATCACCGCATGCGCCCAGGCTTCGGAATAACCGTTGCCGGTAGGGCTGGACTGGCCGTTGCGATGATCACGATTGAAGTAGAAGTTGCGGTTGAGCACCGTCAGGCGGCTGCCTTCGACAAAGCCTTCGGGCTTGTCTTCTGCAAACACCATGGACGGCCCGGAGCCGACCACCACCGCTAAAGCGGCCATCGACATTTTTGTATTGTTAACCATCAAACACTCCTTGGGTTCGGCAGAACGGGAACGTGCGTCGGCGTGGTTTTATTGTTCGGCGGGGCAGGGCCCGACGGCATTGGTCGCCGGGTCACATCGTTGCAAGCTGCGGATAACGCCAAGGTGATGAGGGAATTACAATTTCGTCATGTGGCTGGAATCAAAACCCCGTGTCAGGTCAGGGCTGCGAGTTGTTCGATTGTCTGTGGAAAACGCTCGACCAGACGGATCAGGGTTGTGGCCTGAGCATTGGGCGTTGCTCGTCCTTGCTCCCAGTTCTCGAGCGTTCGCGTGTTCGTGCGTAGATACATCGCGAATACTGACCGGGAGAGATTAAGTTGCTGACGGATGGCTACCACTTCCTCAGCGGTGATCGGCATCAGTTTTGGCAGCTGAACCTTGTGGGTACGCAAGGTGATTTTGCCTTGGCGTTCATCGGCCAGTGCTTCCAGTCCATCCATCAGTTCGGAAAAAATGTCACGTTTCATAGTGGCTTCTCGCGTTGAGTTCTCTATCCAGTGTTTTTCTGAAAAGCTTTTTCTGGGCAGGCGTCAAATCGTCCTGCTCGTTTTTGTTGAAGACGGTAAAGAGCCAGAACTGATCGAAGCCTGACCACCAGTAATAAATCACTCGTAATCCGCTGCGCTTGCCTTTCCCTCTTCGTTGGTCGCTGAAGCGAATTTTACGAAGCCCGCCTGTGTCCTCGATGAGATCGCCCGCTTCCGGATTTTTCAGCAACTCCAATTGAAAGCTGCGAAACAGATCGTCATCCAGATAGTCGTCTCGGTGCTTCTGAAACACAGGCAATTCGATAAATAGAGCATCCATGTTCTGTACGTTACCTACGTATAGTGTTGTCTCGATAATCGAATCGGTCAAGGCCTCCAGGCCGTCCTTTTCGTCCCTTTTTGAACGGTAGACTCCGGTCGTAAAAACACCTGTAGGACGTATCGGCGAGTGTGGAGAGAACATTCGATTGAGTGGAGAGGAGAATTCACAATTGACGTGTCGGAACATTCCGCAGCACTATCACCCCATGACTGCCCGACTTCGAATGACCATGATGTGCTCCTCCATGACCGCTTTCGGCGGGCCATGAGGTCATACGTGTTTGTCATTTGACGTGTTACCCAAAGCCCCGCCAGCAATGGACGGGGCTTTTTCATGCCCCGTCCGCACATGGCTCAAGGAGAGAGAAATGTTCGACATCAGAAGAGCCACCGCGAATGACGCCCAAACCGCATTCGACATACGACGCTTGGCGATCAGGCATCAATGCATCGGCGCCTACAGCGAGCAGCAAATGCTCGACTGGACCAAAGGAGCGGCCGAAGACGGCTACGACACGCTGATGGAGAGACATTTCTATCTGGGCTGCATCGAGGGTGAAGCCGTAGCGACCGGCATGCTCGATCTGGATTACCGTGAAATCGGCGCGATCTTCATTCGCCCGGATTTCATGCAGCGTGGGCTGGGTAAGCGTGTTCTGTACTTTCTCGAAGATTTGGCGCGGGATCTCGGGCTGACCGAGGTGTGTCTGGACGCAACGTTGAACGCTGCCGATTTTTACCGGCGCTGCGGTTACGTCGGGGAGGAGAGCGCGGTTTATCAATCACCTTCGGGTCTGCAACTGGCGTGCGTGCCGATGGTGAAGAGGTTGTAAAGATCAAAAGATCGCACTAAAACAAAAACGGCACCCGAAGGTGCCGTTTCCGTTCCAGCCAGCCGAATATCAGCCCGCCAGACCCGCCTGCTGAACCAGAGTCAGCAATGGCTGCGGGTACACACCCAGGAAGAAAGCGACCAGGGCGATGGCCAGCAGCATTACGCCGCCTGCCTTCTGTTCCCAGTGCAGCTGGGCGTCGTGGCGGCGCAGGTTCGGTTCGATCAGGTACAGGGTGACCATCACGCGCAGGTAGTAGAACACGCCGATGGCGCTGCCCAGTACCAGGGAACCGACCAGCCACCATTGGTGCGACTCGACACCGGTGGCGATGATGTAGAACTTGCCGATGAAGCCGGCAGTCAGCGGGATACCGGCCAGGGACAGCATCATCACGGTCAGTACCGCGGTCAGGTACGGACGGCGCCAGAACAGGCCGCGATACTCGTACAGGGCGTCGGCGTCACGACCGTTGTACGGCGAGGACATCAGGGTGATCACGCCGAAGGCGCCGAGGCTGGTGATCACATAAGTCACCAGGTACACGCCGATGGCTTCCACCGCCAGACCCTTGCTCGCCACCAGGGCAATCAGCAGGTAGCCGAAGTGTGCGATGGACGAGTAACCGAGCAGACGCTTGAGGTTGCTCTGGGTCAGGGCCAGCAGGTTACCGAACAGGATCGAGGCGACGGCGATCACGCTCAGTACGTCGCTCAGCACGCCACTGCTCGCGGCAGGGGAGATCTGGAACAGACGCACCATCACCGCAAACACGGCAACCTTCGACGCCGTGGCGAGGAACGCGGCGACCGGCGCCGGAGCACCTTCGTACACGTCCGGCGTCCACAGGTGGAACGGTACCAGCGACAGCTTGAACGCCAGACCGATCAGCATCATGCCCAGACCCAATTGAGCCAGCGAGCTCGGCAGGTTGGTGGTAGCCAGGGCCTGACCGATACCGACGAAGCTCAGGGTGCCGGCATCAGCGTAGAGCAGGGCCATGCCGAACAACAGGAACGCGGAACCGGCGGCCGACAGCACCATGTACTTGATGCCGGCTTCCAGCGAACGCTTGTTGAAGAAGGCGTAAGCGACCAGACCGTAGACCGGCACCGACAGCAGTTCCAGACCGATGAACAAACCGGCCAGGTGCTGCGCGCTGACCAGAACCAGACCACCGGCGGCGGCCATCAGGATCAGCAGGTACAGTTCTTCACGGTTGCCCGGGTAACCCGAACCGCCATCGCCGAGGTAGGCGTGGGCGAGGGTTACACAGGCGAGGGTGGCGACCAGGATCAGCGCCATGTACAGGCAGGCGAAGGTGTCGACTTGCAGCAAAGGAGTCACAGCCAGAGGCGCGACTTTCAGGGCTGGCAGGATCGACAGCAGGGCCAGGTTCAGACCGGCGACCGAGATCAGGAAGGTCTGCGAGTGGTTGCGGCGCCAGGCGATTGCCAGCATCACCACGATAATGGTGAGGCTGGTGATCAACAGTGGCGCTAGCGCAATAAAGTGTTGAATCGTGAATTCCATAGCGCTCTTACCGGGCCGAAGCGAGTTGAGTGAAGGCGGTGCCGAGCCACTGCTGCACGCCATGCATCGTGGCGGCGGAAGTGTCGAGGAACGGTTGCGGGTAGACGCCGAGGTAAATCAGCAGCGCCGCAAGGCCCAGCACCATGGTCAGTTCGCGACCGTCCATGCCGTGCAGGATCGAATCCGATTTCGACGGACCGAAGTAGGCACGGTGGATCATGATCAGCGAGTAGACCGAACCGAACACCAGACCGGAAGTGGCAATCGCGGTGATCCATGGCGCACTGGCGAACGTACCGATCAGGATCAGGAACTCGCCGACGAAGTTACCGGTACCCGGCAGACCCAGGGAGGCGGCTGCAAAGAACAGGCTGATCGCCGGCAGGTAAGCGATACGCGACCACAGACCGCCCATCTCACGCATGTCACGAGTGTGCAGACGCTCGTACAGTTGGCCGCTGAGGATAAACAGTGCCGCGGCCGACAGACCGTGCGCCAGCATCTGGATCACTGCACCTTGCAGCGCCAGTTGGCTGCCGGAGTAGATGCCGATCAACACGAAGCCCATGTGGGAAACGGACGAGAAGGCGATCAGACGCTTGATGTCGGTTTGCGCGAAAGCGAGGAACGCACCGTAGAAGATCCCGATCAGACCGAGGGTCATGGCGATCGGCGCGAATTCGGCCGAGGCGTTCGGGAACAGCGGCAGGGCGAAACGCAGCAGACCGTAGGCCGCGGTTTTCAGCAGGATACCGGCGAGGTCGACGGAACCGGCAGTCGGCGCCTGGGCGTGGGCATCAGGCAACCACGAGTGGAACGGTACGACTGGCAGCTTGACCGCGAAGGCGATGAAGAAGCCGAGCATCAGGATGTACTCGGTGGTCATCGACATCTTGGTCTTCAACAGGTCGGCGTAGTTGAAGGTAATCACGCCAGTGTTGTTGAAGTTGACCAGCACCAGACCGAGGATCGCCACCAGCATGATCAGGCCGGAAGCCTGAGTGAAGATGAAGAACTTGGTCGCCGCGTAGATTCGGGTTTTCTTGCCGTCCGAAGAACTGTGACCCCAGAGCGCGATGAGGAAGTACATCGGCACCAGCATCATTTCCCAGAAGAAGAAGAACATGAACAGGTCGAGGGCGAGGAACACGCCGACAACGCCGCCCAGGATCCACATCAGGTTCAGGTGGAAGAAGCCAACGTGACGTTGAATCTCTTTCCACGAGCAGAGTACCGAGAGGATACCCAGCAGACCGGTCAGCAGAATCATCAACAGCGACAGGCCGTCGAGGGCCAGATGCACGTTGATGCCGAAGCGCTGGATCCAGACGTGCTTGAACTCAAGCGCCCAGGCCGGATCGGCTCCAGGCGCCGGAGCAAATGAATAGTCACCGTGGGCCCACAGCCAGAGGCCGAGGGCGAGTTCCAGGGTCATGGTCAACAGCGCAATCCAGCGGGGGAGGGTAGCGCCGAAGCGCTCACCCATCCAGCACAGCAGGCCGCCGATGAAGGGGATCAGGATTAGCCAAGGCAGAATCATGACGGGCTCGTTTCCTTTCGCAAATTCGCAAGGTTCATATCAGACCGCTACCAGCACGATGGCGCCGATTACCAGCACGGCACCAGCAGCCATCGAGGCGGCATACCAACGCAGTTGACCGGTCTCGGTGCGGCTCAGGGCGGAGTGACCGCCTTTGGCCATACGCGGGATCAGACCGATGGTCTGGTCGAGCGGGTCTCTGCGCAGTACATGGCTGATCGCAAGGTACGGCTTGACGAACAGTTTGTCGTAGATCCAGTCGAAGCCCCAGGCAGCGAACCACCAGGCCGAAAGGAAACGGCCGACGCCGCTGTTGGCGATCGCGGTCACGAAGCGACGCTTGCCGAGGAACAGCAGGGCCGCCAGCAGGATACCGGCCAGAGCGATGGCGCCCGAGGCGATTTCCAGACTGTGCTTGGCTTCGCCACCGGCATGGCCAACGCTTTCAGGCAGTACGCCGTGCAGCGGTGGCACGATCATGGCGCCGACGAAAGTCGACAGCACGATCAGCACCGACAGTGGCAGCCAGTGCGAGATGCCGTGGCCGGCGTGGGCTTCGGTCTTGGCTTCACCGTGGAACGTGATGAAGATCAGACGGAAGGTGTACAGCGAAGTCATGAACGCGCCGACCAGACCTGCGTAAAGCAGACCGTGGTTGCCGCTGGCGAACGCTTCCCAAAGGATTTCGTCCTTGGAGTAGAAGCCTGCGGTGACCAGTGGCAGGGCGGCCAGTGCAGCACCACCGACGATGAAGCTGGCGTAGGCCAGTGGCAGCTTTTTCCACAGACCGCCCATCTTGAAGATGTTCTGCTCGTGGTGGCAGGCAACGATCACCGCACCGGAAGCAAGGAACAGCAGGGCCTTGAAGAAGGCGTGGGTCATCAGGTGGAAAATCGCGCCATCCCAGGCACCAACGCCCAGCGCCAGGAACATGTAGCCGATCTGGCTCATGGTCGAGTAGGCGAGGATACGTTTGATGTCGGTCTGCACCAGTGCGGCGAAACCTGCGAGAACCAGCGTCACACCACCGACGATGCCGACCAGGTGGAGGATTTCCGGCGCCAGGGTGAACAGACCGTGGGTACGGGCGATCAGGTAGACACCGGCAGTTACCATTGTTGCAGCGTGGATCAGTGCCGACACCGGGGTCGGACCGGCCATCGCGTCCGCGAGCCAGGTTTGCAGTGGCAGTTGCGCCGATTTACCGACCGCACCACCCAGCAGCATCAGGGTCGCCAGGGTGATCCAGAAGTCGCCGACCTGGAATTTCTGCGGTGCCAGCACCAGCAGTTCCTGGATGTTCAGCGTGCCCACTTGCTGGAACAGGATGAACAGGCCGATGGCCATGAACACGTCGCCGATCCGGGTCACGATGAAGGCCTTGAGTGCGGCGTTACCGTTGTTGCGGTTGCTGTAGTAGAAACCGATCAACAGGTACGAGCACAGGCCCACGCCTTCCCAGCCGAAGTGCAGAAACAACAGGTTATCGCCGAGTACCAGGAACAGCATGCTGGCGATAAACAGGTTGGTGTACGAGAAGAAGCGCGAGTAACCCGCTTCGCCGCGCATGTACCAGGACGCGAACAGGTGGATCAGGAAACCCACGCCCACCACCACGCCAAGCATGGTGATCGACAGGCCATCGATGTAGAGAGCGAAGTCAGGCTTGAAGCCTTCGACCGCCATCCACTTCCACAGCACCAGGGTGTAGTGGCCGCCCTCGGGAGGCGCGACGTTGAATTGCCAGATGACGTAGGCGGCGACAATCGCCGACAGGCCGATGGAACCCACGCCGATCAGCGCCGAGAGGTTTTCCGACCAGCGTCCACGGGAGAACGACAGCAGCAGGAAACCGATCAGAGGGAATACAAAAGTCAGAAAGATTAGGTTCATCCGCGCATCTCACTGGCAGCGTCGATATCGAGCGTGTGGAAGCGGCGATACAGTTGCAGCAGGATCGCCAGGCCAATACTGGCCTCGGCGGCTGCCAGGCTGATCACCAGGATGAACATGATCTGTCCATCCGGTTGCGCCCAGCGGGCGCCCGCAACGATGAAGGCCAGGGCAGAGGCGTTCATCATCACTTCCAGACTCATCAACACGAACAAAATGTTGCGGCGGACCATCAGGCCGACCAGACCAAGGCAGAACAGGATGCCGGCAACGGCCAATCCATGTTCGAGAGGGATAGCAGGCATGTCTTACTCCTTCGCCTCGTTACGGCCCAAATGGAACGCCGTGACGGCTGCGGCGAGCAGCAGCATCGAGGCGAGTTCGACCACCAGCAGATACGGGCCGAACAGGCTGACGCCCACGGCTTTTGCATCGACGGTGGTGTGGCCGATGGCCTGACCGCTCTGGTGAGCGAACAGCACATACAGCAGTTCGGCCAGCAGCAGGGCGGCGAGAATCACCGGCCCTGCCCAGATGCCGGGCTTGAGCCAGGTGCGTTCCTGCTGAACCGAGGCAGGACCCAGGTTCAGCATCATCACCACGAACACGAACAGCACCATGATGGCGCCAGCGTAGGCGATCACTTCCAGCACGCCGGCGAACGGTGCGCCGAGCGCGAAGAAGGTCATGGCCACGGCGATCAACGAGATGATCAGGTAGAGCAGGGCGTGCACAGGGTTGGTGTTGGTGACCACACGTAGCGTGGATACAACCGCAATACCCGATGCGAAATAGAAAGCGAATTCCATCGTTCTTCCTTAAGGCAGCAAGCTCTTCACGTTGATCGGTTCGGCTTCGTTCTGCGCAGAGCCTTTCGGCTTGCCAGCGATTGCCATACCTGCAACACGATAGAAGTTGTAATCAGGGTTTTTGCCGGGGCCGGAGATCAAAAGATCTTCTTTCTCGTACACCAGGTCCTGACGTTTGAACTCGGCCATCTCGAAATCCGGAGTTAGCTGGATTGCGGTGGTCGGACAGGCTTCCTCGCAGAGACCGCAGAAAATGCAGCGCGAGAAGTTGATACGGAAGAAGTCCGGGTACCAGCGACCGTCTTCGGTTTCAGCTTTCTGCAGCGAGATGCAACCTACCGGGCAAGCCACGGCGCACAGGTTGCAGGCTACGCAACGCTCTTCGCCATCGGGGTCACGGGTCAGGACGATGCGACCACGGTAGCGTGGTGGCAGGTAGACCGGCTCTTCCGGGTATTGCAGGGTGTCGCGCTTGCGAAAGCCATGGCCGAAGACCATGACCAGGCTGCGCAACTGGGTACCGGTACCCTTAACGATGTCGCCAATATATTTGAACATGGGTCAAATCCTCACTGAACCGCAACCGCAGGTGTGTTCCACAACACAACCGCAGCGGTTATCAGCAAATTGATCAGGGTCAGTGGCAGGCAGAATTTCCAGCTGAAATCCATCACCTGGTCATAACGCGGACGCGGGATGGAAGCGCGCAGCAGGATGAACAGCATGATGAAGAACGCGGTCTTCAGTGCGAACCAGACGAAGGACAGTTGCGGCAGGATGCCGAACGGACCGTGCCAGCCACCGAAGAACAGGGTGACCAGCAGCGCCGAGATCAGGATGATGCCGATGTATTCACCGACGAAGAACATGCCCCATTTCATACCGGCGTATTCAATGTGGTAACCGTCGGCCAGTTCCTGTTCCGCTTCCGGCTGGTCGAACGGGTGACGGTGAGTCACGGCGACGCCTGCGATGAAGAAGGTACAGAAGCCGAAGAACTGCGGAATGATGAACCACAGGTTCTGCGCCTGGTACTCGACGATGTCGCGCATGTTGAACGAGCCGACCTGCACCACGATGCCCATCAGGGCCAGGCCCATGAACACTTCGTAGGACACGGTCTGCGCCGAGGCACGCAAGCTGCCGAGCAGGGCGAACTTGTTGTTGCTCGACCAGCCGGCGAACAGCACCGCGTAGACCGACAGACCAGCCATGGCGAAGAAGAACAGCAGGCCGATGTTCAGATCCGCGACGCCCCAGGTCGGGGTGATCGGGATGATCGCGAACGCGATCAGCAGGGCGGACATGGCCACCACCGGTGCCAGGGTGAAGATCACCTTGTCGGCAAACGGCGGGGTCCAGTCTTCCTTGAAGAACATCTTCAGCATGTCGGCGGCGATCTGGAACATGCCGAACGGGCCAACGCGGTTCGGGCCGTAACGATCCTGCCACCAGCCCAGCAGGCGACGTTCGACAAAGCTGAGCAACGCGCCCGCGACCACAACGGCCAGCAGAATCACGATGGCTTTGATGACCGTCAGGATCACATCGATCACTTCAGGGGTGAACCAGGTCATTGCGCTGCCTCCTGCAGACCGTCGACGGACACGCCGGCGAATGCCGGTGGAATGCCGGCGATGCCCGCAGGCAAGGCCACCAGACCAGCGCCCAGTTCTTCATTGATGCGCAGCGGCAGACGCAGGGTCTGGCCGGCCACGTTCAGGCTCAGCAGAGCACCGTCGTTGACGCCCAGGCGATCCGCTTCGGATTTGGCCAGCGCCACGTACGGAGCCGGGATGCGTTCCTGTACCGGTGCGGCTTTCGACGAGTTTTCGTCGCTGCCGAACAGGTGGTAGAACGGCACGGCCTGCCAGGTGCCCGGCGCCGGGTTGAATGCGCGCGGAGCGGCAGCGAACCAGTTCAGCGAATCACCGGTGCTTTCGATCAGCCGGGTGCCCGGGTCGCCAGCACGCAGGTGACCGCCGACTTCGTCCTGGAACTTGTTCCAGGCTTGCGGCGAGTTCCAGCCCGGCGACCAGGCGAACGGCACTTGCTGACGCGGTTCGGCCGAGCCCGAGTAACCTTCCATGGAGAAGGCGAACGCGGTGTCTTTGTCTTGCGGGGTGCGCGGTTCGTGAACGCTGATGTCGGCGCGCATCGCGGTGCGACCGGAATAACGCAGTGGCTCACGCGCCAGTTTCAGACCCTTGATGCGGAACGCGGCAGACGGCGCGGCGTCGACGATACGCGCCAGTTGCTCGGTGCTCGAAGCCACGGCAGCGGTGACGTGGTCGAGTTGCGTCCAGTCGATCGGCTGGTTCAGCAGGGTCGAGCGCAGGGCGTGCAGCCAGCGCCAGCCTTCATGAACCAGGATGCTCGCATCCATGTATTGCGGATCGAAAACCTGGAAGAAGCGCTGGGCGCGGCCTTCCTGGCTGACCAGCGTACCGTCGCCTTCAGCGAAGCTCGCCGCTGGCAGCACCAGTTGCGCGCGGTCGGTGGTGGCGGTTTTCTGGTGGTCGGCAACGATCACTACTTTCGCAGCGCTCAGTGCGGCATCGACCTTGGCTTTCGAGGTGCGGGTGTACAGATCGTTTTCCAGCACGACGATGGCGTCGGCCTTGCCGTCGATCACGGCTTGCAGCGCCGCGTCGACCGATTCGCCACCGAGCATGGCCAGGCCAAGGCTGTTGGCTTCCGGCACGATCAGGCTGATCGAACCGTTCTTCTCGCGCAGCTTCAGGGCCTTGGCGATGTTCGCAGCGGCTTCGATCAAGGCTTTGGAACCCAGCGAAGTACCGGCGATGATCAGCGGACGTTTGGCCGCGAGCAGGGCGTCGGCAATGCGCTTGGCCAGTTCCAGTGCTTCAGCATCCAGACCTTCAACGGCCGGTGCGCTGGCATCCAGTGCGTGGGCCACAGCGAAGCCGATGCGCGCCAGATCGTCCGGAGCGGCGTGAACGCACTCTTCCGCGATGTCGTCGAGCTTGGTTTCCGCCAGGCTGGCGATGAACAGCGGGTTCAGTTCGTGCTGACCGATGTTCTTCACTGCGGCGTCGAGCCATGGCTGAACGCGCATGGCTTCGGCCATGTCTTCAGCTTTGCCCTTGACCGACTGACGCAGGGACAGCGCCATACGGGCGGCGGTCTGGGTCAGGTCTTCACCGAGGACGAACACGGCGTCGTGGTCTTCGATGTCGCGCATGTTCGGCACGGGCAGCGGGCTGTCTTTGAGCACTTGCAGGACCAGACGGATGCGCTCCAGTTCGGAGGCTTCGATACCGGAGTAGAAATGCTCGGCGCCTACCAGTTCACGCAGCGCGTAGTTGCTTTCGAGGCTGGCACGCGGCGAACCGATACCGACGATATTGCGCCCGCGCAGCAGATCGGCTGCCTTGTCCAGCGCCTGATCCAGGCCCAGCTTGGTGCCGTCGGCCAGCAGTGGCTGACGTGGACGGTCGGTGCGGTTGACGTAGCCATAACCGAAACGGCCACGGTCGCACAGGAAGTACTGGTTCACCGAACCGTTGAAACGGTTTTCGATGCGACGCAGTTCGCCGTAACGCTCGCCCGGGGAAATGTTGCAACCGCTGGAGCAGCCATGGCAGATGCTCGGCGAGAACTGCATGTCCCATTTACGGTTGTAGCGCTCGGAGTGAGTCTTGTCGGTGAACACACCGGTCGGGCAGACCTCGGTGAGGTTGCCGGAGAACTCGCTTTCGAGGGTGCCGTCTTCAACGCGACCGAAGTACACGTTGTCGTGGGCGCCGAACACACCGAGGTCGGTGCCGCCGGCGTAGTCCTTGTAGAAACGCACGCAGCGATAGCAGGCGATGCAGCGGTTCATTTCGTGGGAAATGAACGGGCCCAGTTGCTGGTTCTGGTGGGTGCGTTTGGTGAAGCGATAACGGCGCTCGTTGTGGCCGGTCATCACCGTCATGTCTTGCAGGTGGCAGTGACCGCCTTCTTCGCACACAGGGCAGTCGTGCGGGTGGTTGGTCATCAGCCATTCGACAACACTGGCGCGGAACGCCTTGGATTCTTCATCGTCGATGGAGATCCAGGTGTTGTCGGTGGCAGGGGTCATGCAGGACATGACGATGCGACCACGGGTGTCGTTCTCGTCGGTGTACTGCTTGACCGCGCACTGGCGGCAGGCCCCGACGCTACCAAGCGCGGGGTGCCAGCAGAAATAAGGGATGTCGAGGCCCAGCGACAGACATGCCTGTAACAGGTTGTCTGCCCCGTCGACTTCGAGCGCTTTGCCGTCTACGTGGATAGTGGCCATGGTTCAAAGGTCTTCGTTGGCCCGGTGTCAGCGGGCGTGGCTAATGGAATCTTGTTATCCGTCCGAATCCAGTCAGCCCCGAAAGGCGTCATCGGACGAAAGGCGAAGGGCACGGACCCTTCGCCTTTTTAAGCGTTTACGCGCCGATTACGATCGGCCTTGCCAGAGGCGGGACGGCGGCGCTTGCAGGCGCGATACCGGCTTCGAACTCTGGACGGAAGTATTTGATGGCACTGCCCAGCGGCTCCACGGCACCCGGTGCGTGAGCACAGAAGGTCTTGCCTGGGCCGAGGAAGCCGACCAGACCCAGCAGGGTCTCGATGTCGCCTGGCTGACCGCGGCCTTCTTCGATGGCCATCAAGAGCTTGACGCTCCATGGCAGGCCATCACGGCACGGGGTGCAGAAGCCGCAGGATTCGCGAGCGAAGAACTGCTCCACATTGCGCAGCAAGGAAACCATGTTGACGCTGTCGTCCACCGCCATGGCCAGGCCGGTACCCATCCGGGTGCCCACTTTGGCGATGCCGCCGGCATACATTTGCGCGTCGAGGTGTTCTGGCAGGAGGAAACCGGTACCGGCACCACCTGGCTGCCAGGCCTTGAGCTTGTAACCGTCGCGCATGCCACCAGCGTAGTCTTCGAACAGTTCGCGACCGGTGACGCCGAATGGCAGCTCCCACAGACCCGGATTCTTGACCTTGCCGGAGAAGCCCATGAGTTTGGTGCCCATGTCTTCGCTGCCTTCGCGGGCCAACGATTTGTACCATTCAACGCCGTCGGCAATGATCGCCGGCACGTTGCACAGGGTTTCGACGTTGTTCACGCAGGTCGGCTTGCCCCACACGCCGACGGCGGCAGGGAAGGGCGGCTTGGAGCGCGGGTTGGCGCGGCGGCCTTCGAGGGAGTTGATCAGTGCGGTTTCTTCACCGCAGATGTAACGCCCGGCGCCGGTGTGGACGAACAGTTCGAAGTCGAAACCGCTGCCCAGAATGTTCTTGCCCAGCAGGCCTGCAGCCTTGGCTTCTTCCACGGCACGATTCAAGTGCTTGGCGGCGGTGGTGTACTCGCCACGCAGGAAGATGTAGCCACGGTAGGTTTTCAGTGCGCGGGCACTGATCAGCATGCCTTCGATCAGCAGATGGGGCAGTTGCTCCATCAGCATGCGGTCTTTCCAGGTGTTCGGCTCCATCTCGTCCGCGTTGCACAGCAGGTAGCGGATGTTGATGGATTCGTCCTTAGGCATCAGGCCCCACTTCACGCCAGTGGGGAAGCCTGCACCGCCGCGGCCTTTGAGGCCGGCGTCTTTCACGGTCTGGACGATGTCGTCCTGAGCCATGTCGGCGAAGGCCTTGCGCGCAGCGGCGTAACCGTTCTTGGCCTGGTATTCGTCGAGCCACACGGCTTCGCCGTCGTCACGCAGACGCCAGGTCAGCGGGTGAGTCTCGGCCGAACGCTTGATGCGGTTGGCGGGACCGAAAGATGTCAGGGTCATACGTAGCCCTCGAGCAGTTTGGCCACGCCGGCAGGCTGCACGTCGCCAAAGGTGTCGTCGTCGATCATCAGCGCCGGTGCCTTGTCGCAGTTGCCGAGGCAGCAGACAGGCAGCAGGGTGAAACGACCGTCGGCGGTGGTCTGACCCAGGCCGATGCCCAGATTGTTCTGGATTTCGCTGACCACCGACTCGTGGCCGCCGATGTAGCAGACCATGCTGTCGCAGACGCGAATGATGTGACGGCCGACCGGCTGACGGAAGATCTGGCTATAGAACGTCGCCACACCTTCAACGTCGCTGGCCGGGATGCCGAGGATCTCGCCGATCGCGTACAGGGCGCCATCCGGCACCCAGCCGCGTTCCTTCTGAACGATCTTCAGGGCTTCGATCGACGCCGCGCGCGGGTCTTCGTAGTGATGCAGCTCGTGCTCGATGGCCGAGCGCTCTGTTTCACTCAAGGTGAAACGGTCTGTCTGGATAAGCGTGCTGTTCATGCTTAGCGGTCCACGTCGGCCATAACGAAGTCGATACTACCCAGGTACGCAATCAAGTCCGCGACCATGCTGCCTTTGATCACCGAAGGGATCTGTTGCAGGTGCGGGAAGCTCGGAGTACGGATCCGGGTACGGTAGCTCATGGTGCCGCCGTCGCTCGTCAGGTAATAACTGTTGATGCCCTTGGTCGCTTCGATCATCTGGAAGGATTCGTTGGCCGGCATGACCGGGCCCCACGAAACTTGCAGGAAGTGCGTAATCAGGGTTTCGATGTGCTGCAGCGTGCGCTCTTTCGGCGGCGGCGTGGTCAGCGGGTGATCCGCCTTGTACGGGCCTTCCGGCATGTTGCGCATGCACTGGTCGATGATCTTGATGCTCTGGCGCATCTCCTCGACGCGGACCATGCAGCGATCGTAGGCATCGCCATTGGCGGCCAGCGGTACTTCGAATTCGAAGTTCTCGTAGCCGGAGTATGGACGCGCTTTGCGCAGGTCGAAGTCGCAACCGGTCGAACGCAGGCCGGCACCGGTGACACCCCATTCCAGGGCTTCTTTGGTGTTGTACTGCGCGACGCCGATGGTCCGGCCTTTGAGGATGCTGTTCTGCAGGGCAGCCTTGGTGTATTCGTCGAGGCGCTTCGGCAGCCATTCAACGAAGTCTTTCACCAGTTTGTCCCAGCCGCGCGGCAGGTCGTGGGCGACGCCACCGATGCGGTACCAGGCCGGGTGCAGGCGGAAACCGGTGATGGCTTCGATCACCGTGTACGCCTTCTGGCGGTCGGTGAAGGTGAAGAACACCGGGGTCATGGCGCCGACGTCCTGGATGTAGGTACCCAGGAACAGCAGGTGACTGGTGATCCGGAAGAACTCGGCCATCATGATGCGGATGACGTCGACCTTCTCTGGCACCTTGATACCGGCCAGCTTTTCGACCGAGAGCACGTACGGCAGGTTGTTCATCACGCCGCCGAGGTAGTCGATACGGTCGGTGTACGGGATGAAACTGTGCCAGGACTGACGCTCGGCCATCTTCTCGGCACCACGGTGGTGGTAACCGATGTCTGGTACGCAGTCGACGATCTCTTCGCCATCGAGTTGCAGAATGATGCGGAACGCACCGTGAGCCGAAGGGTGGTTCGGGCCCAGGTTGAGGAACATGTAGTCCTCGTTGGCCCCGGAACGCTTCATGCCCCAGTCTTCAGGACGGAAGCGCGCAGCTTCTTCCTCAAGCTGCTGCTTGGCGAGGTTGAGGCTGAACGGATCGAATTCGGTGGCGCGCGCCGGGAAGTCCTTGCGCAGCGGGTGACCTTCCCAGGTCGGCGGCATCATGATGCGCGACAGGTGCGGGTGGCCTTTGAAGTCGATGCCGTACATGTCCCAGACTTCACGCTCGTACCAGTTGGCGTTCGGCCAGATGCTGGTGACGGTCGGCAAGCTCAGGTCGCTTTCGGACAAGGCGACTTTGATCATCACGTCACTATTACGCTCAAGCGACATGAGGTGATAGAACACGGTGAAGTCGGCGCCCGATGGCAGCCCTTGACGCTTGGTGCGCAGGCGCTCGTCCACGCCGTGCAGGTCATAGAGCATGACGTACGGCTTGGGCAGGTTGCGCAGGAAGGTCAGGACTTCGACAAGTCTGGCGCGCGCCACCCACAGCACCGGCATGCCGGTGCGGGTCGACTGAGCGGTGAACGCTTCGGCGCCAAAACGGTTGTTCAATTCGACGACCACATCCTGGTCGTCTGCCTTATAAGGCGGGATGTACAGAGCGCTGCCTGTAGTCATGGTTATTTTTTCGCTTTCGGTCAACGTAAAGAATGAAGCCAGCTTCTCGTTTCTTTGAAACAGACTGGATCAGACTTCGTCAGGGCTGCGCAGATTGGTGACTGCGATTCGCTGTTCGCGGCGCTGTTCCTTTTGCGAAGGCATGTCGGCGCGATAAACGCCTTGGTCGCCAACGACCCAGGAAAGCGGACGACGCTCCTGTCCAATCGATTCCTGCAACAGCATCAAGCCTTGCAGGAATGCTTCTGGACGAGGCGGGCAGCCAGGTACGTAGACGTCCACGGGCAGGAACTTGTCCACCCCTTGAACCACGGAGTAGATGTCGTACATGCCACCGGAGTTGGCGCACGAACCCATGGAGATAACCCACTTAGGCTCGAGCATCTGCTCGTAGAGACGCTGAATGATCGGCGCCATCTTGATGAAGCAGGTACCGGCGATAACCATGAAGTCGGCCTGACGCGGTGATGCCCGGATAACTTCGGCGCCAAAGCGCGCGATGTCGTGGGGCGCCGTGAAGGCGGTGGTCATTTCCACGTAGCAGCACGAAAGGCCGAAGTTGTACGGCCACAGGGAGTTTTTACGCCCCCAGTTGACCGCGCCACTCAGCACGTCTTCGAGCTTGCCCATGAAAATGTTTTTGTGAACTTGATCCTCTAACGGATCGGAAACGGTTTCCCGTTCGCCGATCGGATACTGCTCGTTAGGAGCATCGGGGTCGATTCTGGTGAGATTGTATTGCATTGCCAAAGCCTCATTGTTTCAGCTTCGCCTGCCGCTTGCGACGAGCTTCCGGAGCCCAGTCAAGGGCGCCCACTCGGAACAGGTAGACAAGACCTGCCAACAGAATTGCTATGAAAACGAGAGCTTCGACGAATCCGGTCCAGCCGCTTTCGCGGACGGACACAGACCATGCAAAGAGAAAGAGGGCTTCGATATCGAAGATCACGAACAGCATCGCGACCAGATAGAATTTGGCTGAGAGCCGCAAGCGGGCGCCACCTGTAGGTAGCATGCCGGACTCGAACGGTTCGTTTTTGCTGCGGCCCCAGGCTTTTGACCCGAGGAGGCTGGAGACGCCAAGCATGAAGGCACACAGGCCGACGACACCCAGAAGGAAAATGGCAAAGCCCCAGTTGTGGGCCATGAGTCCTGTCGCTTCGGGCATGCTGGTAATCCTTAACAGAGAGCAAAGGTCTCTGAGCTTGATAAAGAAATAGGCAGTGACGATATGTCGCAGCAATCAATCGCGCTGATTTTATGGCTAAACACCCGGCAAGTAAAATTCCTATAGCGAAATTATTTATTGGAATAAGGACATAGCGTACCTCCAATGCCCTGCAGCCCATGCGTTGCGGGCATTAGCCGGGTTTATGCAAATAATGTTTTGTAGGGAATGTAACGAACATAGTTGCGGCTAAATGATAATTGATATCGTTTGCAGGGGTTTTGTAACTGTTTAGCGGTGCAGTAAACAGAAAGTTGTCTTATATGCCTGTTACTGCAAGTAGCGGTGGCGCCCGTTTTAGCTGATTTTTCTGACGTGTGTACCGCTCTGGATCAATGTTTTGTCTCGCAGGCTGAAGACGAAACCTGTGGGAGCGAGCCTGCTCGCGAATGCGGTGAGTCAGTCGCCGCATGTGCAACCTGACGCTACGCTTTCGCGAGCAGGCTCGCTCCCACAGGAGTGTTGGATTTCTGTGAAAGTGTCGTAGGCAAAAAAACGCCCCGAACCAGTCGGGGCGTCAGTTTTGCGGCTTTGCGGTTAGTTTTCTATACGATCCGCAAAGGCCGTTTGCTCAGCGAAGTCGAATCAGTGGAACTGTTCTTCTTCGGTCGAACCGGTCAGCGCGGTCACCGAGGACGAGCCACCCTGAATCACGGTGGTCATGTCGTCGAAGTAGCCGGTGCCCACTTCCTGCTGGTGAGCCACGAAGGTGTAACCCTTGGCGGCGTCAGCGAATTCCTGCTCCTGCAGCTTCACGTAGGCAGTCATGTCGTTGCGGGCGTAGTCGTGCGCCAGGTTGAACATGCTGTGCCACATGTTGTGAATGCCGGCCAGGGTGATGAACTGGTGCTTGTAACCCATGGCGGACAGTTCGCGCTGGAACTTGGCGATGGTCGCGTCGTCCAGGTTTTTCTTCCAGTTGAAGGAAGGCGAGCAGTTGTACGACAGCAGTTGGTCCGGGTATTCCTTCTTGATCGCTTCAGCGAAGCGACGGGCTTCTTCCAGATCCGGTTTGGCGGTTTCGCACCAGATCAGGTCAGCGTACGGTGCGTAGGCCAGGCCACGGGCAATCGCCTGATCCAGACCGGCGCGTACCTTGTAGAAGCCTTCCTGAGTACGCTCGCCAGTCACGAACGGCTGGTCGTACGGATCGCAGTCGGAAGTCAGCAGGTCAGCCGCGTTGGCGTCGGTACGCGCCAGGATGATGGTCGGCGTGCCGGCAACGTCAGCAGCCAGACGGGCGGCGGTCAGCTTCTGTACAGCTTCCTGAGTTGGAACCAGTACCTTGCCGCCCATGTGGCCGCATTTTTTCACGGAAGCCAGTTGGTCTTCGAAGTGAACGCCGGCGGCGCCTGCTTCGATCATGCTCTTCATCAACTCGTAGGCGTTCAGTACGCCGCCGAAACCGGCTTCAGCGTCAGCCACGATTGGCGCGAAGTAGTCGATGTAGCCTTCGTCGCCCGGGTTCTTGCCGGCTTTCCACTGGATCTGGTCAGCACGACGGAACGAGTTGTTGATGCGCTTGACCACGGTTGGCACCGAGTCCACCGGGTACAGCGACTGGTCCGGGTACATCGATTCTGCGGAGTTGTTGTCCGCAGCCACTTGCCAGCCCGACAGGTAGATCGCCTGGATACCGGCCTTGACCTGCTGAACAGCCTGGCCACCGGTCAGGGCGCCCATGCAGTTGACGAAATCTTTCTCTGGGCGGAAGGACGGCTTGGCACCCTGGGTCACCAGGTTCCACAGCTTCTCGGCGCCCATTTTCGCAAAGGTGTGCTCAGGTTGAACCGAGCCACGCAGACGGACGACGTCAGCAGCGGAATAAGTGCGAGTCACGCCTTTCCAGCGCGGGTTTTCAGCCCAGTCTTTTTCAAGGGCTGCAATTTGCTGTTCGCGTGTCAGTGCCATGGAGATAAACCTCGTCGCGTCTTTATGAAAAGTTGTTCTGCGGTAGAAAATTCCTGCGCTCGCTGACCAGAAGCTTAGGTGGTCAAGTCGGATTTGGCGGGGTAGGCGACGGGATGAACGATGGGCTCGAGGGGAAGTGAGCAGGTAGTGGCGGACTGCGGGCGCATTCGGGCGTCGTGGGCCTTTATACGGACTACAGCGTGAAGCCGGGTTACCTAAATACGCTTCCGTCCCTCGGGACAACTTCGTTCCAGTCGGCAACCTCGTCAAACACACCTTGTGGGCGGTACAGACACGAAGCGGTTCGCGGGGTAGGTGCGAACATCGCTTCGAAGGCCCTTGCCAGGGCCTCTGATTAGCGGGAGCGAGGCCATCATGCCTTCGCTTTTTTGGCTCGTCAAACGTTTTGTAGTGCTTTTTTTCAAGCACTACATCTTTCGTCTAATACGACTAATCAGTCAGTTTTCGGTGCTTTAGTCCAGGGCGTCGACTTTGACCCGTAAAGTCATGTCATCTCGGCCTTGAGTCGAGTAGCTGCGGGTCAGGCCCTGTTTGTCGGCCTGGGTTTCACGGTTTACGCCGGCGAGGGTGATCCATTCGCCCAGGCGTCCGCTGACCGTTGTGTCGGTACTTTGCACGTTCACTACATCGGCGCGTTCCTGGCTCATGCGGTCACGGTTGGTACTGATTGCCAGGTGAACGATGTCGCCGGTGACGCTGGCGGTGACGTAGAAGCCTTGGGTGACGTTACGGTATTGGGTCTGGCTGCTGTAGTCGCCGTAGGAGTTGGTCTGGCTGCTGGTGATCGGCACACTTTGGCCGACCTGAATCAGCGCCGGCATGCCGTCGGTAGCCTGTACTTGCTGCACGCCGCCGTCACGGCTGGCGGTGCTGCGGCTGATAATGCGGGTCTGATTCGGCTGCGCGCCGTTGACCGAGTAGCCTTCATCGCCGCGACCGTTGTTTTCATCGGTATCAACCGTGATCAACAGGCGTTTGGGCGCAGTATCGAGCTGGGTAATCAGCGCCTTGAGTTCCTGAATCTTGTCCGGCTCGGCCTTGATGATCAGTTGGTTGCCATAGGCGCTGACCTGACCGTCCTTGCCGATAAAGTCTTGCGCCATCGGCAGCATGTCGGCGCTGGTGCGGTAGTTGAGGGGCACGATTTCTGTGGCTGCCATCACCGAAAAACTGCAACCGAGCAGCAGGGTGGTGAGCAGGGTGCGTAGGGACATGTCCGTTATCTCCGCTTTCGAAAGGCTTGATATTGCCAGTTTGTCGGCCCGGGGTGGGGCAAGTTGAATCGTAGACAGCAAAACGCCCCGGCATCGGAAAATGGCGGGGCGTTTTGAGGGGGGCTCAAGAGCCTTTGTGGTGAGGGGATTTATCCCCGATGGGCTGCGAAGCAGACCTGAAATTTTGGGGCCGCTCCGCGACCCATCGGGGATAAATCCCCTCACCACAGGATCTCCAGAGATCACAAAATCTCCAGAAATTACAGGATCACTTCAGGTCAGGCCGAATGCCGAACCATATCGACATGCGGAATCCCGGCTTCGAGGAATTCCTCGCTGACCAGGCTGAAGCCCAGGCGCTCATAGAACGCCGTGGCCTGTACCTGGGCGCTGAGCATCTGCTGCTGCAGGCCGCGGGCTTCGGCTTCGGCGATGACCGCTTGCATCAGCGCATCGCCCACCTTCATCCCGCGCCAGTCCTTCAGTACCGAAACCCGACCAATGTGCCCGTCGGGCAACAGGCGGGCGGTACCGATCGGAAAGTCGCCTTCGAACGCCAGAAAATGCACGGCGGTCGCGTCATCGGCGTCCCATTCCAGCTCGGGTGGCACCGATTGTTCGGCGATGAACACCGTTTCACGAATGCGCCGGATCTCGGCGTTGTCCTTTTGCCAGTCTGCGACACGTACGCGAATCTTATTCATCGGCAAATCCCAGGCTGCCTTGTTTGAGCAGCTCGCACAGCAGGCCGCGACCGTCTTCGTCGTTCAGCCACTCGCCGAGGTTGTCGACATGCAGCGCATCGGCGGCGCAGATCATCTTCAGCAGCTCGCGCAGCTTGCCCGGCAGGTAACGGCTCTGGCCGCTGGCGAACAGCAGCAGGTCGTCATCGACTTCCGACCAGGCCAGACGCGCGCTCGGGTTGCGGATCAGCACTGCGCCGTCCTGCAGAGCGTTGAGGAAGTCATCTTCTTCAACGTCTTCCGGGCCGACCACCAGTTCCGGGTAGCGCGGTTCGGTCATGTACTGGCCGAACCAGGTCAGCAGCAGGCGCTCGTCGCTCATGTGCTCGGCAAGCAGGCTTTTCAGGCGGCCGAGTGCGTCGTGCTGGATCTGATGTGGATCATCGCTGACCGGTTTCGCATCGGCGTCGGTGTAGCGTTCTTCGTCAGTCAGGAACTGACTGAGGAAGTCGGTGAAGTGGGTCAGTACTTCAGAAGCGCTCGGCGCGCGGAAGCCGACCGAGTAGGTCATGCAGTTGTCGACGGCGACACCGCAGTGGGCCAGGCGCGGTGGCAGGTAAAGCATGTCGCCCGGTTCCAGCACCCATTCTTCGGTCTCGTGGAATTCGGCGAGGATGCGCAGATCCGCGTGTTGCAGCAGCGGGCTGTCGGAGTCGCACATCTGGCCGATTTTCCAGTTGCGCTGGCCGTGGCCTTGCAGCAGGAACACGTCGTAATTGTCGAAGTGCGGGCCGACGCTGCCACCTGGGGCGGCGAAGCTGATCATCACGTCATCGACGCGCCAGCTCGGCAGGAAGCGGAAGTTTTCCAGCAGTTCGCTGACTTCCGGGACGAATTGGTCAACGGCCTGAACGAGCAGGGTCCACTCTTTTTCCGGCAGCTTGCTGAATTCGTCTTCGGCGAACGGGCCGCGACGCAGCTCCCACGGGCGCTCGCCGTGCTCGATCACCAGGCGCGACTCGACCTCTTCTTCCAGGGCCAGACCGGCCAGTTCGTCGGCGTCGATCGGACTTTCGAAGTCAGGGATGGCCTGACGGATCAGCAGCGGCTTTTTCTGCCAGTAATCGCGCATGAATTCGCGCGCCGTGAGACCGCCCAGAAGTTGAAGAGGAGTATCAGGATTCATGTGTAACCTATTGAAAAAAAGCATTTTTCAGACGGGAATAAAAACGCCCGGCGCGGCCGGGCGTCTCAAACGGGTCAAGCGGTGAATCAGATGCGTTTGGCTTGCGCCACAGCGTTGCCGATGTAGTTGGCCGGGGTCAGCTGTTTCAGCTCGGCTTTCGCTTCGGCTGGCATGTCCAGGCCGTCGATGAAAGTCTGCAGCGCTTCAGGGCTGATGCCCTTGCCGCGGGTCAGTTCTTTGAGCTTTTCGTACGGGTTTTCGATGTTGTAGCGGCGCATCACGGTCTGGATCGGCTCGGCCAATACTTCCCAGCAAGCGTCCAGATCGGCAGCGATCTTGTCAGCGTTGAGCTCGAGTTTGCTGATGCCTTTGAGGCTGGCTTCGTAGGCGATCACGCTGTGAGCAAAGCCCACACCGAGGTTGCGCAGTACGGTGGAGTCGGTCAGGTCGCGCTGCCAGCGGGAGATCGGCAGTTTGCTCGCCAGGTGCTGGAACAGTGCATTGGCGATGCCCAGGTTGCCTTCGGAGTTTTCGAAGTCGATCGGGTTGACCTTGTGCGGCATGGTCGACGAACCGATTTCGCCAGCGATGGTGCGCTGCTTGAAATAACCCAGGGAGATGTAGCCCCAGATGTCACGGTCGAAGTCGATCAGGATGGTGTTGAAGCGCGCGATCGCGTCGAACAGCTCGGCGATGTAGTCGTGCGGTTCGATCTGCGTGGTGTACGGGTTGAAGCCCAGACCCAGCTCGTCTTCGATGAAGGCGCGGGCGTTGGCTTCCCAGTCGATCTGCGGGTAGGCCGACAGGTGCGCGTTGTAGTTGCCCACGGCGCCATTGATCTTGCCCAGCAGCGGCACGGCAGCGACTTGAGCGATCTGACGCTCGAGACGGTAAACCACGTTCGCCAGCTCTTTACCCAGAGTAGTCGGGGAGGCCGGTTGACCGTGGGTGCGCGACAGCATCGGCACGTCGGCGAAACGGATCGCCAGTTCGCGGATGGCGTTGGCAGTCTGGCGCATCAGCGGCAGCATCACGTCGTCACGGCCTTCGCGCAGCATCAGGGCGTGGGACAGGTTGTTGATGTCTTCACTGGTGCAGGCAAAGTGGATGAATTCGCTGACCTTGGCCAGCTCCGGCAGCTTGGCCGCCTGCTCCTTGAGCAGGTATTCGATCGCCTTGACGTCGTGGTTGGTGGTGCGCTCGATCTCTTTGACGCGCTCAGCGTGCTCCAGCGAGAAGTTTTCAGCCAGTTCATTGAGAACGGCGTTGGCCTCGGCGGAGAAGGCTGGCACTTCCGGGATACCGGCGTGGGCGGCTAGGCGCTGGAGCCAGCGCACTTCAACCAGGACGCGGGCACGGATCAGGCCGTACTCGCTGAAAATCGGGCGCAGGGCCTGGGTTTTGCCGGCGTAGCGGCCGTCAACAGGGGAAACCGCAGTGAGCGAAGAGAGCTGCATGGGGTGTTCTCGGACAGTCGGGCAACGAAATGGGGCGCGTATCATACATGAAAAAATCCGCCGGTCCGTTGCCAACTGACCGGCGTATTACGCGCTACAGACTACAAAACTTTTATTGCGCGACGATTTACTCGCTGCGCATCAACGGATACAGCTCTTTGAGCAGCTTGCGCCGGCTGATCACCAACTGCCAGCGGTGGCCGCCGAGCTGTCGCCACAGGCGTGCCGAACGGATGCCGGCCAGCAGCAGGGCGCGGATCTTCGAGGCGTTGCTCGGTTGCTGCAGGTTGCGCATGTCGCCATGCACCTGAATCCGCTGGCGCAGGGTGCTCAGGGTGTCCTGATACAGCGCACCGCAAGCGGCGATCACGTTTTCGTGGGCCGGGCCGAAGTGCTCGACCTGCGACTGGATCTGCGGCAGGCGTTTGCCAATGGTGTCGAGCATGTCGTCACGTTTGGCCAGTTGGCGTTCCAGGCCGAGCATCGACAGGGCGTAGCGCAGCGGTTCGCGCTGCAGGGTGCTCGGGTCGCGCTCGAGGGCGCCGATCAATGCCCGATAACCCTCGCGCAGATTGAGGTCGTCGCCGCCGTACACGTCCAGTGTGTCCTTCGGGTCGCGTACCAGCAGGCTGCCGAGCATGCAGCTCAGGCCGGCCTCGCTGGTCTGGCCGGTCTTGGCGATGCGGTCGACCAGCACCGCGGCGAGAAACACCCCGCCCAGCGCCGTCAGTTGCTCCTGAGTCGGGCTCATGCCTGGCCGCTCCACGGCTCGGCCACTTCGATCACGCCGCCACCGAGGCAGATTTCACCGTCATAGAACACCACGGACTGACCCGGGGTTACCGCGCGTTGCGGTTCGTCGAACACGGCGCGGTAGCCGTTTTCGGTTTTTTCCAGGGTGCAAGCCTGATCGCTCTGGCGATAACGCACTTTGGCGGTCAGGCGCAGTGGCTGGCTCAGGTCGATCGGATTGACCCAGTAGATTTCCGAAGCGAGCAGGGCGCTGGAGAACAGCCACGGATGGTTGTTGCCCTGGCCGACGATCAGCTCGTTGGTGTCCAGATCCTTGCGCAGCACGTACCACGGCTCATCGCCGGCGTCTTTCAAACCGCCGATGCCGAGGCCCTGGCGCTGACCGATGGTGTGGTACATCAAGCCGTGGTGACGGCCGATGACTTCGCCTTCGGTGGTCTTGATCTCGCCCGGTTGCGCCGGCAGGTATTGCTTGAGGAAATCGCTGAAACGTCGCTCGCCGATGAAGCAGATCCCGGTGGAATCCTTCTTCTTGGCGGTCGCCAGCTCGTATTTCTCGGCGATGGCGCGCACTTCCGGCTTTTCCAGTTCACCGACCGGGAACAGGGTCTTGGCGATCTGTTCGCCGCCGACGGCGTGCAGGAAGTAGCTCTGATCCTTGTTCGGATCGAGGCCCTTGAGCAATTCGGTACGACCATCGATGTCGCGACGGCGCACGTAGTGGCCGGTGGCGATCAGGTCGGCGCCAAGCATCATGGCGTAGTCGAGGAACGCCTTGAACTTGATCTCGCGGTTGCACAGGATGTCCGGATTCGGCGTGCGACCGGCCTTGTATTCGGCGAGGAAGTGCTCGAACACGTTGTCCCAGTACTCGGCGGCGAAGTTGGCGGTGTGCAGCTTGATGCCGATCTTGTCGCACACGGCCTGGGCATCCGCCAGGTCGTCCATGGCGGTGCAGTATTCCGTTCCGTCGTCTTCTTCCCAGTTCTTCATGAACAGGCCTTCCACCTCGTAACCCTGCTCGATCAGCAGGAGAGCGGAAACGGAAGAGTCCACGCCGCCGGACATGCCGACAATGACGCGCTTCTTGGATGTGTCAGAAGGGGCTGGATCACGCATAGGGATTCAATGAGTGTCTTGAAAAAGGACGCGATTCTAGCAGGCTCACGGCCTCAAGGCTAAAGAGAAGGGCGGATCAGTTCGAGACTGAAGTGATGACCGGCCAGATAGTCGTCGATGCAGCGGATGATCAGCTCGCTGCGCCAGTTGTCGCGCTGAGCGATTAATTCGCTACGGGTCAACCACTTGGCGCCGACGATGCCGTCGTCCAGTTGATAGTCGGGGTGGTGTTTCACTGCTTTGGCGCTGAAGCACACGCGTTGATACGTCACGCCGTTGCTCGGCGCGGTATACAGATAAATGCCGATCACGCCGGTGAGTTCGACGTCCCAGCCGGTTTCCTCAAGGGTTTCGCGGATGGCGGCTTCGATCAGGGTTTCGTCCGGATCCAGGTGGCCGGCGGGCTGGTTGAGCACATTACGCCCGCCCTTGTGCTCTTCGACCATCAGGAAGCGGCCGTTGTCTTCGACGATGGTGGCGACGGTGATGTGGGGGAGCCATTCCATAGGGTTTCCTCGATGGTAGCGCGGTCAACTGTGGGAGCGAGCCTGCTCGCGAAAGCGTTGGGTCAGTCAACGAAGGTGGTGAATGATAAACCGCATTCGCGAGCAGGCTCGCTCCCACAGGGATTTTTGTGAATTCTGAAAACACAAACCCCGGCACACGGCCGGGGTTTGTGATGTTCCCTTTACAACCTTAAACCAGCGCAGCAATCGCCGCGTTGAAGGTTGCGCTTGGGCGCATGGCCTTGCTGATCAGCTCGGCGTCGGCGTGGTAGTAACCACCGATGTCCACTGGCTTGCCCTGCACGGCGTTGAGCTCGGCAACGATGGTCGCCTCGTTCTCGGTCAGGGTTTTGGCCAGGGTCGCGAACTGCGCTTGCAGTGCAGCGTCTTCGGTCTGGGCGGCCAGGGCCTGAGCCCAGTACAGCGCCAGGTAGAAGTGGCTGCCGCGGTTGTCGATGTTGCCGACCTTGCGCGATGGCGACTTGTTGTTGTCGAGGAACTGACCGGTGGCCTGATCCAGGGTTTTCGACAGAACCAGCGCTTTCGGGTTGTTGTAGTTCACACCCAAATGCTCAAGGGAGGCTGCCAGAGCCAGGAATTCGCCCAGCGAATCCCAGCGCAGGAAGTTCTCTTCAACCAGTTGCTGCACGTGCTTCGGAGCCGAACCGCCAGCGCCGGTTTCGAACAGGCCACCACCGTTCATCAGCGGCACGATCGACAGCATCTTGGCGCTGGTGCCCAGTTCCATGATCGGGAACAGGTCGGTCAGGTAGTCGCGCAGTACGTTGCCGGTCACCGAGATGGTGTCCTTGCCTTCGCGGGTGCGCTGCAGGGTGTACTTCATGGCATCGACCGGCGCCATGATCTGGATGTCCAGACCGCTGGTGTCGTGATCCTTCAGGTAAGCCTGAACCTTCTCGATCACTACGCCGTCGTGGGCGCGCATCGGGTCCAGCCAGAAGATCGCCGGGGTGCTGCTGGCGCGAGCACGGTTGACGGCCAGTTTGACCCAGTCCTGGATCGGCGCATCTTTGGTCTGGCACATGCGGAAGATGTCGCCGGCTTCAACAGCCTGCTCCATCAGCAGCTTGCCCTTGCTGTCGGTAACGCGAACCACGCCGTCAGCCTTGATCTGGAAGGTCTTGTCGTGCGAGCCGTACTCTTCGGCTTTCTTCGCCATCAGGCCAACGTTTGGCACGCTGCCCATGGTGGTCGGATCGAACGCGCCATTGGCTTTGCAATCTTCGATCACAGCCTGGTAGATGGTTGCGTAGCAACGATCCGGGATCACAGCCTTGGTGTCGTGCAGCTGACCATCGGTGCCCCACATCTTGCCGGAGTCACGGATCATCGCTGGCATCGAGGCGTCGACGATGACGTCGCTCGGCACGTGCAGGTTGGTGATGCCCTTGTCGGAGTTGACCATCGCCAGCGATGGGCGAGCAGCGTAGACCGCTGCGATGTCAGCTTCGATCTGTGCTTGCTGCTCGGCCGGCAGGGCCTTGATGCGCGCGTACAGATCGCCAATGCCGTTGTTCAGGTTGAAGCCGATCTGGGCCAGCACGTCAGCGTGCTTGGTCAGGGCGTCTTTATAGAACTCGGCAACGATCTGGCCGAACATGATCGGGTCGGAGACCTTCATCATGGTCGCTTTCAGGTGAACCGAGAGCAGCACGCCCTGGGCCTTGGCGCTTTCGATTTCAGCGGCGATGAACGCACGCAGGGCGTTTTTGCTCATCACGGCGCAGTCGAGGATCTCGCCAGCCTGAACGCTGGTTTTTTCTTTCAGGACGGTCGCGGTGCCGTCTTTGGCGATCAGCTCGATTTTCACAGCGTCAGCGGCGTCGATCAGGGCAGCTTTTTCGCTGCCGTAGAAATCGCCGGTGCTCATGTGAGCGACGTGGGATTTGGAGTCTTTGGCCCAGGCGCCCATTTTGTGCGGGTGCTTGCGAGCGTAGTTTTTTACCGACAGCGGAGCGCGGCGGTCGGAGTTGCCTTCACGCAGAACCGGGTTCACGGCGCTGCCCTTGACCTTGTCGTAACGCGCCTTGGCTTCTTTTTCGGCGTCGTTGGTCACGGTTTCCGGGTAGTCCGGCAGGTTGTAACCCTGGGCTTGCAGTTCTTTGATCGCTGCTTGCAGCTGAGGCACCGAAGCACTGATGTTCGGCAGCTTGATGATGTTGGCTTCAGGCGTAACGGCCAGGTCGCCCAGTTCGGCGAGGTGGTCGGCTACGGCTTTGTCGCCCAGTTGCTCGGGGAAGCTGGCCAGGATGCGTGCTGCAAGAGAGATATCGCGGGTTTCCACGGCGATATCGGCCGAGGCGGTGTAAGCCTCGATGATCGGCAGCAGGGAATAGGTGGCGAGGGCTGGAGCTTCGTCGGTGAAGGTATAGATGATCTTCGAGCGGGTGGGCATATTCGGATTAACTCTCTCTTCTTTGCTAAAGCGTGCGCAGAAACTCGAGGGGCGCCGGGTAAGCGCGTTCGTTCAAAGTCATCCATGAACCGAATGTCGAGATTCTTCGCGGTGATGTTGGGTGCATCAGTAGAGCGTCAAGCAGTCGGACTGCGGTAACAACCCGACCAATCAGGCGGAAAGTCTCGTGCTAGAGAGGCCAGCCGTCGTGACCCTTTGGTCAGCGGGCGGCATTATACATAGGTAGCTGGCAATCTGCCGATGGTTCATATGCAACGATTCTCGTCCATTGGTCTAAAGGTCGCAGGGGCGGGTGGGGCGTAGAGTCGCTGCGAATGCTTGAGTTTGGCGCTTTTCCCTTTGCTTTCAGGCTTGTACGAGACCAGATGTGGCCGCGCCGTGAACAGAGGGTTTGCGTGTTGATTTAACTGGGTTACGCTCGAACCAAGCCAGATGTTCAATCCAAACAATGGAGTTCAGCATGGGTTACAAGAAGATTCAGGTTCCAGCCGTCGGCGACAAAATCACCGTCAATGCAGACCATTCTCTCAATGTTCCTGATAACCCGATCATCCCCTTCATTGAAGGTGACGGCATTGGCGTCGACGTCAGCCCGGTGATGATCAAAGTGGTTGATGCTGCCGTGGCCAAGGCCTATGGGGGCAAGCGCAAGATTTCCTGGATGGAGGTTTATGCTGGCGAAAAAGCGACCCAGGTCTACGACCAGGACACCTGGCTGCCCCAGGAAACCCTGGACGCCGTCAAGGATTACGTGGTCTCCATCAAGGGCCCGCTGACCACCCCGGTCGGTGGTGGCATCCGCTCCCTCAACGTAGCCCTGCGCCAGCAACTCGATCTGTATGTGTGCCTGCGTCCCGTGGTGTGGTTCGAAGGTGTGCCAAGCCCGGTGAAAAAGCCTGGCGACGTCGACATGGTGATTTTCCGCGAGAACTCCGAAGACATTTATGCCGGTATCGAATGGAAGGCCGGCTCCCCTGAGGCCACCAAGGTCATCAAGTTTCTGAAAGAAGAAATGGGCGTCACCAAGATCCGTTTCGACCAGGATTGCGGTATCGGCATCAAGCCTGTTTCCAAGGAAGGCACCAAACGTCTGGTGCGCAAGGCCCTGCAATACGTGGTGGACAACGACCGCAAGTCGCTGACCATCGTGCACAAGGGCAACATCATGAAATTCACCGAAGGTGCCTTCAAGGACTGGGGCTACGAGGTGGCGAAGGAAGAATTCGGCGCCGAGCTGCTTGATGGCGGCCCATGGATGAAATTCAAGAACCCGAAAACCGGCCGTGAAGTCATCGTCAAGGATGCCATCGCCGACGCCATGCTCCAGCAGATCCTGCTGCGTCCGGCCGAGTACGACGTGATCGCCACGCTGAACCTCAATGGTGACTACCTCTCCGACGCCCTGGCGGCGGAAGTGGGCGGTATCGGTATCGCGCCGGGCGCCAACCTGTCCGACACCGTGGCCATGTTCGAGGCGACCCATGGTACCGCGCCGAAGTACGCCGGCAAGGACCAGGTCAACCCGGGCTCGGTGATTCTGTCGGCCGAGATGATGTTGCGTCATCTGGGCTGGACCGAAGCGGCGGATCTCATCATCAAGGGCACCAACGGCGCCATCAAGGCCAAGACCGTTACCTATGACTTCGAGCGTCTGATGGAAGGTGCCACACTGGTGTCTTCTTCGGGCTTCGGTGAGGCGATCATCAAGCACATGTAAGCCATGCAGGTACAAAAAAACCGCCTTCGGGCGGTTTTTTCATGTCCGGGTGACGGTTATGTCAGCCCGACACCTTTTCTTTATGAGGGGCAGGCGTAGCCGATTCGCTTGCCACGGGCGCCGCTGTGATCTTTACCGCGTGCAGGCCTTTGGGGCCCTGAACGATGTCGAAACTGACGACCTGCCCGGCCTTGAGGGTTTTATACCCGACCATCTCAATAGCCGAGTAGTGCGCAAAGAAATCTATGTCCTTGCCATCCTCGTCTCGTCCTTCGCGGGCATCGGTGTTGATGAAGCCGAATCCCTTGGCATTGTTGAACCACTTGACCTTGCCGACAGCCATGCTCAAATCCCTCTGCAACAGACTCCATCGCTGGAGTATCATCCAGGACATCCGCAATCTAATCCGTTAAAAGGATTGACTCCGCGGATCTTTTTTACCCACTGTGGGCTCTATTGGTTGTAACACCGTTTTCCCGATAGTCAAGGTGACCGGGCAGTTGGAGTTGAAAAGGTGTACAGCCGCCCCCACCACTGTATTTGCACAACTGACGAACCTTTCTTTCCATGCATGCAATCAGCCAGATTCGACTAACATTCAATCAGGATCGCCCGCTTCTCCAAAAGGATCATCCACAGGAGCACGACGACGATTCGGCAGGCGTTGCTGTTCAGGAAGCAAAGCCTGCGTTACAGGCGCCGCCGATGTACAAGGTGGTTTTGTTCAATGATGACTACACACCGATGGATTTCGTCGTCGAAGTGCTCGAGGTGTTTTTTAACCTGAATCGCGAGCTGGCGACCAAGGTCATGCTGGCCGTTCACACAGAAGGACGGGCAGTATGTGGAGTGTTTACCCGCGACATCGCCGAGACAAAGGCCATGCAGGTCAACCAGTACGCCAGGGAAAGCCAGCATCCGCTACTCTGTGAAATCGAGAAGGACGGTTAATCGCCGACCACTTGGGTATGAGGTGAAGCTATGTTAAACCGCGAGCTCGAAGTCACCCTCAATCTTGCCTTCAAGGAGGCTCGTTCGAAGCGTCATGAATTCATGACCGTCGAACACCTGCTGCTGGCCCTATTGGACAATGAGGCTGCCGCCACCGTATTGCGTGCCTGCGGCGCAAACCTCGACAAACTCAAGCACGACCTGCAGGAGTTCATCGACTCCACCACGCCATTGATCCCCGTCCACGACGAAGATCGCGAAACCCAGCCAACCCTGGGCTTCCAGCGTGTACTGCAACGTGCTGTCTTCCATGTGCAGAGCTCGGGCAAACGCGAAGTAACCGGCGCCAACGTGCTGGTTGCAATCTTCAGTGAGCAAGAGAGTCAGGCCGTATTCCTGCTGAAACAGCAGAGCGTTGCGCGCATTGATGTCGTCAATTACATCGCCCACGGCATTTCCAAAGTGCCAGGGCACGGCGATCACTCTGAAGGTGAACAAGATATGCAGGACGACGAGGGCGGTGAGTCTTCTTCTTCAGGCAATCCGCTGGATGCTTATGCCAGCAATCTCAACGAACTCGCGCGCCAGGGTCGCATTGATCCGCTGGTCGGCCGCGAATCGGAAGTCGAGCGTGTCGCGCAGATTCTTGCGCGCCGGCGCAAGAACAATCCGTTGCTGGTCGGCGAGGCAGGCGTGGGTAAAACCGCGATTGCCGAAGGCCTGGCCAAGCGTATTGTCGACAACCAGGTGCCGGATCTGCTGGCCAACAGCGTCGTCTATTCGCTCGATCTCGGTGCTCTGCTCGCGGGCACCAAGTATCGCGGTGATTTCGAGAAGCGCTTCAAGGCGCTGCTCAATGAACTGAAAAAACGTCCGCAGGCGATCCTGTTCATCGACGAGATCCACACCATCATCGGTGCGGGCGCTGCGTCCGGTGGCGTAATGGATGCCTCGAACCTGCTCAAGCCGCTGCTGTCGTCTGGCGACATTCGCTGCATCGGCTCGACCACGTTCCAGGAATTCCGTGGCATCTTCGAGAAGGATCGTGCGCTGGCACGACGCTTCCAGAAGGTCGATGTTGTCGAGCCGTCGGTGGAAGACACCATCGGTATCCTGCGCGGCCTGAAAGGGCGTTTCGAACAGCACCACAACATCGAATACAGCGATGAGTCGTTGCGCGCCGCTGCCGAGCTGGCATCGCGCTACATCAATGACCGGCATATGCCGGACAAGGCCATCGACGTGATCGACGAGGCAGGTGCCTATCAGCGCCTGCAGCCGGTCGAGATGCGCGTCAAACGCATCGAAGTGCCGCAGGTTGAAGACATTGTGGCGAAGATCGCGCGGATTCCGCCGAAGCACGTCACCAGCTCCGACAAGGAACTGCTGCGTAACCTGGAGCGCGACCTGAAGCTGACGGTGTTTGGTCAGGATGCGGCGATCGATTCGCTGTCGACCGCGATCAAACTGTCCCGTGCCGGCCTCAAGTCGCCTGACAAGCCAGTCGGTTCGTTCCTGTTCGCCGGTCCTACCGGTGTCGGTAAAACCGAGGCCGCGCGGCAACTGGCCAAGGCGTTGGGTATCGAACTGGTGCGCTTCGACATGTCCGAGTACATGGAGCGCCACACCGTATCGCGTCTGATCGGTGCGCCTCCGGGCTATGTCGGCTTTGATCAGGGCGGTCTGTTGACCGAAGCGATCACCAAGCAGCCGCACTGTGTATTGCTGCTCGATGAAATCGAGAAGGCGCATCCGGAAGTCTTCAACCTGCTGCTGCAGGTGATGGACCACGGCACGCTCACCGACAACAACGGGCGCAAGGCGGATTTCCGCAACGTGATCGTGATCATGACCACCAACGCCGGCGCCGAAACCGCGGCGCGTGCTTCGATCGGTTTCACCCATCAGGACCACTCGTCTGATGCGATGGAAGTGATCAAGAAGAGCTTCACGCCGGAGTTCCGTAACCGTCTGGACACCATCATTCAGTTTGGTCGCCTCAGTCATGAGGTCATCAAAAGCGTGGTGGACAAGTTCCTTACCGAACTGCAGGCGCAGCTGGAAGACAAGCGTGTGTTGCTGGAGGTTACCGATACGGCGCGCAGTTGGCTGGCGGCCGGTGGTTACGATTCGGCGATGGGCGCACGTCCGATGGCCCGTCTGATCCAGGACAAGATCAAGCGTCCGCTGGCGGAGGAGATTCTGTTTGGCGAGCTGGCCGAGCATGGCGGTGTGGTGCACATCGACATCAAGGATGGTGAGTTGACGTTTGACTTCGAAACTACGGCGGAGATGGCCTGACGGCTTGGTTGTTGGTTTGGAAGGCGCCTTCGGGCGCCTTTTTGTTGGCTGATGTTTTTGGGTGTATATCCGTTGCTGCGGTTATGGCTGCTTGGGGTTCCGCCCTTACGGCGGGTCACTTTTTCCAGACGCCGAAAAAGTAACCAAAAAGGCTTTACCCTGACGTTCGGCCCTCGCCTAGGCTCGGGTTCCTTCGCTGCGGGATTCATCCGGGGGGCAGCGCCTACGGTTTGCTTCGCTGCACCTCCTCTCGCTGTGTTTGGCTGCGCCAAACGGTCGCTGCGCTCCCACCCCCGGATAAATCCCTCCACTCAGCCTGCCGACGGGCCCTGAGATCAAAAGCTTTACTCGAGCTAACGCTCATTGTGTTGAGTGGGGCGGCTTCGCCGCAGGGTTGCACGCTCTCTGAATTGTAGGAGCCAGCCTGCTGGCGATGGCGGCCTGACAGCCGACCAATCTCTTGCTGATGCACCCGGCCCAATTGTGGGAGCTGGCCTGCCAGCGATGGCGGCCGACCAGTCTGCCAATCTCCAACTGCCTACCCCAATCCACTGTGGGAGCGGGCTTGCTCGCGAAGGCGGCCTGTCAGCCGACCAAACTCCAAATGAAAACACCCAATCCCATGTAGGAACTGCCGAAGGCTGTGATCTTTTGATTTGCTTTGGCTTTGGCTTTGGCTTTGGCTTTTGATGTGGCTTTTGATCTTCAGCCCCTTCGGCAGGCCGAGCGAAGGTGTCCATCAGGGGTTAGGCGCGCAGCGCCATGCGGCGAAGCCGCATCCATCGAGAGGAGGTGCAGCGAAGCAAACCGGAGGCGATGCCCCCTGATGGACACCGTAGCGAGGGAACACTGAGCCTCAGCGAAGTGCCGTACGCCGGGGGAAGCCTTTTTGGTTACTTTTTCGGCGTTTGGAAAAAGTGACCCGCCGTAAGGGCGGAACCGTAATCAGCAACCCCCGCAGCAACGGATATGCTCACAAACCCAAACCCAAACCCAAATCGCAGACAAACAAAAACGCCCGGCAAAGCCGGGCGTCTTGTATTGACTTGATTAACGAGCGCGGTAAGTAATGCGCCCTTTGCTCAAGTCATAGGGCGTCAGCTCGACGCGCACTTTGTCACCGGTAAGAATACGAATGTAGTTCTTGCGCATCTTGCCGGAAATATGCGCGGTTACGACGTGCCCATTTTCCAACTCCACACGAAACATGGTGTTGGGCAGGGTGTCGACGACAGTGCCTTCCATTTCGAAGCTGTCTTCTTTCGACATGCAGTAAAGCCCTCGGTGTCCAATGAATGGCCCGGTGCAACTGCGCCAGGCAAAAGCGGCGTGCATTGTGCCCGAAAAAGGGGGTTTAAGCCAAGGGGTTTACGGCTTGCGATCAGTTAAGAATCACCCAGCGCTGATTAATCAGCAATTCAATGGGGCGATACTGGGTCTTATAGTTCATCTTTTTGCAGTTCTTGATCCAGTAACCGAGATACACCGCCTCTAGCCCCAGGCGCTGGCTTTCGGTGATTTGCCACAGGATTGCGAAACGACCCAGGCTGCGGCGCTCTTCGTCAGGTTCGTAGAAGGTATAGACCGCTGACAAGCCATTGGGCAGCAGATCGGTCACCGCGACGGCGAGTAACCGTCCGTCGAGACGAAATTCATAAAAGCGCGAGAAGGGCAGATCGCGCACCAGAAAGGTCGAGAACTGGTCACGACTTGGCGGGTACATGTCGCCGTCGGCATGGCGCTGCTCGATGTAGCGCTGGTACAGATCGAAATATTCTTCGCTGAAGTGCGGTTTTACCGGGCGTACCTGCAGATCGGCATTGCGTTTGAAAATGCGTTTCTGCTGGCGGTTGGGCAGGAACTGCGCCACCGGGATGCGTGCAGGCACGCACGCATTGCAATTCTGGCAATGGGGCCGATACAGATGATCGCCGCTGCGACGAAAACCCATTTCCGACAGGTCTGCGTAGACGTGCACATCCATGGGCTGACTCGGATCGAGAAACAGCGTCGTCGCCTGCTCCTCGGGCAGATAACTGCAGGAATGAGGCTGAGTGGCATAGAACTTCAAGCGCGCCAACTCGGTCATGATCAACCCTCGGGATAAGCTGGTGAATTAAGTGTAAGCCACGCGCGCAAAAGTCGCTCAGCAAACCCAGGTGGCACGACTGGGTTGATCCAGGTGGCGAGCCAGATAGTCGGCGAATTCGTGGCGGGGGATCGCGCGGGCGCCGAGGCTGTGCAGATGATCGGTCGGCATCTGGCAGTCAATCAGAACGAATCCCGCTTCCTTCAGATGCTGCACCAGCGTGGCAAAGCCGAATTTGGAGGCGTTGTCGGCGCGGCTGAACATCGATTCGCCGAAAAACAGCTTACCCATCGCCAGGCCATACAGGCCGCCGACCAGTTGGCCCTGATCCCAGACCTCGACCGAGTGGGCGAAGCCGCGGCGGTGCAGTTCGAGGTAGGCGTCCTGCATGGCTTCGGTGATCCAGGTGCCGTCGGCGTAATCCCTGGGGGCGGCGCAGGCACGGATCACGGCGTCGAAATCCTGATCGAAGGTCACCTGGTAGCGTTGCTTGCGCAGCAATTTGCCGAGGCTGCGCGAGACATGCAGCTCGTCGGGAAACAGAACGGTGCGTGGGTCCGGCGACCACCAGAGGATCGGCTGGCCTTCGGAGAACCACGGAAAACAGCCGTGCCGGTAAGCCTGCACCAGCCGATCGGCGGACAGATCGCCACCGGCAGCCAGCAATCCATTGGGATCGCGCATGGCCTTTTCCAGGGGCGGGAAGGTCAGGGAATTGCGTTGTAACCAAGTCAGCATGGCGTCCAGGCTTGCAGAAGGGGAGGGCAGTGCGGGCATCAGGCCCGCGCTAAAGTGTGCCGTTAAATGACAGGAATGTCGTCCAGATACTTCTCCGCGTCCAGTGCCGCCATGCAGCCGGCGCCGGCCGAGGTCACGGCCTGGCGGTAGACGTGGTCGGCCACATCGCCGGCAGCGAAGACGCCGGGGATCTCCGTGGAGGTGGCGTCGCCGTCGCTGCCGCCCTTGACCAGCAGGTAGCCGTCGCGCATTGGTAATTGGCCCTGAAACAGGTCGGTGTTGGGTTTGTGGCCGATGGCGATGAACACGCCGGCCAGTGTCAGTTCGTGGGTCTGTCCGCTGTGGCTGTCACGCAGGCGCGCACCGGTCACGCCGCTGGCATCGCCCAGCACTTCGTCCAGATTCTGGTTCCAGTGCAGGCGAACATTGCCGCTGGCGGCTTTTTCGAACAGTTTGTCCTGAAGGATTTTCTCCGAGCGCAATTTGTCGCGGCGATGGATCAAATGCACCTCTTTGGCGATGTTCGACAGGTACAGCGCCTCCTCGACAGCGGTATTGCCGCCGCCCACCACGGCGACCACCTGATTGCGATAGAAGAAGCCGTCACAGGTCGCGCAGGCCGAAACCCCTTTGCCGGCGAAGGCTTCTTCCGAGGGCAGGCCCAGATACTGCGCCGAGGCGCCGGTGGCGATGATCAACGCGTCGCAGGTGTAAGTGCCGCTGTCGCCAATGAGTTCGAACGGGCGCTGCTGCAACTTGGCGGTGTGGATGTGGTCGTAAACGATCTCTGTGGCAAAGCGCTCGGCGTGTTTTTGCATGCGCTCCATCAGCACCGGGCCGGTCAGGCCTTCGACATCGCCAGGCCAGTTGTCGACTTCGACGGTGGTGGTGAGCTGACCACCGGCCTGCAGCCCGGTAATCACCACCGGTTTGAGGTTGGCACGGGCAGCGTACACGGCGGCGCTGTAACCGGCGGGGCCGGAACCGAGAATGATCAGGCGTGAATGCTTCGCTGCGTTCATCAAATACACCTCATAAGCCTTTGTCACAAAAGACAATGCATGCTCAAATTGAGCCGCAGGATTTGTGGCAATGGCTATGCTCAGCTATGGGTCTTGAAGCATGGCATCAGCCGCACAAACCCGTACAATGCCGGGCTGTTACAGAATATTTGTAGAGCGCTGTGTTTATGGCTGTGTTTATAAAAGCTGCGGCACAGTGTTAAAAGTAGTCTCAGATGCGCCGGTTCACTTTTTTACCTGCCTGGATTGGGCAGTTTTTTATCGACATTCAATAGATGGACGCGCCCCGGGCGCAGGAAAAGAAGCGTTTTGAAGAAATCCACCGCAGCACCAAAAACAGTCGTTCCGCTCTGGCGCCAGCAATTGCACTACCGGCTCAAGGAAGGTGCATTGATCGCCATCGGAGCCTTGTGCCTGTTCCTGATGATGGCCTTGCTGACCTACGGCAAGGATGATCCGGGCTGGAGCCACAACAGCAAGATTGACGACGTGCAGAATTTCGGCGGCCCCGCCGGTTCTTACAGCGCCGACATCCTGTTCATGGTGCTGGGTTACTTCGCGTACATCTTCCCGCTGCTGCTGGCGGTCAAGGCGTATCAGATCTTCCGTCAACGTCACGAGCCGTGGCAGTGGAGCGGCTGGCTGTTCTCCTGGCGCCTGATCGGTCTGGTGTTTCTGGTGCTGTCCGGCGCTGCGCTGGCGCATATCCATTTTCATGCGGCCACCGGCCTGCCGGCGGGCGCGGGCGGGGCGCTGGGCGAAAGTCTCGGCGATCTGGCGCGCAATGCCCTGAATATTCAGGGCAGCACGCTGTTGTTCATTGCGCTGTTCCTGTTTGGCCTGACGGTGTTCACCGACCTGTCGTGGTTCAAGGTGATGGACGTCACCGGCAAGATCACTCTCGATCTGTTCGAACTTTTTCAGGGCGCGATCAACCGCTGGTGGTCGGCCCGTACCGAGCGTAAGCAACTGGTTGCGCAACTGCGTGAAGTCGATGACCGCGTCCACGACGTGGTGGCGCCGACCGTCACCGACAAGCGTGAACAGGCCAAGGTCAAGGAACGTCTGATCGAGCGCGAGCAGGCCCTGAGCAAACACATGTCCGATCGCGAGAAGCAGGTACCGCCGGTCATCGCCCCGGCTCCGGCCAAGGCGCCGGAGCCAAGCAAGCGAGTGCAGAAAGAGAAGCAGGTGCCGTTGTTCGTCGACAGCGCCGTGGAAGGCACCTTGCCGCCGATCTCGATCCTCGATCCTGCGGAAAAGAAACAACTCAACTATTCGCCGGAATCCCTGGCAGCGGTCGGCCACTTGCTGGAGATCAAGCTCAAGGAATTCGGTGTCGAAGTCACCGTGGACTCGATCCACCCGGGCCCGGTGATTACCCGTTACGAAATCCAGCCTGCAGCCGGCGTCAAAGTCAGCCGCATCGCCAACCTGGCGAAAGACCTTGCACGCTCGCTGGCCGTGACCAGTGTGCGGGTGGTCGAGGTGATTCCGGGCAAGACCACGGTCGGTATCGAGATCCCCAACGAAGACCGGCAGATCGTGCGTTTCTCCGAAGTACTGTCGACCCCCGAGTACGACAACTTCAAGTCGCCGGTCACCCTGGCCCTGGGCCACGACATCGGCGGCAAACCGGTCATCACTGACCTGGCGAAGATGCCGCACCTGCTGGTCGCCGGTACCACTGGTTCCGGTAAGTCGGTGGGCGTGAACGCGATGATCCTGTCGATCCTGTTCAAATCCGGCCCGGACGACGCCAAACTGATCATGATCGACCCGAAAATGCTCGAACTGTCGATCTACGAAGGCATTCCGCACCTGCTGTGCCCGGTAGTGACCGACATGAAGGACGCCGCCAACGCCCTGCGCTGGAGCGTTGCCGAGATGGAACGTCGCTACAAGCTGATGGCGAAGATGGGCGTGCGTAACCTGTCCGGCTTCAACGCCAAGGTCAAGGAAGCGCAGGATGCCGGCGAGCCGTTGAGCGATCCGCTGTACAAGCGCGAAAGCATTCACGACGAAGCGCCGCTACTGCAGAAGCTGCCGACCATCGTCGTGGTGGTCGACGAATTCGCCGACATGATGATGATCGTCGGCAAGAAGGTTGAAGAACTGATTGCGCGTATCGCACAGAAAGCACGTGCCGCCGGTATTCACCTGATCCTCGCGACCCAGCGACCTTCGGTGGACGTGATCACCGGTCTGATCAAGGCCAACATTCCGACGCGTATGGCGTTCCAGGTGTCGAGCAAGATCGACTCGCGGACCATCATCGACCAGGGTGGCGCCGAACAACTGCTCGGTCACGGTGACATGCTCTACATGCCACCGGGCACCAGCCTGCCGATCCGGGTGCACGGCGCGTTCGTTTCCGACGATGAAGTGCACCGCGTGGTCGAAGCCTGGAAACTGCGTGGCGCACCGGAATACAACGATGACATCCTCAACGGTGTTGAAGAGGCGGGCAGCGGTTTCGAAGGCAGCAGCGGTGGTGGTGACGGTGATGATCCGGAAGCCGACGCGCTGTATGACGAAGCCGTACAGTTCGTCCTGGAAAGCCGCCGGGCGTCGATTTCCGCGGTACAGCGCAAGCTGAAGATTGGTTACAACCGCGCTGCGCGCATGATCGAAGCCATGGAAATGGCCGGGGTCGTCACCTCAATGAACACCAACGGTTCGCGTGAAGTTCTGGCCCCGGGCCCGGTTCGCGACTGATTGCAAAAGCAAAGGGTGGGACAATGATGTGCCGCCGCTCTCCCAACGAGTATTCAAGAGGACTCCCATGCGTCTTATCCGCATGCTGTTGCCAGTACTGGCGCTGACCACGTTCACCGCCCACGCCGATGACAAGGACGTGGCGCGTCTGACCCAATTGCTGGAAACATCGAAAACCCTGACCGCGAACTTCTCGCAGCTGACCCTCGACGGCAGCGGCACGCAGTTGCAGGAAACTCGCGGTGATATGGTCCTGCAGCGTCCGGGCCTGTTCTACTGGCACACCGAAGCGCCAAACGAGCAGACCATGGTCTCCGACGGCAAGAAGGTCACCCTGTGGGATCCGGACCTGGAACAAGCCACCATCAAGAAGCTCGACGAGCGCCTGACCCAGACCCCGGCGCTGCTGCTGTCCGGTGACGTGTCGAAGATCAGCCAGAGCTTCGAGATCAGCGCGAAAGAGGCGGGCGGCGTGATCGACTTCACCCTCAAGCCGAAGACCAAAGACACCCTGTTCGACAGCCTGCGCCTGTCGTTCCGCAACGGCCTGGTCAATGACATGCAACTGATCGACAGCGTTGGTCAGCGCACCAACATCCTGTTCACCGGGGTCAAGGCCAACGAAGCGGTGTCGGCGTCGAAGTTCAAGTTCGACATCCCGAAGGGTGCCGATGTAATTCAGGAATAAACGCATAACCTTGTGGGAGGGGGCTTGCTCCCGAAGGCGGTGGATCAGTCGCCATCGATGTCGAATGGCACACCGCTTTCGCGAGCAAGCCCGCTCCCACAGGGGTAAATGATCGGTCTCAAGATCTGATAGAGGTTTCAACGCTACGTGATGGATCTGTTTCGCAGTGCACCGATTGCCCAGCCACTGGCCGCGCGTTTGCGTGCGACCAATCTGGATGAGTATGTCGGTCAGGAGCACGTGCTCGCTCGCGGCAAGCCTCTGCGTGAGGCGCTGGAGCAGGGTGCCCTGCATTCGATGATCTTCTGGGGGCCGCCGGGCGTGGGTAAGACCACCCTGGCGCGATTGCTCGCGGAAGTCTCGGATGCGCACTTCGAAACGGTCTCGGCGGTGCTTGCCGGGGTCAAGGAGATCCGTCAGGCCGTTGAAATCGCTAAACAGCAGGCCGGGCAGTACGGCAAGCGCACGATCCTGTTCGTCGATGAAGTGCACCGCTTCAACAAATCGCAGCAGGATGCGTTCCTGCCGTACGTCGAAGACGGCACGCTGATTTTCATTGGTGCCACCACCGAAAACCCTTCATTTGAATTGAACAACGCGCTGTTGTCGCGGGCCCGTGTCTATGTGCTGAAAAGCCTCGACGAGACCGCGCTGCGCAAACTGGTGCATCGCGCGCTCACCGAAGAGCGCGGGCTGGGCAAGCGCAACCTGACCCTCAGTGATGAAGGCTTCCAGATGCTGCTGTCGGCCGCCGATGGCGATGGCCGGCGCCTGCTCAATCTGCTGGAGAACGCCTCGGATCTGGCCGAAGACAACAGCGAGATGGGCACCGAGCTGCTGCAAAGCCTGCTCGGCGATACCCGACGGCGCTTCGACAAGGGCGGCGAAGCGTTCTACGACCAGATCTCGGCGCTGCACAAATCGGTACGCGGCTCCAACCCCGATGGCGCGCTTTACTGGTTCGCGCGGATGATCGACGGCGGCTGCGATCCGCTGTACCTGGCGCGGCGCGTGGTGCGCATGGCCAGCGAAGACATTGGCAACGCCGACCCGCGCGCCCTGAGCCTGTGCCTGGCGGCGTGGGAGGTGCAGGAGCGCCTCGGCAGCCCGG
The DNA here is from genome assembly GCF_014200835.1 of Pseudomonas sp. JAI115. NCBI lineage: Bacteria > Pseudomonadati > Pseudomonadota > Gammaproteobacteria > Pseudomonadales > Pseudomonadaceae > Pseudomonas > Pseudomonas sp. JAI115. Next base: position 422,044 of record NZ_JACHCY010000003.1, read on the forward strand.
AAGGCGAGTTGGCGGTGGCTCAGGCCATCACCTATCTGGCCTGTGCACCGAAAAGCAACGCGGTGTACATGGGCTTCAAGACCGCGCTGCGCGCCGCTGCCGAGTACGGTTCGCTGGAAGTGCCGCTGCACTTGCGCAATGCACCGACCAAGCTGATGAAGCAATTGGGCTATGGCGACGAATACCGCTACGCCCACGACGAACCGGATGCCTATGCTGCCGGCGAAGATTATTTCCCGGAAGAGCTCGAACCAATCCCGTTCTATCAACCGGTGCCCCGTGGCCTGGAATTGAAGATCGGCGAGAAGCTCAACCACCTTGCCCAACTCGACCGTTTAAGCCCAAGACAGCGGAGAAAATAGTGCTTCCATTGATCGTTGCAGTCTCCGTCGGCGGGATTGCCGGCACCCTGTTGCGCTTCGCCACCGGCAATTGGGTCAACGCCAATTGGCCGCGGCACTTCTATACCGCGACGCTGGCCGTTAATATCGTGGGCTGTCTGCTGATTGGCGTGTTGTACGGCCTGTTTTTGATACGCCCGGAGGTGCCGATCGAGGTGCGTGCCGGGTTGATGGTCGGCTTCCTCGGGGGGCTGACGACTTTTTCATCCTTTTCACTGGATACGGTGCGCCTGCTGGAAAGCGGGCAAGTGCCGCTGGCCCTGGGCTATGCGGCGATCAGCGTATTCGGCGGGCTGCTCGCGACGTGGGCCGGCCTGTCCCTGACCAAACTTTGATAACGAGAAACCGACATGCTCGATTCCAAACTGTTACGTAGCAACCTTCAGGACGTAGCGGACCGCCTGGCTTCCCGTGGCTTTGCCCTGGATACCGCGCGCATCGAAGCGCTGGAAGAACAGCGCAAGACCGTCCAGACCCGCACCGAAGCACTGCAGGCTGAGCGTAACGCGCGTTCCAAATCCATCGGTCAGGCCAAGCAGCGCGGCGAAGACATCGCGCCGCTGATGGCGGACGTCGAGCGCATGGCGGGCGAGCTGAGTGCCGGTAAAGTCGAGCTGGACGCGATCCAGACCGAGCTGGACTCGATCCTGCTGGGTATCCCCAACCTGCCGCACGAATCGGTACCGGTTGGCAAAGACGAAGACGATAACGTTGAAGTGCGCCGCTGGGGCACGCCGACTGCTTTCGATTTCGAAGTGAAAGACCATGTCGCGCTGGGCGAGAAGTTCGGCTGGCTGGACTTTGAAACCGCCGCCAAGCTGTCCGGCGCCCGTTTTGCTCTGCTGCGCGGTCCGATCGCCCGTCTGCACCGCGCTCTGGCGCAGTTCATGATCAACCTGCACGTCAACGAGCACGGCTACGAAGAGGCCTACACGCCTTATCTGGTCCAGGCCCCGGCGCTGCAAGGCACCGGTCAGCTGCCGAAGTTCGAAGAAGACCTTTTCAAGATCGCTCGCGAAGGCGAAGCCGATCTGTACCTGATCCCGACCGCCGAAGTGTCCCTGACCAACATCGTCGCCGGTGAAATCGTCGACTCGAAACAACTGCCGATCAAGTTCGTCGCCCACACCCCGTGCTTCCGCAGCGAAGCCGGTGCGTCGGGTCGCGACACCCGCGGCATGATCCGTCAGCACCAGTTCGACAAGGTTGAAATGGTCCAGATCGTCGAGCCGTCGACTTCGATGGAAGCGCTGGAAGGCCTGACCGCCAACGCCGAAAAAGTCCTGCAACTGCTGGGTCTGCCTTACCGCACCCTGGCGCTGTGCACCGGCGACATGGGCTTCAGCGCCGTGAAAACCTACGATCTCGAAGTGTGGATTCCGAGCCAGGACAAGTACCGCGAAATTTCGTCGTGCTCCAACTGCGGCGACTTCCAGGCCCGCCGCATGCAAGCGCGTTTCCGCAACCCGGAAACCGGCAAGCCTGAGCTGGTACACACCCTGAATGGTTCCGGCCTGGCGGTCGGTCGTACGTTGGTGGCGGTGCTGGAAAACTACCAGCAGGCCGACGGTTCGATCCGCGTGCCGGACGTGCTGAAGCCGTACATGGGTGGCCTTGAGGTCATCGGTTAAATGAAATATCTGCCGCTGTTTCACAACCTGCGCGGCAGTCGTGTGTTGGTGGTCGGTGGGGGGGAAATTGCCTTGCGCAAATCCCGCCTGTTGGCCGATGCCGGTGCGCTGCTGCGGGTGGTCGCACCTGAAATCGAAGCGCAACTGCGCGAACTGGTCAGCGCCAGCGGTGGCGAATGTCTGCTGCGTGGTTACGTGGAAGCGGATCTGGACGGTTGCGGGCTGATCATTGCCGCCACCGACGATGAAACGCTGAATGCGCAGGTCTCCAGCGATGCCCATCGGCGTTGCGTGCCGGTCAACGTGGTCGATGCGCCGCAGCTATGCAGCGTGATCTTCCCGGCAATCGTTGACCGCTCGCCGCTGATCATCGCGGTGTCCAGCGGCGGCGATGCGCCAGTGCTGGCGCGGCTGATTCGCGCCAAGATCGAAACCTGGATTCCTTCGACCTACGGCCAACTGGCTGGTCTTGCCGCGCGTTTCCGCAATCAGGTGAAAAACCTGTTTCCGGATGTGCAGCAGCGCCGTGGTTTCTGGGAAGACGTGTTTCAGGGCCCGATTGCCGACCGGCAACTGGCCGGGCAGGGCACTGAGGCCGAGCGGCTGTTGCAGGCCAAGATTGATGGCGAAGCGACTGTTACTACCGGCGAGGTGTATCTGGTGGGGGCAGGGCCGGGTGATCCGGATCTGCTGACCTTCCGCGCCTTGCGCCTGATGCAGCAAGCCGACGTAGTGCTGTACGACCGCTTGGTCGCTCCGGCGATTCTTGAGCTGTGCCGTCGCGATGCCGAGCGCGTCTATGTCGGCAAGCGTCGCTCTGATCATGCGGTGCCACAGGATCAGATCAACCAGCAACTGGTGGATCTGGCCAAGGCCGGCAAACGCGTGGTGCGCTTGAAGGGCGGTGACCCGTTCATCTTCGGTCGCGGTGGTGAAGAAATCGAAGAGCTGGCAGCCCACGGGATTCCGTTCCAGGTGGTGCCGGGGATCACGGCAGCCAGCGGTTGCGCGGCGTATGCCGGGATTCCGCTGACCCACCGCGATTACGCGCAGTCGGTGCGCTTCGTCACCGGCCACCTGAAGGACGGTTCCACCGATCTGCCGTGGGCCGACCTCGTCGCCCCGGCGCAGACGCTGGTGTTCTACATGGGCCTGGTGGGCTTGCCGGTGATCTGCGAACAGTTGATCAAACACGGTCGCAGCGCGGACACCCCGGCGGCGTTGATCCAGCAGGGCACCACAGTCAATCAGCGGGTCTTCACCGGCACCTTGGCCGACCTGCCGCGTCTGGTGGCGGAGCATGAAGTGCATGCGCCGACACTGGTGATCGTCGGTGAAGTGGTGCAGCTGCGCGAGAAACTGGCGTGGTTCGAGGGTGCTCAGGCGCAGGTCTGAAAATCGAGTTGCCCTCATTCGCGAGCAAGCCCGCTCCCACATTGGATCTGTGTCATGCACAAATCCAGTGTGGGAGCGGGCTTGCTCGCGAAGAGGCCCTCAAACACACCGAATCAATCAGCCTCTACGCCAAACCCCTTTGCCGTTGAGCCGCGCCCGATCATGCGCCACACTGAAGTCCTGCTTCGGCCCCTTCGGCACAATCCCCGTCGGATTGATGGTCTTGTGGCTACCGTAGTAGTGGTTTTTGATGTGCTGAAAATCCACCGTCTCGCCAATCCCCGGCCACTGATACAGCTCTCGCAGCCAGTTCGACAGGTTCGGGTAATCGGCAATCCGCCGCAGATTGCACTTGAAGTGCCCGTGGTACACCGCATCGAAGCGAATCAGCGTGGTGAACAGTCGCACATCGGCCTCGGTCAGGTATTCACCCGTCAGATAGCGATTGGCGCCCAGCAGCCGTTCCAAGTGATCCAGCTCGGCAAACACCTCATCGAACGCCTCTTCATAAGCCTGTTGCGAGGTGGCAAAGCCAGCGCGATACATACCGTTGTTCACCGCCGGATAAATCCGTTCGTTCAGTGCATCGATCTCGCCGCGTAACGGTGCCGGGTAGAAGTCCAGTTCGTTACCGGTCAGGTCATCGAAGGCGCTGTTGAACATGCGGATGATTTCCGCCGACTCATTGCTGACAATGCGCTTGAGCTTTTTGTCCCACAGCACCGGCACCGTGACACGGCCGGTGTAGTTCGGCGTGTCGGCGGTGTAGCGCTGATGCATGAAGTCGAAGTGGTCGAGCTTGTCGCCGGTCGAGCCAAGGGTCTGGTCGAAGGTCCAGCCGTTTTCCAGCATCAGCCAGCTGACCACGGACACGTCGATCAGGCTTTCCAGACCTTTGAGCTTGCGCAGAATCAGCGTGCGGTGCGCCCACGGGCAGGCGAGGGACACATACAGGTGATAGCGCCCGGCTTCGGCGGCGAAACCGCCTTCACCGCTCGGCCCGGGCTGGCCGTCAGTGGTGACCCAATTGCGCCGTTGCGCCTGTTCGCGCTGAAAGGCGCCGTCTTTGCTGCTTTCGTACCACTTGTCCTGCCAGTGGCCGTCGACGAGTAAACCCATGATCAAGACTCCTGATTCCAATAAGCGTTGGAGCCGAGTCTATTCCGATGAGTTCGAACAAAAAGCGCAAAGATCGGGCGTCTATGATCGGTTAAATCGATTTGTTGCGCGCCGCCCAGTATTGCTCGGCGGTTGCGAACGCTTGCTCGCGGCTTTGACCGAGGCCGCGCAGGGCCAGGGCCATGGTCGAGATCAGGGCCATTTGCGGATAGCTGTCGACCACCTCGCCGCGCCACACAGCCTTGAGATGTTCGACGTCCAGCGTGGCCGGTTTGACGTGGCGCTGGCTCGACAGCTGCGGCCATTCCTCGTCCCAGCTCTCGCCGCCCTTCGTGCCGTACAGATGACTGTCGGCATCCGGATTGATCTCGATTTCGCCGCCATCGCCCTTGACCACGATCGCTGTGTCGCCGAGCAGACCGCTGGCCTCGCGATGCACCGCTTGATAGCCCGGGTGGAAAATACTTTGCAGGCCACAACGGGCGCGCAGTGGATTGAGAATCCGTGCCAGCGAGTGAATCGGCGAGCGCAGGCCCATGGTGTTGCGCAGGTCGATCATCTTCTGCAACTGCGGCGCCCAGTCGATCAGCGGCATGAACGCCAGACCGCCGTGGTTCAGCGCGCTGCCGACTTGCTGCCAGGTGCGGCACAGCGGGATGTTCAGCTCGCCAAGCAGTTGTTCGGTGTACAGACGTCCGGCGGTGTGCGCGCCGCCGCCGTGCATGAAAATCCGCACGCCGTTTTGCGCCAGGCACTTGGCCGACAGCAGGTACCACGGCAGATGGCGTTTCTTGCCGGCGTAGGTCGGCCAGTCCAGATCGACATTCAGCGTTGGCGCTGACAGGCGCTCGCGCAAGGCTTCGGTGAAACCGGCCATTTCCTCCGCGCTTTCTTCCTTGTGCCGCAGCAGCATAAGAAAAGCCCCGAGCTGGGTGTCTTCGACTTTGTCGTCGAGCACCATGCCCATGGCTTCCCGCGCTTCTTCACGGGTCAGGTCGCGGGCGCCACGTTTGCCCTTGCCGAGGATCCGCACGAACTGCGCGAACGGGTGCTCGGTGGGTGTTTCGAGGGTCAGCGCTGGAAAGTCGGTCATAAGCAATTCGTCGGTTTGGGCAGGCCCGCCAGTTTCGCGGCGAGTTTGGCAGGGGTGCCTTTGAACAGTCGGTTCAGGTGCAGGCTGTTGCCTTTGTCCGGGCCGAGTTTGAGTGCGGTGTACTTGATCAACGGGCGGGTGGCTGGCGACAACTGGAATTCTGCGTAAAAGCTGCGCAGCAGTTCGAGGACTTCCCAGTGTTCCGCAGTCAGTTCGATGTCTTCAGCGGCGGCGAGGGCGCTGGCAACGTCATGGGACCAGTCGTCGAGGTCGACCAGAAAGCCGTCCTTGTCCAGTTCGATGGCGCGGGCGCCGACAGTCATCGAGTTCATAGCCAACTGTTGACCTTGTCGTGGTGGATCGACAGTTCGACGAAGGCCGGGTAATCGATGGCTTCGGCCCAGTCGGGAGCAACGATGGCACGGGCCTGCAGGTCTTCGGCGAGGGCGAACAGCTTGACCCGGCGCTCGTTCAGCGTGGCGAATGGCGCAGTGCCCGGTTGCAGGGCGTAAACCGCATCACCGGATAACAGTAAGGCGTCGGCAGCGCCGATCACGCGCAGGCAACTGCTCAGGCGATCATCGCCGAACGGGGAATGAGACAACACATGCAAAGTCGACATCAGAGGGTGATCACCTGGTCGTAACGGTCAATAAGGGCGGTGATTTCGCTGGCGCCAAGCGGCTGCGCTTCGTCCAGCGACAGCGTGCTCAGGCCACGGGCGCTGGCGCTGTCGGTGCAGTAGAACAGTTCTTCAACGCCGAACATCGGCAGCGCCTGCAGGTTGGCGCTGAGGTCTTTCTGTTGCAGGGCCTTGGCGTTCTGTCCGGCGGCCAGTTGCAGCACGCCGTCATCGAGAAACAGCAGGCCGATCGGCAGATCGAACGCGCCGCCGGCCAGCACGACGTCCAGCGCTTCGCGGGCGCCGGGGCCGGACCATGGCGACTGGCGGCTGATGATCAACAGGGATTTGGCCATCTCACGCGCCTCCGAAACAGATCAGTCGATCGGCGTCCTGCACCGCGTCGTGCAACTGGCCGAGGCCGGACAACTCCCACGGCGCGCTGACCGCGACGGCATCACGCTGGTAGCGTTTGGCTTCTTCGTCATTCAGCACGCCACGGCGCAGGGCGGCGGCGATACACACCACACCGTCCAGTTGCTGCTCGCTGATGAACGCGCGCCATTGTTTGGGCAGGTCCAGTTCGTCCTGCGGGGTGACCACCGCGTCGGAGGCGTTGTAGACGCCGTCCTGATAAAAAAACAGCCGGACAATCTCATGCCCGCCGGCCAGCGCAGCCTGCGCAAACAGCAGGGCACGGCGCGAGGAGGGCGCATGGGCGGCGGAAAACAGCGCGATGGCGAACTTCATGACGGACTCGATCAGCAAAACTGCGGCCATGATAAAGCTTTATGACGGCAGCCGCGAAACCCAAGTGAAGCGTGGTGTTTTGTGTGGGAGCGAGCCCGCTCGCGAAAGCGGCGGATAAGGCGATGAAGAGGTTGAATGTACCGGCCTCTTCGCGAGCAGGCTCGCTCCCACAGGAGCCGATGTGGTATCGATCAGCGCGGCATATAGCCCAGTTGCCAACGCCGCGGAATGCTCAGGGACAGCACGCCCAGCACCGCCGCCAGCAAGCCGCTGGCGAACAATGCCCGAAGTCCGAAATGCTGCTCCAGCAGCGCGCCGAGAATCGCGCCGATGAACATCCCGCTCCACGGCACCAGTTGCACCCGCCAGCCATTACGCCGCTCGCCGAGCATCCAGCGCCCCAGTCCACGGCCGAACCGCGACAGCGCTCCGGTCACGTATGTCAGGCCCACTGGCAGGCCGTTCACTTCCTCGACCGCCGCGTTGAGCATGCCCATCGCGATGATCGCCGCCAGCAGCGCCGGCAGTTGCGTGTCGTACGGCCATGCCGCCGCCAGGCAAAGCAGGGTGGCGATGCACAGCAACAAGGGCAGCGTGCGCCGGCCACCGAGGCGCCCGATCACGATCCCCAAGGCATTACCGATCACGAAGGTGACGACGAGGATGATCAGGCGCAAGGTCAGTCCGAGGTCGCCGTCACTGATCGCCACCGCCAGCCGCGTGGTGTTGCCGCTCATGAACGAAACGAAATCGCCGCTGGCCATGAAGCCGATTGCATCGGTCATGCCGGCGAGTACCGACAGGCTGGCCACCAGCGCCAGACCGATGCGCCCGCGCCATTTCTGCCGATGCAGATGCCCGGAAGTGGCGCGGTGAGTCGAAGTGGAGGGCAGCATCGGCGACAATATCCTTCAGCGGCGTTTACGGTTCCAGCCCATACAGATCGCAGTAATCTTCCCAGCGCATGTGGGCCATTTCCGCTACCTCGCGATGCACCTCCATGCGCTGGGCCTGATAGTCCTCGGGCGTTGCGGCCGTCAGGAGCAAGGTCAGTTCCCAGGCGAACAGGCCTTGATTCTCCGCCTCGGCCTCGAAGGCTTCGTGCAGACGTTCTTCACGATACTGCGCAGCGGTTTCACCCTTGGCCTGGGCCTGCAGCGGATTGAGATGATCGAGGGTTTCGCGCAATTCGGGGCGCGCGTCGAGAAACAGTTTCAGGGCTTGTTCATGTCGCTGGTCGGTGGGCGCCATGTGTGTTCCTTGTGAGGCTGATGACCCTAGGGTGCCGGAGCGGCTGCCGCATGTCGCGCTATAAATGCAGTAAAGCAGAACGATTTTGCCTGTTGCGGTGATACAGTCCGCTTTTTTCTGAATGAGCGAATGCAATGCGAATTCTGATGGTAGCGCTGGCCGCGACCCTGCTGGCTGGCTGCGCGGGTTCGGTGATGGACGATTCTCGCACCAAAGCCCCGTACAAGGTTCTGACCTCGGACAAGCCGGAGAAAGTTGTCGCTCAGTGCGTACAGTTCGGCTGGCAGGACGAAGCAGTGTTTGGCGTGGACGCCGGAGCGTATCTGCAACCGGGCAAGAAGGGTGGCTCGACGGTGTACACCCGTTCCGCAGAGTCATTTGTCGACGTGACCAGCGATGCGTCGGGAACCGTGCTCAACTACTACGCGCAGAAGGACGATTTTGTTGCCAAGCGCCGGTTGGCGGCGTTGGCGACCTGCCTCTGATCATGCGTTGAAGCGGCTGCCGTTATCGCCAGCAGGCTCGCTCCCACTTTTGAAATGCATTCCATTGTGGGAGCGAGCCTGCTCGCGAAGGGCCCTTGAGGTTCAACCCTTCAAGCGCTTCTGGAAATAGTGCCTGCTATGCCCCGGCGGGTAATCAACGATCTCGCCAAACTGGCTGAATCCCAGCTTCTCGTAGAACGCCGGCGCCTGAAAGTCGAAGGTGTCCAGCCAGATGCCGAGGCAGTTCTTCTCCTTGGCCAGATTTTCCGCCATGGCCATCAGTTCCGAGCCGATGCGTTGCCCGCGACCCTGTTCCGGGACGCACAGCAACTCGATGTACATCCACTGGAAGATCACCCGGCCGTACAAACCGCCGAGAATCGCGTCGTGTTCATCGCGCACCAGCAGGGCGAAAGGTTCAGATGTGGAACCACCGGTCCGGGCGTCGTTATACGCAATCAAAGGCTCGAGAATGGCTTTGCGCTGTTCTTCCGTAGGGTTCTGCGACAGCTCGATTCGCAACGTCATGTGCAACTTCCTTGTGAGATGAACCGCCAGCCTATCCTGCCCGGGGAGCGTCTTCCAAGTCCTTCCTCATCCCTTTGGAACCGCCGCTGTCGCGCCGGGGTCTAGCTTTTACAGCGTCATTCCGAACGCGGTTGATGAGGATCCCCCATGAATATTTTCGAAGCCCTTCGCGAAAGCCACGACCGCCAGCGCAGTTACGCCAAAGCCCTGGTCGAAACCAGCGGCGACACCCCGGAGCGGGTTGAAGCCTATAAACAGCTGAAAGCCGAGCTGCAGGCCCACGAAACCGCCGAAGAGCGCCACTTTTACATCCCGCTGATGGAGTTCGACAACGGTGTTGACCTCAGTCGCCACGCCATCTCCGAGCATCATGAAATGGACGAGATGATGGAAGAGCTGGACGAGACCGAGATGTCCAGCCCGGCGTGGCTGGCAACGGCGAAGAAGCTCTCCGACAAAGTCCATCACCATCTCAAGGAAGAAGAGCAGAAGTTCTTCCAGATGGCCGGCAAATTGCTCGATGACAAGCAAAAGGAACAACTCGCTGGCCAGTACGAAAAGGAGTACCAGGCGCAACTGCCATGAGTACTGAATGCCAGTTTTTGCAGTGTCGGCGTGTAGGCCTTTGGCCATGCGTTGGGTGGGTCTTGTCGTAATGGGCTGTATATTCATCCAGTGTTTTCGGCGTTTTTGACTTGAGACGCCGATTGACTGCGACAAAACCGCCGATGGACAAAAAAACCACCTCCGTTAGCTTGAAGGCCTCTCCTCGGACAGGAGAGTTCTTAAATCAACGGAGTGAAAAACATGAATCAACCACAAGCTCAAACCCAACTGCGACACGGTCGCGTCACCTCTCCAGCCAGCCGCGGTGCGGTAGCCATCGAGCAAGGATTGCTCGGTGCCTGGCAGGTCAACGAAATGGAAGGCGGCAAGAACTTCCCGGCGCTGACGGCAGGACCTTTTCCTGCTCCCTATGGCAGCGACAGTGACAGTGTCACGCCGCCCGCCGACGGTTACATCCTCAGCGGTGGCAAGACCGATGCCCGTGACTGCGTGAACTTCACCGACGAGGAAATGAGCAAAAAGCTCAATCGTCCGTTCAGCTGGCCACTGCTCAGTGTGACCCCGGGCCAGACGCTGGAAGTGAAGTGGGAATACACCGCGCCACACACCACCCGTGGTTATCGCTGGCTGATCACCAAGGATGGCTGGGATCCGAAACAGCGTATTTCCCGTGCACAACTCGAAGCGCAGCCTTTCGCCGAAGACTTCTACACTCAAGTGCCGTATTACAGCTATCCGGGGGAATTGAAGGCCAAGGTCAATCATTCGGTGAAATTGCCGGCCACCAAAAAGGGCCGTCACGTCATCGTGCTGATGTGGATCGTCGCCAACACCGGCAACGCGTTCTATCAGGCGTTCGACGTCGACTTCAAATAACGGCGTTACGCTCAACTCACAGGTTCTGAAGGATTAGAACATGTCAAATATCGACTTCACGCTAGTGCAAAACCAGGCGGCCGACGCGGCCTCGCTGATGCCGAGCATCGCCGGCAAAAAAATACTCATGGGCTTCTGGCACAACTGGCCGGCGGGTCCAAGTGACGGCTATCGTCAGGGCCGCTTCGCCGAAATCGCTCTGGAAGCGGTGCCCAAGGAGTACAACGTGGTCGCGGTGGCGTTCATGAAGGGCAGCGGGATTCCAACCTTCAAGCCGTACAACGTCTCCGATGCCGAGTTCCGGCGTCAGGTCGGCGTGCTCAACAGCCAGGGGCGGGCGGTGCTCTTGTCCCTGGGTGGCGCCGATGCGCACATCGAGTTGCGGACCGGACAGGAACAACCACTGGCCAATGAGATTATCCGTCTGGTGGAAACCTACGGCTTCGATGGCCTGGACATCGATCTTGAACAGAGCGCGATTGATTTCGCCGCCAACAAGACCGTGCTGCCGGCCGCGCTGAAACTGGTCAAGGATCACTACGCAGGCCAGGGCAAGCACTTCATCATCAGCATGGCCCCGGAGTTTCCGTACCTGACCACCAATGGCAAATACGTCGGTTACCTGCAGGCACTTGAAGGCTATTACGACTTCATCGCGCCGCAGTTCTACAACCAGGGCGGCGACGGGGTCTGGGTACCGGAAGCCAATAATGGTAATGGTGCGTGGATCGCGCAGAACAACGATGCGCTGAAAGAGGACTTCCTCTACTACCTGACCGAAAGTCTGGTGACCGGTACCCGGGGCTTCACCAAAATCCCGGCGGACAAATTCGTCATCGGCCTGCCGGCCAACGTCGATGCGGCTGCCACCGGTTACGTGATCGACAGCACCGCCGTCGGCAATGCGCTCAAACGTCTGGCGATCAAAGGGCTGCCGATCAAGGGCCTGATGACCTGGTCGGTAAACTGGGACAACGGCGTCAGCAAGGATCGCGTGCCGTATGGCTGGGAATTCAGTCGGCGTTATGGACCGCTGATTCACGGAGCGAAAACAGCGGCACAGGAAACGGATGACACGTTGTCGCGTGTCGCCCGTTAGCAGCAATTAAAGAGCCCGGTAGCGCTGCCGGGCTTTTTTGCGTGGGCCAGGCAAACAATGCCCGGATGTGAGTCATAGCGGAGCGGGTTGTTTATCCGATCGGGACGCGCTCGATACATTGAATGACTTGACGAGATCCAGCAAGCAGGCAGCCGCCTGATTGATCTGCGCATCGGTAAGCGCCGCGTAGCCAATCAGCACGCCAGGTTTGACCGCGTGACTGCTGGTGAATGCGGATACCGGTTGCAGGCAAAGATTGAAGAGGGCAGCCCGTGCGCAGAATTCTCTTTCATCAATGTCTGCGGGTAACCAGAGCACAAAATGTAATCCGGATTGCTCGCCGGAAATCTGCAGATCAGGGTTTTCTCGCAGCTTTGAGATCAGCAAATCGCGTCGATGTTGATACGTCTGTCGCGAGATGCGCAAATGCCTTACATATTTTCCGGTACAGAGAAACTGGTTGAGTGCGAGCTGACCCAGTATGCCGGGCGTCTGGCCGGTGTCTTCGATGAGGTTGATGACTTTCTTCTGTAAATGTTTGGGAATGACCATGAAGCCCAGACGAAAGTTGCTGAACAGGGTTTTATTGAAGCTGCCGCAGAAAATCACCCGGTCGTTTGTATCTATTGATTTGATGGCGGGCAGGGGAGCACTGCCATAGTTGTACTCGCTGTCGTAGTCGTCCTCGATGATGATCGCATTGGCTGCGGTCGCCGAGGCCAGCAGGGCCTTGCGGCGTGCCATGCTCATGCAGACACCCAAAGGAGCCTGGTGAGAGGGCGTGACATAAATGGCCTGAACCGGACTGGCGGGTGACAACGCTTCAACGATCAGACCTGCATCGTCCACTGGAATATCGATGATTGTGTTGCCGGAACAATTGAATATCCGCCGGGCCCAGTAATAGCCGGGATCTTCCATGGCAACGACGGCCTCTTTTCCCAATACCCGGCTGATAAGGTCGAGACAGTGCCTGATGCCGTGGGTAATCACGATGTCCTGAGGTGAGCAGTCAATTCCCCGGTAGATCTGGATATGGTCGCAAATGGACTTGCGCAAGTTCTCGTCACCGCCGAGTGACGAGGCCGATACTGCGGTGGCGAGGTCTTTGGCGGAAGGTGTGCATAACGACTTTACATCTTTTTCTTCGAGCAATCCCGGATCGGCCAGTCTGGCAATAAACGGTACATACGGCTGTAAATAAGTAATGGGAGCAGGTGAATCGGATGACCGGTGAGTATCAAGTTCGACTTGCAGTTCCTTAGTTCTGGCGGCGGCGATCAGATTATCCGGCAATGTTGCGCAGACTACCGAGCCGGCACCTCGCTTGCGAATGATGAAACCTTCTTCGCGCAATTGATCGAAAACAGTTTCCAGGGTCCCTCGGGAAACTCCCCATCTTTGCGCAAGCGTACGCGTGGAGGGCAGCGCTTCGCCGGATTGGAGCCGGCCGGAACTGATCAGATGTTCAAGGAAACGGCACAAAAGCTGATGTTTGGTGGACAGCGAATGTTCGGTCAATTCGAACGGCAAGACTAGGTCGAGGCCAACTGGCCGCTTACCTCTGGTCATAGTGGTACACACCAAAATCCATTTAATGGATCTTCATCTTAGCGCGGCATACAAATACGCTCAACGCCGCTCAAGCTAACGCGTTGAGGGGTGGCGCGCGAGTCATTGGGGTCAAGAGAAACTGGATTGGTATAGGGATATCGTCGGCAATGACTGCTTTTGAAAAACTGTCAACACTCAATAAGACTAATCATCGCGAGCCGCAACTAAAGATTGCGATAGTCGGAGGGGGTGCAACAGCGATTAGTGTAATTGATGCGTTGCAGCGCGACGTTAAGCTGAAAAATATGGATGTTGCAATTACTCTCTATGAGCCTGACAAGAAAATAGGTCCAGGTCGCGCTTATCAAAACGATGGTGATTATGGATTGATTAATCGCCAGGCCCGATTCATGTCCGTGAAAAGTGACGATCCCCGGCACTTTGTAGGATGGGTCACTCATAAATATGGAAGTGCACTGGCGCAACTTGATTTCTTGCCCCGTCACTATTTTGGTGAGTACCTGTCCGATTGTTTTGCCGAGCAAGTGGCGCTGGCGCGCGACCTCAAGCGGCCGATTCGGGTGATCGGGCAAAAGGTCACCAGCCTGACAATGCACGATGACAAAGCGGTCGTCGGTGTCGAAAACGGGCCGCAACAAGTGTTCGACCGGGTGATTTTGTGCATCGGTACCGCTGAACCGGCGGATATCTTCTCGTTGGCCTGCTCCCAAAACTACATCGGCAATCCGTATCCGATGTGGACCAAGTTTTCCGCGATTGGCGGCGACGATCAGGTGGCGATCATTGGTTCCAGCCTCTCCGCTGTCGATGCAGTCCTGGCCCTGAATGCCCAGGGACACCGCGGCAAGATCGTCATGCTGTCGCGCAATGCGCTGCTGCCAGCGGTGCGCATGCCGCATCACGACTTCACTTACAAGGTCATCACCCGCGAACGCATCGAAGAGCTGCGTGATGAAGCGGGGATGATCTCCTGGTCGAAATGGCTTGGCCTGATCACCTTCGAACTGACTGCCCAAGGCGTGGATCTGGAGAAGCTCAAGGCTGAACTGGCGCCAGGTCAACTGCCGTTCGAGCGGCTGGAGCGCCATCTTCAAGCATCGGCCCGTGGCGAAAAGTGGCTGTCCATCCTGATTGATATTGCCAACGACTACGTCGAGCTGGCCTGGGACAGCCTGAGTGCGGGCGATCGCAGTTATTACATGGCCAACTATCACTCGATTTTCATGAGCCTGTGCAACCCGATGCCTCCGGCAACGGCCAACAAGTTGCGCAACATGCTCGAATCCGGGCACCTCGTGATTCGTCCTGGCCTGAAGGGCGTGGAACTGAGTCCCGGTGGCGGTTTCGTCCTGAATTACCAGGCAGGCGCCTGTCATGCCGACTGGGTCATCAACGCCACTCGATCTGAAACCGGTGGTGTCGGGCAGACCGGTACCGAGCTGGTGTCTTCGATGGTCAACAATGGCGTCGCTCAGCACCATCCGTTTGGTGGACTGCACGTGTCATTCGGCTCGCACAAGGTCATCGACCGCAGTGGCAAGGCCAGCGACGCTATTTATGCCTTGGGCCAACTGGCTGCCGGTAACCATTACTACACCAGTTCACTGGCCATGATCACACGTCAGATCGACCGGGTTCTGCCGCATTTGCTGACGACTGATCAATACCTCAAGGAGCTTTCTGCGTGAAATCCAGCCGCCCCGGAATCCTGTTACCTGCAGCGTTATTGACGGCTGTAATCGTGCCGCAGCTCGGACTCGGTCTGATGACGCCTACGGTTGCAAAACTGGCGGAGGAGTTTCGAGTCCCCCATGAGGCGATTCAGGAAACGTTTGTTGTTTACATGATCGGGTATGCGTTGTCCGTGGTATTGGCGGGGATTCTTGCCGATCGTATCGGAGCCCGTCGCGTACAGATTTCGGGGTTGCTGATTTGTGCTGCCGGGTGCCTGCTTGCAGCGTTCTCGGACTCCTTTTACCTGTTTGCGGTTGCGCGTTTCATGCAGGCCCTCGGAGGGTGTGTAGGAACCGTAACCACCAGGCTGATCGTGAAATCCGATTATCCGGAAAGCAAACGTCTGCGAATTCTCACCACCCTTGCCTCGGCGATAGCGCTCACGCCGTGTATCGCACCGTTGCTCGGCGGCATGTTGTTACCTTCGCTGGGATGGCGCTGGATGATGGGCGGCGTGGGGATGTTCAATCTCGCGGCATTGGTGCTTTTCTGGCAGGTCGACACCTCTCCGGGAGCATCGGATTCGACGGGGCGCAGCATCATTGCCGTTTATGCCGCCAACTTCAGAAATGCGGATTATCTGGCTTATGCCGCCGGCATCAGTCTGGTGTGGATGAGTTACTTCGTGTTCCTGTCCTGTTCGACTTATGCGTTGCAGACGGAACTGGGCATGTCCAGCCTGGGTTACGGCGCGGTGATCTCCCTGTGCGCCGTCGGTTATGTGATTGGCAGTACGTTGGCGCGAGCATTGAGCGCCAGGTGGGCGTTGAACGAGATCCTGCTGCTTGGAAGCAGGGTAGGCATGGCCGGGTGCATGTTGCTGGGCATTCTGCTGTCGGTGTTTGGCAGTGTGCTGCCGGCGCTGCTGATTCCGATGGTGTTCATTCTGTTGTCGGTCGGGATGGTGATTCCCGCGACTCAGGCCGGGCTATTGAAGAGTGTCAGTCGCGATATCGGTATTTCCTCCGGGCAGTTTTTCTTTTTCCAGATGGCGGCGGGGGCCGGTTACGGTTTGCTGGTCAGTTCCTTTTCCGAACTGGGCGTTCGTGGCCTGGCACTGTTTATCGCCATTCCGATGGTCGTGTTGTTCGTTTTCCTGAATATGTCGCGGGCACTGTCGAAGTCCCCGGATGAGCAGTTGAAGGCAGTCTCTCGGACCTGAGTTTGCTGTTGCTGCGGCCCTGATAAAAAAACAAGGATGTGTAGTCGTGCAGTATCTGAAATCGCTGAAGTTGAACAGTGTGTGTTATGACATTCGTGGCCCGGCACTGGAGCAGGCCAGAAAGATGGAGGAGGACGGCCAGCGCATTCTCAAGTTGAATATCGGCAATCCCGCGCCCTTCGGTTTCGAGGCGCCCGACGAGATACTCCAGGATGTGATCCGTAATTTGCCGACGGCGCAAGGTTACAGTGACTCCAAAGGCTTGTTCAGCGCCCGCAAGGCCGTCATGCAGTACTGTCAGCAGAAGCAGATCGAGGGCGTCGGCGTCGACGATATCTACCTGGGCAATGGCGTCTCCGAGCTCATTGTGATGTCACTGCAGGCGCTGCTGAACAACCGCGACGAAGTGCTGGTGCCTGCTCCGGATTATCCGTTGTGGACCGCCGCGGTGAGTCTTGCCGGGGGCAATGCGGTGCACTACAGGTGCGACGAGCATCAGGACTGGTGGCCGGACCTCGATGACATACGGGCCAAAATCACCCCCAACACCCGAGCGCTGGTGATCATCAACCCCAACAATCCCACCGGTGCGGTGTATCCGCGAGACGTGCTGCTGGGAATGCTGGAGATCGCGCGCCAGCACAATCTGGTGGTGTTCTCCGACGAGATCTACGACAAGATTCTCTACGACGAGGCGGTGCACATCAGCACCGCCTCGCTGGCGCCGGACCTGCTGTGCCTGACCTTCAACGGGTTGTCCAAGTCGTACCGGGTGGCCGGGTTCCGCTCCGGCTGGCTGGTGATTTCCGGGCCGAAGCAGCATGCCGCCGGCTACATCGAAGGCATCGACATGCTGGCGAACATGCGCCTGTGCGCCAACGTTCCGGCCCAGCATGCGATCCAGACCGCGCTGGGGGGTTACCAGAGTATCAATGACCTGGTCTTGCCTCAGGGGCGTCTGCTCGAGCAGCGTAACCGGGTGCATGAACTGCTCAACGCTATTCCTGGCGTCAGTTGCGTCAAGCCGATGGGCGCGCTGTACGCATTTCCAAGGATCGATCCGAAAATTTGCCCGATCAAGGATGACGAAAAGTTTGTCCTCGAACTGCTGATGTCGGAAAGGCTGCTGGTGGTTCAGGGAACCGCGTTCAACTGGCCCGCGCCCGACCATTTCCGCGTGGTCACGTTGCCGGCACTGCCGGACATCGAAGACGCGATGGCGCGGATTCATCGATTCATCAGCAGCAGGTCAGTCAACAACCTGAGCGTTCGTCGAGTGGCGAATAACGCCCGGGACCTGTGGCCGGTCTTCTGATTCCAGAGGCAGATCAAGTAAGCAAGTTGTCATGCCAGACGTAAGTTCGTGGCAGGTGTGACAGCGCAAAGTGCCAGACGGCTGGATGCCACACTCGGTCATCTCTCTAAGTTGTGCAGCATAAAGGAATGAGTATGCGGAACTTTGATGCGCAGGTTTCTTATCGGGTCATGCTTTCTCAGGATGAGATTAATCATCGTGGGGCCGGTTGGGAAAAAGAGGCTTTGAATGAACTGGAAGAGCGACTTGGGGCAGGGTCCGACTTTCCCTGCATCTTTTCCAAGAATGCATTCAAGAAGTCTTCGATCAAGTTTGTATTTGTCGACACTTTGGATGCCCAAGGGCTGGCGAAACTGGCTGAAGGGTTAAAAGAGTATGTAACGCTTTCCAGAACATGGAGTGGTTCAATCGAGGACGCTTATCCGCTCATCGTGTTCTTTTCAACCGATGCGATATCGGCGAGTACCGCGCAGGATTATCAGGCCGCCGGGTGGGGCGTGCTGCAGAGCCTGCACTGGCTGGATGAGAGCCCGTGGCCGGACAGCGTCGATGTCGACCCGGAGTCACCGTTCTGGTCGATGTGCTTCGCGGGAATGCAACTGTTTGTGAATATGAGTTCTCCCGCACACAAACTTCGCAAGAGCAGAAACCTCGGGTCAAGATTTGCGCTGGTGATTAATCCGCGTGAACGCTTCGATGTATTTGCCGGCGATACCGTGGGCGGACGTAATGTTCGCGCCAATATTCGCAAACGCATCCTTAAATATGATTCGGTGCCCCACGCCTTGCAATTGGGCGGGTTTGGCTCTGACGCCAAAGAGTGGTGGCAATACGGTTTGATTGAAGAAAATGCAGAGCGCACGGATGTTTGCCCGTTCAAACATTCCAGCCATGAAAATAAAGAGGAAGCCTGATGTTCAAGTTGATTGTATCCAACGGCAGAGTGGCAGACCGCACGGCATTTACCCGTATCGGCGCGTTGAAGGCCGCGTCGGCACTTGAAGCAAAGTACGGTGTAGCGCCGCTGTATATCGGTGACGGCAGCTGCGAGCCGGCGGCCGATGACTGGACAGTCAGTCTGCCGGCAGGACGTGAGCAGATCGATTCGCTGCATCGCGCCGTGGCCTGTGCGGTAGAGGAGCAGCAACTCACAGTGGTCATCAACGGCACCTGCCCGGCCAGCCTGGGCAGCGTACCTGCGGTTGCCAGACATTACCCGGACCTTTGTCTGGTGTGGGTCGATGCCCATGGTGACTTCAATATTCCGACGACCACTGACACGGGCTACCTGGGCGGGATGGTGGTGTCTGCCTTATGTGGCCTCTGGGACAGCGGCTGTGGCGCCGGCGTGCGTGCGGAGAACGTCATTCTGGTCGGCGCGCGCGACATCGACGGGCAAGAGCAGCGTCTGCTGAGCGCCAATAATGTGCGCACGCTTTCTCCGCAGCAGGCAACCGCCGAAGCGGTGCGCAGCGCGATCGGCCAATCGAAGGTCTGGGTGCACATCGATTGGGACTCTCTTGAGCCTGGCTACGTGCCCGCCGACTACGCAGTGCCTGACGGTCTGCTGCCGCAACAGCTCGCGGCGATCCTGGGAGCAATTCCGCTGGAGCAGATCGTCGGCCTGGAAATCGCCGAGTTCAACGCCTCCTGCGATGCGGCGACGGCACAGCGTGCGACCCAGTGCATCATCGATATCGTTGACCCGCTCCTGTCCAAAGCGTGTCTTGAGGCGAGTGTGTGCCATGCATAAACCGCCTGCTGCTGACCGGCTGCGTTTCAGCAAGATGCACGGTGCGGGCAATGACATGATCATTCTCGATCTGCGTGATGCGCAGGATCCGTCGCGCGAATTGTGCAAGTACCTGGCTAACCGCCATAAAGGTATCGGCGCCGATATGGTTCTGGGCGTCAAGGCGGCGCGCAATCCATCGTCCGTAGCCTCGTTCGATATCTGGACGGCGCAGGGCGAGTCCTCCCGCCAATGCGGCAACGGTGCGCGGTGTGTCGCCGCATGGCTGGTTCGGGCAGGCCTGACGGAGGCGTCCGAGTTCACCCTCGACAGTCCCTCCGGTACCCACCGGGTCCGGGTCATGGAGGACGGCAACTATCAGATCAGCATGGGCGCACCGAATTTCTCGCCCGCCGCCATCCCGGTGTTCGGCTTCGACCAGGCGCAGTCGGCTTATCAACTCGAACTCGCCGGGCAACACCTGGCGTGTTCGGCGGTATCGATGGGCAACCCGCATGCGGTGATCGAAGCCGAACGTGATCAGTATGAGATTCCAGCTGTCGGCAGCGCCCTGCAAAACTCCGGGTATTTCTCCCCTGACGTCAACGTCGGGTTTGTACAGCTGCAATCGCGCAACAGGATAAAACTCAAGGTCTACGAATTCGGCGCAGGCGAGACGCTGGCCTGCGGCAGCGGTGCCTGCGCGGCGGTCGCGGTGCTGGCGCGGGCCGGGCGGGTCGACCGCTCGGTCGATGTCGAACTGCCCGGCGGAACCCTTGAAGTGACATGGGAGAGTGACTTGTCCGCGATGTACCTCTCCGGCCCTGCTGAATTCGTATTTGATGGAGAACTCGCTCATGCCGTTGTATGAAAGCATTCTGGAAACGATCGGCCGTACGCCAATCGTCAAGCTGCAAAGGCTCGCCCCGGAACACGTCAGCATTTATGTGAAGGTCGAGTCGTTCAACCCCGGCGGTTCGGTCAAGGACCGGCTGGCGCTGGCGGTGGTACTCGACGCCGAAGCCAGAGGCCTGTTGAAGCCTGGCGATACGATCGCCGAATGCACCTCCGGCAACGTCGGCATTGCGTTGGCGATGGTTGCCGCGGCGCGCGGCTATAACTTTGTGGCGATCATGTCCGATAGTTACTCGATCGAACGGCGCAAGCTGATTCGCGCCTATGGCGGCAAGGTTCTGCTGTTTCCTGCTCACCTGGGCAGCAGCGGCGGCAACCAGATTGCCGATGAACTGGCGCAGAAATTTGGCTGGTTCAGATCGCGACAATTCGATAACCCGGCCAACCCTTCCTATCACCGCGAAACCACCGCCACCGAAATCCTCGGTGATTTCGCCGGTAAACGCCTGGACTACTTTGTCACCGGTTTCGGCACCAGCGGCACGCTGACCGGCGTTGGCCAGATGCTGCGAGTCGCGCGACCTGCGGTGCAGATCGTTGCCGCAGAACCGGAAAATGCTGCGTTGCTGTCGGGCGGCACCTGGGGCGTGCACCAGATCCAGGGACTCGCGCCCAACTTCACGCCGACCATCATGGACAAGACCGTCATCGATAAAGTCCTGACCGTGAACGAGTACGAGGCGCGCGACACTTCGCAGCGCCTGGCCAGGGAAGAGGGGATCTTCGTCGGCATTTCTTCGGGCGCTTCGGTCGCCGCAGCGTTGAAGGTTGCCGAGACCGCAGCGGCCGGTTCGGTGCTGCTGGCCATGTTGCCGGATACCGGTGAACGTTATCTCTCGACGTTCCTGATGGACGGCATCGCCGAAGGTTCCGACGATGACTGGTTGCAGTCGCTCGAGCCGTAACAGGCAACCGGTTACTTGGCGAAGCAGGCGCTCTAAGGGATTAGCATCATGGTGGAAACTCTTCCGGCAGCAGATTACATCGAGTTCGCGCGCCCGTTTCCAATGCATCGTGGAGGTGTACTGGAAGATTTCAGGCTGACGTATGAGACGTTCGGGCAACTGAATGATCGTCGCGACAACGTCGTCCTGGTTCTGCCCGGCATGTCCGCCAACAGCCACGTCTGCAGTGTCGCCCGCGATCCTGAGGCGGGCTGGTGGGAGGACTTTGCCGGTTCAGGCAAGCCGATCGATACAGACCGCTGGTATGTGATCTGTTTCAACTATCTGGGTGGTTGCAAGGGCTCGACGGGGCCGCTGTCCACCGAGCGGGCGAGTGGCAGGCCTTACCAGTCGCGCTTTCCCGAGCTGAGCATCGAAGACATCGTCGACACGATCGTCATGGCCGTGAAAGCGCTGGGCATGGCGCAAGTGACCTGCCTGATCGGCGCTTCGATGGGTGGCATGTGTGCGCTGGCCCTGTTGACCCGGCATCCGGGGTTTGTCCGGCATCACATCAACCTGTGCGGCGCGGCCAGTTCGCTTCCCGTGTCCACAGCCTTGCGTTCATTGCAGCGGGAAGCCATCCGCAGTGATCCGCTGTGGGCCGGTGGCGAGTATTCGCCGGATGCGCGCCCGATCCACGGCATGACGCTGGCCCGCAAGATCGGCCTGTTGAGTTATCGCTCCGGCGCGCAATTGAATCGCCGTTTCAGCCGCTGCGATCAGGCGGCGGGGAAATCCGCCGGCATGATCCACGACTTTGAAGTCGAGGATTATCTGCAGGCCAATGCCTGGCGATTCGCGCGGGATTTCGACCCCAACAGTTATCTGCAGCTAAGCCGCGCAATTGATCTTTATGCCTGTCTGACGCCGCCGCAGGGCGGTTTTCAGACTGCCGGGCTGGAGCAGGTTCTGGTGGTCGGCGTCGAGAGCGACACGCTGTTTCCTGTTGCGCAACAGCAGCACATCGCTCAAGGGCTCGAGCAGGATGGTGCCGAGGTGACCTTTGTCCGGCTCGATTGCCCGGACGGCCACGACGCCTTTCTGACCGATCTGCGGGCGTTCGGGCCGCTGCTGGAACATTTCATGAATCGTATTGGTTCCGTCCTTCCTGCGGGCAGGGCGGAGCGTTGTCTGGAGTTGCACGATGAACGATTTTGACAAGGTTGCATTGGTGACCGGTGCCAACCGTGGCATCGGTTTCGAGGTGGCGCGACAACTGGCCGCCGAGGGCGTGACGGTGGTGCTCAGTGGCAGGAATTATCAGGCTGTCGCTCAGGCGGCCGATGAGCTGACCGGCATGGGCCTGAAGGCGTTCCCGTGCCTGCTGGATGTCACGGATGAAGACAGCATCGCCTCGGCGGTCAAATTGCTGGAGGCGAAGTTCGGTCGACTGGATATCCTGATCAATAACGCGGCGATCCGTATCGAATCCTACGGGTTGAACCCTTCGCAACAACCACTTCAACAGTGGCGCCAGACGTTTGAAACCAACCTGTTCGGCATGGTCGCGGTGACCCAGCATTGTCTGCCGCTGATTCGTCAATCTGCGGCCGGACGCATCGTCAACGTATCCAGTCTGCTGGCATCGCTCACCACCCATACGGACGTCGATTCCTACGCCTATTCACCGATGTTCAAATCCTTGCCGGGCTACAGCGCCAGTAAAAGCGGGGTGAATTCGTGGACGGTTCATCTGGCTTACGAGCTTCGCGACACGCCCGTCAAGGTCAATGCCGTGCACCCCGGTTACACCAAAACCGGCATGAATGATGGCGCCGGTGATCTCGATGTGCAGGAAGGCGCGCGGACCAGTGTCGCGCTGGCATTGATCGGTGCCGATGGCCCCACGGGCACTTACCGCCATCAGGATCGCGTGATTCCCTGGTGAGTCGTCGCTGTTTTTCTGCTTCCAACTGTTCAGTAGAAAGGATTCATCATGATTAAGCTTGCACTCGTCACCGATAAGCCGAACCTGCACATTGACTACGACATGCCGCCATTGCTTGAAGCCTGCAAGCAACTGTCGATCAACGCCGATGTGTGTTTCTGGGACGATCCGTCAATCGATTGGGCGGCGTATACCGCCGTATTGATCCGTTCACCGTGGGACTGCATTGAAAGCCTCGACGAATTCTTTGCCTGGTGCGACAAGGTGCATGCACTGACCTGCCTGTTGAACGTGCCGTCCGTGGCCCGGTGGGGCTTGAACAAGTTGTACCTGAAGGACATTGCTGCGCGCGGTGTGCCGATTATTCCCAGTGTGTTCCTGGCGCCCGACGACGCTCCCGAGGGTCATCTGGCTGACTTCCTCGACGCGAACACCGACAGCCACGAATTTGTCGTCAAACCGACGATCGGCTCGTATTCGCGCGGGGTGAAAAGATTTGTCCGTGGCGGTTCCGAGGCCGGGCTGGCACACATTCGCGCGCTGCAAAAGCGCGGTTCGCACGTGATCATTCAGCCGTACATCACCACCATCGACACTTACGGCGAGACGGACCTGACCTTCTTCGATAACACCTTCAGCCATTCCATCCGCAAGGGCGCCATGCTCATGGCGGACGGTACGGTGAACGTGCCGACCCCCGAATTTCGCCAGCCGCGCGAGGCGGATGCCGAGGAGCAGGCGGTGGCGCTATCGGCGCTGGTGGCTTCTGCCGAGGTGCTCGGGCTTGAGCTGCCGTTGCTCTACGGCCGGGTCGACGTGATCCGCGACTATGACGGTCGGCCAATGATCATGGAAATGGAGATCTGCGAGCCTTCGCTTAACCTGCCGTTTCGCGCCGACAGTGCGATGAACCTGATCAAAGGCGTGCTCAAGCGCATCGACCGGCACCTGGTCGATCTCTGACACCATCCGCGAACACCAGTAAACAAGCCCGACAGCATTGCCGGGCTTTTTTTGTGCGCGCGATTATTCGACTATGGGCGTTTTCCGATGGCACAAGGAACAGGCGTCATGACCAAGACAGCCGAGCGGGTCAACATTGTCGATACTCAGGTGTTGTCCCACGACTGGTATCTGTTGCAGAAAATCACCTTCGACTATCTACGCAACAACGGTGACTGGCAGCGGCAGACTCGCGAAGTCTACGACCGTGGCAATGGCGCGGCGATCCTGTTGTTCAACCGCGCACAGCGCACGGTGGTGCTGACCCGCCAATTTCGCTTGCCGGTGTTCGTCAACGGTCACGACGGCTTGTTGATCGAAGTGGCGGCGGGGCTGCTGGAAGGTGCGGCGCCGGAACAGCGGATCCGCGACGAGGCCGAAGAGGAAACCGGTTACCGCGTGCATGAGGTGAAGAAGGTCTTCGAGGCCTACATGAGCCCCGGCTCGGTGACCGAGAAACTGCACTTTTTTATCGCCGAATACGACGCGAAGTCAAAGGTCAGCGAGGGTGGCGGCCTGGAAGAGGAAACCGAAGAACTGGAAGTGCTGGAGTGGCGCTTCGATGAGGCACTGGCGGCGTTTCAGCGCGGCGAGATCTGCGACGCCAAGACCATCATGCTGTTGCAATACGCGGCGATGAATAACCTTTTCGACAGCTGATTCAACGCCAATCCATTGTGGCGAGGGCGCTTGCTCACGCTGGGCTGCGCAGCGGCCCCAGGTTTTTGCCCGTGCTGCGCACTGGAGCGGGAGCAAGCGCCCTCGCCACCCAATGGCATTTACGGGGTTAAAACAGGTCCCCTGTTCTACCGACATCAGACCAGTCCCCGCCCTCCAGCACCAGCAACCGCTCTTTTGCCTCAAGCCCACCCGCAAACCCGGTCAACTTCCCCGACGCGCCGATCACCCGATGACACGGCGCCACAATCGAAATAGGGTTGCGCCCGTTCGCCGCGCCCACCGCACGCACCGCCGTCGGGTTGCCGATCTGCTCGGCGATCTGGCTGTAAGTGCGAGTCTCGCCAAAGGGGATGGTCAGCAGCGCCGCCCAGACCTTTTTCTGAAAATCGGTGCCGACAAAATCCAGTTCCAGGTCGAAGCGATCACGCTTGCCGGCAAAATATTCCTCAAGCTGCTGCGCGGTTCGCTGCAGCAGCGGATTGTCCGGCGCTTCGCTCATCGGACCGAGGCGCACCCGGCCCGGTTTGTCGTTTTCCCAGAGGATGGCCGCCAGTCGTGAGCCGTTCGCCACCAGCTTCAATTCGCCGACCGGTGAGGGCAGGGTGATGAACGTGTACGACATGGGCAGAACTCCGGATCGGTACGGCGAGAGCGCCCAGCATACTGCCTGAGCGGGGAGGCGCAAATCGCAATAGCGACCATACTGCTTGGTGCTTTTGCTGCGTTCCCCTCTGTTCTGCACAGAACCCGAAAACAAAAAAGAGATCGACTCATGAAGTACGAACCTTTGGCCAAAACGCTGATTGCGACGTCACTGGCACTGAGCTGCCTCATGGCCCACGCCGCTTCCGTAGCACCGGTTGCCGCCGAAAACGGCATGGTGGTCACCGCTCAACACCTGGCCTCGCATGTCGGTGTCGATGTGTTGAAAAACGGCGGTAACGCGGTGGATGCGGCGGTCGCTGTGGGCTATGCGCTGGCGGTGGTGTATCCCGCCGCAGGCAACCTCGGCGGTGGCGGTTTCATGACCATTCAACTGGCGGACGGGCGCAAAACCTTCCTCGACTTCCGCGAAAAAGCCCCACTGGCGGCGACTGCCAACATGTATCTGGACAAGGACGGCAACGTCGTCCCGGATCTGAGCACTCGTGGTCACCTCGCCGTGGCGGTGCCGGGCACCGTGTCGGGCATGGAGCTGGCGCTGAGCAAGTACGGCACCAAACCGCGCAAGGACATGATCGCTCCGGCGATCAAACTGGCGGAAGACGGCTTTGAGCTGGAGCAGGGCGACGTCGATCTGTTGGACTACGCCACCGATGTGTTCAAGAAGGACATGCGTGATTCCGGCTCGATCTTCCTGCACAACGGCGAGCCGATGCAGGTCGGGCAGAAGCTGGTGCAGAAGGATCTGGCGAAAACCCTGCGCACCATCTCGGACAAAGGCGCCGACGGTTTTTACAAGGGCTGGGTGGCCGACGCCATCGTCACATCCAGTCAGGCCAACAAGGGCATCATCACCCAGGCCGACCTCGACAAATACAAGACCCGCGAACTGGCCCCGGTGGAGTGCGATTACCGTGGCTACCATGTGGTCTCGGCACCACCGCCAAGCTCCGGCGGGGTGGTGATCTGCGAGATCATGAACATCCTCGAAGGCTATCCGATGAAGGATTTGGGCTTCCATTCGGCCCAGGGCATGCACTATCAGATCGAAGCGATGCGCCACGCCTATGTGGATCGCAACAGCTATCTGGGCGACCCGGATTTCGTGAAGAATCCGATCGAGCACCTGCTGGACAAGAACTACGCCACCAAGCTGCGCAATGCGATCCAGCCGCAGAAGGCCGGGATCTCCGCCGAGCTGAAACCCGGCGTCGCCCCGCATGAAGGCAACAACACCACGCACTATTCGATCGTCGACAAGTGGGGCAACGCAGTGTCGGTGACCTACACCCTCAACGACTGGTTCGGCGCCGGGGTGATGGCGAGCAAGACCGGGGTGATCCTCAACGACGAGATGGACGACTTCACCTCCAAGGTCGGCGTGCCGAACATGTACGGTCTGGTGCAGGGCGAGGCCAACGCCATCGCTCCGGGAAAAACCCCGCTGTCGTCGATGAGCCCGACCATCGTCACCAAGGACGGCAAAGTGGTGATGGTGGTTGGTACGCCGGGTGGCAGCCGCATCATCACCGCGACCTTGCTGACCATGCTCAACGTCATCGACTACGGCATGGGCCTGTAGGAAGCGGTCGACGCGCCACGCTTCCACCAGCAATGGATGCCGGAAGAAACCAACCTCGAAGACTTCGCCGCCAGCCCGGATACGAAGAAGATCCTCGAGAGCTGGGGCCACAAGTTCGCCGGGCCGCAGGATGCCAACCACATCGCCGCGATCCTGGTCGGCGCACCGTCACTGGGCGGTAAACCGGTGGGCAAAAACCGTTTCTACGGGGCCAACGATCCACGGCGTAATACCGGGTTGTCATTGGGTTATTGAGCGGCGTAAAAAAGGGCGGCGGGGCTTGGCTCCGCCCCCTGTCTCAAGGATCGATCAAGGAAGGCCCATCATGTCTAGCGCATTGCTGATCATCGACGTCCAACAGGCTCTCTGCTCGGGCGAGTATCAGTGCTTCGACATCCACCGTGTGATCGACACCATTAACCAGCTCAGCACGCGTGCGCGTGAGGCGGGTGTGCCGGTAGTGCTGATTCAGCATGAGGAAAAGGACAGCCCGCTGGCCCATGGGGCCGAAGGCTGGCAACTCGCCACCGGATTGCTGACGACCGCCGAAGACCTGCGCGTAGGTAAAACCACCCCGGATTCGTTCTATCAGACCGAGCTGGGCAAGCTGCTGCCCAGCGAAGACTTCGAACGCCTGATCATCTGCGGCCTGCAGACCGACTACTGCGTCAACGCCACCGTGCGCCAGGCCCATCAATTGGGTTACGACGTGGTGCTCGTGGCTGACGCCCATTCCACCGTGGACAACGGCAACATGAGCGCCGAAGACATCATCGCCGAACACAACAAGGATCTGGCGCACCTGACCGGCGCCACGGCCCGGGTCGACGTCAAACCCGCAGCCGAGATCACTTTCTAAAACCAGCGCATACCCCTGTGGGAGCGAGCTTGCTCGCGAAAGCGGCGGGCCTGTGACGCATGTGTTGGCTGACCCGACGCCTTCGCGAGCAAGCCCGCTCCCACAATGATTGATGGTGTTCACAGATTCCCTTGCCCAGCACAAACCCCCTGTGGGAGCGGGCTTGCTCGCGAAAGCGGTGAGCCTGTGAAGCATGTGTTGGCTGACCCGACGCCTTCGCGGGCAAGACCGCTCCCACAATGATTGAGGGTGTTCACCAATTCCCACGTCCAGCACAAATCCCCTGTGGGAGCGAGCTTGCTCGCGAAAACGGTGGGCCTGTGACGCATGTGTTGGCTGACCCGACGCCTTCGCGAGCAAGCCCGCTCCCACAATGATTGATGGTGTTCACCAATTCCCACGCCCAGCACAAACCCCCTGTGGGAGCGAGCTTGCTCGCGAAAGCGGTGGGCCTGTGAAGCATGTGTTGGCTGACCCGACGCCTTCGCGAGCAAGCCCACTCCCACAATGATTGAAGGTGTTCACCAATTCCCACGCCCAGCACAAATCCCCTGTGGGAGCGGGCTTGCTCGCGAAAGCGGTAGGTCTGTGACGCATGTGTTGGCTGACCCGACGCCTTCGCGGGCAAGCCCGCTCCCACAATGATTGATGGTGTTCACCAATTCCCACGCCCAGCACAAACCCCCTGTGGGAGCGGGCTTGCTCGCGAAAGCGGTGGACCTGTGACGGATGTGTGGGCTGATCCGACGCCTTCGTGAGCAAGCCCGCTCCCACAATGATTGGTGGTGTTCACAGATTCCCTTGCCCAGCACAAACCCCCTGTGGGAGCGAGCTTGCTCGCGCTGGGCTGCGTAGCGGCCCTCATTCCTCAAGTCGCAAACAAAACCCCACGAATCTCCCCAACCCGCGGGGCCACGACGCCCTCCAGCACCAAGCGCGTAATGGTCTCGGCTGCCGTCGCGTAATCCTCATCCTGCGGCACTGCGCGCCCGGTGATGCAGCCCATTTGCCAGCCAATATTGGTGTAGGTGCGGGTTGCCGACCAGATGAACAGCATCAGGTGTTCCGGGTCCACCGGGGCCAGCAGGCCGCGCTCGATCCAGCTGCGCAGGCACTCGACGTTGCGTCGGGCTTCGGCGTGCAGCACGTCGCGGCATTCGTCTGGCAACTGGCGCCCGCCGAGCAGCAGCTCGCCGCTGAATACCTTGGCAATCGCCGGGTGTTCACGGGCGATGCGGATGCGCGCGGCGATGTAGGCGCGCAGGCCGATCAGCGGGTCATCGCTTTCGCGCAACGCTGCCGAGGCTTCCAGCAGCGGTTCGACAAACCCCAGGAGGACTTTCGAGTACAGGTTTTCCTTGGTCTGGAAGTAGTAATACAGGTTGGCCTTGGGCACGCCGGCACGGGCGGCGATGTCGCGGGTCTGGGTCGCGTCGAAGCCGTTGGCGGCGAACTCTTCGCTGGCGGCGGCGAGGATCAGTTGCTCGTTGCGTACGCGGATGGCGCTCATGGGAACACGGTGTGAATAGAAGGCATGGGCAGATTCGGGCAAATTCGGTTTCGCAATATACAAAACTATACAGCGATGAGACCAGCTAACTGCTCGATTTGCGGCAAAGCTGAGCGGATATTTTTGTGTAAATTTTCTGATTCAGTCTTTCCTCACGCGACCGCTCTCTCTAGAATCCGCCCCGCCTCCGCAATGGAGGCTCATTGCTATCATTTGGCTCGGTTCACATAGGGAAGACAACATGCAATTCGGGAAAATCCTGGCGCTGGGCCTAGTGCTTGCGCTCGGTGGCTGTGCCAGTTTCACCAAAGACGAAGTCGCGCCGGTCAAGCTGCCATCGATGGCCAGCTACGCCAACAAACCCAATGTGTATGTGGATTTCGACTTCTATCAGGGCGAGCCGAAAAGCGCTTCGGCCGTAGAAGTGCCGCAGGCGCGTGACCAGCTCAAGCCTGAGCTGCAAAAGATTCTGAGCGATTCGGGCCTGTTCGGCCGTGTCACCCTGGACGAGTTCCAGAAGCAACCGGGCGACTACAGCCTGCGTCTGAAAATGTACAACCATCCGCCGAATGCTGGTTCGATGGTGCTGGGCTTCATCAGTGGTTTCAGCCTGGGGGTGATCCCGGCATACGGCACCGATCAGTACACCATGAGCCTCGAAGCCGTGGACGGAACGGGTCAGGCCCTGACCACCGCGAGCAACCATGATGCGGTCGGTACCTGGATCGGCATCTGGTTCATTCCGCTGATGGGCAACACTCCGAAGGCTGCGGTCAACGACACCTTCGCCCGTCAGGTCAATGCGCTGCTCAAGCAGATGATCGACAACAACACCTTGAAATACTCGGCGCTCGAGACCCGCACTCCGCGGGCCTGATGCCAAAAAAAGAGCCGCAATCGCGGCTCTTTTTTTCGCCCTTACTTCAGGGCCTGGATGAACTGAGGATCGCTGTACAGTTCTTTCAGCAAGTCACGCAGCATCGGGTTGTAGGCGTTGACCGCGTTCGGAATCGCAATGAAACCGAAGAAGCTGCTGCTCCACTGGCTGCTGACATGCTTGGTCGCGTCGTAAACCACATTCTGGCCATTGAGCAGGGTGAAGCGTGCCGCGAGTTGGCCTTCGCCTGTGCCCATGCCGGCCGACAGGTTGTTCTTCACCACCAGCACTTTCAACTGACGCTGAGCCTGCGGATCAAGCAGACCGGCCTTGCGCAGTTCTTCGGTGATCGCGTCCTGGATATGCGCCGGGATGCTGCCGGATGGCGAGCGCACCGGATTGGCTCGAACTGTCAGCGAACCTTCGCCAGACTCGGCAGTTACCTGAGGATTGCTGATCGCTTGCAGGGGCGGGGTCTGCTTGAGCTTCTGAACGTTTTCGAAGCTCGGCTCATAGCGGGTCATGGTCATGCCACAACCTTGCAGCAGCACTGCCAGCATCGGGATCAACAACAGAGACTTTTTCACGGCGTTTCCTTGCGTGAGGAATAAGGGGGGCGAATTATGGGCAGAGTGCCATCATTGAGCAACCGACTTCACCGTGAAGCGCTCAGAGCTTCAACAGATTCTCGATCTGCGCCAGCTCCCAAGTACTGAGCAGATTCACCGGGTCGGTGCCGTAACGGCTATTGAATTGCCATTCGCGGCCATCCGGGCAGCGGCACTGTTCACAGTGATGCAAGTGCCCACCCTCAAAATCAAGCAACAGGCGCCAGCCCTCGATATCGACCGCGATCAATCCGGCATCACTGGGTGTCTTGGATCTGTTGAACATCAGCACGCCCAGCGCAGCCTCGCGCAAGCGCTGGCAAACGTCGCGGGCGGTCAGCAATGCAGTCATGGTCGTACTCGATGGGGGCAGAAGCGCGTCAGGATAAATCGCGCGTCGACGGGTGTCAGCGATCACTGGCCCGATTCCGAACTATTCCGTAACATCCGCTCCCCGCTTTTTTACGAACATCAGCGGCCGTACTCGTCGGCCGTCAGTCAGGTAAGCCATGAAACCGAAACGTCTGCGCGCCGATGTCCTGGCCGGACTCACCACCTCATTTGCCCTGTTGCCCGAATGCATTGCGTTCGCGCTGGTGGCGCATCTCAATCCGCTGATGGGCCTGTACGGCGCCTTCATCATTTGTACGCTGACTGCGTTGTTCGGCGGCCGGCCGGGAATGGTCTCCGGGGCGGCGGGTTCGATGGCGGTGGTGATTGTCGCGCTGGTGGTGCAGCACGGCGTGCAGTACTTGCTGGCGACGGTGTTGCTCGGCGGTTTGATCATGATGGCGTTCGGCTTGTTGCGCCTGGGCAAACTGGTGCGCATGGTGCCGCATCCGGTGATGCTCGGTTTCGTCAACGGGCTGGCGATCATCATTGCACTGGCGCAACTGGAGCATTTCAAGAGCGGTGAACATTGGCTCAGCGGCACGCCGCTGTACCTGATGACCGGGCTGGTGCTGCTGACCATGGCCATCGTCTACATCCTGCCGCGCCTGACCCGCGCGGTGCCGCCGGCTTTGGTGGCGATCCTCGGCGTGGGCCTGCTGGTCTACCTGTTCGGTCTGCCGACGCGCACCCTTGGCGACATGGCGCACATCGCCGGCGGTCTGCCGACTTTCGCGCTGCCGGACATCCCGTGGACGCTGGAAACCCTGCGCATCATCGCCCCGTACGCGATTCTGATGGCGCTGGTCGGTCTGCTGGAAACCCTGCTGACCCTGAACCTCACCGACGAAATCACCGAAACCCGCGGCTACCCGGATCGCGAGTGCGTGGCGCTGGGCGCGGCGAACGTGGTCTCGGGCGCGTTCGGTGGCATGGGCGGTTGCGCGATGATCGGCCAGACCGTGATCAACCTCAGCTCCGGCGGCCGCGGGCGTTTGTCCGGGGTGGTGGCGGGGGTGCTGATTCTGCTGTTCATCCTGTTTCTGTCGCCGCTGATCGAGTGTATTCCGCTGGCGGCACTGGTAGGGGTGATGTTCGTGGTCTCGCAGCAGACCTTCGCCTGGGCTTCGTTGCGGGTGTTGAACAAAGTGCCGCTCAACGATGTACTGGTGATCATCGCCGTGACCACTATCACCGTGTTCACCGACCTGGCCACGGCCGTGCTCTGCGGGATCATCATCGCCGCGCTGAATTTCGCCTGGCAGCAGGCCCGCGAGTTGTACGCCGATGAGCATCTGGAAGCCGACGGCAGCAAACTCTACCGCCTGCACGGCACGCTCTTTTTCGCCTCGACCACGCCGTTCCTCAACCAGTTCGACCCGGCCAATGACCCAGTACGAGTGACCCTCGATTGCCGGCATTTGAGCTTCGTCGATTACTCGGCGATTGCCGCGTTGAAGACCCTGCGCGAGCGTTACGAAAAGGCGGGCAAGGAGCTGCAGGTGTTTCATCTCTCCGAGCGCTGCAAGAAGCTGTTGAAACGCGCCGGCGTCGAACACCACTGAGTGCAGTTGTGGGCGCGGCTTGCTCGCGAAGGTGGTATGTCGGTGAAACGGTATCGACTGCCACTACGCCTTCGAGCAAGCCCGCTCCCACAGCGGCGATGCCAAAGATCACTATCGGGAGAACTTCTTCGCCCCGGCCACACAAAGAATCACGCCCACCGTCACCACCAGCATGCCGATGCTGACTTGCTCATGCAGCAACGTCGCTGCCAGCGCCAGGCCGAAAAACGGTTGCAGCAACTGCAGTTGACCAACCGCGGCAATCCCGCCTTGGGCCAGACCGCGATACCAGAACACGAACGCGATCAGCATGCTGAACAGCGAAACGTAGCCCAGACAGACCCATGCCGACACGCTGATGCCGCTGAAGGATGGTGGGGCCAGCCACAGGCTCGCAATTGCCATCGGGGGCAGCGACAAGACCAGCGCCCAACAGATCACCTGCCAGCCACCCAGGGTGCGCGACAGTTTTGCGCCTTCGGCATAACCCAGACCGCAGACCAGAATCGAGGCGAGCATCAGCAGGTCACCGGTGGGCGAGGCAGACAATCCCTGTGACAAGGCGAACCCCACCACCAGAGCACTGCCGAGGATCGAGAAGAACCAGAATACCGGGCGCGGACGCTCGCCACCGCGCAAGACGCCAAACAGCGCAGTGGCCAATGGCAGCAAGCCGACAAAGACGATCGAATGCGCCGATGTCACGTGCTGCAATGCTAACGCCGTCAGCAGCGGGAAGCCGAGCACGACGCCCAATGCCACGATCAGCAACGAAAACCACTGATCCCTGGACGGTCGCCGCTCACGGAACAACCACAACAGGGCAACGGCCAGGACGCCGGCAATGGCGGCGCGCGCGACGGTGAGAAACACCGGGTCAAACTCCAGCACGGCCAGACGCGTCGCCGGCAGCGAGCCGCTGAAGCACACCACGCCAATAAAGCCGTTGATCCAGCCGCTGGTTTTTTCCAGTGCCGGGTTGCTCACGTTTGAAGTCCGTTCCATACGATTCACACTCATTGTGGGTTGCTTTGAGAGAATCCTATGATTGAGAATCAGGACAATCAAAAAATTGTCATGGATACATCCCGACATGTCCCGCTCTCGCTACAAGACCCTCGTCGACACTTACGCCGCCGACATTCGCACCGGACGTCTGGCGCCCGGCACCCGTCTGCCGACGCACCGGCAACTGGCCACGCAGGAAGGCCTGGCGCTGGTCACGGCCTCGCGGGTGTACGCCGAACTCGAAGCCATGGGGCTGGTCAGCGGCGAAACCGGGCGCGGCACCTTCGTGCGCGAAACCTCGTTGTCGCCGGGGCAGGGCATCGATCAGAAAGACGTGGCCGTCGGCATGATCGACCTGAATTTCAACTACCCGTCCTTGCCCGGTCAGACGCAATTGTTGCGCACCGCACTGCGCCAGTTGGCGTTGTCGGGAGATCTGGAAGCGTTGTTGCGCTATCAGCCACATGCCGGCCGGGCCCACGAACGGGCTTCGGTCGCGCGCCATTTGCTCAGTCGCGGTGTCAACGTCGACGCCGAGCAAGTGCTGCTGGTCAACGGCGCTCAGCAGGGGCTGGCGGTGACGCTGATGGCGTTGCTCAAGCCCGGCGATGTGATCGCCGCCGATGCGTTGACCTATTCCGGGTTCAAAGTGCTGGCCGAGGCGTTGCATCTGGAAGTGGTGGCGATCCCGGTCAACGAGCAGGGGCCGGATCTGGCCGCGCTGGAAAAACTCTGCCGCAGTCGCTCGGTGCGTGCGGTGTACAGCATGCCGACCCTGCACAACCCGCTTGGTTGGGTGATGCCTATCGAGCAGCGCGAAGAATTGGCTGCCATCGCGCGACGGCATGATCTGACCCTTATTGAAGACGCGGCCTACGCTTTTCTGGTGGAAGACCCGCCGCGTCCTCTGATCGACCTGGCGCCTGAGCGCACGGTCTACGTTTCGGGCCTTTCGAAGAACATCGCCACCGGCCTGCGCGTCGGTTTCATTGCTGCGCCTGCGGCCCACGTTCCGGCACTGGAGCGGGTGATTCGCGCAACCACCTGGAACACCCCGGGACTGATGACCGCGATCGTCTGCGGCTGGCTCGACGACGGCACCGTGATCGAACTGGAAGCGCAAAAACGCCACGATGCTCAGGCGCGCCAGGCACTGGCTGCCGAGTTGCTCAAAGGGTTGCCATGCGTCGCCCATCCGAACTCGTATTTCCTGTGGCTGCCCTTGCCGGAAGACGTGCGTGCCGATCAGATTGTGGTGGAGCTGATGCAGAAGCAGATTTCGGTCACCACGGCCGAGCCGTTCGCCGTATCGGCGCATGTGCCGCATGCGATTCGACTGGCCCTGGGTTCAGTGGAAATGGAGGTGTTGCGGCAGGCCTTGACCACCGTCAGGAAGGTCATCGCCGCTTACCTGTAAAACAAGGCCCGAGGGACAGATGTTACCCTTGCGCAGCCAGATTCAAGCCGTTCCGGAACCCTAGATGAAAAACACCGTTGCACTCTTGCTTGCCTTGACCGCCACCGCCGTACTGTTCAGCTCGACCACCCGCGCCGCAGGCGATCCGCAAGCCGGCGAAAAGATCTTCCCGCGCCTGTGCGGCGGCTGCCACCAGGTTGGCCCGGATGCGCGCCCGGGGTTCGGCCCGCAACTCAACGGCATCATCGGTCGAGCGGCCGGCACCTCGGCCAATTACGTGTATTCCGAGGCGATGAAAAACTCGGGCAAGATCTGGAACCGCGAAACGCTGACTGCGTATCTGAAAGATCCAAAGGGCGTGGTGCCGGGCACACGAATGATTTTCTGGGGGCTGAGTGACGAGGAGAAGATCGATAATTTGCTGGCGTATCTGCAGCAGTTCTCCAATTAAAGATTTTGCTCGGCCGGCCCGGCAAACCAGGCCAACGGCATTTACGAAGTCAAAGAGGGCTGATCAAGCCACCTGATTACGGCCCGCCGCTTTCGCCTGATACAGCTGCTGGTCGGCACGTTTGATCAGCATCGTGTGGCTGTTGTCCGCCGGGTCGGCCAGCGCGACGCCAATGCTCACCGTGACCTGTCCGATCTCGGGAAAGTGCGCCTGGGCCACGGCGACACGGATCTTTTCGGCGACCACCTCTGGAGTATCAGGCTGGGCGACTTCCGGCAGCAGTACGGCGAATTCCTCGCCGCCATAACGGGCGACGAAGTCTGTGGCGCGCACGCTGACCTGAATGAGCTGCGCCAATTGCTGCAGCACGTCGTCGCCAATCGCGTGGCCGTAGGTGTCGTTGATACGCTTGAAGTGATCGGCGTCGATCAGCAGCAGGGCAAACGGTCGCCCGGTGCGGCGGAACAGCAGACTGTATTCGCTGAGTTTTTCATCGAAGCGGCGACGGTTGTAGACGCCGGTCAGGGCGTCGTGGGTCGCCAGGTTCAACAGCTCGGCATTGGCCTGCATCAGTGCCGCGGTGCGCTGGGCGACGGTGGCTTCCAGCGAGGCGTTGGCTTCCTGCAGTTCGCGCTCCTTGGCCAGCAGCGACCGGGTCATGGCGTCGATCGACTGCCCAAGCTGGGCGATTTCCCGCACCGGGTGCTGCAGCGGGAAGTGTGCGCCGGGCTGCTGGTTCTGCACCTGTTTGGCCGAGTGCGCGAGTTGCTCAATCGGCCGGCTCAGATACTGCGCCAGATAGTACGCCACCAGCCCGAATGCCACGGCGGCGGCCACACCCAGCAGCAACAATTTATAGAGCAGCAGGCGCGCCGGCTCCAGAGCGGTGTCCAGTGGCTGGCGCACGGCAATCGACCAGGACAACGCCGTACTCGAAGGCGTCGGTACGGTGACCATGCTGGTCAGGTAACCGTTGCCGACCGACCAGCCCGGCGACTTCGAATCATTCACCGCCAGTTGCTGGCCCATCAGGGCTTCCGGGTACAGCACCTTGCCGTCGTGATCGATGATCAGCGCTTCGATATCCGGCGACGCATTTTTATGCGAGAACGCTGCCGATTCGACGATACGCGTCACCCAGCTCCAGTGCGCGTGCGCGCCCAGCACGCCAATCACCTGGCCGTCGGCGTTGCGGATCGGGGCGGCGAAGTCGATGAAACGCAGCGGTTCGCCGTTGGGCGTTCCCGGCAGCAGTTTGGCCAGCAACACCGCTTCGTGCGGGTCACCGGTGTACTCACCCCGCAGGCCAGCCTGGAACCATGGCCGTTGCTGCACCGATTGCCCGACCAGCAAATTATTGACCGCTTGATGCACATGGCCCTCGGCATCGGTCACGCCCATCCACGCATACTCGGCCCGGGCCTGGGTGCGCAGTTGCATCGATTTGAGAATCGCCGGGTTGTCGAGGTCGCCGCGTTCCAGATGCGGCGCACGGCTGAGCAGGTAGACCTCCAGCTGGCGCTCGCGTAATTGGTCACCGAGCAACGTTGCCGCAGAACGCGCGGTATTGAGCAGTGAATTGCCGCTGACCTGTTTCATCTGTTCGGTGGCGATATGCCCGACATAGAAGCCGACGCTTGCCAGGGTCAGCAGGGACAAACCGGCGAACCAGAGGGTCAGGTGACTTCGCAGACTGGCTTTGAGCATGGGCAGGCAAATTCTGTTTGGACGTTGTGGCCGCATGGTATGCGCATTAAGCGTCGGGCTGCCAGTCGGTCGCTTCGGATAAGCACCGTCGGAAGTTTCGCCAATGCCCTACAAGGCAAGATCCTTTCTGACGCGGGTTGTTGAAAAGAACCACTCCGGCAAACGACGAAATGCAAAAGCCCGGCTGATCAGGCCGGGCTTCTTTGACTGCTTTAGAGCCGTTGTTTTATGCATTGCGGCTTTCGATCAGACGATCCGAACCACCTTCAGCGACGCGGCGTTCCTGCAGACGATCCGAGCCACCTTCAGCGACACGGCGTTCCTGCAGACGATCCGAACCACCTTCAGCGACACGGCGTTCTTGCAGACGATCCGAGCCACCTTCAGCGACGCGGCGTTCTTGCAGACGATCCGAACCACCTTCAGCGACGCGGCGCTCCAGCAGACGATCCGAGCCACCTTCAGCGACACGGCGCTCCAGCAGACGATCCGAGCCACCTTCAGCGACGCGGCGCTCCAGCAGACGATCCGAGCCACCTTCGGCAACACGGCGCTCCAGCAGACGATCCGAGCCACCTTCAGCCAGACGGCTTTCAATCAACTTGTCCGAGCCGCCTTCAGCGACCAAGGTGTGAACGGGTGTTGCTGCAAAAGCGTTGACTGCAAGTACCGAGAAAGCGATGCCGAGGATGGTTTGGCGTTTCATGATCGTGTGCTCCGGGGTGTATTGGGTTGGTATGGAGCTGATGTTACGCCGCGGATTTTTTATGAGAACTTCATTGGCGTGATGGTGACTATCGACGCCAGCGATGTATGCCGCAAGTCCGGATTCAGAGCTTCTGCGCCCGAATGCATAGTTCTCCGGTGGCGCGGGTCAGGGCCAGATCATGCAGTGAGTCGTGTGTCAGGCCCTGCCGGGCCTTGGCCAGCCAGACCGGGCAATTCGGGTCGCGTCGATGCGGCGCGAAGTCGGCGTACTGGCGCAGCAGGCGGGTTTGCAGCTCGTCCAGGCGCGGACGAATCTGCCCGGCCAGATCCGGTCGCGGGGTGTCCGGCGCCGCACCAGCCGCTTGCCATTGCGCGAGCAATCCGTACTGCACCAGTTTGTTTGCCTCCATTTGTGCAGCGATCAACTGGGCGACTTCTTCGGGGTCGAGCTGGTGTTCGGTCGCCAGGGTGCGGGCATTGGCGATGACCTGGGCTTCGCGCGGGCTGTCCTGAATCGGCTTGCCACTGTCCCATTTTGTCAGGGCGACGAGGTCGCCGATGTTCAGGCGTTCGTTCAAGGTTGTCAGCAACGGACGCAACGATTCGGAGGAAACAGGGAGCTCGGCGGCGCCGGCAGCGTGGCTGAACAGAACCAGCAGGGAACAGGTCAGAGCATTTCGCAACGGAGTCATGGGCAGGCGCGTTCCACAAAAAATAGTGCCGACATTTAAGCCTTGAGCAGAGGCGATGTCGACCCGACTTTATCCCGCCCATCTAGCGTAATATCCCTCGCATCTCCCACCCCGAGAACGATCCTCAATGCAAACCCCCAGCACCATCAAACCGCTCTGGCAAACCTACCTGCTGTTCCTTGCGCCGATGGTGTTGTCCAACTTCCTGCAATCGATGTCGGGCACGGTCAACAGCATTTACATTGGGCAGATGCTCGGTACGCAAGCGCTGGCGGCGGTGTCGGGGATGTTTCCGGTGATCTTTTTCTTTATCGCGCTGGTGATCGGCCTGGGCGCGGGCGCCGGGGTGTTGATCGGCCAGGCGTGGGGCGCGCGCGAGGCACACATGGTCAAGGCGATCGCCGGGGCAACGCTGTTGCTGGGGGTGTTGATCGGCTTGCTCGCGGCGGTTCTGGGCAGTGTATTTGCGCGGCAGGCCTTGCAGGGGCTGGGGACCCCGGAGGATGTACTGGACGACGCAGTGGCGTATGCGCATGTGATGATGTGGATTCTGCCGTCGATGCTGGTGTTTGTGCTGTTCACGCAATTGCTGCGCGGAGTCAGCGACACCGTGTCGCCACTGTTGGCGCTGATCGTGTCGACCTCGGTCGGGCTGGCGCTGACCCCGGCGTTGATTCGTGGCTGGTTCGGTCTGCCACAGTTGGGCATTCAAAGTGCCGCCTTCGCCGGCCTGGCCGGTAACCTGTCGGCCATGACGTGGCTGGCGTGGCGGCTGATTCGCAAGGACCATCCGCTGGCGCCGGACCGCGAGTTCTTCGCGGCACTGCGCCTGGACGCGGCGATTCTCGGCAAGGTGCTGCGCATCGGCCTGCCGACCGGGGTGCAGATGATCGTGTTGTCGCTGTCGGAGCTGGTGATTCTGGCGCTGGTCAACCAGCACGGCTCGCAGGCGACAGCGGCCTATGGCGCGGTGACGCAGATCGTCAACTACGTACAGTTTCCGGCGCTGTCGATTGCCATCACCGCCTCGATCCTTGGCGCCCAGGCCATTGGTGCCGGGCAACTGCAACGCCTGGCAGCGATCCTGCGCACCGGGTTGTTGATCAACGTGTGCCTGACCGGCGGTTTGATCGTGCTCGGTTACCTGTTGTCGCACTGGTTGCTGGGATTGTTCCTGACCGAAGATTCGACCCGGGCGATGGCTGAGCACTTGCTGCACATCATGCTGTGGAGCCTGTTGGTGTTCGGCTTCCAGGCGATCATCGGTGGCATCATGCGCGCCAGCGGAACGGTGCTGGTGCCGGTGATTATTGCGATTGTCTGCGTGGTCGGCGTGCAGTTGCCGGCAGCTTACTGGCTGGACGGTCAGTACGGTTTGCAGGGCGTTTGGATGGCGTTCCCGGTGGCGTATCTGGGCATGCTGGTGTTGCAGACGCTGTATTACAAACTGATCTGGCAGCATCAGAAGATCGAGCGGCTGGTCTGAGCCCGAGCCACATCGGCAGACAAATGACATGGCGCATTCGCCGGTTGTTTGCTTAAGTCAGTCGAGGCCTCGAAGGTTTGCCCTGTCCGGAGAATCCCATGCGTGCCCGATTCACCGCTGTGGCCCTGTTTGCCTGCCTGTGCGTCACGAGCGCGGCGCAGGCCGCTGAATACAACCGCGTCAACACCACCGCCAGCCAGATCAGTTTCACCTACAGCCAGATGGGCTCGCAGATGTACGGCACCTTCGGCAAGTTCGACGCGACATTGCAGTTCGACAGCGACAACCTCGCCGACGCCCACACCACATTGCACATCGACCTCAACAGCATCGACGCCGGCAGCACCGACGCCAACACCGAACTGGTGAAACCGGCGTGGTTCGATACGCAGCGCTTTCCCGTGGCGGTGTTCGAGTCCAGTCGTTTTACCCGGGTCACGGGCAATCATTATCTGATCGTCGGCCAGCTCACCCTCAAGGGCATCACCCGCGAGGTGCAGGTGCCGGTCGAGCTGAAACCGGACAGTTCGATCGGCATTTTCGACGGTGAACTGGTGCTCAAGCGTGACCAGTTCGGACTCGGGGCGGGGGAGTGGGCGGACACTGTGGTGTCCAACGACATCGCGATCAAGTTCAAGGTGGTGGCGCCACAGCAGTGACGCCAGCCGGTCAGGTCAGTAGGCGCGCCAGTGTCCCGGTGCCCAGCGCCATTCACGTCCATCCCAACGATAGTGACCGGCGACCCAGTGATAACCGGGCGCTGGCATGACCGGCACGACTTCCACCGGCGGCGGTGGCCGATGCGGCCGTACCGGTTCGACAATGCAGCCCGACAGGGTGATCGCGACCAGTGAGGCGGCGAGCAGGGTTTTCAGGTTTCGCGACATGGTGGTCTTCCCGGTAGATAAGTTGTTGTTGCCGAGCGGGCTCAACGGGCCCAGTGGCCTTCGACCCAGTACCAGTTAGGACCGCGCGCCTGCCAGTGGCCTGGTCGCCAGTGCGCGCCGTACCTCACTGGTTGCCAATGACCGGGCATCCACACGTAGCCGCGTCCTTCCCAGCGCCAGTGACCCTGATCCCAGACATAACCGGGACGCGGGCCGGGCATCACTTCCATGCGCATCGGCGGCGGGGCTTGCTGAACGATCACCACCTGCTGGGCAAACGCAGGCGCACTGGCCAGCGCCGCCAGTGTCACAGGCACCAGCAACAGGGTTTTTCGCCATTTGAACAGTGAACGCAAAACGCTCATGACAACTCCTCAAGGCCTGCGTTAAAAAAGTGAACGCAGCTGAAGAATTGGACGCCAAATCGACGAAAGATCCGCTCCACGGAGGATGAAATTTTCTTCAGGTCAACCGCGAGCTCCTACATAAAGCAGGTGGCGGGACACGGTATGATGTCGCGGTTTTTCGTCGGAGTTCAGCTGTCATGCCACGCATCACCCACTACAAATCCCCATGCCCCGAAAGCGTCAACAGCCAGATTCTGCAACTGGTGGTCGATTACCTGACCGACATCAGCGCGGTCGGTCTTGGCCCGAGCAATCTGCTGTACAACGTCTATCAGTACGCGGTCGGCTATGAGGTGCATCTGTATCTGGAAGCGCTGAATGGCGAGAAGGGCACCGAGGTGGAATTGCTGGTGGCGACGGCCGAGGACGACCCGGAGCGGGTCACCGGTTTCCTCTTGTACCTGCCGGTGCAAGGCGATTGGGAAGCGTGCAGCGTCGCCTACATGGGCGTGCGCGAAGGTTATCGGCGCCAGGGTGTGGCGCGGGCAATGATCGGCGAGATGATCGGCCGTTATCCGCACGCCGAGCTGACCTGCAGTGTCGGCAAAGTGCCGTACTTCGAGGCGCTGGGTTTCGAGGTGATCGGCGCGCGCGAAACCCAGGTGTTGATGAGCACCCGGCATTACCGCAGCAATGGCCTGCGCGGTTTCATCGACACCACACCGATCTATCGCTCGCTGGAAGTGCAGCAGATCCACACCTACCTGCTGCAGAAAAACGGCAAGCGCGCGATGCTCGATGCCGAAAAACAGCGCGACCGGCATCTGGATCAAACTATCCGTCACGTCGAAGAATTTGTCCGTCAGCGCCTGACGCTGCACTGAGTCCTGAGTCCGGCGCAAAAAAACGGACAAAAAAAGAGCCTCAAGGCTCTTTGATGGGGAGAAGTAGAGCCCATGAGGCTCAAGCTGCGCATGAAACAGGGAACAGGCTTGATTTGGGGTTCAGAACACCCGTTCCCTACGCAGTCGCTCAGGAGTCAAGCGCCTGCGTACCTTCATCATGGGAACGCG
Source organism: Pseudomonas sp. JAI115 (assembly GCF_014200835.1). Taxonomy (NCBI): domain Bacteria; kingdom Pseudomonadati; phylum Pseudomonadota; class Gammaproteobacteria; order Pseudomonadales; family Pseudomonadaceae; genus Pseudomonas; species Pseudomonas sp. JAI115. The sequence goes on from NZ_JACHCY010000003.1 coordinate 464,642, forward strand.
CGGGGGCCGACTCAAGTACCGCTAGTCGCACGGGCGGCGGCCCGTTCCACCATTGCGATGATGGTCGCGAACAATTCGTCCTTCGCTTGCCCGGCACTGATTTCAGCACTGGCGGCAGCATTCGACAACGCCTCGGCGGCACCGAGCATCGCGCGCAAACCGGCCTGGGTGATTTCCCCGCCAGCAGCCAGCGGTTGCAGCACACTGCGGCACTTTTCGAGGAAGATTGCCTCGTAGTCGCGCTTGATCTTTTCCAGTTCCGGCGTGCTGCCCAGCGCTGCAATGACCCCCGGAATCTCATTGCCCTGCAATAACACGCAATCGACGTACGCCGTGGCAATCACCGTCGCGGTGTCGATCAGCGTTGGCGGGCACTGGTCGATCGCTGCATCCATCACCGCAGTCTGGCGAGTATCGAAGTCGCGATACAGCGCCGCGAGCAAGCCCGAGCGAGTGGTGAAGTGGTCGTAGACCACCGGTTTGGTCACCCCGGCCTTGTCCGCCAGATAACCCAGGGTCAGGGCATCGGTGCCCTCGGCCCGAATGATCTGCCAGGCGACGTCGAGCAACTGGCGGTTGCGATCTTCGCGCGACAGGCGACGTCGCGGTTGGGCAGGAGAATCGGCTTCGGTCATTTCTGTGGTTGACATCGGTTATATACCAAACGTAACTTACTGTTCGTAACTTACCAAGAGTACATAGCCCTTGGTCAGCGCAAACTTACAGGAGAATGACCATGCACGCATTGATTGTTGTGGCGCATCACGAACCGCGTTCGCTGACCCACAGCGTGGCAACGCAGATTGCCGAGGGCTTGACCCGCGCCAACCCCGCCAATACCCGGGAAATCGCCGATCTGTACGCCGAGGGATTTCAGCCGGTGTTCGGCGCAGCGGATTTCGCCGTGCATCACCGTGAGGCGCGGCCGCCAGCCGACGTATTGGCGGAACAGGCACGGATTGATCGGGCCGACGCTCTGGTGCTGGTATTCCCGGTGTACTGGTGGTCGATGCCGGCGTTGCTCAAGGGTTGGATTGATCGGGTGTTCAGCAATGGCTGGGCGTTTGATTTCGCTGGCGACCTCAAGCATGTGAAGAAGCTGCAGCGCCTGCGCGTGCATCTGGTCGGGCTTGCGGGGGCCGATGAACGCGCCTACGAACGTCACGGTTATGGCCCGGCGATGAAGGCGCAGATCGAACACGGGATTTTCGATTACAGCGGGGCGACGGTAGTGAGTTCGACGCTGATGGTGGAGTCGGAGGTGCGTGATCCGCAGGAGCATCTGCAAACGGCGCGACATATCGGCGCCCAGATGTTCACCTGAATCTCACCTCCTGCAGCAGCTGCCGAAGGCTGCGATCTTTTGATTTTTTTAAAGCAAGATCAAAAGATCGCAGCGTGCCGCAGCTCCTACAGTTCAGCGGGCGCCGGGCCAGCCAGCCTCGGCGAGGGCGGCGAGCAGTGTTCCTGGATCCAGCCCCGGCACCGCATGCCCGTTGCCCTCGGTGCTCTCGCTGGCGAGCAGGGCGTTGATGATCGCTTCTTCCACCGCTTCTGTGGCGGCAAGAAACAGCTCGCTGATGTGGTCGTTGTTGACCATGCGCAAGCCGTCGCAGGTTGGCGCGCCTTTACCCTCGTAAGCGGCGGATGGCACCTGCTCGTTGCCGGTGGCAAAGGCAATGAAAATGTCGCCGCTGTGGTCTTCGTTACCGCCGCCGCTGCGCGCCAGACCGAGGCTGGCGCGCTGTGCCAGGCGCGTGCATTGATGCGGCAGCAGCGGTGCGTCGGTGGCCAGGCAGACCACGATCGAACCCATGCCAGGATGCGGCAGCGAAGCCCGCAGGAACGGCGAATCCACCTGCTCCATGTAGCGACCCACCGGATAACCGTCGACCCGCAACTCGCTGCGAATGCCGTGGTTGGCCTGGACGATCGCGCCCACCGTCCAGCCGCCCTGAGCGCTGCTCAACCGGCGTGAGGCGCTGCCGATGCCACCCTTGAATTCATGGCAGATCATGCCGCTGCCGCCACCGACGGCGCCTTCTTCAACGGCACCGTCATGCGCTGAATGCAGCGCCTCGGCGACATGCTCGGGTTTGACGTGAAAACCATTGATGTCGTTGAGCAAGCCATCGAAAGTTTCCAGCACCACCGGCATGTTCCAGTAAAGGCGCCCGTCGTCCGGTTGCTGTTGGCGATCCAGCGCAATCAACGCATCGCGCACGACGCCGAGGCTGTGGGTGTTGGTGAAGGCGATGGGACTGGTCAGCAGCCCGGCCTCGCGAATCCACTCAAGGCCGGTGGCATCGCCATTGCCATTGAGCACATGCACCCCGGCGAAGCACGGTTGCTGGTTGGTCGAGCCGCGACGCGGTTCGATCACTGTGACGCCGGTGCAGATGTCACGTCCGCTGTCGCTGCGGCCACGCACGTTACTGTGGCCGACGCGCACGCCGGGGACGTCGGTGATGGCGTTGAGCGGGCCGGGTTGCAGTTGGCCGATGCGGATGTTGAGGTCACGGGCACGAGGTTTCATGGGATGTCTCTCTATAAAAAGGCAGAAATGAATGAGCGGGGCTGAACACGAAACCCTGTGGGAGCGCGGCTTGCCCGCGAAGGCGGTGTGTCATTCAAAGGAGATGTTGACTGACCCGACGCATTCGCGAGCAAGCTCGCTCCCACAGGGAAATGTGTTGGGGTTACTGGCCGTTCTTGACCTTGCTCCACACCCGCGTGCGCACGCGTTCGGTGGCTTTGGGCAGCGGTTCCAGGGTGTACAACGTGGCCATCGCCGACGCGGACGGATACACCGCCGGGTTATCCCGGGTGGCCGCGGCCACCAGTGGCGTCGCGGCGCGGTTGCCGTTGGGGTACGACAGGTGATCACTGACCGGCGCGATCACTTCCGGGCGCAGCAGGTAGTCGATAAACGCCAGACCCTGAGCGCGGTTCGGCGCATCCTTGAGCAGCACCAGCGTGTCGAACCACACTGGCGCGCCTTCCTTGGGCAGGCTGTAGGCGATCTTCACGCCGTTGTTCGCCTGTTCGGCGTTGGTTTTGGCTTCGAGCATCGCGCCGGACCAGCCCACCGCTACGCAGATGTTGCCGTTGGACAGGTCGCTGATGAATTTCGACGAGTTGAAGTAGGCGATGTGCGGGCGCAGTTTGAGCAGCAGCGCTTCGGCTTTCTGGTAGTCCTCGGGGTTGGTGCTGTTGGGCGGCAAGCCCAGGTAGTGCAGGGCCACCGGGAGCATCTCCGACGGCGAGTCGAGCATCGCCACCCCGCACTGGCCGAGCTTGGCGAGGTTCTCTTCCTTGAACACCAGATCCCACGAATCCAGCGGCGCCTTGTCGCCGAGCGCGGCGCGCACTTTGTCGACGTTGTAGCCGATGCCGTTGGTGCCCCACAGATAAGGCACGGCGTATTGATTGCCGGGATCGTTGTTGGCCAGTTTGCTCAGCAGATCGCTGTCCAGATTGTTCCAGCCCGCCAGTTGATCGCGAGGCAGCGGGGCGAGGGCGCCGGCCTTGATCAGCGTCGGCAGGCTGAAGTTGCTCGCCACCACCACGTCGTAACCGCTGCGGCTGGTCAGCAGTTTGCCTTCGAGCACTTCGGCGCTGTCGAACGTGTCGTAAACCGGCTGAATGCCGCTGTCGCGCTTGAAGTCAGCCAGGGTCGTGGGGCCGATGTAGTCGTACCAGTTGTAGACGTGCACGCTCGGCGCATCCGCGGCACTGGCGGCGAATGTGACGCCAAAACAGGCGAGCAGGCCAAGGTTGATGCCCCGGTTGATATAGCCACGACGACAACGCATGATGCGGCACTCCTGGCCTGCGGCAGGCCGGTGATTGACAGGAGTGCTCAGCCTATCGGGGCGGGCGCGCCTGACCCATTCCCATCATGGGTTACACAAAAGGGGTAGTGCGTGGACGCGTTGTTGCAGGAGTTGCCGGTGCACCAAAGTCTGGCGCGGGTATTTGCCGCCGTCGGCCAGGACGCTTTCTGGCGCGCGCTGGTCGACACGCTGCGCCTGCTGGTGCCGCTGGACAACGCGCTGGTGGCGCTGATGAAGGCGGGGCAGGCACCGCAATTGCTGATCGACTTCGACAGCAAGGGCCGCGCCGACGAGCAGGAAGAACTGGCCAGCTACACCGCTGGCATGTACCTGCTCGATCCGTTCTACCAAACCGCCTCGACCGGCATCGCCGACGGCCTGCACAGCCTGGCCTCGGTGGCGCCGGACCAGTTTATGCACAGCGAGTATTACCAGAGCTACTTTCGCTCGGTGGTCGGTGAGGACGAGTTGCAGTTCATGATCAACATCGAGGGCGGAGTGCTTGGCCTGTCACTCGGACGCTCGACGGCTTTCGATCTGGCGGAGCAGGGCCGTCTGCTGTGTGTGCGCGACTGGGTGTTGGCGGCGATGCGGCGCCATATGCAGCTGTTGCCGCCGCAAGGGACCGGCAGCGAGCCGGTGGCGGGGGATCTGGCAACGCTGCTCGATCGCTTCGATGCGCGCCTGACCATCCGTGAAGTCGACACCGCGCGGCTGATTCTGCAGGGCTTTTCCAGCAAGGCCATCGCCCAGCAGATGGGCATCTCGCCGGAGACGGTGAAGGTGCATCGGCGCAATCTCTATCACAAGCTCAATGTGACCGGGCATGGCGAGCTGTTTGCGCTGGTGTTGCGCCCACCCACCCCCTGACCCACCACAAATTCCTGTGGGAGCTGGCTTGCCAGCGATGACGCCCTTACAGCCAACCAATCCCAAACTGAATGCACTCAGTCAAATTGTGGGAGCTGGCTTGCCAGCGATGGCGGCCTGCCAACCGACCAACCTCCCACCTGAATGCACTCATTCCAACTGTGGGAGCGGGCTTGCTCGCGAAAGCGGCCTATCAGACAAAATCAAAACAACAGAGCAAACCCCGCAAATAAACATAACCCCGCAACCACGTTTAAAGTACATGAACCGTTACGCCATACCGGCTACAACGCCTTGCGCCGTTACCGACGCGTACGCCAGAATCCGCCGGCTTACACGGCTGTGCGACGGGCTTATCGTTTCCCTGTCACTGAAAATCAGTGATCGGGTTTGGTAGCCCGTCTGTAATAGCTGTATGGCAACACCTTTGCAGTCCCTTTGTGGGGCTCGTTTTTATGGTGGTCATGCGTGGGGCTCACTCGTGAGCGCCGGGTTCCTATTGCAGCCGGTCTACCAACCCGCGTATGGCCACCACCCCTCGTTTGGTAGCGAGAGTGATGGCTCCTGAATAACTGCAATAGGAGTACATCCATGTTCAAAGCCACACCCAATCCCCCGGACACCTCGATCCCGTACGACCCGGCCTTCGACCCGCAGAAGATAAAAGCGGCGACCGACCGCGCCATCAACTTCTACCTCAACCCCGGCGCCCTGAAGATCTCGATCCCTTCAACCTCGTCATGCAGGGCGAACAGAATCTTCCTCATCGACCCCCACCGTGGACGAAGAAACCTTGCTCGTCGAAGCCTGCGAATCCCTGGCCTCAGCCACGGTCATGCTCGGCGATTTCGCCGGCACGCTGGAGGGGCCGAGTCGTAATACGGTGTTGGGCATTGCGCAGGTGGTGATGCTGGGGGAGTTGGCGGTGAGTCAGGCGCTGGATAATGTGGTGCCATAGGAATAGTCGACAGCAGTAACGGCATCATCGCGAGCAGGCTCGCTCCTACAGTGGATCTGCGTTGGTCACTGGTTAAGTGCCCGGCAAAGATGCCTTGTAGGCGTGAGCCTGCTCGCAATTGCCATCAAATAAATAACAGACCCTTATCCCGATCACTGATAGCGACAGCCCCACAATAGATCCCGCCTTCGAGGCACGAAAGTCAGCGACTTTTGGTGTCTGAAGGCAATGACGCAAGTGTTCTTGTTTGTTTAGAGATCGCTTAAACATCCATGAGCTACATCGTGCCGGATCAGTGATTGAACAGGCACGATGTCGGGAAGTTTCTTTCATTACGGTATATCTACTTCAGCGTCCCATTTCTCAGCCCAGGTTGCGGCTTATAGTACTGATTCTTAACATTCCCACCCCAAAGCACGTAACTCCCGTCTCGACGTCTTGCCGCGAAAGATGGATCAATAGGCGGTGGATTGGGAGGCGGTGCCTGGTAAAACGGATAACGTTTGATTGAGTAGAGCTCCACGACCTCATCGCTGAGGTACTGGGCCAATTCTGGTGGAATTTCCCCAGCATCTTCCATCGCCAAAGTTGCTCCCCAGACGATGACCGCGCCGTACACACTCCCTTGAGTCGCCACAACGCCATACGCGCCATTTGTACAGTAAACGCCAGTAATCCTGCTGGCCATCAGTGCCTGGCGAACGCCTAGCGAGATTGCTCCCCCGTGAGTATTCATTCCCCAGACCACCACGGCTCGGGTCCTACCGTCGTCGTGCTGACTCAAAAGAAAGAAGCTCAAATCATTGGAATAAAGGCTGAGTATTCCTGGAACTGTAATGGCTCGACTACCAACATGACCGTGAGCATCTTCGGGCTTTGGCTGCATATCCTTGATGGCTGCTTCAATCTCGTTACGAGTGGCTGCAGTGATGGAGGCTCCTCCATAACGCTGCGCTCCCCAAGCTTCTGCCTCTCCGCGTTCGGTGATAATGCAAAACGCCCAACGAGTTGCCTTGCATAACAGTACACCGCCACGCGCTGCGATCAGGGAAGCCGATTCAGACATCAATCCGCCCTCACCATTGAGCCCCCAACTGACAGCCTTACGTCTGTCACGGGTGATTGCGCAAAATGCTGTGGTAGATGCCGTGACTGAATTAACGCCACCGTCATTGATGATCGTCTCCAGCTTGCCAGACGGAATTGCACCGCCATCGGCTGCCTTTCCCCACGTCACGATTTCGCCATTACGCCCAATTGCACAAAACGCCGCCGCCGCTGCAATAATTCGTTCGACGAATATATTGTCGAGTTGCACTTGTGCATCGGCGTTAATTGCTCCGCCATTATTAGTATTGCCCCACGCATAGACTTTGCCTTTTTGCGTACGAACGGCGAACGCGTTTTCCGTCGCGTGGATGGCGACCGGTGCATCAAACCAAAGGGCTCGCTGGATCAGTTCCGGAATGGTATCGCCGGAGCCTTTCAAACCAATAGCGCCTATTCTGTTTTGATCACCTGTCGGATCTTTATAGATGAAAGCGAAACACACTCGGTTGCTGTAAACCGACTCGATATCAGTCAGCTTCACGGAGTGGCCGGCCGGAATATTGGCTCCCCAGACCAGTAGCTGATTGCTCGAACCGTTGGTTACCAGTGCGGCAAAATCCTTTTCAGTTGAAAACAATCGAGTAGCCGGATTGTTTTTCAGAAAATTGATGATGTCGGGTGGAACCGGCAATCCCCAACCCGTCTGCCCCTCGAAGTAAATATCCTGCGTATCCGGATCAATCAGGCCAAAAGCGCCTCCCGTCGAGACAAATACTCGATCAGGCGGCTCAGGAACATGGGCGGAGAAATTTCCCCATTGCTTTAAAAAACTGTTCTCATTTTCCTCCCGGGTGATGCCTTGAAAATCAGGGTCTACAGTTTTGGCGACAGAGCGGGTTTCCTTACCGGTCTCACCATTAGCGGCCACCGGAGTGACAGCGAATATGATTGCTCGTCCGCTGTACTCAGACTTTATCCGCAAATCGATGGCTACACCTTCGGGCGCTTCGATTTTTACGTTATCGAGATACCACTGATAGCGGGAAACTCCTTCAGGATTTTCATCAGCATTGTCATAGCGATAACTGCCGCGTACAAAACCACCAATGACTGGTTCCCCGATGATGATCACGTCCCGCGCAATCGGTTCGGCTATCGTACTCATTGCGATGCTCCTTTGCGTTCAGGTGAACTGCTGTAGTCGCTAGCTCAGTTGCGCCCTGGTTCGAATTCTTCTTGTTTGACGTGGGCACCCCACGTCACATAATTGTTGTTAGATTTGCGTGCCGCGAAGGCGGCTGGAACCGTCGCGGTCGAAGGTGCTGGAGCGCCCTGGATGGTATAAATTTCGACAACACCGCTACTCAATGCGTCTCGAAGAGCGGCCGGAATTGTTCCGCCATCCTGTGAGGCACGTCCCCAGGTGACGACCACACCTTCGGTTGTGCCTTGGTCAACCAGAGCTGCGTAAGCACCATTGCTGCAGTAGATTTTTCTAATGCGACTGGCCATCAGTGTTTGCTTGATATCGCTGGGTATCGTGCCTCCCGTCGCAGCCAAACCCCAAGAGACCAGATTCTTTGTGCGTCCGTCGGGATGCCGGTTGAGCAAGACAAAGCTGCCATCGTTGCGCGTCAGTTCGATCGCCTCACCGTTGGTCAGGGTGACACTGGCAGACACGCGACTATTTAGGCTTTTTGAGAATCTGGCATTGCTGAACATGCTCTCGATCTGCGCCTGGGTTTCGCCTTGCTCCAATAACGGCTGTGCATTCAAGGGCAAAGTCGAGGTTTCTTCCCCGGCGCCTTGGGCCGGAATGGCTCCACCACCGTGGCCTGCCGATCCCCATGCAGCCGCTTGTCCGCTTTCGTTGATGAAGCACATGGCCCAAGGCGCAGCTGCGCAAAGCGCGAGATTTCCTCTGGCTGCAAGGCTGGCGGCGGCCTCTGACATGGTTCCGCCGTATGCAGCCAATCCCCATGTAGCGGCTTTTCTGCGGCCTCTGGTTATGGCGATGAATGCGCTGTCATTGGCAATGACATTCAGCGCTCCGCCATCGTCATAAATTTTCTCAAGAGTTGCTGCGGGAATAGCGCCGTTAGCGCCCCAGGCAATAATTTCTCCGGATTCCGTCAGGGCACAAAATGCTGTTCGGGAAGCAACAATGCGATCGACTGTCATGGAATTCAATTGAGTCTGTACATCGATCGGAATTGTCCCGCCATTCGCTGCGTTACCCCAGGCATATACGCGTCCACTGTTTGTGAGCACGGTGAAAGCATCGAGAGTGGCGTAGATGGCTTTCGGGCGATCAAACATCAGTTTGTTTTGTACTTCGACCGGCACCACACCGCCCGTTGCTGCCGTACCGACAGCGCCGATGGTGTTTTCCCCGGAGGGCGGATTTTCATATATGAACGCTAGCGAGGAGCCGTTGCTGTAGACCGACTTGATGTCTTGAAGGTTAGGTAACGTCGCCGGTATTCCAGGCCCCCAGACGAGCAACTGATTGTGTTCACCTATGGGCACCAGGGCACCAAAATTCGTTGTGGTGGTGAACATTCTGATAGCAGGGTTGTTTCTCAGGTATGACGCAATCTCTGGAGGGACTACGCCACCAAAGCTCTGCGTGCCTACAACAGTGACGTTTTGTGTGACTCTGCTCTTCAGGGCAAATGCTCCTGCGGTGGAGGTGAATACTCCGTCCTTTGGTCCGTTCGCATGAAAAGCGAACTGGCCTCTCTGTTTCAAAAAACTGTTTTCACTTTCTTCATCTGAAATGTTTTGAAAACCATCCTGGACTACTTGAACGGGACTGGAAAATGATTCGATGCCTGTTTCTCCCGATGCCGCAACGGGAGTCACCGAAAACGTAAGTTTCATCCCTGCATGCGCAGTGACCAAGGTCAGGTCGATTGAGGTCGCGATAACGGTTCCGCCGCTTGCCTCGTCATACCAGCAAAAGGTGGATTTCCCTTCGGGATTTTCATCTGGGTTTTCATATATGTAGCTGCCAGTCAGGGTTCCACCTATTTCAGGTTCCCCCATGATTGCTACTTGTTTGACGATCGGAATTGCTTTGGTGTTGGTGTTCATACCTGTAACTCCATTCGACGAGTGCCCTGTTCGCGGGCAGGCAATGTGAGCGAGATGAACTCACTCGGTGTAAGAAACCAGCCCTGACAATGCCTTCAGATCAGGCGCGTTCGGGCCTGCCGACTGCAGTTGCCTGTCCGCGCTCAGTAGCACCAGATGCGGGCCGGCTGCGTAGGCACAAGCAACGGATTGAAGTTGCGTAGATGAGGTGTTTACGCCCCAGGAAACGGCGCGATGTGTGGTGAGCACTGCACTGAATGAGCCATAGGAACTGGCGATTGAAAGGGCAGGGGCAAGTCCTTCGGGAATCTGTCCACCCTCCTCGGACACCCCCCATGCGAATAATGAACCGTCGGTTTTGAGCGCACAAAAAGCCGTCGTCGACCCCGATAGATGTGACACGCTTTGAAGACCGCTGGGCGTCTCGCCACCAAACCGTTGGTTTCCCCACGCGATGACCGTCCCGTCAGATCTCAGGGCGGCGAATGCGGCACTGGTGGAGGTGACAAGAACGACTTCTTCTGCAGAATTATGTGTTCTGCCAGGCATCACGCCCCCGTGCTCGGGCGATCCCCATGCGACGACACTGCGATCAGCGTTCAGCGCACAAAAGGCGCGGTCACTTGCAGACAGTTGGATAGCTCCGCGCGCACCGGATACCCAAAATCCCTCAGGCCAACTGGCTCCCCAACTGAATACGCGACCGTCAATTAATAGCACTGTGAAGTCTGCGGTGTTGCCGATGACTTTTTTGGCAGGACCGAGCTCAGAGATAGCAGATACAGGGATCGAGCCTCCATATTCAGGGTTGCCCCATGCGACAAGTTGGCCGTCTTTACGGAGGGCGACGAAAGCGCCATCGGTCGCTGCCAGTTTTCCTACATTCGTAAGTTCTTTCTCGATTTCTGGCGCAATGTAGCCTCCAAGAGAAGTAGCTCCCCAGGCAACGACGGTGTCGTCTTTTTTCAGTGCAGCAAATGCGTGGCCGCCAGCTGCCACATAACGCACATCTTTCAACTCGGATGGCGGCAACATTTCAGTGTTATCACTCCATCCAAAAACACTTCCGTCGTCTTTGATAATGCAGCCGCTGTGACGGTTTGCGAGATTGAATATCCCGCTGACGTTGCCGGGACGCAGCACTGTGCGAGCAATGATGTTCTCACCGTCCAGCAGGGAAACGATCAAGGGTTTCTCTGGTTCGGTATCAAGAAACGACTGGGCTAGGGCACCTTCGGTATCGCCCGCGTACATCCATACAGCTTCAGTTGGGGTATTGATTCTTCCATTTATTAGAAAAGAGGCGGTCAGACGGCTCAAGTTCGAATGGTAGCGTGGGGAGGTCTGTGACCGGTTGCCTACTACAGTGAGCTTTCCGGAGTGTGAATTACCCACCACAAAAACCAACGGGTTCGAATGACTGGTATTGCCTGTTTCGAACCGCAGAATGCTGTAGCTGACACTGAGTGTTTCCCCTCGTCGGGCTTCGAAATACTGCTGGACAAATGCCGCATCAAGGGTGAAATCCACAGGTTTGCCGGCATTGAGGGCGTTGAGGATTTTGCTGCCTTCGTCAAGCAGCACGTTATAGGCATCACGCAATTGCCAGATGACCACATCTTTGGCTTTGGTCGGGTTGGCGATCGGGTTCGGACAGGTGATTTTGCTCGTGCCGGTGGGCAGGTCCTTGGGTTCCAGTGCGCCGTCCTGTTCACCAAGGACGATCGGTGGCACCAGTTCCGGTTTTGCTTCGCCCACCGTCAGCAGTGGCGCATGCAAGGATGCCCGAATGACGATCTCATCGTCCTCGTCGCTGAGCACGTTGTAGGACAGATCCAGAGTACCGCCCTCGAGGGTCTTGAGGTGCCGGTTATCATCTACGCTGACGATGAACCCTGCCGGATGTGTGGCCTCGTCCGCGTCGGGGAAATGCCACGGCAGCTCCGGCTCATAGGTGCTCAGGTCGGCCCGGGTGCCCAGCCATTTGAGTTCAATGGCCATGCCTTCTTCGATACGCTCGTCGTTAGGGATACGGACGCGAATCGGCGCCAGGTCTGGGTGGAGCGCACCACCGACGGCATCCACGGCGATCGGCGCTGCGAGACGATAAGGTTCACCGATGATGCTGATGAAGCGACCTCTGGAGTGCTGAATGACCGCGCCGCCCCGTTCCAGCTCGTAGAAGAACAGCGCCTGGGTGTTGGCCAGTGCCCGAGCGGCGCTGTTGGGCAAAAGGATTTCGACCACCACCGGCGGTCGTTTGCTGATGGTTTGACGAGACTGGCGCTTCACTGGCTCGCCGCTTTCGGAAGTGCCCTTGATGTACATGATGATCACATCGTTTTCCTGGTACACCCCCTCTGGGTCAGCCCAGACCTTCAGCAGCAGTTCCTCGTCATTGAGCAAATCGAGGTCCAGGACGTGACCGTTGGCCTGATCAAGGATCGGTGCATCCAGTCGCGAGTTGCCGGTGTCGACGACGATGCGGGTTTCCGTGCACCAGTCTTCGGCCGCGTTGTTTACAAGGTCGTGGACGGTGAAGGTCACGGCCAGTCCGTCGGGACCTGAGTCCCCAGCCTCGAGAATGTCCGCTTCAGTGACCAGGACAACGATGGGATGGGCGTCCGGGTCGTCGACCTGGGGCTGCGTGACCGGTATGGAGTAAACCCGCACGCCGCCCCAACTGAGCGTGATCACATCACCGGCTGCGCAGTTCGGATAAGGCAGTTTCGAAGGGCTGCCGGGTTTGGCCTGGATGATGACCTGCACGCCATTTTTGGCGCTGTCACTGTCCACGCCGTCGGCGACGATTTGCGGATCGATGTATTGGTACAGCTCCGAATGCTCACCGGGCCTGGGGTTCACATCCTGGCCACCGGGCAGTTCGAGCTTGATATAGATCCTGACTGGCGGCTCGTAAGGTTCAGCGACCTGGTTGGCGCGATGCACGGTATAGCCCAGTGTATGAGGGCCGCTGTTGATGCGACCCGGTTGCACCCACAAGGTCACGCGCTCGTCGATCTCGATGTCCTCGGTGATCGTGTGCTGATCGACGCTGGCGCCATCGTAGTACAACTCGACCCAGTCGCTCTTCCTCATGTCGGCCCATGGCAGGATGAAAACTTTCAGGCCCTTGAGCGGGAAGTTGTCCAGTGCGGCTGCACGATTGATGCCCCATTCACCGGATGGCAATGGCGGCTCGGTACGTCCGGGGATTTCCGGAGCTCGCAAGGCCTGTGGGGCAATGCCGTTAACGGGGTGGGTCAGCATGGCAGGTACTCCGGCACGAGTTTGAGTGACGGAGTCATTTAAGGCGGGTGACTGAGGGTTGGCTACTGTCAGAAATTACAGGTGAGGAGGTATTTGCGATGAACGGTCGTGAGGCGCTGGGGTGATTGTTCGCGGGCAGGACAGGGCGAAAGTCGTCAGCGGCATGCTCAGTGAGCACGCATTGTAGGTGGGGACGGTTTGATCTCGGCCTGAACGACAAAACCCGCCGCCCCGGTTGATCGGGGCGGCGGGTTTTGTCCTTCTGAAGAAATGGGTTGCCGGTGAGTCAGTCTTCGCGAGCAGGCTCACTCCTACAGGGATGAGCGGGGTTCGCGGGATGTCGGGTCAGTCGAGGCGTTTGAAGACGAGCGCCTTCAGACCGCTCTCAGGATCAATATCCGGAAACTCCGGCGGATTCTCCAGCCGCTGCTCAAAGCGCAAGCTTGGCGCCTCTTGCGTCACGCCATCGATCAAAAAATCCGAACCAAATGACGGATCATTCATGCACGCCAGCACCGTGCCGTCTGCCGTGAGCAATTCCGGTAAACGACGCAATACGCGCTGGTAATCCTTGGTCAGCAGAAAACTGCCTTTCTGGAACGATGGCGGGTCGATGATCACCAAGTCGTACGGGCCGCTGTTGATCACCTTGCCCCACGACTTGAACAGGTCGTGGCCAAGGAAACTCACCTTGCTCAGGTCATGCCCGTTCAAGCGATGATTGTCGCGGCCACGGCTGAGGGCGGCGCGGGACATGTCGAGGTTGACCACATGGCTGGCGCCGCCTTCGATCGCTGCCACGGAAAACCCGCAGGTGTAGGCGAACAGGTTCAGTACGCGTTTGCCCGCTGCCTGCTCACGCACCCAGTTGCGCCCGTAGCGCATGTCGAGAAACAGCCCGGCGTTTTGCTTGCGGCCCAAGTCGACGCGGTACTGCAAGCCGCCCTCGACGATGCTCATCTCCTCGATTTCATTGCCCAGCAGCCATTCGGCGGTGCTCTGCGGCAGGTAACGATGTTGCACCAGCAAGGTGTGGGCGCCGGACTGTTGCCACTCGGCCGAGGTGCTGAGGTCGAGCAGCGATTGCTTGAGCGCTTCGAGCTGTTCGGGCTGCGGCTCCTTGAACAGCGACACCAGCACCACGCCTTGCAGCCAGTCCACCGTCAGCTGTTCCAGCCCCGGCCAGCAACGCCCGCGGCCATGGAACAGGCGGCGGGTTTCGCTCGGTGTCGCAGCGATTGCAGACAGCAGATGGGCGCGGAGGGTGGCGAGGGCTTCAGGGTTCATCAGTCACGGTCGGCAAGCAAAAGGGCCGGCATTTTAACCACAAAAACCGCCTGACGAACGCCGGTCAGCCAAGGCCACTGTCGACTGTTAAGAAAAGACCTGTATCAAAAATGAATTTATGCAGGGCGCGCTGCTCATACCAGATAAGCAGCGGATTTGAGCCGCTAAGTCGTTAATGCAATTCAGGGAGTGCCAGTTCATGAGTCCAACACCGACACCGAGCGCGCTCCTTCCTGGCGGGTTGATTCTGGTGGTTGAGGACGACCCGTTGATTCTGGAGTTTCTCTGCGAAATTCTTCAGGAGGAAGGTTTTAAGGTCGAGCCGCAAACCAGCGCGGATGCCGCCAAGCTGTATCTGGAAAAGCACGCGTCGGATGTCGCGTTGCTGCTGACCGACATCACCATGCCCGGTGAAATCAACGGCGCCGGGCTGGCCAATCTGGTTGGCGACCGCTGGCCGGAAAAGCCGGTGATGGTCATGTCCGGTTATGAAACCCCGGAAACTTCCGGGGTCAAGCATCCGGTGGCGTTCATCAAAAAGCCCTGGGCGATCGGCCAGTTGCTTGACTGTGTCGACAGCGCTTTCAAGTCCAAGGCGCCACGTCTGCACTGAGATGGCGGGTCGAACTGCCGGGTAAAAATGCTACATTGCCCGGCCAATCCGCCCAGTTCTGTCAAAGGATGCGACCTTTTGTCTGCTCACGATAACGTCTTTGATCGCGCGTTCGGCGCGTTCCTGTTCGACATGGACGGCACCGTCCTCAATTCCATCGCTGCTGCCGAGCGAGTCTGGGCAGCGTGGGCTGAGCGCCACGGGGTTGATGTCGAGCGTTTCCTGCCGACCATCCACGGTGCTCGTGCCATCGACACCATCCGCCGGCTGAACCTGCCGGGAGTGGACGCCGAGGCGCAAGCGGCGTTTATCGCGCAGGCGGAAATCGATGATGTCGAAGGGATTGTGCAGATACCTGGGGCCGCGGCGTTTCTCGCCAGCCTGCCTGTCGAACGCTGGGCCATGGTGACCTCGGCGCCACGGGCTCTGGCGTTGCGGCGGATGGCTGCGGCGAGGATTTGCGAGCCAGCAGTGATGATCACGGCGGAGGATGTGACGGCTGGCAAACCTGATCCGGCGGGTTATCTTCTGGCCGCGCAACGTCTGGGGCTTGGTCCCGCTGATTGCCTGATTTTCGAAGATGCCACCGTCGGCATCCAGGCTGCTGAAGCGGCAGGTGCAGCGCTGATGATCATCACCACGACGCACCAGCATCCCCTCGAAACTCGCCACGCGACTATCGACAGTTATGAGCCGCTGAGCGTTGTCGTCGATAGCCAAGGTCAACTGCACCTGCAAAAGGCCTGACACTACAAAGTCCCCTGTGGCAGCGGGCTTGCTCGCGAATGCGGTCTTTCAGTTGCATGCGATGTCGACTGATTCAGCGCATTCGCGAGCAAGCCCGCTCCCACATTCGATCAATGTCGGGCCGTAAATGTTGCCCGCTATCCAACACTGCAGGAGCCGGTTCAGTCTGCTGGTGATGGCGTCAGTAAACCCCCGGCAACAATCGCCAGCTGCGCGCGCAATAAGCCTCGTACTCAGCACCAAACTGCCCGCGCAGCAGCGCCTCTTCCGAGTGAATACGTGCGATCAGTGGAATCAGCGTCAGCGCCGCCAGAATCAACCCGACACTGGAACGAAACGCCAGCGCCCAGCCCACGGCGTTGACCACCAACCCCAGATAGCTCGGATTGCGCAGGCGTGTGTAAATACCGTCGGTGACCAGCCGATGCCCCGGCTGAATCGCCACCAGGCCGCTGAACCGACGGCCCAGCACAAACACCGGCCACAGCCGCAGCGTGCCACCGACGATAAACAACAGCGCGCCGAGCCAGCGCACGTCTTCAGCGCCGAAGGTCCAGAAGTCGATGCGCTCGCAGTATGCCGGGAGAAAACCGCTGACCAGACCGATCACGCCGAACGTCGGAATCACCCAGCGATTGGCGCGGTCCTCGCGCTCGCCCGAGCTCATGTTTACATCGGTGAACAGCGACGCCACCACCATCAGCACCGTGGCCAGCGCCACCAGCACCAGCGCCCCATGCGAAAAGAACACCGCCGGCCCACCAATGCCCCACACCGCAAGGCCCAGGTAGGCGAGGGTGGCGAGCACCGCAACCACGGTCATTTGCGCAGACATTTTCATGGTCATCTCTTGAAAAGCGGCTGATCCTTTCAGTGTAGGACGCCGCTGAATCCGTGAAGGCGTCGGGTCAGTGACCATTGATGCCGGATGTCCCGGCCCCGTCGTGAGCAAGCCCACTCCCATCCTTGATCCGGGCCAGCCCGAGAGCCTCCATCGACCGACAATCCCCAGTGGGAGCGGGCTTGCTCGCGTAGGCGTCGGATCGGACGTGACCAGTCTTTGGTCGGCAACGCCTTCATCCGGCCAACATCGCGTCTACGCTGATCCATTCCTTCTATTTGTCCGTGTATTGCCCATCAAAGAGGTGAACCCATGAAAATCGACTTGAGTGGAAAACTGGCCATAGTCAGCGGCAGCACGGGTGGCATTGGTCTGGGCATCAGTCAGTCACTGGCCGAGGCCGGAGCCACGGTTGTGGTGATCGGGCGTGAAACGGCCAAGGTCGAGCAAGCGCTGGCGAGCATTCGCCAGCAGGTGCCGGGTGCGCAACTGCGCGGACTGACGGCCGACCTGGGCACTGCCGAAGGTGCGGAAAAACTGTTCGCCGCTGAACCGCGCGCAGACATTCTGGTGAACAACCTCGGCATCTTCGACGCCGTGGATTTCTTTGACACCCCGGACAGCGAGTGGACGCGTTTCTACGAGGTCAACGTGATTTCCGGCGTGCGCCTGTCGCGGCATTACGTGCCGGCGATGGTCGAGCAGGGCTGGGGACGGGTGATTTTCCTGTCCTCGGAATCCGGTGTGGCGACCCCGGCCGACATGCTTAATTACGGCGTGACCAAAAGCGCTAACCTTGCGGTGTCCCATGGCCTGGCCAAGCGTCTGGCGGGCACCGGTGTGACGGTCAATGCGATCCTGCCGGGGCCGACCTTTACCGGTGGCGTGGAACACATGCTCAAGGATGCTGCGGCCGAGTCCGGCCGTAATCTGCGTGAAGAGGCTGATGCGTTTGTGCGCAGAGCGCGGCCGACGTCGATCATCCAGCGGGTGGCCGATGTTGCCGAGGTGGCGCATCTGGTCACGTACATCGCTTCGCCGTTTTCCTCCGCCACCACTGGCGCGGCCTTGCGCGTGGATGGCGGTGTAGTCGACAGTATGGCGATCTGAACCGCGAAGACTCTGGAGAAACGTTTATTTATGGCAACTGCATCAGCAACCATCGACATCCCGGCTTCGGCCGATCAGGTCTGGCACTTGATCGGCGGCTTCAACACGCTGCCGGATTGGCTGCCGTTGATTCGCAAGAGTGAACTGAGCGATGGCGGACGCGTGCGCACCCTGCAAACCGCCGATGGCGCGGTGGTGATCGAGCGTCTGCAAGCGTTCGACAACGCTGCCAGGACCTACAGCTACTCGATCGAACAGGCACCGTTCCCGGCGACTGACTATCTGGCGACGATCAAGGTTGAAGCTCAGGGGCAGGGCGCTCGAGTGACGTGGTCGGGACGCTTCAACGCCAAAGGCGTGAGCGAAGAGGAAGTGGTCGCGCTGTTCAATGGCATCTATCAGGGTGGCCTTGAGGCGCTGCGGGCCAATTACCCGACCTGACAGGCAAAACGCAAAAACTGTGGGAGCGAGCTTGCTCGCGAAGGCGTCGGATCAGTCAACATCTGCATTGACTGTCACACCGCATTCGCGAGCAGGCTCGCTCCCACAGGGGATCAGGAGTTGGCGATCAAACTCTGCCGACAATCCAGCACCAGTTTTGCACCGCCCAGCTCACTGCTGCCCACCTCAAGATTGAAGCCATGCAGGCTGACAATCGCCGCGACAATCGACAAGCCCAGGCCAAAGCCGCTCTGTGGTTGTCCACCCTCGGCCCGATAGAAACGCTGAAACACCGCCTCACGCTCGGCTTCGGGAATCCCCGGTCCGGAGTCGTGGACTTCAATCCGCGTATGCCCACCGTCATTCACTCCGCGCAAAATCACCGTACCGCCTGCCGGGGTGAACTTGATCGAGTTGCTCAACAGATTCGCCAGCGCCTCGAACAACAACGCCCGGTCGCCATTGAGCGGCGGCAGGGTTTCCGGCATGTTCAGTACGAACAGCAGTTCGCCTTCCTCGGCTAGTGGCAGATAAAACTCATGCAGTTCTTCCAGCAGTTGCACCGGATCGAGCTCGACAAAACCTGAGCGCCGCTGACGGTCTTCCAGCTCGGAAATCCGCAGCAACCCACGGAACCGCGCCATCAGCGTATCGGCCTCGGCCAGCACCAGATCCAGTTGCGCCGCTTCCTGCGAACCCTCACCAGCCTGCTGTTGCATGCGATACAACTGCGCGCGCAAACGCGTCAGCGGCGTGCGCAAATCGTGGGCGATGTTGTCGCACACACCTTTGACTTCATGCATCAGCCGTTCGATGCGATCGAGCATGGCGTTGACGATGGCGGCGAGCATGTCCAGTTCGTCGCGGCGGTTGGACAGCGGCAAACGGTGGGTCAGGTCGCCGGCAACAATCGCCTGGGCGCTGTCTTGAATCGCGCGGATGCGGCGCATTGGTCGGCGGCGCAGCAAATGCCAACCGGCAATCCCCGGCAGGATCGTCAGCGACACACCCCAGAACAACGCGTGCAGAATGATCCGCGTCACGGCGAACAACGAACCGTTATCGCGCAACAACACCAGCCAGCGACCGTCGCGGGTCTGGGTTGCCACCGCGTCGCAGCTGTCGGCGGGCAGGGTCGGGTCATCGGAATCGGCGCAGTCATCCAGGGTGTGGATCTTGCCATCCAGCGGCAGGCCTTCGGGCAGTTGCTGCAAGGCACCGCCGAGGTAAACGCCCTGGGCGTCGAACAGGCCATAGGCGTCGATGCCGCGGATGTCAAAGGTCATGCTGGCGGCGAGCGCTTCTTCCAGTTGTTCACCGCGAAAGTGCGAAAACAGATGCTGACGTTGCATCAGCGAATGCTTGGCAAGGTTATCGAGGTAGCTGGAGACCTCGAAATACATGACCCCCATGAGGATCGCGCTCCAGGCCATGAACAGCGAACTGTACAGCGCCAGCAGTCGACTGCTGGAGGAGCGCCAGCCGTCAGACGGGTTCGGCAATGACATAACCCGAGCCCCGTACCGTGCGAATCAGCGGAACATTGCCCGCCGCGTCGATCTTCTTGCGCAGACGACCGATGTGTACGTCGATCAGGTTGGTGCCCGGGTCGAAGTGATAGCCCCAGACTTCTTCGAAAATCATCATCCGCGACAGGATCTGCCCGCTGTTGCGCATGAGAAATTCCAGCAGCTTGTATTCGGTGGGCAGCAGCGTCAGCACCTGCCCGGCGCGGCGTGCTTCGTGGCTGATCAAATCCAGTTCGAGGTCGGCGACCTGCAACGTGGTGGCCTGGGTAGCGACGCTGTTTTGCCGGCGCAGCAGCACTTCCACACGTGCGGCCATTTCGTCGGTGGCGAACGGTTTGGTCAGGTAATCATCGCCACCGGCGCGCAAGCCGCGCACGCGCTCATCGACATCGGAGAGCGCGCTGATCATCAGAATCGGCGTGGCCACGCCCATGGTGCGCAGAGTGGTGACGATCGCCAGGCCATCGAGTTCCGGCAGCATGCGGTCGAGGGTGATCAGGTCGTAGTTGCCGCTGACGGCACGGTCGAGGCCTTCGCGGCCATTGTCGACCCAATCCACTTGCAGGCCGTGGCTGCTGAGTTCGGCGACGATTTCACGGGCAGTCACGGCGTCGTCTTCGATGGTCAAAATACGCGTCATAGGGCAGGCCTTGATCGGTTCAAACGGAATGGCTGCATTTTGCCAAGTATTTTGCGTCGCGCTTTAAATTAACTTTCATGTACAGCCTGTCACAAACGTCAATTCGGGGCGCTTCGCGGCGTTGGCGTCAATGCATAAAACCCGCTGCTTTCCGTCCATTGTTGCAAATTGCAATGAATGTAGAAGTTCAGTCTTTTTAAATCGTTGAAATTGAAAGATTTATTTCGTGCTCTCGACTGGCACGGTCGCTGCAATTCATCTCGTGACGAGTTGTAACACCATTTTTCATGCCTGGAGCACTACAACAATGAATAGATCCTCTGATGGGTTTTATCCTGCCTTCGAAGGAGAGTCGAGCAACGTGTCAGGCGTGTCCTGGGGCGCGATTTTTGCGGGCGCAGCGGCGGCCGCAGCACTGTCGATGATTTTAGTGCTGCTTGGCTTCGGTTTGGGATTCTCTGCCGTTTCACCTTGGGCCGGGGAGGGCATCAGCGCCAAGGGTCTGGGGATTTCGACGATTGTCTGGCTGGCGGCGACGCAAATCATCGCCTCCGGTCTGGGTGGCTACATCGCCGGTCGCCTGCGGGTGAAGTGGGCCAACATGCACGGGGATGAAGTGTATTTTCGTGATACTGCCCATGGCTTCCTCGCCTGGTGTGTGGCCACGCTGGTCACCGCAGTATTGGTAGTCGGCTCGGTCAGCAGTGTGATCAGTGGCGGTGTGCTGGCCGGTGCCAGTGTCGCCGGTGGCGCAGCGGCAGCCGCGACTCAGGCTGCCGGTAGCGCAGCGGCCAACACTGACAGCAATCAGTACGGTTACTACATCGACAATCTGTTCCGCGATGACCGTCCAGCATCGGTCAGTGATGATGCCGCCCATGGCGCCGTAGCGCGGATCTTCGCCCAGAGCCTGGCCAACGGCCAACTCAGTCCGGAAGACCGTACCTACCTCGCGCAACTGGTCGCACAACGAACCAATCTGAGTCAGGCCGACGCCGAGAAGCGTGTCGATGAAGTGTATGCCCGCACTCAGAAGGCCATCGCCGACGCCAAAGTCAAAGCCCAACAGGCTGCCGACACCGCTGCGAAAGTTGCTGCCTGGACCTCGCTGTGGATGTTCATCGCGTTGCTGGCCGGTGCGTTCTTCGCCAGTCTCGCCGCCACCTTCGGCGGTCGTCGCCGGGATGCGGTCGAGTACGTTGAAGTCGAGACCTACGCCACCACGACCACTCTGCCTCCAGTCCGTTAACAAGGAGAATCACCATGCGCTCTCTATTACTGTTTTTCCTCGGTGTGCCAATCCCGATCATCATCCTGATCGCCCTGTTCGTACACTGATTCCAATGCTCCATTGAGGCCCATGCCTCGGCCGCTTTCACTTCACGGTGAAAGCGGCTTTTTGCTTTCTGGCGTGCACCATTCGTCTTCTTCAACCGAATCGTTGAACAATCCGACCGCTTTCACTGGCCTGGATCAATATTCGCGTTTGTAACTTCCCCTAACGTAAATGTTCCAGGCCTTCGCTGAGGTTTGAACTACAGTGCTTCACGCGCACTTTGCTGCGCTGACGAAGTACCCGCGAGCCCGCCTGTAATCGAACAATTAAACGGGCCGCACGGTGTAGAGCAGCAAGGAGCTGACGCAATACCTTCCCCCTGAACCTTTTCACGGATGAACTTCGTAATGCACTGCCTAGAACGCACTTTCGATATCCAGCCCCTGACCCAGGCGGATATGACCGTCCACATCAATGGTCAACCGGTGACGGCGGCCATTGGCGAAACCGTCCTGAGCGTTATCCAGTCCCTTGGCGTGCGCCAGGTCGCACGCAACGACCATGGCCAGATCAGCGGCGCCTACTGCGGCATGGGTGTGTGCCAGTGCTGCCTGGTGAAGATCAACGGCCGCCACAAGCGCCGTGCCTGCCAGACCGTGGTGCGCGACGGCATGCAGATCGAAACCCAGGTCAACCGCATCAACGAGCAGGAGGTCGTATGAGCCTGCAACCGGTGATCGTCGGCGGTGGTCCGGCGGGAATGGCGGCGGCCATCGAGCTGGCGCGTCATGGGGTGCGCTGCACCTTGCTCGAAGAGGCCTCGCGTCTTGGTGGCGTGGTCTATCGCGGGCCACTGCGCGACGGCGTGCAACTGGATTATCTGGGGCCGCGCTATTCCGAAGCCCTGAGCAAACTGCACGGTGATTTCCAGGAACAGTCCGGGTTGATCGACGTGCGCCTCAATCATCGCGTGGTCGGCGCCGAAGGCACCCGCGCGCTGGTGGTGCTCGACGGCGACGAGCAGCTGCACGAGATCGAATATCCGCAATTGCTGCTGGCCGCCGGCTGCCACGAACGCAGCGTGCCGTTTCCCGGCTGGACCCTGCCGGGGGTGATCATGCTCGGCGGCCTGCAACTGCAAATCAAAAGTGGCGTGGTCAAGCCGCAGGGGCCGGTGGTCATCGCCGGTACCGGGCCGTTGCTGCCATTGGTGGCAACGCAGCTGCACGCGTCCGGCGTCAAGGTCGCGGGTGTGTACGAAGCCTGCGCCTTCGGCAAGATCGCCCGCGAAAGCCTGGCGTTGCTGAACAAGCCGCAGCTGTTCCTCGACGGTTTGAGCATGCTCGCTTACCTGAAACTGCACGGCATCCCGATGAACTACGGCTGGGGCGTGGTCGAAGCCCACGGCGACGGCGAGCTGAAAAGCGTCACCGTGGCACCTTACTCGGCCACCTGGGAGCCGGACCTGACGCGCATCGAGCGCTTCGAAGCGCAGACCCTGGCGGTCGGTTACGGCTTCATTCCGCGCACCCAGCTCAGTCAGCAGATGGGCCTCGATCACGGTTTCAGCGACGACGGTTACCTGCGCGCCAATTCGAACAACTGGCAGCAAAGCAACGAGCCGCACGTGCATCTGGCCGGTGACATGGGCGGGATTCGCGGTGGTGAAGCGGCGATGCTCGCCGGCAAGATCGCCGCCACCTCGATCCTGCTGCAACGCGGGGTGATCGAAGAAGAACTGGCACAGGTACGCCGCGATCGTTATCTGGGCAAACTCAAATCCATCGTGCGCTTCCGTGCGGCCGTCGACCGTTACACCGAACGCGGTGTCGGCCAGACCGCTTTGCCGGCCGCCGACACAGTGATCTGTCGCTGCGAACATGCAACCCGCGCGGACATTGATCTGGCACTGGAGCAGGGCGTGCAGGACATCGCCAGCCTGAAAATGCGCACCCGCGTCAGCATGGGCGATTGTCAGGGGCGGATGTGTGTCGGCTACTGCAGCGACCGTCTGCGTCAGGCCACCGGGCGCAAGGACGTCGGCTGGCTGCGTCCGCGTTTCCCGATTGATCCGATCCCTTTTTCCGCGTTCCAGTCCGTCGGCACGGAGGCCGCATCCCATGAGTAAGTTCTATGACGTGATCATCGCCGGCGGCGGCGTGATCGGGGCGTCCTGCGCCTATCAATTGTCCAAGCGCCAGGGCCTCAAGGTGGCGGTGATCGACGCCAAGCGCCCGGGCAACGCGACCCGCGCTTCGGCCGGAGGCTTGTGGGCCATCGGCGAGTCGGTGGGGCTGGGCTGCGGGGTGATTTTCTTCCGCATGATGTCGGCCAACCGCAAGCGCGAAACCCAGGGCGCGGCGGTCGCGGTGGACGCCAGCACGCCGCACATCCTGCCGGAGTCCTTCTTCGATTTCGCCTTGCAGTCCAATGCGCTGTACCCGGCGCTGCATCGCGAGCTGAAGGACAGGCACGGGATGGATTTCAAGTTCGAAAAGACCGGGCTGAAGTTCGTCATCTATGACGACGAAGACCGCCTCTACGCCGAGCACATCGTCAGTTGCATTCCGCATCTGGCCGATCAGGTACGCTGGCTCGATCAGGCGGCGCTGCGTGAAGCGGAACCGAGCGTCAGCCATGAGGCCCGTGGCGCGCTGGAGTTTCTTTGCGATCACCAGGTCAGCCCGTTCCGTCTCGCCGACGCCTACATGGAAGGCGCGCGGCAGAATGGCGTCGACATCTTCGTCAACACCAACGTCACCGGTGTGTTGCACCACGGCAGCCGCGTGACTGGCGTGCAGACGGCCGAGGAGGGCGTGTTCCACTGCAAGACCCTGATCAACGCCGCTGGTACCTGGGCGGCGGACTTGAGTGAGTGGGCCACCGGTGTGCGGATTCCGGTGAAACCGGTGAAAGGCCAGATCCTGCTGACCGAGCGCATGCCGAAAATCCTCAACGGTTGCCTGACTACCAGCGATTGTTATGTGGCGCAGAAGGACAACGGCGAAATCCTGATCGGCAGCACCACCGAAGA
Organism: Pseudomonas sp. JAI115; assembly: GCF_014200835.1. NCBI lineage: Bacteria > Pseudomonadati > Pseudomonadota > Gammaproteobacteria > Pseudomonadales > Pseudomonadaceae > Pseudomonas > Pseudomonas sp. JAI115. Next base: position 489,240 of record NZ_JACHCY010000003.1, read on the forward strand.
CAAAGGCTTCGACGTCACCACCACCTACCCGGAAATCGCCGGACTGGTGCAGGGCGCGGTGCGGTGCCTGCCGGAACTCAAGGACGTCAATCTAAAGCGCACCTGGGCCGGATTGCGTCCGGGCTCGCCGGATGAGCTGCCGATCCTCGGGCCGATGCGTGGGGTGGAGGGTTACCTGAATGCCTGCGGACACTTCCGCACCGGTATTCTGACCTCAGCGATCACCGGCGTGCTGCTGGACAAACTGGTCAATCAGGAGGCGCTGCCGCTGGATATCACACCGTTCCTGGCGGATCGGTTTGAGGTGGCGCCGGTCAAGCAAGAACGTGAATTGGAAATGGCCTAAGTCCATCCACAATTCCTGTAGGAGTGAGCCTGCTCGCGATGGCGGTGTGTCAGTAACAGAGATGGCTACTGATAGATTGCAATCGCGAGCAGGCTCACTCCTACAATTGGAATTGTGGTGAATTCAGACCTTGCGCGCTTCTTCTTCCAGTTGATCCGACTCGAACAACCGCGCCAGTTCCGCTCGGGCTTCCTGAGCGGTTTGCAGGACTTTGGCCGCGTCGTCGTAGACCGCGTGCTGGGCTTCCAGCACCTGTTCGTCATGGTGTTTGAAACGCTTGATCCGCGCATCGGCCTGGGCCTGGGTCAGACCGAGGCCGACCAGGGTACGGCGGCTCATTTCCAGGCTGGAGTAATAGGTCTCGCGAATCGCTTCGGCGCCGACATCGACCAGGCGGTGCACGTGCTGACGGTTACGTGCGCGAGCGATGATCTTCATGTGCGGATACAGCTTGCGCACGATCTCGGCGGTCTTGATGTTGGTCTCCGGATCATCCGTGGCAATCACGAAATACTCCGCCTCGCCAACCTTCGCCGCATTGAGGATTTCCGGGCGCATCGGGTCGCCGTAGAACACCGGCACGCCGCCAAAACTGCGCGACAGTTCGATGGTTTCCACCGAGGTGTCCAGCGCCACGAACTTGATGTTCTGCGCCCGCAGAATCCGCGCCACGATCTGGCCCATCCGGCCCATGCCGGCAATCACCACGCGCGGTGCCTCGGTGTCGATTTCGCGGAATTTCTCCGGCACCTCCACTGGCTGCACTTTCGGGCTGACCAATCGTGCACAGATCAACAGCAGCAACGGCGTCAAGGCCATCGACAGAGTGATGGTCAGTACCAGCAGGTCATACAGGCGCGGTTCGAACAGGCCCTGATCGCGCCCGATCTTGAACACCACAAAGGCAAATTCACCGCCGGCGGCGAGCACGATACCCAGGCGAATCGCACTGACTTTGGTCAGCCCACCGGCCAGACGCCCGACCACAAACAGCAGCGGCAACTTCAAGCCGATCAGCAGCAGCGTCAGGCCCAGCACGGTGATCGGCGCACTCAGCAGCAGACTCAGGTTGGCGCCCATGCCGACGCTGATGAAAAACAGCCCGAGCAGCAGGCCTTTGAACGGCTCGATCTGCGCTTCCAGTTCATGGCGATATTCCGAATCCGCCAGCAGCAGGCCGGCGAGGAAAGCCCCGAGCGCCATCGACACGCCGACCAGATCCATCAGCCACGCCGTACCGATCACCACCAGCAATGCGGTGGCGGTGGAGACCTCCGGCAGACCGGTTTTCGCCACCACGCGAAACACCGGACGCAACAGATACCGCCCGCCGACCACCACCACGGCGATCCCGCCGAGCACTTGCAAACCGTGGTTCAGGCTTTCCGCGTTGCTGCTGGCGTGGGCGCTGCCGGCGAGCATCGGCACCAGCGCGATCAACGGGATCGCGGCGATGTCCTGAAACAGCAGAATCGCAAACGCCAGTCGCCCGTGGGGGCTGGTCAGCTCCTTGCGCTCGGCCAGGCTTTGCAGGCCGAATGCGGTGGACGACAGCGCCAGACCAAGGCCGAGCACAATCGCACTGTTCAGCGGCTGTCCGAACACGTACAACGCCAGCACGCCGATCACTGCCGCCGTCAGCAGCACCTGCGCCAGACCTACGCCGAACACCGACTTGCGCATCACCCACAAGCGACGGGGTGACAGCTCAAGGCCGATGATGAACAACAGCAACACCACGCCCAGTTCGGAAATATGCGCAACGCTCTGCGGATTGCCAATCAGGCCGAGCACCGACGGGCCGATGATCACCCCCGCCAACAGATAACCGAGCACCGCGCCCAGTTGCAGACGCTTGGCCAGTGGTACGGTGAGCACGGCTGCGAAGAGAAACACGACAGCGGCTTGTAACAGGTTGCCTTCATGGGGCATGGGTTGACTCCTGACAGCGGTACGGCGGGGGGTGACAAGGATAAGGGCTGCGCCGCTCGTCAATCCACCACAAAACCCTGTGGGAGCGGGCTTGCTCGCGAATGCGTTGGTTCAGTCGATGTTAATGGCGACTGAACCAACGCATTCGCGAGCAAGCCCGCTCCCACTAGGGCGATATCATCAAATCTGTAATAAGTTGCATCATTTGGTTACATTGATAGCCTTCACGAATCAATCTTTTCGAGTCCGCCATGGCCATCAACTTCGACCTCAACGACCTGCAAGCCTTTCGTGCGGTGGTCGAGCAGGGCAGTTTCCGCAAGGCCGCCGACACCGTGCGCCTGTCGCAACCAGCTTTGAGCCGACGTATCGAGAAGCTTGAAGACGCCCTCGGCGTAAAGCTGTTCGAGCGCACCACGCGTAAGGTCAGCCTGACCCAGGCCGGGCGTGGCTTCATGCCAAGCGTCGAGCGTTTGCTGGATGATCTGGATGTGGCGTTGCTGGGCATCAGTGAAGTCGCTTCGACCCGACTCGGTCATGTCACCGTGGCCTGCGTGCCGTCGGCGGCCTATTACTTCATGCCGCGGGTGGTCGCTCGCTATCACCAGCAGTTTCCGCGAATCAAGGTCAAAGTCCTCGACTCCAGCGCCCACGACGTGTTGAGCGCAGTGGTCAACGGCGAGGCGGATTTCGGGTTGAGTTTTCTGGGCACGCAGGATGCCAAAGTCGATTTCGAACCGCTTGTGCAGGAGTGCTATGTCGTCGCTTGCCGGCGCGATCACCCTTTGGCCGGACGCAGCAGCGTGACCTGGGACGAGTTCTATCAGCAGGATTACATCTCGCTGGACAAGACGTCCGGCAACCGTTTTCTGCTCGATCAGGCCTTGAGCAGCGTGGTGCCGCAGCGCCCGAGCATCTGCGAGACGCGGCATGTGACCACGATGATTGGTCTGGTGGAGGCGGGGCTGGGGGTGGCGGCGGTGCCGCTGATGGCGATGCCCGGGCCGGATCATCCGATCCTGACGCGGGTGCCGTTGACCGATCCGCAAGTGATGCGCAGTGTCGGCATCCTCAAGCGCCGGGGTCGCACGTTGACCCCGGCGGCATTGGAACTGGAGCGGCTGGTAGTGGAAATGAAAGTCCAGCCGCCAACGCTTAACGCTTGACCGAATCCAGCCCGGTGGCTTGCACGTCAGCCTGGGCGGCAGGCGCGGCAAGATAGTCGAGCAGGGCCTTGGCCTCTTTTGGATGCTGCGCGCCGACCGGGATGCCGGCGGCGAAGCGCGTCACCGACTGCACCGACTCCGGAATCTTGCCGACAAAACTCACCCCCGGCACCGGCAGCAATTCGCTGACCTGCTGGAAGCCCAGTTGGTAATCGCCGGTGGCAACCACCGAGCCGACCGGGACTTTCGGGATCATCTTCGCTTTCGGTTTCAGTTGATCCTCGACACCGAGTTTGTTGAACAACTCCTTCTCGATGTACACGCCGCTGGCGCTGTCGGAGTAGGCCACCGATTTTGCGTCGAGCAGGGTTTTCTTCAGGCTTTCGACGCTGCTGATGTCCGGCTTCGGCGCGCCTTCACGCACCACCAGACCGATCCGTGAATCCGCCAGTTCGACCCGCGAGGCCGGGTCGACCTTGCCCTGTTTGATCAGGTCATCGAGGGCGTAGCCGACCATGATCACCACGTCGGCGTGCTCACCGCGAGCGAGGCGATTAGGGATGGCTTCCGGCGCCTTGCCCATCGACGGGCCGAGTTGGGTGTCGAGGGTGTTGCCGGTGGCGGCCGCGAATTTCGGGCCGAGGATTTTGTAGGCGGCGGTGAAGCCGCCCGACGTCATCACATTCAGCTGTTCAGCATGGGCCAGGGCGCTGAAAGCGAAGAGGGCGATGGCGCTGAGATTGATCAGTTTTTTCAAGGTGATTGCTCCTTATGCGGCAACCGGTTGCAAACGGCCGCCTGCGCGGCGATAGAGGTACAACGTGGCGCACAACGCACACAGTGCGCCGACGCTCATCCAGTAACCCGGCGCCGCTTTGTCGCCGGTGTACTGGATCAGGAAGGTCGACATCGCCGGGGTGAAACCGCCGAAAATCGCGGTCGCCAGGCTGTAGGCGAGGGAGAAACCGGCTACTCGCACTTCCACCGGCATGATCTCGGTCAGCGCCGGAATCATCGCGCCGTTGTACATGCCGTAGATGAACGACAGCCACAGCAGCGACAGCAACATGTGACTGAAGCTCGGCGCCTGCACCAGGTACGACAGGGCCGGATAGGTGGTGGCCAGTGCCAGCAGCGCCATGGCGATCAGCACCGGGCGCCGGCCGACACGGTCGGACAACATGCCGCCAATCGGCAGCCAGAAGAAGTTCGACACGCCAACCAGCAAGGTCACCAGCAACGCATCGGAAGTGCTCAGGTGCAGCACGGTCTTGCCGAAGGTCGGCGCGTACACGGTGATCAGGTAGAACGCGGTGGTGGTCAGCGCGACCATCAACATGCCACCGAGCACCACGCCCCAGTTCTGGCCAAGCGTGCGGAACACTTCCTTCATGCTCGGGCGGTGTTTGCGTGCGGCGAACTCTTCAGTTTCCGCCAGGTTACGCCGCAGGAAAAAGATGAAGGGCACGATCATGCAACCGACGAAAAACGGAATGCGCCAGCCCCAATCGGCAACCACATCCGGCGCCATCCACGCGTTCAGCGCATAGCCCAAGGCTGCCGCGACGATGATCGCCACTTGCTGACTGGCGGACTGCCAAGCGGTGAAAAAGCCCTTGCGGCCAGGGGTGGCGATTTCCGACAAGTACACCGAAACACCGCCCAGTTCCGCACCGGCGGAGAAGCCTTGCAATAGCCGTCCGACCAGCACCAGCGCTGGCGCAAACAGACCAATGGTCTCGTATCCGGGCACCAGCACAATCAGGATCGTGCCGCTGGCCATGATCGACAGGGTGACGATCAACCCTTTGCGCCGACCGACGTCATCGATGTACGCACCCAGCACGATGGCACCCAGTGGACGCATCAGAAAGCCTGCGCCGAATACGGCAAAAGTCATCATCAGGGAAGCGAACTCACTGCTCGCCGGGAAGAACACCGCCGCGATCTGCGTGGCATAGAAGCCGAACAGAAAGAAGTCGAACTGTTCGAGGAAGTTGCCCGAGGTGACCCGGAAAATGGCGCCGGCCCGCGAGCCGCCGTGTGGGATTGAGGCTGTCATAGAAAAATCTCCACCGCTTTTATGACGTGCGCGACGTGGAAGCGGCGCACGGTTGTTATTGCGGCGGATGGTCGCGCAGCTGTAACAGGATGTTAATTGCATTGTTGGCATGGATTGATGTGCAAAACGGATCAATCCCCTGAAACACCACTTCCTGTGGGAGCGAGCCTGCTCGCGAAAGCGGTGGTTCAGGTAATGAAGATGCTGCATGTACCGATGTCATCGCTGGCAAGCCAGCTCCCACAGTTTTTGCGGTGTACCCGCTGTCCCTGCAACACCAAGCAAACCTGTGGGAGCTGACTTGCCAGCGATAGCGGCCTCACAGGCAACTACAATCCCTGGCCAGTCCACGCAAAAACAAGGAATGATTCCAGTCCTCCGCAGTCGGAGTTCAGGTATCACACATCTGAAGGAGGTTCACCGATGAACAGCAAAACCCTAATCGCCAGCCTGGCCCTGGTCGCCGGCATTGCCGGGATCAGCCCACTTGTTCAAGCGGCGCAAACCTCAAGCGAACCCACGGTCCAGTCGCCGACCAGCGACCGCGAATTGAAGGTCAACGACCGGGCTCCAGACATTTATCAGCGCAGCGACAAAGCGTTGAAAAACTGGAAACAGAAAGGCTTGAAAGCACCGGTCGATCAGGCGCAGTGGGTGCAGATCAATGACAAGTACGTGATGGTCATGATCACCAATGGCACCATTGTCGAGATGCAACCTGTCGAGCGTTAAGCACTTCGGTAACAATTGGCCATGGACGGTCGATTGCATTCGGGCGCTATTCGGGTAAAACGCGAAGGGCGTTTCGAGTGACTGGATGTCAGGAGCAATCGTTGGAAAAGAAACCGCTTTATCGCAAAGTAAATACCACTGCTCACAATGTCTGGCGCAACAATCAGGGCAGTCACTATCGGAATGAGCGTAATACCAAAGCCGAGAGGCGTAGCGAGGCGACGCGGGGTTCGATGCATGGAATCAAGCATCACGGCTACGATTACACGCCATTATTTCGCTTTCTGTTATCTCGCGTCGGAGGTAACTGGGATGAGATTTACAGTGAGGCGCTGGCGCGCCTTGATCGTCCGGAGCCAGTGTTCTGGATGGTGTCCATCCATGAAGATGATCGCGAGGACATTGTGCGACTGGGTGAGTCGAGCTACTTCAATGGCCTGTACGTCGATGAGCAAAAGCGTCTGCAAATCGTCAACCCGGACTTGAAGGCCGAGGAGATGAAACCCCATTGCCAGTGTTGCACCCATACTTTCAATGGCGTTGTGTTTGGCTTGCCTCCTGATTGAGTGTTTCCACTCGATAAACCGCCAATCATTGGTTAATGAGTTGCGAACAGCTGCCATTTCTGGGAAAACGCCCGCCAGTTAAGCAATTGAGTGAATGTCATGAATGATGAATTGCAGGTAATCGATCTTCAGGTGGGCGAGGGCAAGGCTGCCGTCAAAGGCGCGCTGATTACCACCCATTACACCGGCTGGCTGGAAGACGGCAGCGAGTTCGATTTTTCTCACAGCCGTGGCAAACCTTTCCAGTGCGTGATTGGCACGGGCCGGGTGATCAAGGGTTGGGATCAGGGACTGATGGGCATGCAAGTGGGCGGCAAGCGCAAGTTACTGGTGCCGGCGCACTTGGGCTATGGCGAGCGGACGATGGGCAAGATTCCGCCGAATTCGAATCTGGTGTTTGAGATTGAATTGTTGGAGGTTTTGACGCGGGAGGATTGAGGCGGATGCAGTAACGACATCGCCTCTTGGCCTAAGAATCCGAGCTGCCTTCAAGCCCAGTGCAGCGGTGCGGCCTGGGGGAAACAGATGTCTACTTCCAGTTTCGCTGCGGCCGACAGATTGACCAGCGCATCCAGAGAAAATTTGTCGATTTTACCGTTGAGTACGTCATTGAGGCGTGGCTGAGTAATCCCCAAGCGCTTGGCGGCTTCCTTCTGAGGAAGCTCCCAGGCACGAACCGTCTCGCAAAGCGTGCGCATGAGTTTGGCCCGCAGGCGCATGTTGGCCGCGTCCTGCGGCGTGTCTTCCAGCGCGTCCCAGATGCTTGAGAAATGCTGGGAAGGGTGTTGATGATCCTTCATGGCTTAACCTATTTCCTGGTATCTGGCGCGTGCCAGTTCTATATCTCGCGTTTCAGTTTTGCGAGTGGTCTTTTGCATGGCGTGCAGCACATAAATCGCGTCAGGCCGATTGACCACATAAAACACTCGAAACGCTCCTGAGTCTTCGGTGATTCTGATTTCATTGACACCCCGTCCTACGGTTTTCATGGGGCGCCAATCAAAAGGCTCGTCGCCCTGTTGCAACAGATCCAATTGAAATCCCGCAGCTCTGCGAGCATCCAAAGGAAAAGCTCTCAGATCCTTGAGTGCACTTGCGACAAACACCACATCCTTGTGTCTTGGCATCGACTTCTCCTTTGTTGAAAGGATAAGCGTAATGGCTCCGACGAAAATGCGTTGCGGCGGTGTGTTGCAAAGAGTGGCAGAGGTCACCTATCAGCAGGCTATATCGAAACCGATATAAATCAAGCTTGATTTTCTTTATCTGATATTCGGTATCGACATCGCCAGTTTGCTTCTACAGGGGATTAGAGCAGGGCACGCGTATCATGAGCCTCAACCCCAAGCGCTGAGCCACAGTGCCTAAGGCTGTGCCGCGCTGAACAGTGGAATCCGCCCATTGAGCGATGGGCGGTAATGCCACGTCAGTTGTTGCAGATTCACACCCTGATCAAGGATTTCTCTGACAGTCGCAGCGGCAATGCTCAGCGCCAGCGTCTGCCCCGGACACTGATGCCGGCCGCTGCCAAAGCTGAAACTGCCCCGGTCAGGACGATCCAGCAGAAACCGCTCGGGCTCTGCATTCAACAATGGATCGCGGTTGGCCGAGGCCAGCAGTACCAGAATCACCTCTCCGGCCTCGAGCCGCACGCCATCGATCTCGCAAGTCTGCGCGACAAAGCGCCGAGTGTTCTGCACTGGCGGATCAAAGCGCTGAACCTCGGCCAACAGTGCGTCCACTGAGGCATGGCGCAATTCGGGCTGACGTCGCAGCGCAATCAGTGCATTGCCGATCAGTCCCGCACTGGCCTCGAACGTCTGCGAACAGAGACCGATCAGGTTGGCGATCAGGGTTTCTTCGTCTCCTGTAAATCGCTGCTCGATCGCCTTGAGCAACTCGCTATCGGCTTCGGCCAGCAACTCGATGAAATAGCCGTGCAATTGCTCCGCCGCCGCATGCGCCGCCGCCAGTTGCAGGTCATTGCTCAGCGGCGACAGGCAGGCGACGAAATCCGCGGTCAGCTCACTGATTGCCCGGCCTTGCGCCGGGGAGAAGCCGAGCAGCGCCGCGACCACGCACACCGGGCCGCGAAACATCGCCTTATATAAGCCGTCGGCGTCCGCTGTAATCAAACGCGCGGCCACCAGTGCGCGTACTTGCTCCTCATCTATCAACTGCAGTGACGGCTCGATTGCCGCACGCGGACAGCGCTGACGTTCGCCATCGTTCATCCGCATCAACTGCCCGAACACCTTGCCGGCCAGCCCCGAGGCAATCGCCTTGGGCACCGGTTCCTGCAACGGTCGCACCCGACAATCGGCATGCGTCAGCACCGCACGCACCGCTCGGGCGCTGCTGGCGACCCACAGCTTCAATCCATGATCAAAGGTCAGTCCGCCCTCGGCGCGCAGTTTGGCGTAGTAGGGGTAGGGATCGGCATGCGTCGCAGCGATGATCGGGTCCATGGTTCACAGCCTTGTCGTCGGGAAAGTGATGCGAGTATCTTCAGTCCGCAGCGACGACGATTCGTCGGGGAGCGAAATATGCACGCAGAACATCAAGACATCGGCGTTTCGCAGGTGGCGGCCGCCATCGCCGAACCGGCACGCACGAAAATTCTCTGCTCGCTGATGGACGGCCACGCCCGCACCAGCACTGAATTAGCGGCCGTGGCGGAAGTCAGCGCCTCCACCGCCAGTGCACATCTGGCCAAGCTCAAGGATCTGGCACTGGTGCGCCTGCACGTGCAGGGCCGCCATCGTTATTACAGCCTCGCCGATCAGCGCGTGGCTCAGGCGCTGGAAGCGTTGATGGTGATCGGACAGAACGCCGCACCTAGCTTCAAGCCGCACACCCCGGATCGCCTGCAATTCGCCCGCACCTGCTACGACCACATGGCCGGCACGCTGGCGGTGTTGCTCCACGACCGTTTGCTCGAGGCGGGGTGGCTGGTGGAAACCGACGAGCGGGTTTATCGCTTGAGCGGCACCGGCGACGCGTTGTTTGCGAGCTTGGGAATTGAGGTGCAGGACTTGAGTACCTTGCGCCGCAAGTTTGCTTGCCCGTGCCTGGACTGGAGCATGCGCCGGCCGCATCTGGGCGGTTCGTTGGGCGCGGCGTTGTTGCAGATGGCATTGAAACGCAAGTGGGTGACGCAGGATCTTGATAGTCGGGCGTTGGCGCTCACCGTGGCGGGGCGAAAGGAAATGGGTATGCGGTTTGGTCTTGAGTTGCCTTTAGACGCGAAGATCAAAAGATCGCAGCCTGCGGCAGCTCCTACAGGAAGTGTGCACATTTGAAAAATGTCGACTGTTGCGAATTAATGTAGGAGCTGCCGAAGGCTGCGATCCTTTGATCTTGAGCTTCTGCCCGACGAGGTGCGCTTCTGGCACCTTGTAACCCCGTGCTCGGACCTATACTGTATATCCACACAGTAAAGAGCCCGCGCCATGCAAATCATCGACAAGCTCAGCATTCTCGCCGACGCCGCCAAGTACGACGCCTCCTGCGCCAGCAGCGGTGCGCCCAAGCGCAGCTCCGAAGGCAAGAGCGGGTTGGGCTCGACTGATGGCATGGGCATCTGCCACAGCTACACGCCGGACGGCCGTTGCGTGTCGCTGCTGAAAATCCTCCTGACCAATTTCTGTCTCTACGACTGCCAGTATTGCGTCAACCGCCGCTCCAGCGATGTGCCGCGCGCACGCTTCACCCCCGAGGAAGTGGTCACGCTGACCCTGGATTTCTATCGGCGTAACTGCGTCAGCGGGCTGTTTCTCAGTTCGGGGATCATCCGTTCGGCGGACTACACCATGGAACAACTGGTACGCGTGGCAAAGCTGTTGCGCGAACAGCACGAGTTTCGCGGCTACATTCACCTCAAGACCATTCCCGAGGCCGATCCGGCATTGATCGAGGAGGCGGGCCGTTACGCCGATCGCCTCAGCGTCAATATCGAACTGCCCACCGACGCCAGCCTGCAAACCCTGGCGCCGGAGAAGCAGATCGGTTCGATCAAGCAGGCAATGAACACCATTTACACCGGCGTACAAACGGTGCTCAACGAACCGCGTTCGGCGAAGTTCGCCCCGGCCGGGCAAAGTACGCAAATGATCGTCGGCGCGGATGACACCGACGACAGCACGATTTTGCACAGCGCTCAGTCGCTGTATGGCAACTACCGCTTGCGGCGCGTCTACTATTCGGCCTTCAGCCCGATTCCCGACAGCCCGAAAAGCGTGCCACTGGCCGCGCCACCGCTGATGCGCGAACACCGGTTGTATCAGGCCGATTTCCTCTTGCGCAGTTACGGCTACAGCGCCGATGAGCTGCTCAAGGGCCCGGGTAATCTAGCGCTGGACATCGACCCGAAACTGGCTTGGGCGCTGCAGAATCGCGAGGTGTTTCCGCTGGACCTGAATCGCGCCGAGCCGTCGCTGATCGCCCGTATCCCCGGCATCGGCCTGCGTACCACCGAACGTCTGGTGCAATTGCGCCAGCAACGGCGCATTCGCTACGAAGATGTGGCGCGCATGCGTTGTGTGCTGGCCAAGGCCAAGCCGTTCATCATCACCAGCGACTACCACCCGCAACAGGCCGAAGTCACCAGCCACATGCTCTATCAGCAACTGCGCGACCGGCCGCAGCCGCAGCAGATGGGGTTGTGGGGATGATCAATCTCGATTGCGACGACCTGTTCGACACCTGGCGCCAGCAGGCACGCTGGCTGCTCAGCCATGAAGTCGACCCGAGTCTGGTGAGCTGGGCGGCGGAAGGGGTGAGCGATCTGTTTGCCAGTGACGTTTCGGTACCGGAGGGGCAGGGGCCGTTTCAGGCACGCATCCCCCGTGCACTGCTCGACACCCTGGAGCAAGCCGCGCGCTACCGGGGCGACCAGCGCTGGAGTCTGTTGTATGAAGTGCTGTGGCGAGTCAGCCATGGTGATCGCACGGCGATGATGGCCGGCGACAAACTCGGCAGCGAGTTGCAGCGGCGGATCAAGCAGGTGCAGCGCGAAGCCCACCATTTGCATGCGTTCGTGCGTTTCATCGAGCGCCTGCAAGGTCAGCCAGGCCCACAATACGTCGCGTGGCACGAACCGGCCCATGACATCCTGCACAGCGCCAGCGAACATTTCATCGGGCGCATGGGCCGGCATCGCTGGTTGATTGCCACGCCGCGTGACGGGGTTTATTACGATGGCGAACAGTTGATTCATCAGCGCCAGTGCCCTGTGGAATGGCAGCAACTGGCGCAGAACGTCGATGATCCGCACGGCGAGTTATGGCTGACGTACTACAGCCACATCTTCAACCCGGCGCGGTTGAACGAGAAGGTCATGCAAGGGCATTTGCCGGTGCGGTTCTGGAAGAATCTGCCGGAAGGGGAATTGATCCCCGGGTTGATCACCCAGGCGCGGATGGGCAAACAGCAAAATGGTCAGGCCAGCGGAATAGCCGCGCGAGCCGGCAAGCGAATTGCCTTGAAACAGAATGAGCCTGAGCAGGTCGATCAGCGGGTTGCCGACGCCATCAGCAGACCAAAACCGACAAAGGTCACCCCCGAGACTTTTGCCGCCAGCCAGGATCCTTTCGGGCTCGACAGCCAGCCTTTGGCCGCATTGGCGAGCAGGGCGTAGCTGCCGTGCACCAGAATTACCAGCACCGCGTAAGAGGCCACCAGTTTGAAGAACTGCGGGTAAAAAGCCTGTTCAGTGTCGATGAACTGCGGGAATACGGCCAGAAAGAAGAAGATCGCTTTCGGATTGAGAAACTGCAGGGACGCGGCTTCGAGAAAACGGTAGCCCGGACGAGAAGGGCGAACCTGCTGCAGGCTACGGAAACGATCTGAACGCCAGCTCTTGAAGCCCAAGTACAACAGGTATGCAGCTCCGGCGTATTTCAGCACGGTAAACGCCTCGGCCGAGGCGCTGAGGATCAATCCGACGCTGGTGGCACTGAGGGCAGCCACCACGAAAGCGCCCGAGGCGATGCCCAGAATGCCGGGTACTGCGCCGGTCCAGCCCAGGCGCACGGCGTTGGACAGGGTCAGCACCACGCCCGGGCCGGGGCTCAAAATGGTCAGGGCGGCGAACAATACAAAGAGTCCGTAGCTGTGCATGATGTTGCTCCGTCGAATCGCGTATCTGCGTGCGGGCAGATTGGCGTGGCGGCAACGCGCTGACAAACGCTTTAAATGCAGTGCATATGTGACTAAATTAGACCCATGAAAAATTCACTTCCCCCGCTCAATGCGGTTCGCGCCTTCGCTGTGGCTGCTCGTCATCAGAGTTTCAGCCTGGCGGCCGACGAGCTGCATGTCAGCCATAGTGCGGTCAGCCGCCACGTCAAACTGCTTGAAGAACATCTGGGCGTTTTGTTGTTTGAGCGGCGCATCAGGCAGTCGCTGCTGACGCCGGCGGGTGAGCTTTTTTATCAGCAAGTCAGCGCCGGTCTGGCGCAGATTGCCGACGCCGCTGCCGAGTTGAGGCGACAGGCAGCGCGGCCGACGATCACGATCAATGTCCGGCCGTCCTTCGCCTTGTTATGGCTGACGCCTCGTTTGGCGGACTTTTCGGTGCAGCATCCGCACATCGACACCCAGGTCGTCACGCAGACCCAGTCGCCGAATCCGGCCCGCGACGATTTCGACATTGTCATCCGCCGGGGCCGTGACGATTGGGCGCCGACGCTGGAGGCGCACGCGTTGTTCGAAGATGAATTGGTCATGGTCGCGGCGCCGGCATTGATTGAGCGACTGCCGCTGACAAATCTCGCCGGCCTCAGTGCGCATACCTTGCTGACCGTCAGGGCGCGGCGTGAAGACTGGCACCACTGGGCGAGGCATTTTGGCCAGAGTCAGAGCAGCACTCAGGTGATCCGTCAGTTTGATTACATGCACCGGGTGCTGGAAGCGGCCGTGGCGGGCGAGGGCATCGCGCTGTGTCCAACCACTTTGCTCGGCACGCATTTGTCGAGTGGTCGCCTGATCTGCCCTTTGCCCGAACTGCGCATGCCGCTGCCACGCTATTACTACGGTGTTGCCCCGCAAGCGTCGGCGCACACCGAAGTGTTCATTGACTGGCTACAGCAACAGCGTCCATGAAAAAGCCCCCATCGATCACTCGATGGGGGCTTTTGTGCATCAGCAGCCGTCAGATCAAACCTTGACGATCCAGCCCGCTGGCGCTTCGATGTCGCCGGTCTGTACGCCAGTCAGCTCTTTGTAGAGCTTCTGGGTGACCGGGCCGACTTCGGTTTCGCTGTGGAACACGTGCAGGTGGTCGTTGTAACTGATCCCGCCGATCGGGGTGATCACCGCCGCGGTACCGCAGGCGCCGGCTTCCTTGAAGTCCGAAAGTTTGTCGATCAGCACGTCGCCTTCAATCACTTCCAGACCCAGACGGGTTTTCGCCAGTTCGATCAGCGACAGACGGGTGATGCCTGGCAGCACGGATGGCGAGTTCGGGGTGATGAACTTGTTGTCGTGGGTGATCCCGAAGAAGTTGGCCGAACCGACTTCCTCGATCTTCTTGTGGGTCAGCGGATCCAGGTAGATGGCGTCAGCGAAGTGCGCTTTCTTGGCCTGGGAGCCCGGCATCAGGCTGGCGGCATAGTTGCCACCGACCTTGGCCGCACCAGTGCCTTGTGGGGCGGCGCGGTCGAAGCTGGAGATCTGGAAGTTGTGCGGAGTCAGGCCGCCCTTGAAGTAGGCGCCGACCGGGATCGCGAATACCGAGAAGATGAACTCCGGCGCGGTACGCACGCCGATGTTGTCACCCACGCCGATCACGAACGGACGCAGGTACAGCGCGCCGCCGGTGCCGTATGGCGGGATGAAGCGCTCGTTGGCGCGAACCACTTCCTTGCACGCTTCAATGAACTGCTCGGTCGACACGTGCGGCATCAGCAGGCGAGCGCAGCTGCGTTGCATGCGCGCGGCGTTCTGGTCAGGACGGAACAGGTTGATCGAGCCGTCCTTGCAACGATAAGCCTTCAGGCCTTCGAAGCACTGCTGGCCATAGTGAAGGGCAGTCGAGCCTTCGCTGATGTGCAGCACGTTGTCTTCGGTCAGGGTGCCTTTGTCCCACTCGCCATTGCGAAAGTACGACAGATAGCGTTTGTCGGTCTTGATGTAGTCAAAACCCAGCTTGTCCCAATTGATGCTTTCGTTACCCATGACACCCTCTATCACTGAACAACCGTCGAAACGGTTCAAGGCTTCTGACGTTTTTTTGGATGGGCACAACAATACTTCATTCTTGAGCGGTTTCGCAGCCCGGACTATCGGATGACAGACAGATAATTCCGGTTGCGCCTGAGAATTCGCGAGCAGGCTCGCTCCCACATTTGAAATGCATTCCCATTGTGGGAGCGAGCCTGCTCGCGAAGGGGCCATTACAGCCACCCACCATCACAGGTGCAACGCATGCCCCAAAGCACGCAACGCCGCTTCCTGCACCGCTTCACCCAGGGTCGGATGCGCATGAATGGTGCCGCCGATGTCTTCGAGGCGCGCACCCATTTCCAGGCTTTGCGCGAACGCGGTCGACAACTCCGACACGCCAACCCCGACCGCCTGCCAGCCGACAATCACATGATTGTCGCGCCGCGCGACCACCCGCACGAAGCCGCTTTTTGATTCCAGGGTCATCGCCCGGCCATTGGCAGCGAACGGGAAGCTGGAAACGATGCAGTCCAGCCCGGCAGCCTTGGCTTCGTCCGGGGTCTGGCCGACCACCACCAGTTCCGGGTCGGTAAAGCACACGGCGGCGATGGCGGTCGGGTTGAATTCGCGGGATTTGCCGCTGATCAGCTCGGCAACCATTTCGCCCTGAGCCATGGCGCGATGGGCGAGCATCGGCTCGCCGCTGAGGTCGCCGATGGCGTAGACGTTGCGCATGCTGGTCTGGCAGCGGCTGTCGATCTTGATCGCCGAGCCGTTCATGTCCAGGTTCAGCGCTTCAAGGTTCCAGCCCTGCGTATTCGGCTTGCGCCCGACTGCCACCAGCACCTGATCGGTTTCCAGATTGAGGGTGTCGCCGTTCGGGTCACGCACCTGCAAGGTGCCGTCGAAACCCAGCACGCTGTGCTTGAGATAGAGCTTCACGCCCAGTTGCTTCAGTGCTTCGTGGACCGGTTGGGTCAGCTCGGCATCGTAGGCCGGCAGGATACGATCCTGCGCCTCGACCACGCTGACCTCGGCGCCGAGCTTGCGGTAAGCAATGCCCAGCTCCAGACCGATGTAACCGCCGCCCACCACCACCAGACGTTTGGGCACGGACTTCGGCGACAGCGCTTCGGTGGAGGAGATGATCGGCCCGCCGATTGGCAGGATCGGCAGGTTGACGCTGGTCGAACCGGTGGCCAGCAGCAGATGCTCGCACTGAATCCGCGTATCGCCGACTTCCACGGTTTTGCCGTCGATGACTTTGGCCCAGCCATTGATGACCTGGACCTTGTTCTTTTTCAGCAGTGCGGCGACGCCGGTGGTCAGGCGATCGACGATGCCGTCCTTCCACTCGACGCTTTTGCCGATGTCGAGACTCGGCGCCGAAACGCTGATACCCAGCGCAGAATGCTGACTGTGATGTTGTGTCTGGTGAAACTGCTCGGCCACGTGAATCAACGCTTTGGACGGAATGCAGCCGATGTTCAGGCAAGTGCCACCCAGCGATTGGCCTTCGACCAGAATCGTCGAAATGCCCAGTTGTCCGGCGCGAATCGCCGTGACGTAACCGCCGGGGCCGCCGCCGATGATCAGCAGCGTGGTGTTCAAGGTTTGCATGGCGTCACTCCACAAACAGGGTTGCGGGTTGTTCGATCAAGCCACGAATGGCCTGGATGAAAAGCGCCGCGTCCATGCCGTCGACCACGCGGTGATCGAAGGAGCTGGAGAGGTTCATCATCTTGCGGATCACCACCTGGCCCTTGATGACCATCGGCCGTTCGACGATTTTGTTCACGCCGACGATAGCCACTTCCGGCAGGTTCAGCACCGGGGTGCTGACGATGCCGCCCAGCGCACCGAGGCTGGTCAGGGTGATGGTCGAACCAGACAATTCGTCGCGGCTGGCCTTGCCAGTGCGTGCGGCGTTAGCCAGACGCGAGATTTCCGCGGCGCTGTCCCACAGGCTGCGCGCTTCGGCGTGACGCACCACCGGCACCATCAGGCCGACATCGCTCTGCGTGGCGACACCGACATGCACTGCGCCGAGGCGGGTGATGACCTGGGCTTCGTCGTCGTAACGGGCGTTCATCTGCGGGAAGTCACGCAGGGCGACGACCAGTGCGCGGACCAGGAACGGCAGCAAGGTCAACTTGCCCCGGCTGGCGCCGTGTTTTTCATTCAGATACGCGCGCAGTTCTTCAATCGCGGTAACGTCGATTTCCTCGACGTAGCTGAAGTGTGCGGCACGCTGGGTGGCGTCCTGCATGCGCTGGGCAATCTTGCGGCGCATGCCGATTACTTGAATCTGTTCTTCATCGTGACGCTGGGCGTACGCGGCAGCTGCCGGCGCCGAAGCGTTCGACTGACCTTGCGCCAGATAGGCTTCGAGGTCTTCGTGCAGCACACGACCGGCCGGGCCGGAACCGCGCACCAGACGCAATTGAATGCCCAGATCCAGCGCATGTTTGCGCACGGCCGGCGAGGCCAGCGGACGTTCATCGGCCTCGCGGGCAACCATCGGGCCCTGGCAAACCGGTGCCGGGCGCGGCCCAGCAGCAGCGGCAGGTTTGCTCTCGGCAACTGTTTCAACTTTCGGAGCAGCAGGCGGCTCTTGCGCAGCAACCGGTGCTGGCGCGGCGGACTCTTTCAGATTCCCGGCGCCTTCAACTTCAATGCTGATCAGCACACTGCCGACCGCCATCACTTCACCCGGCTGACCGCCGAGCGCAATGACCTTTCCGTGCACCGGCGATGGAATATCGACCATTGCCTTGTCGGTCATCACGTCCGCCAACACCTGGTCTTCAACCACCAGATCGCCAACCTTGACGTGCCACTGCGACAGTTCGACTTCTGCGATGCCTTCGCCGATGTCCGGCATCTTGATAACGTGCGTGCCCATTCAGACCTCCATGACCCGTTTCAACGCCGCGCCCACTCGGGACGGCCCTGGGAAATACGCCCACTCTTGCGCGTGCGGGTAGGGGGTGTCCCAACCGGTAACGCGTTCGATCGGCGCTTCCAGGTGATGGAAGCAATGCTCTTGCACCAGCGACACCAGCTCGGCGCCAAAACCGCAGGTACGGGTGGCTTCGTGCACCACCACGCAGCGACCGGTTTTCTTCACCGACTTGACGATGGTTTCCAGATCCAGCGGCCACAGGCTACGCAGGTCGATGACTTCGGCGTCAACGCCACTTTCTTCAGCGGCAACTTGCGACACGTACACGGTGGTGCCGTAGGTCAATACGGTCACGTCCTTGCCCGGACGAGTGATCGCGGCGACGTCCAGCGGCACGGTGTAGTAACCGTCCGGCACCTGGGCTTGCGGGTGTTTCGACCACGGGGTTACCGGACGGTCGTGGTGGCCGTCGAACGGGCCGTTGTACAGGCGTTTCGGCTCAAGGAAGATCACCGGATCATCGTTTTCGATGGAGGCGATCAGCAGGCCTTTGGCGTCATAAGGATTGGACGGCATCACGGTGCGCAGACCACAGACCTGAGTGAACATCGCCTCGATGCTCTGGCTGTGGGTCTGGCCGCCGTAGATCCCGCCGCCGCACGGCATGCGCAGGGTCATCGGCGCGGTGAACTCGCCGGCCGAGCGATAACGCAGGCGCGCCGCTTCGGAAATGATCTGGTCGGAAGCCGGGTAGACGTAGTCGGCGAACTGAATCTCGGCCACCGGGCGCAGGCCGTAAGCGCCCATGCCCACCGCAACACCGACGATGCCGCTTTCGGAGATCGGCGCGTCGAATACCCGCGAGGTGCCGTACTTGGTCTGCAGGCCTTCGGTGCAACGGAACACGCCGCCGAAGTAGCCGACGTCCTGACCGAACACCACCACATTGTCGTCACGCTCAAGCATCACATCCATGGCCGAGCGCAGGGCCTGGATCATGGTCATGGTGGTCGTGGTCATGGCGGTTTCCAACTGAATATTGTTGTTGTGATCGTTCATGTCAAATCCCCAACTGCTGACGCTGGCGCTTCAAGTGCTCCGGCATCTCTTTGTAGACGTCTTCGAACATGGTTGCGGCGCTTGGAATCTGCCCGCCGGCGAGGGTGCCGTACTGTTCGGCCTGTTTCTGCGCGGCAATCACTTCGGCTTCGAGCTCGGCGCTGACGGCGGCGTGCTCTTCTTCCGACCAGTGGCCGACCTTGATCAGGTGCTGCTTCAGGCGGGCAATCGGGTCGCCCAGCGGGAAGTGGCTCCAGTCATCGGCAGGACGGTATTTCGACGGATCGTCGGAGGTCGAGTGCGGGCCGGCGCGGTAGGTGACCCATTCGATCATGGTCGGGCCGAGGTTGCGCCGGGCGCGTTCGGCAGCCCAAGCGGAAGCGGCGTAGACCGCGTAGAAGTCGTTGCCATCGACGCGCAGCGAGGCGATGCCGCAACCGACGCCGCGTCCGGCGAAAGTGGTGGCTTCACCCCCGGCGATGGCCTGGAAGGTCGAGATCGCCCACTGGTTGTTGACCACGTTGAGGATCACCGGCGCGCGGTAAACGTGTGCGAAGGTGAGGGCGGTGTGGAAGTCCGATTCGGCGGTGGCGCCGTCACCGATCCACGCCGAGGCGATTTTCGTGTCGCCCTTGATCGCCGAGGCCATGCCCCAGCCGACGGCTTGAATGAACTGGGTGGCGAGGTTGCCGGAGATGGTGAAGAAACCGGCGTCCTTGACCGAGTACATGATCGGCAACTGCCGGCCCTTGAGTGGATCGCGCTCGTTGGACAGCAGTTGGCAGATCAGGTCGACCAGCGGCACTTCGCGGGCCATCAGGATGCTTTGCTGGCGGTAGGTCGGGAAGCACATGTCGTCGATGTTCAAGGCCAGGGCCTGGGCGCTGCCGATGGCTTCTTCGCCAAGGCTCTGCATGTAGAACGACATTTTCTTCTGACGCTGGGCGACCACCATGCGGTTGTCGTAGATCCGCGTCTTGAGCATGGCGCGCATGCCCTTGCGCAGGATCTCGACCGGCACGTTTTCAGCCCAGGGGCCGAGGGCGTTGCCCTGGTCGTCGAGCACACGAATCAGCCCGCGCGCCAAGTCGGCGGTGTCGGCGGGTTCTACGTCAATGGAGGGTTTGCGCACCGTGCCGGCATCGGTCAGATGCAGGTAGGAGAAGTCGGTTTTGCAGCCTGGGCGGCCCGAGGGTTCAGGGACGTGCAGACGCAGCGGTTCATACGCTTGGGTCATGGCTTCTACGCTCGATCTTGTGAATTTCTTGTAGTGAGCTGGCAATCATTCTTGGGTGAAAGAAATCTTGTCCTACAACAATCATAGGCCCGGCCAAGAAGAATATTTCTCTCTGTTTCGTTGCGCTGGAGACGATTTGCAGATAGAAATTCTGCATAAACATAAAAAACAGGTGGTTTTGTCTCATGCGCAAACTGGACCGTACCGACATTGGCATTCTCAACAGCCTTCAGGAGAATGCGCGCATCACCAACGCCGACCTCGCGCGCTCGGTGAATCTGTCGCCGACGCCGTGTTTCAACCGGGTCAAGGCGATGGAGGAATTGGGCCTGATTCGCGAGCAGGTGACGCTGCTGGATGCCGATCTGCTGGGCCTGCACGTGAACGTGTTCATTCACGTCAGCCTGGAGAAACAGGTCGAGGAGGCGTTGCAGCATTTCGAAGAGGCGATTTCCGATCGCCCCGAGGTGATGGAGTGCTACCTGATGGCCGGCGACCCGGACTATCTGATCCGGGTGCTGGTGCCGACGATTCAGGCGCTGGAGCGGTTCATGATGGACTTTCTGACCAAGGTGCCGGGGGTGGCGAACATTCGGTCGAGTTTTGCCTTGAAGCAGGTGCGCTACAAGACGGCGTTGCCGTTGCCGGCGAATGGGTTGACCCTCGGGTCCTGAAAATCAAAAGATCGCAGCCTTCGTCAGCTCCTACACAGAGCACGCATAAACCGTGTTCCTGTAGGAGCTGCCGAAGGCTGCGATCTTTTGCTTCTAGAGCTTGTTGATCGGCACTTTCAAATAAACCACACCATTGTCCTCGGCGGGCGGCATGTTCCCCGCCCGCACATTCACCTGAATCGCCGGCAACAGCAGCGTCGGCATGCCCAGCCCGGCGTCACGCTTTGTCCGCATTTCGACAAACGCCGCTTCATCAATCCCGTCATGCACATGAATATTGCTCTTGCGCTGTTCGCCAACGGTGGTCTGGCACTGCGCGGCGCGGCCTTCGGGCGGGTAATCGTGGCAGACGTAGAGTTTGACACTGGCGGGGAAGGCCAGCAGTTTGTGGATCGAGTTGAACAGTTGGTGCGCGTTGCCGCCGGGGAAGTCGCAGCGGGCGGTGCCGACGTCGGGCATGAACAGCGTGTCGCCGACCAGAATCTGTTCGCCGTCGATCAGGTAAGCCATGTCCGCCGGGGTGTGGCCGGGCACATGCAGGGCGGTGGCCTTGAGGTTACCGATCATGAACGATTCGTTCGGTGCGAACAGGTGATCGAACTGCGAGCCGTCGACGCAGAATTCCGGTTCCAGGTTGAACAGCGCCTTGAACACGTTCTGCACCTTGCTGATCGACTGGCCGATCGCAATCTTGCCGCCCAGTTCGCGGCGCAGGTACGGCGCGGCGGACAGGTGGTCGGCGTGGGCGTGGGTTTCCAGCAGCCATTGCACCTGCAAGTGGTGTTCTCGGACGAAGGTGATGATTTTGTCGGCCTGCGCGGTGCAGGTGCGACCGGCAGCGCCGTCGTAATCGAGTACCGGATCGACGATTGCACACTGCCCGCCATCGGCTTCATAGACCACGTAGCTGTAGGTCGAGGAGGCGGGGTCGAGGAAAGCTTCAATCTGCGCGGGCATGGACACCAACCTGAACCAGGGAAATGGGTTGCAACACTTTATCTAAAAACATAATGTTCGCAGCTTAAGTGACGTTGAAGGCATCGTGCAAATGCAATCCAGTCTGACCGAATGTGAAGTCGCCCAGTTGCGGGCGTCCGCCTCCAAGGCCTGCGCGCTGCTCAAGGCGCTGGCCAATGAGGATCGCCTGTTGATCCTGTGCCAGCTGACCCAGGGCGAGCGCAACGTCGGCGAGCTGGAAAAAATGACCGGCGTGCGCCAGCCGACCCTGTCCCAGCAACTGGGCATCCTGCGCGATGAAGGGCTGGTGGCGACCCGTCGCGAAGGCAAATACATCTTTTACGGTCTGGCCAGTCCTGAAGTGATTCAGGTGATGAAGACCCTGTCCGGGTTGTATTGCGGAGCGGTGCTGAAAAGCCTGGGCCATCAATAAATGTCAGCCACCACACAATCTCTGTAGGAGTGAGCCTGCTCGCGATAGCGGTGTATCAGCCAACATCTTCATAGACTGACATACCGCTATCGCGAGCAGGCTCACTCCTACAATGGATTTGTGCGATGGCCGGAAATCCTTGCATGCAGCAATAAGGAACAAGCAATGAACGATCAACACTGGGGCCCATCCATCAGTGCCGATATCGTGGTCATCGGCGGTGGCACCGCCGGCATCGGCTTCGTCGCCAGTCTGCTCAAGCGTGATCCCACTCTAAAAGTCACCGTGATCGAGCCAAGCGCCCAGCACTACTACCAACCGGCGTGGACGCTGGTCGGCGGTGGCGCCTACGACGTCAAGGACACCGTGCGGCCGATGAGCAAAGTGATGCCGCGTCAGGCCACCTGGATTCAGGCGGCAGTGACTGCGGTTGATCCCGACGCACGTCAGCTCACGCTCAACGATCAACGCCGCGTCACTTACCAGAACCTGATCGTCTGCCCCGGCCTGCGGCTGGCCTGGGAGAAGATCGAAGGCCTGCAGGAAAGCCTCGGTCAGCACGGCGTAACCTCCAACTACAGCTATCAGCACTCGCAGTACAACTGGGATCAGGTGCAGAAACTGCGCGGCGGCAAGGCGTTGTTCACCCAGCCGGCGATGCCGATCAAATGCGCCGGCGCGCCGCAGAAGGCGTTGTACCTGTCGTGCGATCACTGGCGCAAAACCGCTGTGCTGAACAACATCAATGTCGAATTCAACCTGGCCGGCGCCGCGTTGTTCGGTGTCGCGACCTTCGTCCCGCCACTGATGAAGTACATCGAAAAGTACAACGCGCAACTGGCCTTCAACTCCAACCTGGTCAAGGTCGACGGCCCGGCGAAAACCGCGTGGTTCGAGATCAAGGACGCCGACGGCAACCTCACCACACAGGCGAAAACCTTCGATCTGCTGCACGTAGTCCCGCCGCAAGTCTCGCCGGATTTCATTGCGCAAAGTGCGCTGGCCGACGCTGCCGGCTGGTGCGAAGTCAATCCGCATAGCCTGCAACATCCGCGTTACCCCGAGGTGTTCGGCCTCGGTGATATCTGCGGCACCAGCAATGCGAAAACCGCTGCGGCGGTGCGCAAGCAGGTCGTGGTGGTCGCGGAAAACCTGCTGGCCCTGCGCAAGCAACAACCGCTGCCACTGAAGTACGACGGCTACGGTTCGTGCCCGCTGACGGTGGAGAAGGGCAAGGTGATCCTCGCCGAGTTCGGGTACGGCGGGAAGTTGCTGCCGACCTTCGCCCTCGATGCGACCGTGCCGCGCCGCTCGGCGTGGTTCCTCAAGGCGACGCTGCTGCCGTGGTTCTACTGGAACGGCATGCTCAAGGGCCGCGAGTGGCTGACCGGTTTGTCCAAAGTCGACTGAGAACTCCCTATGCTGCTGGCAAGTCTGTTTGGCGTATTGATGGGGCTGATTCTCGGGCTGACCGGGGCGGGTGGCGGAATTCTCGCGGTGCCGGCGCTGGTGCTTGGCCTCGGCTGGAGCATGACCCAGGCCGCGCCCGTGGCGTTGTTCGCCGTCGGTAGTGCGGCGGCAGTCGGGGCGATCGACGGTTTGCGCCATGGTCTGGTGCGCTACCGCGCGGCGCTGCTGATCGCCGCGCTTGGCGCGGTGTTTTCGCCGCTGGGCATCTATTTTGCGCACCAGTTGCCGGAGAAGATCCTGATGATCCTCTTCAGTCTGCTGATGGTCATGGTGGCCTGGCGCATGCTGCGCCGTGAGCGTGCGCAAGAGGGGCCGAGCGACCACGGCCACGCGAGCTGGGGGCAGAAAAACTGCATGCTCAATGAGCAGACCGGGCGTTTCGACTGGACCGCCAAATGCACCGCGACCCTCGCGGCGCTGGGGGCGGTGACCGGCGTGGTTTCGGGCTTGCTTGGCGTCGGCGGTGGCTTCCTGATCGTGCCGGCGTTCAAGCAACTGACCGATGTGCAGATGCGCGGGATCGTGGCGACGTCGCTGATGGTGATCAGCCTGATTTCGGCGATTGGCGTGATCGGCTCCTTCCATGCCGGAGTGCGCATCGACGCTCAAGGTGCGGCGTTTATCGTGGCCAGCATCGTCGGCATGATCATCGGCCGCAAACTCTGCGCGCGGGTGCCGGCGCGGACGTTGCAGGTGGGGTTTGCCAGCGTGTGTCTGCTGGTGGCGGGGTATATGTTGTTGCGTGCCTGAATGTTGGCAGATCAAAAGATCGCAGCCTTCGGCAGCTCCTACAGGAATCGCATTCCCATGCAGGAGCTGTTGAGTGAAACGAGGCTGCGATCTTTCAGGCTGTTACAACACCAGATGCGGTAGCCACAGGGAAATGGCGGGGATGTAAGTGACCAGCATCAACACCAGAAACAGCACCGCATAAAATGGCAGCAGCGCCTTCACGGTGCTCTCGATACTGACCTTGCCCACCGCCGAACCGACAAACAGCACCGCACCCACCGGCGGTGTTATCAGCCCGATCCCGAGGTTGACCAGCATGATCATGCCGAACTGCACCGGGTCGACACCGATGCCGAGAATCACCGGCATCAGGATCGGCGTCAGGATCAGGATCAGCGGCGCCATGTCCATCACCGTGCCGAGCAACAGCAGCATGACGTTGATGCACATCAGGATCACGTAGCGGTTGTCCGACAGGGTCAGGAACAGCGTGGTGATTTTCGCCGGAATCTGCATCAGGGTCATGATGTAGCCGAAGCTCGCGGCGAAGCCGATCAGGATCATCACGATGGAAATGGTGCGTACCGTGCGGTGCATCAGCTTCGGCAGTTCACGCCACTTGTAGTCGCGGTAGATGAACATGGTCACGAAGAACGACCACAACACGGCGATGGCCGCCGATTCCGTAGCGGTGAAAATCCCCGAGAGGATGCCACCGAGGATGATCACCATCGCCATCAGGCCCCAGAGGGCTTCGCCGACGATTTTCAACGCCTGGCGCATCGGGATGACTTCACCTTTGGGATAGTCGCGTTTTTTCGCGAAAATCAGGCACAGCACCATCAGGCAGGCGCTCATCAGCAACCCCGGCACGATGCCCGCCATGAACAGCGAGGCAATCGAAACCGTACCACCGGCGGCCAGGGAGTAGAGCACCGAGTTATGGCTGGGTGGCGTGAGCAGGGCTTGCACCGAGCCGCTGACGGTCACCGCGGTGGAGAAATCCCGAGGATAGCCCTTGCGTTCCATTTCCGGAATCAGCACCGAGCCCACCGACGCGGTGTCGGCCACCGAGGAACCGGAGATCGCGCCGAAGAAGGTCGAAGCAACAATGTTGACCAGCGACAGACCACCGCGCACAAAACCCACCAGCACCCCGGCACACGCCACCAAACGCCGGGACATGCCGCCCTCGGCCATGATCGCGCCGGCCAGGACGAAGAACGGAATGGCCAGCAGCGAGAACTTGTTCACCCCCGACGCGACCTGAATCATCACCGCCTGGAACGGGATGTCGATCCACCATGCCCCGATCAGCGCGGCGGCGCCCAGCGCATAGGCGACTGGCATGCCGATGAGGATCAACAGGATAAAACTGCCCAGCAGAATCAGAGCGTCCATTAAGCGCCACCTTCACTTTCTTCAACCAGATCGAACTGCACGACCCGCCGTTTGCTCTGGTCACCGAGCAAGAGTTTTTCCAGGACGAAAACCAGCGTCAGCAAGCCGCCCACGGGAATCGGCAGATAGGTCACGCCAACCCGCAGATCGGGCAGGGCCGCCATGAACTGGTTCCAGGTGGACATGCACAACTTGGCGCCCCAGATGGTCATGAAAATGCAGATCGACGCCATGAGCAGTTGCGAGGATATCGCCGCCGCAGATCTGAGTTCCGGTGGCATGCGGTCGGTGAGCATGGCCACGGCCATGTGCGCGCCGGCGCGGTAACTGGCGGCGGCACCGATGAAGGTGAACACCATCATCAGCAGGATCGCCGTCGGCTCTGGCCAGCTCGAACCGGTGCCCAGCACGTAGCGGGCGAAGACGCCCCAGGGAATCATCAGGGAAATCGCCAGGACGGAAAGGCCGGCGACCCAGATGCACGTCATGTAGATCTTGTCGTTGATACGCAGCAGTAGATTCTTCATCGGGTTCCACCGTAACCGGGCGCGCCTGAGTGATCAGGTGCGCCGGGCCTGGTTAATGAGGACGGGGCGGGAGGCGTTACTGCACGGCTTCGATTTTCTTGATCAGGTCGGCGTACTTCGCACCGTACTTTTCCCGCACCGGTGCGGTGGCGTCGTAGAAGGGTTTCTTGTCGACCTCGATGAACTCGACGCCAGCGGCCTTGAGTTTTTCTTCGCTGGCAGCGGACTTCTTGTCCCACAGCACGCGCTCTTCAGCCTGGGCAGCCTTGGCGGCGGTCTTGACCAGCGCCTGTTGATCCGGGGTGAGTTTTTCCCAGGTGATTTTCGACATCACAATCGGCTCTGGCAGGATCAGGTGACCGGTCAGGCTGTAGAACTTGGCGTTCTGGAAGTGGTTGTGTTCGAGCAGGGTCGGCGGGTTGTTTTCCGCGCCGTCGATCACGCCGGTCTGCAAGGCGCTGAAGATTTCCCCAGTGTCCATGGCGATACCGTTTCCGCCCATGGCGTTCATCATGTCGATGAACATCGGGTTGCCCTGGACACGAATCTTCATGCCCTTGAGATCTTCGAGCTTGCGTACCGGTTTCTTGGTGTAGACGTTGCGCGTGCCGCCGTCCATCCAGGCCAGAGCCACGAGGCCGAATTCGGAGTTGGTGATTTTGTCGAGGATCTCGTCGCCCACTGCGCCGTCGATGACGTTACGCATGTGTTGATGGTCGCGGAAGATGAACGGCATATTGAACACGTTCACATCCGGCACTACCGGGCCGACGATACCCAGGCTGACGCGAGACAGCTGTACCGCGCCGACTTGCATCTGCTCGATGACTTCCTTTTCAGAACCCAGCACACCCCCGGGAAAGTATTGGAAGGTCAGCTCGCCGTTGGTTTCCCGGGTCAGGGTCTTGCCCATGTTTTCTTCGGCCACCACGGTGGGATAACCGGCGGGATGGATGTCAGCGAATTTGAGTTGCAGGGCCTGGGCGGCGCCAGTGAAGGTGAACATCAGCGGGAGTGCAGCGGCCAGCAAGGTGCGTTTGAAGTTCATGGGGGTGAGTCTCCAGTCTTGTTATTGTTGTGTTCAAGGCGCAGCGGTGCAGCAGAGGCGGGTGTTACAGGGAATCGTCAAACAGTGGTTCTTCCAGGCCTTTGACTCCGGGATTGAGGGCGAACACGCCGCCGGCCAGGGATTGCGGATCGCGATCGTCGCCGGGACGAATCGAGGTCACGAAGAGGGTGTCCAGGCGGCTGCCGCCGAAGGCACACATCGTCGGTTTCTTCACCGGCACTTCCAGCGAGAAATCGAGGCGGCCGTCCGGGGCAAAACGGTGAATCAGGCCGGCGTCGTTGGCGCAGATCCAGTAGCAGCCTTCGGCATCCACGGCAGCGCCATCCGGCCGGCCGGGGAAGTGGTTCATGTCAACGAAGATCCGCCGATTCGACGGGGTGCCGGTCTCGGTGTCGTAATCGAAGGCCCAGATCAATTGCACGTGCGGATGTGAATCGGACAGGTACATCGTCTTGCCGTCAGGGCTGAAGCCGAGGCCGTTGGGCACGATGAAGCCGTCGAGTTGCGCTTCGATCACGCCAGACTGCCCGGCGCCGTAGCGGTAGAGCCGGCCTTCGGATGCGTTCAGGCCCATGTTCAGCACCATGCTGCCAGCCCAGAAACGACCCTGGCGGTCGCAGCGACCATCGTTGATGCGCATGTCTGCTCGGCTGTGCTCGACGGTGGCGAGCCATTCGCTGTCGAGGCTGCCGTCGCTGTGCGGGTGCAGATGAAAAAAGCCGCTCTCCATGCCGGCAACCCAGCCGCCACCGCTGTGACGGGCGATGCAGGCGAGCATTTCAGGGGTTTTCCAGGCATGCACATGGCCGGTGTCAGCGCTCCAGCGTTGCAGCCCGCCGTTGGGAATATCGACCCAATACAGCGCGTTTTCCTGCGGCACCCAGACCGGGCTTTCGCCCACGGCGTTGCGCGCATCGACGATCAATTCGGCTTGCATACTCATTCCTTTGCGTCGTTGGCAGAGTGGTCAGTCGCCGAAGGGGCCGGCCGCGACGAACGCGCCACCCTGATAGATCCGCGCCGGGTCATCAGCGGCGGGCATAGGCTGCGCTTCGACTTTTTCGCGGAACACTTCGGAGCTGTCCTTGGCTTCAAAACCGAGGTGGCTGGCGAAGCGGTTGTCCCACCAGACGTCCTTGTTGGCGGACATGCCGTAGACCACGGTATGGCCCACGTTTGGCGTGTACAGCGCGCGCTCGAGCAATTGCGTGAGGTCGTCGAAGCTCAGCCAGGTGTGCATCATTCGGCGGTTCTGCGGCTCGGGGAACGAGGAGCCGATGCGGATGCTGACGGTCTCGATGCCGTAGCGATCAAAGTAGAAACTGGCCATGTCTTCGCCGTAGGACTTGGACAATCCGTAGTAGCCGTCGGGGCGGCGGGCGCAGCTGGCGTCGAGCGGCTCGTCCTGTTTGTAGAAGCCGATGACGTGGTTGGAACTGGCGAAGATCACGCGCTTCACACCATGGCGGCGAGCAGCTTCGTAGATGTGAAAGACACCGCAGATGTTGGCGCCGAGGATTTCTTCGAAGGGCCGCTCCACGGAGACACCGCCGAAATGCAGGATTGCGTCGACGCCTTCGACCAGTTGGTGCACTGCCTGTTTGTCGGCAAGGTCGCAGGGGACGATTTCTTCGCGATCATCAACGGCCGGGGCGAGGGCGGCGATGTCCGACAGGCGCAGGACATGGGCATAAGGGCGCATACGTTCGCGCAGGACTTTGCCCAGGCCACCGGCAGCGCCGGTCAGCAGCAGACGGTTGAACGGGGCGCGGGGAATAGAGGTAGACGTCATGGCAATCCCTTACACGTTGTTATTAGGTTTGTTGTAGGTTGTCGTATGACTGCACTGAAGTATCGGTAGGCTTTCCGGAACTTGTCAACGCGACTTTTGGGGTAAATGACGGAAGGGGCTCATTCACTTTTCAATCACCGCGACGCCTTCGTTGCAATGCAATCCCCTTGTGGAAGCGGGCTTGCTCGCGAAAGCGGTGTGTCATTGAAAGATGAATTGACTGACCCGACGCATTCGCGAGCAAGCCCCCTCCCACAGGGAAACCCGGTGTGAGGACTGGCTTTACAACAACGAAATCGGATAGCTGATAAAGACCCGGTTCTCGTCGAACTCATTGGTGCTGAAGTCCCGCCGTATCGTCGCGTTGCGCCATCTCACGTTGAGGTTTTTCAGCGGCCCGCTCTGCACGGTGTATCCCAGTTCCGACTCGCGACCCCATTCCTTGCCGTCGGTGATCGTCCCGGTGTGCACGTTGTCGCCGCTGATGTAACGGTTCATCAGGGTCAGGCCGGGAATGCCGAGGGCAACGAAGTTGTAGTCATGCCGCAACTGCCAGGAGCGCTCTTTGGCGTTGTCATAACTGGCGTTGTAGCTGTCGTTGGCCAGGGTGCCGCCGCTGGTGCCGTTGACCCGCATCCACGCGTCATCGCCGCTGAGTTTTTGCAGGCCGACATAGAAGGTGTTGCCGCCATAGCGGGCCGACAGCATGGCAAATGCAGTCTTGTTATCGAGGTCGCCGGCCTGGGCGCTGCCGTCTTCCTTGCCGGTGAAGAAACCGAGGTTGGCGCCCAGCGTCCAGTCGCCCAGCGGTTGGCTGTGGCTGAGGTTGAAATACTGCTGCTGGTAGATGTCGCTGAGTTCGGCGTACCACACGCCGACCAGAGTGCGCTTGTCGTTGAAGGTGTACTCGCCGCCGCCGAAGTTGAAACGGTCGGAGGTGAAGGCGCCGCGGCCGTTCATCGACATGTCTTCCATGCTGGCATCGTTGCGCGGGCTGTTGCCACGGAACTGCCCACCGTAGAGGGTCAGGCCGTTGATTTCGGTGGAGGTGATCTGGCCACCGCGAAAGGTCTGCGGCAACGAGCGGCCATCGTCCGAGCGCAGGATCGGCAGCACCGGCATCCATTCGCCAACCTTCAATTCGGTCTTCGACACCTTGGCCTTCAGCGCCACGCCGAGGCGACCGAAGTTGTCCGCCGGACGCCCGTCATCGTGAATCGGCAACAGTTGCGTACCGCCGGTGCCCTTGCCGCCATCGAGTTTTTGCGAATACATCCCCAGCACATCGAGACCGAAGCCGACGGTGCCTTGGGTGAAGCCGGATTTGGCATCAAGGATGAAGTTTTGCGTCCACTCTTCAGCCTTGCCCTGCGGGTAGTTCGGGTTGACGAAGTTGCGATTGAAGTAGGCGTTGCGCAGGTTCAGCGTGGCTTTGCTGTCTTCGAGGAAGCCTTCGGCGTCGGCGCTCATCGGCAAAACCAGGGCGAGGCTGCTGCAGCCGATCAAACTCAGGGTGGAACACGGGCGGGGGAAGGAAATACGGGACATGCGAACGGAATTGCAGACGAGTGTGCTCACTGTGACGCTCCCTGTTGTTGTTTTTATTATTTGTCATACGTCGTCGTACAATATGGTTGCGGATAGTTGCGAGGTTTTCCGCAAAAGTCAACAGGGCTTGTTACGATTATTTTGCGCGATTTGGCAGCCCTCCAAATGCTGCGAAGAGGGCTGTTTTCGGCGGGTTTACCGGTTATAGAGCGCCTCTGTGTTGTCGATCAGCGGGTTTTTCTCGGTCAGGACGATCCGGGCGATCTGGTCCTTGCGCATGAAACTCACCTTCGGATGCGCCTGCGCATAACGAATGAACCGCTCCATCGCCTCGACCATCGCCGGAGTGCCGCCGATGCGGTCGTGCAGGCTCACCGACATCATCCGCCGCTTGCTCGCGCCTTCCGCGTACAGGCGATCAAATTCCAGCACCAATTGCTGATAGAACTGCTCGGCGGAGAAATGCCGACCCTCGATCAACACGATGTCGTTGTTGCGCAAGGTATACGGCACCACGGCGAATTTGCGCCCACGGACCATGGTCACGAACGGTTCGTCGCGGCTGACATCATCGATGTGGTAGGTGAAGTTGAGGTCTTGCAGGACCTTCAGCGTGTTGGGGCTGCGCCGCAACCAGTTGGCGTTGTAGCCCACCGAGCGCTGGCCGGTAAGTCTCTCGACCGCGCTGACACCGTCGCCGATGAACTGTTTTTCCTGGTCGTAACCCATGTTGTAGGAATCGGCCCAGCGCATGCCATGGGCTGCCAGTTCGTGGCCACGCTCGGCAATCGCTTTCGCCAGTTCCGTGTGCTTGAGCGCCGCTTCGCCGACTACATGCGAGGTGACCTTGATCCCGGTGCGATCCCACAGGTCGAGCATCCGCCACAAGCCTTCTTTGTAGCCATAATCAAACCAGGTCTGCGCCGGCAGATCAGGGTAACCCTTGGGCAGTGGGCTGCCGGAGAACGGACTTTCTGCCCCCTCGGGCTGGCCGCCGGTTTCGAACTGCATCGACACTGAAATCACCAGTTGCGAACCGTCCGGCCACGGGCGTTCCTGGGCGAAGGCGAGGGCGGGCAGCAACAGGGCGGCGGCCAGAAGGTTTTTCAGCAGGCGTAGGGAGCGTTGCCGGTGGGGCGTGGTCATAACGGGCACCTTGCAGGTTGAGAAGGGCTGCAAGGGTGGCAGCTGCCCGGCGCGGGAAAAATCCGTTGCGGGCGAGAGGACCTTTAAACAGAATTTACGAATCCGCCGCGAACCCTGTGGGGGCGGGCGTGCCTGCGATAACGGTCTGCCAGTCACCCTGTTGCCGAGCGGACTGCCGTCATCGCCGGCAAGCCAGCTCCCACAGGATTGTGGGTTTGCCGCAGGATTTGCGGCAAACTCCCGGCAACACAAGCACAAGGCCTTTCAATGGATCGATACGCCCCGCGCAACTGGCAGCCTCACGAGAAGCCCAGTCTGCCCGGTTCCCCCTCGACGCCGCTGCACTCCAACCCCAAGCGCCTGGCCTATGCGCTGGTCGGGCTGCTGGTGGCGGTGACCGGTGGTTTGGGTAACTCGCTGGTGGTCGCCAACCTGCCTTACCTGCAAGGCGCGCTGGGCGCGACCACGGCGGAGATGGCCTGGCTGCCAGCTGCGTACGTGATGACCAACGTGTCGATGAACCTGCTGTTGGTGAAGTTTCGCCAGCAGTTTGGCCTGCGTGCATTCACCGAAGTGTTTCTGGTGCTGTATGCGCTAGTGACGTTCGGTCATCTGTTCGTCAACGACTTGAGCTCGGCCATCGCGGTGCGGGCGGCGCACGGCATGGTCGGTGCGGCGCTGAGTTCGCTGGGCCTGTATTACATGGTTCAGGCGTTTCCGGCCAAATGGCGGTTGAAGGCGCTGGTGCTGGGCCTCGGTGCCTCGCAACTGGCCCTGCCGCTGGCGCGCCTGTTCTCCGAAGACTTGCTGCAGATTGCCGAATGGCGCGGTTTGTACCTGTTCGAATTGGGCATGGCCTTGCTGTCGCTGGGCTGCGTGCTGTTGCTCAAGTTGCCGCCCGGTGATCGCTTCAAAACCTTCGAGCCGCTGGACTTTCTGACCTTCGCCATTCTCGCCAGCGGCGTGGCACTGCTTTGCGCGGTGCTGTCGCTGGGGCGCATCGACTGGTGGCTGGAGGCCAACTGGATCGGCTATGCGCTGGCGGCCTCGATTGCCCTGATCCTCGCGGGCCTGGCGATCGAGCACAATCGCAGCAACCCGATGCTGATGACCCGCTGGCTCGGCAGCGGCACGATGATCCGTCTGGCGCTGGCGGTGACCCTGATCCGCATGGTCACTTCGGAGCAATCCACCGGCGCCGTCGGTTTCATGCAGAACCTCAACATGGGTTATGAGCAGTTGCACAGCCTGTATGTGGTGATGCTGATCGGCAGCGTCGCCGGGCTGGCGACCAGCGCACTGACCATCGACCCCAAGCACCTGCTGATGCCGCTGATCATCTCGCTGGCGCTGATGGCGACCGGTTCGGTGATGGACAGTTTTTCCAACAACCTGACCCGTCCGCAAAACCTGTATTTCAGCCAGTTTCTGCTGGCCTTCGGCAGCACGTTTTTTCTGGGACCGACCATGGTGTTCGGCACCCGCAACGTGCTGACCAATCCGCGCAATCTGGTGAGTTTTTCGGTGTTGTTCGGGATCTGCAACAACCTCGGCGGCCTGCTCGGCGCGGCGTTGTTGGGCACGTTCCAGATCGTGCGCGAGAAATTCCATTCCAGTCACCTGGTCGAGCACCTGACGCTGTCCGATCCGCTGGTGGCCGCCCGCGTACAGAGCGGCGGGTCGGCCTATGGCTCGTTGCTGGCCGACCCGAGCCTGCGCAATCTGGCCGGGATTCGCAGCCTGTCCAACGCGGCCACTCGCGAAGCCAACGTGCTGGCCTATAACGATGTATTCATGCTGATCGCCGTGATTGCGGTGCTGACCATGATCTGGCTGTCCATTCGTGCGCTGTGGCTGATGAGCACCACCAAAGCCGTCGACCCAGCGCCTTCCGTACCTCCTGACGGTGCTTCCAATTCATGACCGAACCGACCACCACAACCACAAATGCCATCGCCGCCACCCCGGAAGGCGTGGCACCGCCGTCCTCGCCGAACACCGAGCCACGCTCGTTGCGGGTGCGGATCATCTCGTCGCTGGGCTTTGCCGCGATTGCCATCGTCGGTGTGCTGATCGTGCTCTACGCCTGGCAGTTGCCGCCGTTCAGCAGTGCGGTCGAAACCACTGAAAACGCCCTGGTGCGTGGCCAGGTGACGATCATCGGCCCGCAGCTCAGCGGTTACGTGTTCGAGGTGCCGGTGCAGGATTTCCAGTACGTGAAGGCCGGCGACCTGCTGGTGCGCCTGGATGACCGGATTTATCAGCAGCGCCTCGACCAGTCGCTGGCGCAACTGGCGGTGCAGAAGGCCGCGCTGGCCAACGTGGTGCAGCAACGCAACAGCGCCGAAGCGACGATCAAACTGCGTCAGGCGGTGGTGGCCGACAGCGAAGCGCAGTTGCGCAAAAGCGAGGCGGATCTGCGCCGTAACAAGGAGCTGGTGAGTGACGGCTCGGTGTCGAAACGCGAGATGGACGTGACGCTCGCGGCCAATGCGCAGAGCATTGCGGCGGTGGCGGAGGCCAAGGCCAATCTGGAAATCGCCCGGCAGGATCTGCAGACGGTGATCGTCAATCGCGGTTCGCTGGAAGCCTCGGTGGCCAGCGCTGAAGCGGCGGTGCAACTGGCGCGGATCGACTTGTCGAATACGCGCATCGTCGCCCCGCGTGACGGCCAACTCGGGCAGATCGGCGTGCGCCTCGGCGCTTACGTCAACTCCGGTGCGCAACTGATGGCGTTGGTGCCGAACCAGAAATGGGTGATCGCCAACATGAAGGAAACCCAGATGAACAATGTGCGCGTCGGGCAGCCGGTGCGCTTCACCGTCGATGCGCTGAACCACCGCAAGTTCACCGGCCATGTGCAGCACATTTCGCCCGGCACCGGTTCGGAATTTGCCCTGTTGCAGGCCGACAACGCCACCGGCAACTTCGTGAAAATCGCCCAGCGTGTGCCGGTGCGGATCACCATTGATAAGGGGCAGCAGGAAGAGGAACGCTTGCGCCCGGGGATGTCGGTGGTGGTCAGCATCGACACCGCGGCGGGTGACACACAACCGCATTGACCTGCGCAGATCAAAAATGTGGGAGCGGGCTTGCTCGCGAAAGCGGTGTGTCAGGCGATATTTTCGTATCTGATACACCGCCTTCGCGAGCAAGCCCGCTCCCACAGTCTGATTGGGTTTATCCAGCAATCATCGGCGGCAGGGTACCGAGCAGGGAGACCGCAGCAACAGCCCCCATCCCCAACAACCACTCCAGCACCACACTGCGTTTGAGCGCGCCCATCCGCTGTTCGCAATCATCAATCCGCAAGCGATTGAACAGCGCCAGCGCGAGCATGCCCAGCACCAGCAAGGCCTTGATCAGCAGAATCAAGGCAAACCCTGCAAAGAGCGGCGTCGGCCACCATTGCCCGGTCAGCACGCGCACGTTGATCAACCCGGTGATCAGAAGGCCGCCAACGATCGCATAACCGACACCGCTGAAGCGTTGCAGGATCCGCCCCATCGCTGTGCTCGGCTGACGCAGGATCAACACCAATAGCAACAAGCCGCCCAGCCATGCAGCGACGCAGGTCAGGTGAACGATCTGGTTGAGGATCAGCAGTTGCCCGCTGAGGCCGTCGAGCATCGCGCCGTGACCGACCGGCGCCAGGGTCGCCAAGAGCAGCGCGCTCAAGCCCAGGCGCAGCAGCACATTCGAACGCCACGGCGTGAACAGCAATGCCAGCAACAGCGCGTTGATCAGCAGATGCCAGCGCCAGACGTGGCCGAAAAAGGTGTTGCCGAGCACCACGCCAACAGTGTCCGGATCGAACGCTGCCGCCGCCGAACCGGCCATGCTCGCGGTGATCAACAGTGCCCAGGTGACACCGCTGACCAACGCAATCGCCGTCAGCCAGCGCGCCAGTCGCGCCAGATGCCGATCCAATGTCGGCACTGGTGCCTTGAGCAGCAACGGCCGGAACAACCAGGCGCCGAACAGCATCAACACCGCGCTGAAATGCACAAAGCGGCACAGCACCAGCGCTTCACTCATGAATTACTGACCAACCTTGAACTGGTAGGCGCCTTCGCTCTTGTGTGTGTCGACCGACACCGCGTGCCATTCGACTTTGTATTCACCGGCGGCGAGAGGTGCGGCGGGGGTGACGATCAAGGTTTTCTTGTCGCCTTCGGTGGTCAGCGGTTTGATCGCGACCGGGGCGCCGTCGTGGGTCAGGCTGACTTTGGTGAAACTGGCTTCGACGCCTTCAGAAAAGGTCAGGCGCAGATCAGCCGGTGCGGCGACGGTGCTGTCGGCGGCCGGGGTGGCACTTTTCAGGTGGGCGTGGGCGAGAACCGAAGATGCGGCGAACAGCGAAGCGAGCAGGGCAGTGGTGGTCAGGACGTTCTTGAACAGCATCGCGGATACCTCTGAGGCAGGACAAAGAAGCGCCAGTTTAGCCATGCACCGACCTTCATACGAAGTTTTGTTTGCAGCGGTCGCCCCGAGGCCAGAGCGGATGCTAGTCTTCAACAACGTCGTTGTCAGGGAGCCCTCATGGGCAATCACAAGATCGAGATCCGTCGCAGTAACGTCGAGAAAATCCTGCTGGCGGCGGAAAAAGTCTTCGCCGAAAAAGGCTTCGGCGGCACCGCCATGGCCGACATCGCCGCCGAAGTGCAACTACCGCGCTCCAACCTGCATTACTACTTTTCCACCAAGAGCGAACTGTACAGCGCGGTGCTGTTCGACCTGCTGGAAGTGTGGAAGCAGGATGCACTGTGCTTCGAGATGTTCGATGACCCACGGGTGGTGCTCAGCAGCTACATCCGCGCCAAGATGAACCACTCGCGCAGCCGGCCTTATGGTTCGAAAGTCTGGGCCAACGAGATCATCCACGGTGCCCCGACCTTGGGTGAAGCGCTGGATCTGAGCCTGTACGACTGGGCAAAAATGAAGGAGGCGAAGATCCGCCAGTGGGTCGAGGACAAACGGATTTTGCCGGTGGAGCCGTCGAGCCTGCTGTACATGATCTGGGCCTCGACCCAGCATTACGCCGACTTCGATCATCAGGTGAATATTTTGAACGAGCATCAGCCGCTGTCGGACATGCAGTTCGAGCGGGCGGTGCAGACGGTGACCAGTGTGATCTTGCGCGGGATCGGGTTGGAGCCCTGATATATGAGTGAAGCGGCTGGCCTCTTCGCGAGCAAGCCCGCTCCCACCGTTTTGAAATGCATTCCAAATGTGGGAGCGGGCTTGCTCGCGAAGGCGTCAGTTCAGACGCTACCTGCCCTAAGCTGAGACATGGTACGGATTCCTCGGATCATGATTCCAGTCCAGAAACGGCTTGCCGGTTTCCATCGGCACCATCTCGATACAGTCCGCCACCGGACAAGTGATCTGGCACAAGTTACACCCCACACACTCCTCATCGATCACTTCATATTTGCGCGTGCCGTCAGCCTGTTTCAGGCTGCTGATCGCCTGGTGTGAAGTGTCTTCGCAAGCAATGTGGCAACGCCCGCAACCGATGCACGCGTCCTGGTCGATCCTGGCGATCACCTGATAGTTGATGTCGAGGTACTTCCAGTCGGTGGTATTGCCCACTGCGCGCCCGGAAAACTCGGCGATGTTGGCGTAGCCTTGGCTGTCCATCCAGCGCGACAGCCCGTCCTTCATCTCCTCGACAATCCGGAAGCCATGCAGCATAGCCGCCGTGCACACCTGCACCGCGCCACTGCCCAGCGCGATGAACTCCGCCGCGTCACGCCAACTGCCGATGCCGCCAATGCCGCAGATCGGCAGGCCTTGGGTCTGCGGATCACGGGCGATTTCGGCGACCATGTTCAGCGCGATCGGTTTGACGGCCGAGCCGCAGTAACCGCCGTGGGTGCTCTTGCTGCCGACGGTGGGCAGGGCGACCATGTGTTCCAGGTCGACGCTGGTGATCGAGTTGATGGTGTTGATCAGCGACACCGCATCGGCGCCCCCGCGATGCGCAGCGCGGGCGGCGACACGGATGTCGGTGATGTTCGGTGTCAGTTTGACGATCACCGGTAGCGAGCAATAGGTCTTGCACCAGCGCGTCACCTGCTCGACGTACTCCGGCACCTGACCCACCGCTGCGCCCATGCCGCGTTCGGGCATGCCGTGCGGGCAACCGAAATTCAGCTCGATGCCGTCAGCACCGGTGGCTTCCACCAGCGGCAGGATGTGTTTCCACGATTCCTCGACGCACGGCACCATCAGCGAGACGATCAGCGCACGGTCCGGCCAGTCCTTCTTGACCTGTGTGATCTCGCGCAGGTTGATTTCCAGCGAGCGGTCGGTGATCAGTTCGATGTTGTTGATGCCCAGCACCTCGCGGTTGTTGCCGTAGTGCGCCGAGTAGCGCGACGAGACGTTGACCGCTGCCGGGTCCTCGCCGAGGGTTTTCCAGACCACACCGCCCCAACCGGCCTCGAAGGCGCGGACCACGTTGTAGGCCTTGTCGGTCGGTGGCGCGGAGGCCAGCCAGAACGGATTGGGCGCTTTGATGCCGGCGAAGACTATCGAGAGATCGGCCATTTATGCAGCCTCCACGTTGAGCATCAGTTGCGCGTT
This sequence comes from Pseudomonas sp. JAI115, assembly GCF_014200835.1. NCBI lineage: Bacteria > Pseudomonadati > Pseudomonadota > Gammaproteobacteria > Pseudomonadales > Pseudomonadaceae > Pseudomonas > Pseudomonas sp. JAI115. The sequence continues at coordinate 527,751 of NZ_JACHCY010000003.1, forward strand.
GATCGCCTCGGCGGCGAGTTTGCCGTGCTGTACGGCTTGCACGGTGAGGTCCTGATCGAGGCTGGTGCAGTCGCCACCGGCATACACGCCGGGAATGCTGGTGCGCAGGTTGTCATCGACCTGAATCCGTTCGCCCTGACGCTTGAGTTCACGGGCCAGCGGGTCGGCGAGGGCGCTGGTGTCGAAGGCCTGACCGATGGCTTTGAAGATCGCGTCGGCGGCCAGTTCGAAGGTCTCGCCAGTGGTTTGCAGGCGACCGTCGACCAGTTGTGTACGGGCGAAACGCATGCCGCGCACCTTGCCTTGCGCGTCGAGCAGCACTTCCTCCGGTTGCGCCCAGGTCAGCAGGCGCACCTGATTGGCTTTGGCGATGTCTTGTTCGTGACCGGTGGCGCCCATGTCCGCCGCGCCCCGGCGATATACCAGATTCACGTCACGCGCTCCGAGGCGGGCCATTTGCACGGCCATGTCGATCGCGGTGTTGCCGGCGCCGAGGACGATGCAGCGTTCGGCCAGTGGCAGTTGCGTCAGGTCATCGGCCTGGCGCAGTTCGCGGATGTAGTCGGTGGCGGCGAGCAGGCCGGGCGCGTCTTCGTGGGCCAGACCGAGCTGTTTGCTGACGTTGAGGCCGAGGCCGAGGAACACCGCGTCGAACTGCTGATGCAGCTCGCTGAGGGTCAGATTCTCGCCGAGTTTCTGTCCGTGGCGGATTTCGATGCCGCCGATCTGCAGGAGAAAATCCAGTTCTTTCTGCGCATAGTCATCGACCAGTTTGTACTTGGCGATCCCGTATTCATTGAGGCCACCAGCCTTCTCCCGTGCTTCGAAAATCACCACGTCATGCCCGTGCATCGCACTGCGGTGGGCGCAGGACAAACCCGCTGGCCCGGCGCCGACCACGGCGATGCGCTTGCCGGTGCTCGCCGCACGCTGGAACGGGTGCTCGGTGAAGTGCGCGTTGTCCACGGCGTAGCGTTGCAACAGGCCGATCAGCACTGGCGCGCATTCCTGGGCGTTGTTGCGCACGCAGGCTTGCTGGCAGAGGATTTCCGTCGGGCAGACCCGGGCGCAACTGCCGCCGAGGATGTTCGCCGAGAGAATTTTTTGCGCCGCACCGGGCACGTTGTCCTGATGGATGTTGCGGATGAACGACGGAATGTCGATTTCGCTTGGGCACGCGTTGACGCATGGCGCGTCGTAGCAATACAGGCAGCGCGAGGCTTCCAAATGCGCCTGTCGGGCGTTGAGCGGTGGCGCCAGATCAGTGAAATGGCCGGCGAGGGCGGCCGCGCTTTCGTGCGGGTGCGGGAGATGGTTCAGGGTCTCGATCACGGTTTTGTGCCTCACGGTTATTGAGGTTCTCTGCCTCTGATGGGCAGTGGTTTTTGTGGTGTCTGAACTGGCGCTATCGCGAGCAGGCTCACTCCTACAATTGGAATGCGTACATCTGTAGGAGTGAGCCTGCTCGCGATGAGGCCGAAGGCCTCGCTTTAGCGCTTAACGGCAGTCGGGCGATGTTGCTCAGCCCGCTTGCTCAGCAAGTCAAACACCGCGGGATACGCCGGCCGTTCGATGTACCGCCCGGCCCCGCGCTCGGCGCGCAGGTCGCCGTCGGCCCAGACCACTTTGCCTTGGCTGACGGTTTGGCTCGGCACGCCGCGCACGGTCTTGCCTTCGAAGATGTTGAAGTCCACCTGCTGATGGTGGGTCTTGGCGGAGATGGTGCGGGTGCCTTGCGGGTCCCACAGCACCAGGTCGGCATCGGCGCCGACGCGGATCGCGCCTTTGCGCGGGTAGAGGTTGAAGATTTTTGCGGTATTGGTGGAAGTGAGGGCAACGAAATCCTGCATCGACAAACGTCCGCTGTTGACCCCTTCATCCCACAGCACCGCCATGCGGTCTTCGATGCCGGCGGTGCCGTTGGGGATCTTGCTGAAGTCGTCGCGCCCGGCGGCTTTTTGCTCGGCGCAGAAGCAGCAGTGGTCGGTGGCGGTGGTGTGCAGATTGCCGTTTTGCAGACCATGCCACAGGGCTTCCTGATGGCCGCGCGGGCGGAACGGCGGGCTCATCACGTAACCGGCGGCGGTCTGCCAGTCCGGGTGCTGGTAGACGCTGTCGTCGAGCAGCAGATGCCCGGCCAGCACTTCGCCGTACACTGGTTGACCCTTGCTGCGGGCGTAGGTGATTTCGTCCAGCGCTTCCTTGGTCGAGACATGCACCAAGTACAGCGGCGTGCCGATGGTCTCGGCAATACGAATAGCCCGGCTCGCCGCTTCGCCTTCCACCTGCGATGGCCGCGACAGTGGATGCGCTTCCGGTCCGGTGATGCCCTGGGCCATCAACTTGCGTTGCAGGTGATAGACCAGCTCACCGTTTTCCGCATGCACGGTCGGCACCGCGCCGAGTTCCAGGCAGCGTTCAAAACTTGCCACCAGCGTGTCGTCGGCGGCCATTATCGCGTTCTTGTAGGCCATGAAATGCTTGAAGCTGTTGATCCCGTGATGGCTGACCAGCTCGGCCATTTCCTCACGTACTTGCTCGCTCCACCAGGTGATCGCGACGTGGAAGCCGTAGTCCGATGCCGACTTCTCGGCCCAGCCGCGCCACTGATGAAACGCTTCCATCAACGACTGCTGCGGATTGGGAATCACGAAGTCGATGATCGAGGTGGTCCCGCCAGCCAGACCCGCAGCGGTGCCGCTGTAAAAGTCTTCACTGGCCACGGTGCCCATGAAAGGCAGTTGCATGTGAGTGTGTGGGTCGATGCCGCCGGGCATCAGGTATTGGCCGCTGCCGTCGAGCACTTCGGCGCCGGCGGGAACATCCAGGTTCTGACCAATGGCTTTGATCACGCCGTCGGCGCAATAGACGTCGGCGCGATAACTTTCATCATGGGTAACAACGGTGGCGCCACGGATCAACAGAGACATTCCGAGTTCCTCGCAGGCATGACCGACTTGTGCCGGTTCTAAATGTTTTATTGATGTACAACGCTGATCGGCGTATTCCTGTCAGCGCTGTCAGGAATAGAAGCTAGTCGCAGTTTTGAAATTGATCAAGATTATTTTTTATAAGCTTATGACTGTTTTAACTCTATGAAAAATAACGTAAAAAAACATAAATCACCAAAATGGTGAGGCTGTTCACCATTTTGACGCACTTGACAGGATGGAAATATGAGCAAGATTTCCTATGTGAAATCAGCCGCTTGAAGTTGAGCTGCGGCTGATTGTCCGTGATGAAAAAAAGTGCAGTGCACCAGATTGAGTCCTGACAGTTCGGACAACTTGGCAAACGTTTGGCCTGAGCGTGCAGACAAGTTCGCGGACTCTTTCGGTGAATAATTAAAACCGAGCAATATCAGAAAGTTGCAATGTGTTTGAACCACGGCCCTACCGTTAAGCGGGGCACCCGGCACGTTTATTGATGCCGCCGCTGACACCATGGCCGGTACACGAAAGTTGTCAGTTCCTCCGGCCATCGTCCGGCTCGCACCCCGTGTGCAGCCGCCTGATGAGCAAAAAAATAATCAGAAGAACAGTGGAGCGGCCATGCAACAGAACAGATCGCAAGTGACCGAGCGCGACGGCTTGTTCGAACTCGAAGCCGGCAGTGACGTCCTCGACAGTCCCCGTTACAACCACGACATGGCACCGACCAAGGTGCGCGAACGAACCTGGAATAAATGGCACATCACCGCGCTGTGGGTCGGCATGTCGGTGTGCGTGCCCACTTACACCCTCGGCGGCGTACTTACCGCGTATTTCGGCCTGAGCGTCGGCGAAGCGCTGATGGCGATTCTGCTGGCCAACGTCATCGTGCTGATCCCGTTGACCCTCAATGCTTTCCCCGGCACCAAGTACGGCATTCCATTCCCGGTGCTGCTGCGCTCGTCGTTCGGCGTGCTTGGCTCCAACGTGCCGTGCCTGATTCGTGCACTGGTGGCGTGTGGCTGGTTCGGCATTCAGACCATGTTCGGCGGGCTGGCGATTCACCTGTTTCTCGGCTCGATCTTCGACGGCTGGAAATCCCTCGGCGGAACCGGCGAGGTGATCGGCTTCATGATCTTCTGGTCGCTGAATCTGTGGGTGGTGATCCGCGGCGCCGAGTCGATCAAGTGGCTGGAAACCCTGTCCGCGCCGTTGCTGGTGGCGGTCGGCATCGGCCTGCTGATGTGGGCGATGCCCAATGTGTCGATGACCGAGCTGCTGGCGATTCCACCCAAGCGTCCTGAGGGCGCGAGCGTGGTCAGTTACTTTGCCGCCGGGCTGACGGCGATGGTCGGCTTCTGGGCCACGCTGTCGCTGAACATTCCTGACTTCAGCCGTTACGCCAAGAGCCAGAAGGACCAGATCCTCGGGCAGATTTTCGGTCTGCCGCTGACCATGTTCCTGTTCGCTTCGCTGGGTGTGGTGATGACTGCCGCGTCGGTGAAACTGGTCGGTGTCACCGTGTCGGATCCGGTCAGCCTGATCGGCCATATCCAGAGCCCGCTGTGGGTGGCGGTGGCCATGGCGCTGATCATCATTGCCACGCTGTCGACCAATACCGCAGCGAACATTGTCTCGCCGACCAACGACTTCCAGAACATCGCGCCCAAGGTGATCAATCGCACCAAAGCGGTGTTGCTCACCGGCTTCGTTGGGCTGGCGTTGATGGCCCACGAGCTGCTGAAAAAACTCGGGCTGATTGTTTCCGATGTCAGCCTGGAAACCGTGTATTCAAACTGGCTGCTGGGCTATTCGAGCCTGCTCGGGCCGATCGCCGGGATCATGGTGGTGGACTATTTCCTGATCAAGAAACAGCAACTGGATCTGGCCGGGTTGTACCGCGACGACGTGTATCCGGCGTGGAACTGGGCCGGGTTTACCGCGTTTGGCGTGCCCGTGGTGCTGACCCTGCTGTCGCTGGGCAGCGATGCGTTCAGCTGGTTTTACAGCTACGGCTGGTTTACCGGTTCGGCGTTGGGTGGGGTGATTTATTACGGGTTGTGTTCGATGCGAAGCAGCCCCTCTGTTGTGAAATCTTCGGTGTGAGGAATGGCCCCTTCGCGAGCAAGCCCGCTCCCACAGGGTGAACGCATTCCAAATGTGGGAGCGGGCTTGCTCGCGAAGACGGCCTCAAATACACACAAGAACTGCCTGAAGAAACTCATAAAAAAACTGCCTGAGGAGATCAACATGAACGCAGCCGTAGACGTTCTGCAATCCACCCATCAGCACATCAACCGCGACCGCCTCTGGGCCTCGCTCATGGAACTGGCCAAGCTCGGTGCCACGGTCAAGGGCGGGGTCTGTCGCCTGGCCCTGACCGACCTCGACCGTCAGGCTCGTGACCTGTTCGTGCAGTGGTGCAAGGACGCCGGATGCAGCGTCACGGTGGATGAAGTCGGCAACATCTTCGCCCGCCGTCCCGGGCGCAATCCGAACCTGCCGCCGGTGATGACCGGCAGCCACATCGACACCCAGCCGACCGGCGGCAAGTTCGACGGCTGCTTCGGCGTGCTCGCCGGCGTCGAAGTGCTGCGCACCCTCAATGACCTCGGTGTGGAAACCGAAGCGCCGCTGGAAGTGGTGGTCTGGACCAACGAAGAAGGCTCGCGCTTCGCCCCGTGCATGATGGGCTCTGGGGTGTTCGCCGAGAAATTCACCCTTGAAGAAACTCTGGCCAAAGTCGATGCCGAAGGCGTCACCGTTGGCGAAGCGCTCAATGCCATTGGTTACGCCGGATCACGCAAAGTCAGCGGGCATCAAGTCGGCGCCTACTTCGAAGCACACATCGAACAAGGCCCGATCCTCGAAGACGAGCAGAAAACCATTGGCGTGGTGCTCGGCGCCCTCGGGCAGAAGTGGTTCGACCTGAAACTGCACGGCGTCGAAGCCCACGCCGGGCCCACGCCGATGCACCTGCGCAAGGACGCGCTGGTCGGCGCCTCGGTCATCGTTGGTGCGGTCAACCGCGCCGCCCTCGGCCATCAACCCCACGCCTGCGGCACCGTCGGTTGCCTGCAAGCCTACCCCGGCTCGCGCAACGTCATTCCCGGCGAAGTGCGCATGACCCTTGACTTCCGCCATCTGCAACCGGAGCGGCTGGATTCGATGATCAGCGAGGTGAAACAAGTCATTGAGGCGACCTGCGAAGAACACGGCCTGACCTATGAACTGACCCCGACGGCCGACTTTCCGCCGCTGTACTTCGAGAAGGGCTGCGTCGAGGCGGTTCGCGGCGCGGCAAAAGGTCTGGGCCTGTCGCACATGGACATCGTCAGCGGCGCCGGGCATGACGCGATCTTCCTTGCCGAACTCGGCCCGGCCGGGATGATCTTCGTGCCGTGCGAAGGCGGGATCAGCCACAACGAAATCGAGAATGCCGCGCCGGATGATCTGGCGGCCGGGTGTGCGGTGTTGTTGCGGGCGATGCTGGCGGCTTCGGCGATGGTGGCGGAGGGGCAGCGCGCGGCCTGACTTCACAGCGTCACGCAGATGTGCGACGTTGGCGCCCCTGAAAACTGCCAGGGACGCGCAATGTCGCACATCAAAGTGATCACCTCCGGCGCGTCCTATCTGGACATCGACGCCTACGCCTGCTGTATCGCCTACGCAGAATTGCTCAACCTGCAAGGCAGTCCCGCCCGCGCGGTCAGTAGCGCAAGACCCAACAGCAGCGTGTCGCCGACCGTTCTGAGTTGGGGCGCTGCTTTTCAGCGTTACACGCCGCAAGCAAACGACGAATTCGTGTTGGTCGATGTGTCCGACTATCACCACTTCGACCCGCTGGTGGTGCTCGACCAAGTGGTCGAGGTCATCGATCATCATCCCGGTTACGAGCCGTACTGGGCAGAGCGACTGGGTTCCGCCGCCGACATCCTCCCGATTGGTGCAGCGGCGACGCTGGTTTTTCAGCGTTGGCAAGCTGCTGGTCTGCTCTCGCGAATCAGCGAGCAAAGCGCGAAATTGCTGGCCACGGCAATCCTCGATAACACGCTTAACCTCACCGGGCAGATGACCTCTGAGGCGGATATTGAGGCTCATGAGGCATTAACGCAGCGGGCGAATCTGCCGGCAAACTGGCCCGAGCAGTATTTCCTCGAATGTCAGGCCGCCATCGAAGCAAACCTGCAGACCGCGTTGGCGGCGGATCTGAAGCGCTTCAAACCGGACAGCAACCTGCCGCAGGTCTTCGCACAGATGACGGTGTGGGACGCCGATGCGTTGCTTCACAAACATCGCAACGATATCGGTGGCTGGATGGTCGGGCAGGGCGATGACTGGTTGCTGAACGTCATCAGCATCCGTGACGGCAAGAGTTGTTTGCTGGCTGAGCCGCTGCTCAGCCAGCAGAAGCTGGATCGGTTGTTACCGCTGCAATGGCAGGCGGGCATGGCTGTTGTGAAACCGTCGATGTTGCGCAAGGAACTGCTGAAACTGGGGTTGAACATCAACCCGGTCTGACGCTGTGATCAACCGGGCCGGTCATTCTTGCCCGCTGTGCCCTGGCGTCGGTCGGGGCCGTTCGGGTTGCCGACATCCAGCAACCGTCGTTCGACCAGGACATTCTCCAGTGCCTGACGCTCGACCGGCGCCATTTGGTGTTCGCGCTTTTTCAGCTCCAGCAGAATCGGGCTGGACCAGGTGCGATAAGTCTGTTCGATGTTGCGACGCGACGTCATCAGTCTCTCCTTGATCAAGAGCCCGGTGGATCTGGCAGAGGCTCAATCCGATGAGGGGGTAACCTTAGTCGAGAATCCCGGAAGTCGCGAATGCACCGATTTTGTTGTGGCTGATTTGTTGCAGGTGAATTGATGACGCACGCATGTAGACGCGTTAAAGAAGCGATTTTCTTGTTCATTAATGGGATGAATCCAGAGACTTGACTGTAGGAGCGCCCCTATCTCTACCTTTGATCTAAAAAGCAGTTTCAAAATCTATCCTTGTCGGTGAGTATGGCGTCTATTTTTAAGCGCTCAGAAGTCGTTTCGGCGAATTTCCAATGGAGAAAATGGTTCATGACCATCATGATCGAGGGAGTGATCGCCAGCAAGATTGGCTTTGCTTCTCACCAAAATTCTGTCCCGGTCCTCAGAGAACTGACCGTACACAACGATGGTGAAGCTGATTACAGCGATCTTGAGCTGGAGCTTGTCGCGGACCCTCCCTTCCTTGAAAGCAAGACTTGGCGTCTGGATCGATTAAACAAAGAGTCGACGCTACATATTTCAGAACGGAATTTGAAACTGAATGCCGCTTATCTCGCCGATCTGACGGAAAGTCTCAGCGCGACCCTTGCGCTGCGCCTATGTTGCAAAGGTGAAGTTCTCAATAGTCAAATCTTCCCGGTTGAGCTTTTGGCACGAAATGAGTGGGGTGGCGTTAACTCGATGCCAGAGCTGCTGCCGGCGTTTGCAATGCCAAATGACCCTGCGGTAGATCGGATACTCAAATCTGCTTCTGATGTTCTGCGCCGAGCTGGCAAGCCATATGGCATCAACGGTTATGAAAGTAAGTCCAGAACCAGAACTTGGGAGCTCACGTCAGCAATATGGTCTGCAGTCTGCGGACTTAAATTGAGCTACGCATTGCCACCGGCAAGCTTTGAGACTCACGGTCAGAAAGTCAGAACTCCGAGCCTAATATTGGAGGGCGGTGTTGCAACATGCCTGGATACAGCATTGCTTTTTGCCGCAGCACTGGAGCAAGCCGGACTGAACGCACTATTGTTGCTGACGAAAGGTCATGCTTTTGCAGGTGTCTGGTTACAGCCTCAGGAGTTTTCTCAACTGATTACAGATGAGGCTTCCGCAGTACGAAAGCGTATTGATCTGAAAGAGGCTCTCGTATTTGAAACCACTCTGGCGACGCAATTTCCTGTCCCAGGTTTCAGTCAGGCGATCAGTACTGCTGAAAGACAGGTCAACGATGATGACTTCATCATGGCCATTGATATGCATCGAGCACGCATGCAGCGCATCCGTCCTTTGGCAACGTCAATCCCCGTGTCGAAATCAGATGTGATTCAAGAGTCGGAGGCACCACTCGAGGCATTGGAGATTGCGCCACAATTGCCGGGCTTTGACGTAGAGACTCTTACTGAGTCAGAAACTCCCGCCGGTAAGCTGACGCTGTGGCAACGCAAGCTTCTCGATCTGACTACTCGAAATCGACTTCTACATCTGCCGGATAGTGCTAAAGGCGTTCGCTTGATTTGTCCTGAACCCGCTGAGCTAGAAGACCAGCTGGCCAGTGGCAAGCGCATCAGGATCGTGTCAATACCGGATCTGGAGGCTGGAGGTAGAGATGCGGCACTCTATGAGCAACAAAATCGAGAGTCGCTCAGGGATGAATACGCTCGCAGTGCATTGTCTCGTGGCGAGGTACTTGCCACCCTTGAGAAAACTAAGCTCGAAGTAGCGCTGATTGACCTGTACCGGAAAGCTCGAAGTGATCTTGATGAAGGCGGAGCCAATACTCTCTTTCTTGCACTCGGCTTTTTAAAGTGGAAAAAGTCGGCAGACGACCCAAAAACCTATTCCGCTCCTTTAATTTTGCTACCCGTAAAATTGGATCGTAAAAGTGCGTTGTCCGGCGTGACGATGACTTTGCTTGAGGATGAGCCTCGCTTCAATTTGACCCTGCTCGAACTGCTACGACATGACTTTGAACTCGTTATTCCGGGGCTTGAAGGTGAACTTCCCTCCGACGAAAGTGGCATTGATGTCACTGGGATCTGGAATACAGTGCGTCGTGCCATCAGAGACGTGCCGGGCTTCGAAGTCACCACGGAGCTCGTGCTGGGAACGTTCTCCTTCGCGAAATATTTGATGTGGCAGGATCTGGCTGCTCGTTCTGAACAGCTTTTGAAAAGTCCAATGGTCAAACATTTGCTGGAGAGAACTGTCGGCGGTGAAGGCTTTGCTACGTCGGGGGAGTTTCCGCAGCCTCACGAGTTGGATAGAAAAGTCAGCCCGGCCGATCTGTTCACACCGTTGCCGGCAGACTCCTCCCAATTGGCTGCAGTCGTTGCCTCCGCCAGTGGCTGTGATTTCGTTCTTGATGGACCTCCCGGTACCGGTAAGTCCCAAACTATCGCCAATATGATCGCTCACAACCTGGCCCTGGGTCGCAGGGTCTTGTTCGTAGCAGAAAAAATGGCCGCTTTGGATGTTGTCTATCGTCGGCTAGAAGAAAAGGGGCTAGGCGAATTCTGTCTTGAGCTGCACTCCAGCAAAACATCCAAGGTGGAAGTACTTAAACAACTGGAGCGGGCTTGGGATGTTCGCGACGCGTTGACCGCTGAAGAGTGGTCTTTAGAGACGGCAAAATTGCACAAACTACGAAATCGATTGAACGAAGTCGTAGGAACTTTGCATCGTCGGCAACCTAATGGATTAACAGTTCATCAGGCTATAGGACGTGTCGTACGAGATGGGCACGCCGCGTTGCCCCGTATTGCATGGCCAGAGGGAACGTCCCATGACGCGGATGATTACGCGCGGCTGCGTGATCTTGCCCGGCGACTTGACTTGAATAGTCAAGCTGCCCGAGATCTGTCAGATGACTTTTCGCTGATCGCTCCCATCGAATGGTCAAACGGCTGGCAAGAGTCGATTGCTGCGGTATCCAGAGAGTTGCCGGGAGTAATTGAACGGCTGAAGATAGCCTGCAACAACTTGTTGAAAGCCACCGATCTTCCTCTGGCGGTTACGAGCGGGGAGGATATAGCGCGTTTTTGCCAGTTTGTTGCGCTGTTGGTAGATACACACGGTATCGATCTCTCTTTTGCATTCACGTTGAATGCAAGTGCCAAGATCGTTGCGGCCAAGAAAGCTGTCCAGATCCTCACAAGTTACGAAGAGATTGAACAGTCTCTGTCGGTGCGTTATGCCTCAGAATCCTGCCGCACCATCAACCTCGAACAACTCAAAAGCGACTGGGAAACTGGCAAGACCAAGTTTTGGTTCCTTGCTACTTTGGCCAAGAAAAAGGTGGCTAAGAACCTCGCGGGGCAGGGCGGAGCGGTTGGACTTCCAAACGTTGAGCAGGATCTTGCCAAACTCTTCGAAATGCGCGATCTGCTCATCTCGCTGGACAGTTTATCTACAGACATAAACGCTGTGCCTGGATGGAGCGGGGTGTCAAGTGATCAATCCGCGATGGCAGTAGCTTGGGAACTCGCTGAACGCCTGCGGACCTTGATCAGCTCGAACGCAGAATCCCCTGAAGATCTTATTGCACTGCGGGGAGCCACGCAAAAGCTGGTCATTGAAGCCAATGAGCTATTGGGCGGGGGTGGTTTTATCGCAGCAGCGCTTCACCAGTTGAAAGATGCATTGGAAACGTTTAGTCAAATGAGCAAACGCTTCAATGAACTGAGTAATCGCCCGGTAGAGAGCAAATTGACCATTGAGTCATTGCTCGATGCGGCCAGTGCTATTTCTCGGCATGAGACGAAGCTGAAAGCTTGGTGCGATTGGTGTCGGGTGCGTGAAGAGGCAGTAGCGTCCGGGCTCCAACCGCTAAGTGATGCATTGGCAACCAAAGGGTTGCCAGAGGGCGGGACTGTAGACGCATTCGAAACATCTTATGCACGTTGGTTTGCAAGGGTGATGATCGACGCGGAACCGCTGCTTCGTAATTTCGTGCCGGCAGAGCACACTAGCGATATTGAGGCGTTTGTACGTCTGGATGAGGAGCTTTCAAAGCTTACTGTCCGATACATACGAGCGAAGCTTTGTGGATTGATCCCATCGAAAAACGAGATCGGCAAGCAAGGTGGTTTCGGCATCTTGAAGCACGAGCTGCAAAAATCACGTCGGCACAAACCCGTGCGACAGCTTGCTGTTGAGATGGGCGATGCCATGTCGAAACTCGCTCCTTGCATGCTGATGAGCCCTCTATCGATTGCGCAGTATCTACCAACAGATCTCGCGCTTTTTGACTTGGTGATATTCGATGAGGCATCCCAAATTGCGCCATGGGATGCAATCGGGTCAATCGCGAGGGGGAAGCAGGTGGTTATTGCGGGTGATCCCCGTCAGATGCCTCCAACCAATTTTTTCAATCGCGCCGCGTCTGCCGCAGAAGATGATACTGCTGAGGACATGGAGAGCATTTTGGATGAGTGTCTGGGCGCAGGTATCCCAAGTCATAGCCTCAGTTGGCACTACCGGAGTCGCCATGAAAGCTTGATTGCATTCTCGAACCATCGCTACTACGACAGCAATCTCATCACCTTCCCTGCGGCTGAAACGCGTGCCAGCGCTGTGGAGTGGCGACGTATTGATGGCGTCTACGCAAAAGGCAAGGGCAGGCACAATCAGGCCGAGGCCGAGGCCATCGTTATCGAGACTGTGAAGCGATTGATGGATCCGGCGTTTGTAGCGAGCGGTCATACTATTGGGATCATCACACTCAATAGCGACCAGCAAAGACTGATCAACGATCTGCTGGATAGGGCACGGCAACAGTTTCCGCAGATTGAGCCGTTCTTCCAGCATGACATTGCCGAACCCGTCGTCGTAAAAAACCTGGAGACAGTTCAGGGCGATGAGCGCGATTTGATCATGCTAGGTATCGGATATGGTCCAACCGAGCCTGGTGCGCAGGTTATGTCGATGAACTTCGGTCCATTGAACAAAGAAGGCGGATGGCGTCGTTTGAACGTGGCGATAACCCGTGCACGCAGGGAGATGATGGTTTTCTCCTCTTTTGATTCTTCGATGATTGATTTGAATCGCACCAACGCCCGAGCCGTTCGCGATTTGAAGCACTTCATTGAATTTGCCCAGAGAGGGCCAAGGGCTCTTGCCGAGGCAGTGCAGGGTTCAGTGGGCGGTTATGACTCGCCTTTTGAGGAAGCTGTTGCTCAAGAGCTGAGACGAAAAGGCTGGCAAGTCGTACCGCAAATAGGCGTGTCTCGTTTCCGAATTGATCTAGGTATTGTCCATCCTGACAGACCTGGCGATTATCTGGTTGGTGTTGAATGTGATGGTGCTACCTATCACAGTGCGGCGACCGCCCGAGATCGTGACAAGGTTCGTAGCGCAATCCTGCAAGGGTTGGGCTGGAAGCTGGTACGACTCTGGTCTACAGAGTGGTGGATTGATAAGTCTGGTGCACTGGATCGGTTGCATGCATCGCTTGAAGCTCTTTTGGAAGAGTCGCGTGCATCTGCTCTTGTTAGCAAAACGGTTGAGCAGGAATCTTCAATACCTCATTTGTCATTAGTGCATAGCGCTCCATTGGCAAATGACGTAGAGAAAGAGGAAATCGCTGTTGCATCCGAGGGTGATGCTTCTGGCGAACTACCTCCCGACCTCAAGATAGCGAAGTCGTTTGCATTGCAGGTCTCGCCAGCAATCAAAGATGAATATCGTGTCACCGACTTCACAAGCGTGGGTGACAGAATCAATGCAGAGGCGTTTTACTCTCCCGAATATGATTCAGTTCTTGCTGAATTGATTGCACATGTGTTGTTGCAAGAGGCTCCTGTCCTCGATTCAGTGTTGGTACAGCGCGTAGCCCGCGCACATGGTTTTCAACGCTCTGGGCGCCTCATTCGAGAGCGGGTTCTTGACCTGACAGAACAAAACCATCATTTGAAAAGTGATCCTGTGGATGGTCAATTTGTTTGGCATTCTGAAAATGATATTGCCGGTTGGAACAAATATCGAATACCTGCGACCTTGGGTGACGGCCGTTCGGTTGAGGAGATAGCCACGGAAGAGCTGCTGATGGTTGCCTCTTTAATCTCTGCTGGCGACATGCCTTTGGAGATCGCCAAAACTTTCGGCGTTAAGCGTCTGACCAGTGCCGCGCGTGAAAGGATAGAGCTAGCAATTAAGTCGATGTCAGATTTGTGATTTTTTAAAGCACTACAACGAAAGGAGAGCATGGCGGTTGCCAGCTCTCCTTTTTATTGCCTGTTATTACTCAGTCGACTGAAAGCCCGCCTTCGCTGGCAAGCCAGCTCCCACAGGGTTTTGCATTGCATGCGGATCCGCGATCAATCCTCGATATTCATCATCGCCTGCACACCTTCCCACGCTTCGGCGCGCATCCGTTCGATATCCAGCCCCGGAATCACGCCGTTATCGACCACGATCCGGCCGCCCACCAGGCTGTACTTCACCGTGATCGGTTCTCCCGCGACCACCGGTGCAACCGCACTGTCGTGGAAACCGAAGAAGCGTGGGTGATCAAGGCTGTAGATCACCAGATCCGCCGCTTGTCCGATTTCCAGCGTACCGACCGCGGCCAGTCCCAATACCTGCGCACCGCCCGCCGTGCCCCAGTGGATCACGTCTTCGGCAGTGGTCGCCGAGGCGCCTTGTTCGGCGCGGTGGATCAGCCATGCGGTGTTGGCTTCGCCGACCATGCTTCCGGATTCGTTGGACGCGACGCCGTCGACGCCGAGGGAAATCGGTACGCCGGCCTCATACATTTGCGGAATCGGCGCGACGCCGCTGCCCAGGCGCGCGTTGCTCACCGGGCAATGCGAGATGCCGCTGCCGGTCTGGGCGAGCATGCGGATTTCGCCGGGTTGCAGGTGCACGGCGTGGGCGAACCACACGTCGGGGCCGAGCCATTCGTGTTCGGCGACGAATTCCACCGGCAGGCAGTTGTATTTCTCGCGGCAGAAATTCACGTAGTTCTGTGTTTCCGACAGGTGCGTGTGCAGGCGCAAACCGAGGCCGCGCGCGGTGTGCGCCAGTTCGCGCAGCAGGGTCGGCGGCAGCGAAAAGGTCGGTGTGGTTGGCGCGACGACCACCCGGCGCAGGGCATCCGGGGTGTCCTGGTGATACAGCGATTTCAGTCGCTCGATATCGCCGACCATTTGTTCGAGGCTTTCCGGTTGCAGCGCGGTTTTCGAGAAACCCGGGTGCGCGCTGGCGGATTCCAGCGCGCCACCGCGACACAGCACAAAGCGCAGGCCGAACTCATCGGCCAGATCGAACAGCAGGTCCCCGGTCTCGGTGGTGCCGTGGGCATGGTAGAGATAGTGGTGATCGGCGCAGGTCGTCACCCCGGACAACAGCAATTCGACCATGCCCAGCCGAGCGGCGATCCGCGCCAGTTGCGGGGTAAAGCGGTTCAACCTTGGGTAGGGCACGCTCGCCAGCCAGCCTTGCAGATCCTGATTCAAACCTTCGGGCACGGCTTTGAGCAGGTTCTGGAACAGGTGATGGTGGGTGTTGATCCAGCCCGGATAGACCACGCAGTTGCGTGCATCGATCACGCGCTCGCCGGGTTGCGCTTGAAGGTCGGCGGCCATTTCGGCGATGCGGCCGTTGACCACGCGAATGTCCACCGCACCGGCCCTGGCACGCGGGCCGCGCAGGCCGGTCATCACCGCCAGCGGGTTTT
Organism: Pseudomonas sp. JAI115; assembly: GCF_014200835.1. Lineage (NCBI taxonomy): Bacteria > Pseudomonadati > Pseudomonadota > Gammaproteobacteria > Pseudomonadales > Pseudomonadaceae > Pseudomonas > Pseudomonas sp. JAI115. The sequence goes on from NZ_JACHCY010000003.1 coordinate 543,113, forward strand.
TGATCAGGATGTTTTGAAGTCGAGTCATGGGCAGGCTCCAGTCAGAGAATGTGCGAAGCGGATTTGCCGGCTGTGGTGTCTGGCACGCTGACGCCGTTGAGCGCCGCGTTGAGCAGCACCGACACCAGGCAGGCGATGACCACGCTGCTGTGCAGGAACGGCTGTGACCACTCGGGCATTTGTTTGAACAGGGTGGGCGCGAGCACCGGTACCAGCGCGGCGGCGATGGTGAAACCGACGATCAATACGTTGTAGCGATTGCGCTCGTAATCGACCTTGGCCAGGGTCTGAATCCCCGCCGCCGCGACCACGCCGAACATCGCAATGCCGGCACCACCCAGCGCTGCGGTCGGCATCGACGCGATAATCGCCCCGGCCTTGGGCACCAGCGCAATCGAGCACATCAGCAGGCCACTGACGGCGACCACCCAGCGGCTGCGCACGCCGGTCAGGATCACCAGACCGACGTTTTCCATGAAGGCAATGAACGGAAACGCGGCGAACATCCCGGCGATGGTGCTGGCCAGGCCATTGGCGCGCAGGCCATTGACCACTTGCTGGTCTTCCACCGGTTTGTCGACGATGTCGCCGATGGCCACGAACAACCCCATCGACTCGACCATCTGCACGATCATCACTACCACCATGGTCGCGATGGGGATCAGGCTGAACGTCGGCAATCCGAAGTAGAACGGGTAGGGCACGGTCAGCCACGGCGCCTCTTCGACGCTGTGGAAATTGCCCATGCCCAGACCGTAGGCCAGACCGGCGCCGACCAGCATGCCCACCAGCACCGCCATGTTGCGCAGCAGCGGACTGCCATAGCGATTGACCAGCAGAATGGTCAGCAGCACCACCACCGCCACCGCGAGAAATGCCGGGGCGCCGAAGTTGCTCGCGTTGCGTCCGCCACCGACCCATTCATAGGCGATCGGGAACAGCTGCAAACCGATCACTGTGACGATGCAACCGGTGACCACCGGCGGGAAAAACCGCCGTAATCGGCCCACGAACGGCGCCATCAGCAGGGTGAAAATCCCGGCGCCGATCACCGCGCCGCAGACTCCCGCAAACCCCACGTCGGGGTTGCTGCCGATGGCAATCACCGGACCGACGCTGCTGAACGCCACGCCTTGCAGGATCGGCAGGCGTACGCCGAACTTCCAGAAGCCGACGGTTTGCAAAAGGGTGGCGATGCCGGAGCAGAACAGCGTGGTGCTGATCAGCACCACGGTATCGGCGTGGGACATCTTCAGGGCACTGGCGACGATCAACGGCACGGCGATGGCGCCGATGTACGAGACGGCCATGTGTTGCAGGCCGAGGGTGAGCATCTGTCGCACCGGCAGGACGCGGTCGACGGGGTGCACGGTGGAGGAAGGAGTGGCTGACGACATGGGGAATCACCTCTGGCTGTTTTTATGCGGTAGAGAGGGGTATTCGTCTGATGCCTCAGGTTTCAGGAACACTGAAAATCCCTTGTGGGAGCGAGCCTGCTCGCGAAAGCGTTGTGTCAGCCGACATCACTGTTCAATGGCCCACCGCCTTCGCGAGCAGGCTCGCTCCCACAGGTTTTGCAGCGTTTCGCTGATCAACATCAGTCATTCGTGCCCGGAACCGCCATCCACCGGCTCCGATGCCTTGTTCAGCCTGCCAGGCAGGCGGCAAAGCCCTGGTTCAGCGCCGCGCGGTCCAGGTCGCGGCCGATGAACACGATCTTGCTCAAACGGGGCTCCGTGCCCCATGCGGTCGAGGCGCGAAACTCCACCAGGCTGTGCACGCCTTGCAGCACATAGCGCTGGTCTTCGTTGGCCACGGCGAGCACGCCTTTCATGCGATAGAGGTTGTCGGCCTGGGACGAGCGCAGCTCGCTGATCCAGCGGTGGAACGCCATCAGATTGACCGCGCCGTCGACGGCGATGCCCACCGATGACACGCTCGGATCGTGTTCGTGGTCTTCTGATTCATGGTGGTGGTCATGGTCGTGATGCTCAGGTTCCGCGCCGATTTCCATAAGCTTCTGCGTGCACTCGAACGCACCGATGCCGAGAATTTTCGTCAGGTCGATCTGCGCATGGGTGGAGGTCACCAGATCTGCGGTGGCGTTCAAACCACGGATCTTGCCGCGCAGGATTTCCACCTCGTCGCCGCTGACCAGATCGACCTTGTTGATGACAATGCGATCGGCGCAGACGATCTGATCCACCGCCTGATTGTCGACGCCATCCAGTTGCAGATCCTCCAGGTGCTGGGCGATGTGCTTGGCGTCGACCATGGTCACGATCGCGTCGAGTTCGACTTCTTCGGCAATCGGGTCATTGATGAAAAAGCTCTGCGCCACCGGGTACGGATCGGCGAGGCCGCTGGTCTCGATGAGGATGTGATCGAGGCGCACCGGGCGCGCCACCAGCTCGCGGACGATGCGTACCAGATCCTCACGAACCTCGGCGGTGCAGCACACGCAGCCGTTGACCATCTCGTAGATTTCTTCGGTTTCGGAGCTGAGCACCAGATCGCCGTCGATGCCGACCTCGCCGAACTCGTTTTCGATCACGGCAATCTTGCGCCCGTGGTTTTCCTTGAGGATGTAGTTGAGCAGGGTGGTTTTGCCGGCACCGAGGAAGCCGGTGAGGATGGTCACGGGGATTTTGGTGTTGGGGGTTGGGGCGTTGAAGGGGGTGTTCATCTGGAGCTCCTTACCTGTGTTTTTTGTCGGAGTGCGATCAACTGTGGGAGCTGGCTTGCCAGCGATGGCGGTGTGTCATTCACCAGTGATGCCGACTGACCTATTGCTTTCGCTGGCAAGCCAGCTCCCACAGGGGCCGGGGTGTTCTTTCCAGCGGGTGGCAACGCCGGCATCGAGGCCGAACAGATCGAGCACCCGGCCGAGGCTGTGATCGACCATTTGCCCAAGACTCTCGGGCCGGGCATAGAACGCCGGCACCGGCGGGGCGATGATCCCGCCCATCTCGGTCACGGCAGTCATGTTGCGCAGGTGGGCGAGGGTCAGCGGGGTTTCGCGGGCCATCAGCACCAGGGTGCGGCGTTCCTTGAGGGTGACGTCGGCGGCGCGGCCGATCAGCCCGGAAGACGTGCCGGTGGCGATCTCCGCCAGGGTGCGCATCGAACACGGCGCGACCACCATGCCCAGGCAGCGAAACGAACCGCTGGCGATCCCGGCCGCGACGTCATCGGCGCGGTGGTAGTGGCTGGCAAGCGCAGTGACATCGGCCAGTTTGTAATCGGTCTCGTGGGCCATGGTCAGCAGCGCCGCACGACTGATGATCAGGTGGCTTTCGATGTCCAGTTCGGCGAGCAATTGCAGCAGGCGCATGCCGTAGATGAAGCCGGACGCGCCGCTGATGCCAACCACCAGCCGCTGGCGGTTCACGATGCCAGCCCTTTGAGCAGTTGCCGGGCACGTTCGAGCACGTCCTGATCGAGCTGCGCCTTGATCCCGTCGAAGCCGGAACCGCGTGTGGCATCAAGGCCCATGCGCGAAGTGGTGCCGTTGACCGAGGACGACGGATCCAGCGGGCTGCCGGGCAAACCGTCGATCACGAAAATATCCAGATGCGGCTGGAAATGCGTGGCCAGTGCCCACAACACTTGGCTGTCGTCAGTAATGTCGATATCGCTGTCCACCGCGATCACGTTTTTCAGATACGGATCCCAGCCGAGCAGGGCCAGCATGATCTGCCGCGCTTCGCCGTCGCGGCTCTGATCCAGCGCTACATAGCAATGAAAGTGCGTGCCGGAATTCGGGTAATGCACGGCGGTGACGGCAGGGAAACGCGCCTTGAGCTTTTCGCTCATTTCCGCTTCGCGCGGCAGCCGGGCGAGGGTCAGATGCTCGGCGTAGCGGCCGCCCATCACGTCCACCAGCCAGGCGTCCTTGCGCCGCAGCAGGGTGTCGACGCGCAGCACGTTGTTGGTCGAGCGATCCGAGGAGTAACCGCTGAACTCGCCGAACGGGCCTTCCTCGGCGTAGGCCGTCGGGTCGATGGCGCCTTCCAGGACAAATTCGGCGTATGCCGGGACGCCGATGCCATAGCGCGGGGTCTTGACCAGTTCCAGCGGTGCGCCGAACAACCCGCCAGCGACAGCGCGCTCATCGGCGCCATACGGCAAACGCGCTGCCGCCGCGAGCATGAACAGCGGATGTGCGCCGACCACCATTGCCACGCGCAATTCTTCGCCGCGCTCACGGGCGGCCTGCAGCATCCGCCACAGGTGTCCGCGCGAGTGCAGGCTGGTCGCCAGGGACTGGCGCGCGTGGCGCATCGAGCGGTGGTAGCTCATGTTGGCGATGCCGGTCAGCGGGTCCTCGGCGATGATGATCGCGTTGGTGATGTACGGCCCGCGATCGCTGTCGAAGTGCTTGAGCATCGGCAGCAGCGCCAGATCCACGGCTTCGCCTTCGAACACTTCATCGAGCACCGGGCCGCTTTCCACGTAGCGCGGGGCGATGGGCTGGTTGGCGCGGCGCTGGAAGGTTTCGTGCAGTTGTGCCGGGGTGACATCGAACAACCGGGCAATGCGGGTGCGGGAGGCGAACAGATTGGTCGCCACCGGCACCTTGAGGCCGCCGACGTTTTCGCAGATCAGCAGCGGATCGCGACCCTGTGCGGCGAGGACATCGACCAGGGCGGTGATGTCCTGATCGGCAGAAACGGGTTGGGTGATGGTTAGCACATCGTCCGGGTACTCACGGCGATAGGCGTCGATGAACACGTGAAAATCCTGAGAATCGCCGAGCGTCGAACGGGTCATGGTTTCACCTCGTAAAAAGCAGGCACGCAGGGGTGAGAGGGCGTTCGATCGAGCAGCCGTTGGCCTGCCGGTCGAGGGAACGCCGGGTCATCTTCGTGCCTGTAAAGTCGCTGTGTTGCCCACATGAAACACTGAGAAACCCCTGTGGAATGGGATTAACTGTGGTGAGGGGATTTATCCCCGATGGACTGCGCAGCAGGCCTGGACTCTCAGCATCAAGAGAGGGCGACTTCGTCACCCATCGGGGATGAATCCCCTCACCACAAAGTGCGCCATTTCTTCAGGTCAGAGGTACGTGGTGGTCAGGCGAATATCCGCCTCAACCAGATCCTTCGGCGGTGGCGTCGGCTCGATCCCGCACAACCGGGCGATGTTGTTGCCCAGGTAGTCCTCCAGATGATCCTCATCGATGCCCAAGCCCTGCGGTGCCGGTGAGCACAACACCTCCAGCTCGCGCAGCCACATGCCCGGTTCGTTCGGCGGCGAGTCGGTGCCGAACACGATCTTGTTGCGCGGCAGCTCCTTGGCGAATTCGACGATCCGCGACTGGAAGCACCAACCCGATTCGCAGTACACGTTCGGCGTGTCCATCGCCATCCAGAACGCCTCGAACGAGTAGTTGCCGCCGGTCTGGATGCCGAAGTGGCCGATGATGAAATTGACCATCGGGAACTCACGGATGATCGGGTAGAACATCGTCGGAATGGTGTACGGGCCGTCGCCGGTATGGATCAGCACCACGATGTTGTACTTGGCGCAGACTTTCATTGCCGGGCGCAACCAGTCCAGCGCCCGATCCGGGCGATAGCCGTGCATGTTGGCGTGCAGCTTGAGCATCTTGAAGCCGTATTCCTTGATGTGGAATTCCAGCTCCGCCGCACCGTTTTCCGGTCCCCAGCGCGGGTTGAAGTTGAAGTTGCCGATGAAGCGATCCGGGTACTTCACACAGAGTTCGGCGACGTACGACATGTAGTCACGCACGCCCTCGCGGCCACGGCGGTTACCGTCGCGATAACCGGTGTTGCCCGGTGGCGGCTGGATGAAACCCATGTCGATGCGGCGCGGTTTGCCGTTGATCATGTACGGGCCGTCCATCAGTTTGAGCATGCGCTCGCCGGTGAACGGTTCGCCGGTGTGGCGCCAGGCCTCGTCGACCAGATTGGTGGGGTGCAGATGGGTGTCGATGATCATCGGTTCAGCTCCTGGCCAGTTGCGTGGTGACGGGGCGCTTGAGTTGCGCCTCTGCTTCGGAAACGGAACGCGGCGGCGGGGTCGGTTCGAGGCCGATCATCCGCGCGGTGTTGTTGCCCAGATATTCCTCGAGGGTGTCTTCGTCGAGGTTCAGGCCCTGCGGCGGCTCGTGGCACAACACTTCGAGCAGGCGCAGCCACATGCCCGGTTCGTTCGGCGGGGTGTCGGTGCCGAACAGGATCTTGTGCGTTGGCAAGACCTTGGCGAACTCGACGATCCGCGATTGCAGGCACCAGCCGGATTCGCAATAGACGTTGGACAGTTCCATCGCCCATTGCATCGGTTCGAATACGTAGACCCCGCCGGTCTGCACGCCGAAGTGGGCCATGATGAAATTCACGTTGGGGAATTCCTTGATCATCGGCACCCATTCCGACGGGATGCTGTACGGCCCGTCGCCAGTGTGCAGCTTGACCGGGATGCCCAGTTCGGCGCATTTCTCGAAGCATGGGCGCACCCAGTCCAGTGCACGATCAGGCCGGTAGGCGTGCATGTTGGCCTGCATCTGCACCATCTTGAAACCGTGATCCTTGACGTAGCGCTCGATCGCCTCGACGCCGTTTTCCACGCCGCAGCGCGGGTTGTAGACGAAGCAGCCAATGAAACGATCCGGGTAGGTCTGCACCATTTTCAGGGTGTAGGCCATGTAGGCGTCGATGGATTCACGGCCCGAGAGTTCGCCGTCGGTCCAGGTGTAAATGGTGTTGCCCTGCGGCGGCTGGATGAAGGCTTTGTCGATCCGGCGAGGTTTGCCGTTGACCATGTACGGGCCATCCATCATCTCCAGCAAACGCTCGCCGGTGAACGGGTCACCGTCATGCCTCCAGGCGAGGTCCACGAGATCCGTGGGATAGCAGCTGATATCGATGATCATTGAAGTCGATCTCCTGATAGCGGGGAAGGGAGCCTTGCGGCTCTCGGCATCCACGCCCCGGGCTATCGGCCATTTCTATGCGCAGCACTCGCGCATTCCCTCGCCTGTTCGCATCCGGCCCGGGTGGGTGGTTGCTGAGGGCGAGTATTGGAAGGCGGGGGAGGGTTCGTACAATATTAATTGGGCGCGGTGGTGATACTTGGGCGATATGGTTTTGGTTTTTGTGGTGGTTGTGCCGACCCCTTCGCGAGCAGGCTCGCTCCCACAGGGGGGAATGCATTCCAGCTGGAGAAATGCGGTCAAACTGTGGGAGCGAGCCTGCTCGCGAAGGCGTCAGTGTTGCGTACGCAAAGCCAACTGCCGGATCACCTCAACCACCGGCGCCACCCGCTCGGCCTGCCCATGCGGCCAAATCGCATACAGGTTGTAATGCGCAGCAATCTGCGCCTCGTTCAACGCCACCAGCCGCCCATTGCGCAACGCATCGGCGGCGAGTAAGCCGCGTACCAGCCCGGCACCAACCCCGGCTTCGGCAGCCGCAATCAGGTTCGCCGCATTATCGAAAATCACCCGCGCCGCTGGCTCTACCGGGGGCATTCCGGCCGCATCCAGCCACGGTATCCACGAGCGCCGCGTATAGCCCAACAGCGGCAATTCAAGAATCTGCGCCGGGCTCAGCGGCAACTGCAAACCATAGCGCTCAAGCAGCGCCGGTGAAGCCACCGCCAGCACCCGGTCGCCGCAGATCTGCGTCATCTCGCAGTCATCCCAATCGCCATAGCCGTAACGCAACGCCAGATCGACCCGCTCAAACGTGCTGCGATCACTGCGCGGCATCGACAGCAGCGTCACCTCGTAATCCGGAAGTCCGTCGAGCAACTCCGGCAGGCGCGGATTGAGCCAGCTCTGCGCCAGTTCACTGTCGACATCCAGGGTCAGGCGCTGCGCCACGCTGCGGTTTTTCACCGAGGACAGGGCCCGGTCGATCTGCGCCAACCCATCCGCCAGCACGCTGGCAAACAACTGCCCGGCATCGGTGAGGTTGCTGCCGCCGCCTTCACGCACGAACAGCGGCTGGCCGATGAATTCTTCGAGAGCGCGGATTTGCTGGCTGATCGCGCTGTGCGTCAAGTCGAGCTTGCGCGCCGCGCTGGAGAAACTGCCGCTGCGCGCCGCTTGGATGAACGCGCTCATGGACTGCACCGACGGGTATCGCTTGTACATGTTGTTAGTCCTGCTTACACCGGTTGGCAGAAATCGTCGCTGGCCGCGTGTTGCGTGGGCTTCCAATAATCGGTCACCAGGCCCGCACAAAGACGGGCCGCTCTTTTGGAGCCTGACAATGATCGCATTCACGGTTAACGGCGAACGACGCGAGCTGGATGAGGCGTCCCCCTCCATGCCCTTGTTATGGGTACTGCGTGATCAACTGAAACTCACCGGCACCAAATTCGGCTGCGGCATGGGCCTGTGCGGCGCCTGCACCGTGCATCTGGACGGTGTCGCGGTGCGTTCCTGCCAGTTGCCGCTGGCCGCCGTCGCGGGCCACAGCATCACCACCATCGAAGGTCTGTCACCGAGCGAAAGCCATCCGCTGCAACTGGCCTGGGTCGCCGAAGATGTGCCGCAATGCGGCTACTGTCAATCCGGGCAGATCATGTCCGCCGCGGCGCTGCTCAACACCGGCGCGGCGGTAACCGACGATTCGATCCGCAATGCGATGTCGGGGAATATCTGCCGTTGCGGCACTTACGCGCGGATCAACAAAGCGATCAAGCGCGCGGCGAACGCGCCGAAGGAGGCGTGATGAGCCTGCGCGACGACACCTTGAACGAGCCGTCACGCCGGGTCTTTCTCAAGCAAGCAGCGACGGTGGCTTCGGGCCTGGCGATTGCCTTGTATCTGCCCTCCGGCAGCGCCGCCAGCGACCCGAAAGCTCCGGCGCCGGCCACCGAATTCGAGCCCAACGCCTGGGTGCGGATCTTCCCCGACGGCACAGTGAAACTGGTGGTGCACAAACACGATTCCGGCACCGGCACGCAAACAGCGCTGGCCGCGTGTGTGGCCGAAGAGCTGGATGTGAACCCGATGACCGTGCAGGTGATCACCCCGGAAGATCCGTTCTTCGACACCTACATTCACCCGATCTGGAAAGTGTTCTCCACCGGCGGCAGCACCAGTGTGTCGCTGGAATACGAGCGCTTGCGCATGGCTGGGGCCACGGCCCGTGCGTTGTTGATCGCAGCGGCAGCGAAGCAATGGAAGGTCGGCCCCGACAGTTGCAGCACCGAAGAAGGTCGGGTGGTTCATCTGTCCAGCAAACGCAGCCTCGGTTATGGCGAACTGGTCGGGGTGGCGGCGCATCTGCCGGCACCGGCCCACGTCACCCTGAAGGATCCGGCGCAGTTCAAATACATCGGCAAACTGCGGCACAAGCGCGATGCCGCGGCCAAGGTCTGCGGGCGCTTCAAGTACAGCATCGACGTGCAGTTGCCGGGGATGCTGGTGGCGGTGATTCAGCGCGCGCCGGTGGTCGGGGCGAAAGTCGTCAGCGTGAATTCGGCGGCGGCATTGCAGGTGCCGGGCGTGCGCCAGGTGCTTGCAGTCCCCGGGCGCCCGGACGTGCTCGGCGGCAATCTGGAAGGCGTCGCGGTGCTGGCCGAGACGTTCTGGGCGGCGCAGCAGGGGCGCAAAGTGCTGGAGATCAAATGGAGCGATTCGCCGCTGGCCGGGTTCGACAGCGCGGAACTGGCCAAGGCCCAGGCGGCCGCTATTTCCGACCCGAACAGCCAAACCATCAAAGCCATGACGCATGGCGATGTCGGCGCGCAATGGCCGCACGCGGCGCAACTGATCAAAGCCGATTACCGCATGCCGTACAAGGTGCAGAACCCGCTCGAGCCAATCTGTATCACCGCGCACGTGCAGGACAAGGCGATCACTTATTGGGGCGGCGTGCAGGTGCCGTCTTCGGCGCTGGAAGCGGCGCAAACCGTATGCGGCATCGCCAAGGAGAAGGTCACCATCAATGAGCTGGTGTCCGGCGGCAGCTTCGGCGCGCGGGAGGCCAAATACTGGTTGTTCGAGGTGGCGTATCTGGCGCAGCAGATAGGTGTGCCGGTGAAATTACTGAACAGTCGCGAAGATGAAATGCACGCACTGTTCAATCACCCGGCGACGCTGCACCGGGTCAGAGGCGCGCTGGATGCCCAAGGCAAACTCAACGCACTTCAACTGCACGCGGTGTCACCGGCCTCGCCGGAGCAGTGGGAGCCGGGCTATTTCGAACGCCCGGATCACATGGATTACAGCACTACCGAAGCGATCACCGCGTGGGACTTCGCCTACCGTCCGCCGCACCTGCAGTTGAACTGGGTCAAGCACGAAAGCCATGTGCCCAGCGGCTGGTATCGCTCGGTGAGCTTTATTCCCAATGTGTTTGCCGTCGAGAGTTTCATGGACGAACTGGCCCATGCGGCAGGCGCGGATCCGTTGGCGTTCCGTCTGGCCAACATGCAGGAGCGGCCACGGCATGTGGCGGTGCTGAAACAGGCTGCCGAACGCGCCGGATGGGGCCAGTCATTGCCGCCGGGCACTGCGCTGGGGATTGCGACCCATCAGGGTTACAGCAGTTTTATTGCGGTGGTGGCGCGGGTCGCGATGGTCGATGGCAAGCCGAAAGTGGAGAAGCTGACCTGCGTGGTCGATTGCGGTCTGGCGGTTTCGCCCGGCGGGGTCGAGGAGCAGATCTACGGCGGCTTGATGTGGGGTCTTGGTCATGCGTTGTTTGATCGCCTCGACATTCAACAGGGCAGAGTGGTGCAGAGCAATTTCCACGACTACCGCGTGACCCGCATGTCGGACATGCCGGCCACCGATATCGTGGTGATGGACGGCGAGCCCGGAAAACCCGGTGGCGTAGGCGAGTTGGGCAGTCCGTCGGTGGCGCCGGCGATTGCCAACGCCTTGTTTGCGCTGACCGGCGTGCGCCAGCGCTCAACGCCGCTGAGTCTGGGGTAAGCGCCATGGACCTGCGTCTGCTGCGGTACTTCATGGCTCTGGCCGATGAGCTGCATTTCGGTCGGGCGGCGGAGCGTTTGCACATCTGCCAGCCGCCGCTGAGCCAGCAGATTCGCCTGCTGGAGGAGGAGCTGGGCACGCCGTTGTTCGAGCGCAGTCACCACCGGGTCGAACTGACAGCGGCGGGGCAGATGCTCAAGGAGCAGGCGCCGCTGGTGTTCGAACAACTGGAACGGGCGCTGGATCTGACGCGCCAGACCGGGCGCGGGCAGCTTGGCGAGCTGGAAATCGGCATGATCAGTTCGGTGATGGTCGGCGTGCTGCCCAAGGCCCTGCACCTGTTTCGCGAGCGCTATCCGCAGGTGAACTGGCGCCTGCATGAAATGACCCCAGCGGCGCAGGTCAAGGCGTTGAAGGAAAAACGTATCGATGCCTGCGTGTTCCGCGTGGGTTATGACGATCCGTTGCTGCGCAACGAGTTGTTGATCTACGAGCCGATTCATGTGGTGATGCCGGCCGATCATCCGCTGGCCAGCCGCGAGCTTCTGGCCCCGGCGGATCTGGCACAGGAACCGTTTGTCGCGCTAGAACTGAAGCAGTCGCGGTTCGCCAACTTCCTTTATCAGTGCTGCATTCAGGCCGGATTCACCCCGCAGATCCGCCAGCAGGTGATCGAGGTGCAGACCTTGCTCAGTCTGGTGCGCGCCGGTTTCGGGGTGGCGCTGTTGCCTGCTTCTATCGAGCAGTTGGCGCCGGCAGGGCTGGTGTTTCGCAAGCTGACACCGGCGCTGCCGGAGGTGCCGTTGTATGCGACTTACCGGGCGGATGATGCCTCGCCGGTGCTCAAGCTGTTTCTCGATACGTTGCGCGAGCTGGTGGAATCTTCAGATCACCATTGATCCCCTGTAGGAGTGAGCCTGCTCGCGATAGCAGTGTGTCAGTCAGCGTTGATGTGGCTGACAGACCGCTATCGCGAGCAGGCTCACTCCTACAGGGATTTGTGGTGTTGTTGAAGTGCTCGGCACGATCACGAACGCCTGCGGTCGTAATCTTCACACGCGAATTCCCTGTGGAGATCCAATGAGCCAGGAAGTCCTGACCACTGAAACCAACCGTCGCCAGCTGCAGCAGATCATCGCCGGGCTGTCCGACGGGGTGATTCTGCTGGAGCTCGATCAGAGCATCCTCTGGGCCAATGAGGCGGCGCTGGCGATGCACGGTGTCAGCCGGATCGGTGAGCTGGGCACTAATGCCGACGAGTATGCCAAGCGCTTCAGCCTGCGCTATCGCAACAATCATACGGTGCCCCCGGAACACTACCCGATCAGCCGCGCTGCACGCTGCGAAGCGTTCAACGACGTGCTGATCGAAGTGTCTGCCGTAAACGATCCCGAGCACGTTTGGGTGCACAGCGTGCGCAGCATGATCCTGACCGACCGCGAAGGGCAGCCGGAGTCGCTGGTACTGATCATGAGCGACGTCACCGATTGGGCCAACGCCGAGCAGCGCTTCGAAAAGACCTTCAATGCCAACCCGGCGCCGGCGGTGATCTGCCGCCTCAGTGATTTGCGCTACATCAAGGTCAATCCGGGGTTTCTGGAGATGACCGGTTACACCCGCGAGCAGGTGATCGGCACCTCGGCCTATGAAATAGACATCTTCGAGCAGGCCGAGCAAAAGGATCTGGCGATCCAGCGCCTGCGCGATGTGGCGACGATTCCGCAGATGCAGGCTCAATTGCGCCTGCCCGATGGCGGCAGCAAGCAAGTGATCGTCGCCGGGCAACCGTTGATGCTCAATGATGAGGATTGCATGCTGTTTTCCTTCGTCGACATGGAGCTGCGCCACAAGGCCGAAGTTGCGCTGCGTCAGAGTGAAGAGCGCTTTGCCAAGGCGTTCCGCCTGACTCCTGTGCCGATTCTGATCTGCACCGCCGACGAACAGCAGGTGATCGATGTCAATCAGGCGTTCCTCGACACCCTGGCGTACGAGAGTGACGACGTTGTCGGCAAAACCGTGACGCAGCTGAATTTCATTGACGACGATGGTGCGCGGGCCCGACTGCTGACCGCCTTGGCGAAAAGCGGACGAGTGGATCGGGTCGATGTGCGGGTGCGCAAGAAGGACGCGGATCTGCTGGAGTGCGCGGTGTCTGCGGACACCGTGAATATTCAGGACACGCCGTGCTATCTGCTGGTGTTGATGGACATCACCGAACGCAAGCGCACCGAGCTGGAGCTGGTGGCGGCGATTGAAGAGGTGATGAAGGACGCATCATGGTTCAGCCGGACGCTGATCGAAAAACTGGCCAATGTGAAGAAGGTCAACTCGCCGCAACTGCCGAGCGTGTCGTTCACTGACCTGACGGCGCGTGAGCGCGACGTGCTGGGGCTGATCTGCGAAGGCCTGGCCGACAAGGAGATCGCCGCCCGCCTGAAACTGGCGCCGAATACCGTGCGCAATCATGTGGCTACCGTGTATTCCAAGCTGGATGTACACAGCCGCAGCGAGGCGATTGTCTGGGCGCGGGAGCGTGGTCTGTTTTCTGGCGAGCGCGGCGCGAAGGGTCAGCGGTAGGTGCAAATGCACTAGCTGATGCGGTGCAAATGCAGGTTCTGGTGAGATAGGGCAGTTCTTAGTCTGTTGGGGTGCGATACGAGCCTGTTGGCTTGGGATCGTCTCCCTTCGAAACAGCTAAAGGAACAGGCTCCATGATGAATCTTGCGCAGTTGCGCGCCAGCCTCGAACAGAGTTTTTCGCCATTGGCGTGCGAGTGTTCAGTGGATGGGGATCATTCGCTGACGGTGAAGTTGTATCACCCGGATTCGGGGCAGGTGGATCTGGTGATCAGCGGGTTGAAGCTCAATGCGTTGCGTACGCCGGAGGCTGTGGCGGCGTTGGTTGATGAGTTGCGGTATGAGTTGGAGAGCAATTCTTTGCGGGCTGCTCGGGATCCGGATATGGCCTAGGGTTTTGGTGTTGGTTTGTTTTGGGTGTATATCCGTTGCTGCGGTTATGGCTGCTTAGGGTTCCGCCCTTACGGCGGGTCACTTTTTCCAGACGCCGAAAAAGTAACCAAAAAGGCTTTACCCTGACGTTCGGCCCTCGCCTGGGCTCGGGTTCCTTCGCTGCGGGATTCATCCGGGGGGCAGCGCCTACGGTTTGCTTCGCTGCACCTCCTCTCGCTGTGTTTGGCTGCGCCAAACGGTCGCTGCGCTCCCACCCCCGGACAAATCCCTCCACTCAGCCTGCCGACAGGCCCTCAGATCAAAAGCGGTACTCGAGCTAACGCTCATTGTGTTGAGTGGGGCGGCTTCGCCGCATGGGGGGCTCGCTCTCTGAATTGCAGGAGTCAGCCTGCTGGCGATGGCGGCCTGACAGCCGACCCATTTACAACTGAACACACCCATTCCAACTGTGGGAGCGGGCTTGCTCGCGAAGGCGGCCTGACAGCTGACCCATTTCAGTCAGGAATACTCAACCCCTGTGGGAGCTGGCTTGCCAGCGATGGCGGCCTTCCAGTCAAAAAACTCTTGTTGATGTACCCCTCCCACACAGATTTTCCTCCCCGCAAAATCGACAGCCAATTCCTCCATCTCCCTCCATTTCACTGGCGCTTACAGGGTAGTCGGCTATAAAGAATGAGTGGTCAGGTCTTCCGTCATCCGCGATATTCGTGCGCGATGGCGGAAGTGGCTCTTCCATTCATCGCGGGTCGTCCTATGAATAATCCTGGGAAACGCGTGTATCTGCCGTTGTCGCTGGCTTTCTCTGTCGCGCTATTGAGCGGCTGCGCCAGTCCTCCGCCACCGCCTCCTGCTGCACCGCCACCACCGCCGGTGCGTACCTGTCAGACCCTGGAAAACACTCAGGTGTCGGGCGATATGTATGTTGACGAGCAGGTCACCCGGCATATCACCACCACCCGGTGTGTCACGCAGTAGTGCTGTAGGGGTGCTTGCCGGTGCACTTTGTCAGGCCATTACCCAAAGTCACTGTCTTACGGATAACCCCTGTGGGAGCGGGCTTGCTCGCGAATGCGGTGTGTCATTCAAGGCAATGCTGCCTGACACTCCGACTTCGCGAGCAAGCCTGCTCCCACAGGGTTAATCATTTGTCAGAGAGATCAGGACAGGAACCCACCGTCCACATTCAGCGAAACCCCGGTGGTGTAGCTCGATGCATCACTTGCCAGATACAGCACCGCCCCGGCCATTTCACTCGGATCGGCCACGCGCTTGAGCGGGATCTGCGTCAGTGCCTGCTTGAGGATCGCGTCATTCTTCACCAAGGCCGAAGCGAATTTGGTGTCGGTCAGGCCCGGCAGCAAGGCGTTGCAGCGGATGCCGAATTGCGCGCATTCCTTGGCGAAGACCTTGGTCATGTTGATCACCGCTGCTTTGGTCACCGAGTAGATGCCCTGGAACACGCCCGGTGAAATACCGTTGATCGAGGCGACGTTGATGATGCTGCCGCCACCGTTTTCGCGCATCAGCTTGCCGGCTTCCACCGACATGAAGAAGTAGCCACGGATGTTCACGTCGACAGTCTTCTGGAACGCACCCAGATCGGTGTCCAGCACGTTGCAGAACTGCGGGTTGGTCGCCGCGTTGTTCACCAGAATATCGAGGCGACCGAACTGTTCCTTGATCCCGGCGAAGACCTGGCTGATCTGTTCCATTTCACCAATGTGGCAGGCCACGGCGGTGGCCTTGCCGCCGGCGGCGATGATCGCGTCGGCGACGTGCTGGCAGCCTTCGAGCTTGCGGCTCGAGACGATCACGTGGGCGCCTTGCTGGGCCAGCAGTTTGGCGATGGCTTCGCCGATGCCACGGCTGGCGCCGGAGACGAATGCGATTTTGCCGTCGAGGTCGAACAACTGAGTCTTGGACATAAGGGTTCCTTGGTGTAAGCCGTCAGAGGCTCGATTTCGCAATGACCTGCAGGCTCATGTGCTCCAGCAGTTTGTTCATGTGAATGAACTGCGCGAAGCGTTTGTCCTGAGTCTGGCCGTGGTAGAAGCGGTAGTAGATCTGCTGCACGATGCCGGCCAGACGGAACAGGCCGTAGGTGTAGTAGAAGTCGAAATTGTCGATCTGGATGCCCGAGCGTTCGGCGTAGTAATCGACGAATTCGCGTCGAGTCAGCATGCCCGGGGCGTGGCTCGGCTGGCGGCGCATCAGTTGCACCGGTGCCGGATCATCGGCCTGAATCCAGTAGGCGAGGGTGTTGCCCAGGTCCATCAGCGGATCGCCGAGGGTGGTCAGTTCCCAGTCGAGCACGCCGATGATCTGCATCGGGTTGTTCGGGTCAAGGATCACGTTGTCGAAGCGATAGTCGTTGTGGACGATGCTTGAGGTCGGATGGTCGGCCGGCATCTTGTCGTTGAGCCAGGCTTTGACTTTCTCCCAGTGCGGCGCGTCCGGGGTCAGGGCTTTTTCGTAGCGCTCGCTCCAGCCCTTGATCTGGCGGGCGACATAGCCTTCAGGTTTGCCCAGATCGCCGAGGCCGCAGGCGTTGTAGTCAACCCGGTGCAGTTCGACGAAACGGTCGATGAAGCTCTTGCACAGTGCTTCAGTCTTGGCCGCATCAAGGCCCAGTTCTGGCGGCAGGTCGGAGCGCAGGATGATGCCCTTGACCCGTTCCATCACATAGAACTCGGCGCCGATCACTGACTCGTCGGTGCAGTGCACGTAGGCTTTCGGGCAGTAGGGGAAACCGTCGCGCAGTTGATTGAGGATGCGGAATTCGCGGCCCATGTCGTGGGCGGATTTGGCCTTGTGGCCGAACGGCGGCCGGCGCAGCACGAACTCCTGCTGCGGGTATTCCAGAAGGTAAGTCAGGTTCGACGCACCGCCGGGGAACTGGCTGATCTGCGGCGTGCCGGTCAGCCCCGGAATGTGCCTCTTCAAGTACGGATCGATCAGGCTGGCATCGAGTTCTTCGCCAGAGCGGATACGGGTGGACTGGTCAGTAAGCGCCATGCTTATCCCTTCTGCTTATTTTGGAGGCCAGACATCATTGGCTAATCTAATGGCGCACTCGGGCGGCCACAAGCGCGCAGCGGTCTTATAGGTTAGCGTGTTGCAGGATAATCAGCGTTTCGAATAGGTACGGCAGCAGGGCGCTGCCGGCTCTTTTCAATGCACGCGCTGGTTGTTGAGCCTGGGGGGCAGGGCGATGGGCGTCAGCACCGGTTGCCCTGAGAAGAACGCCACGAGATTTTTTCCCACCAGTTCCACCGTGCCTTGGGTGGCCTCGGGTGACAGGCCGGCGACGTGTGGCGTGAGAATCACATTACTCAGGGTTTTCAGCGCATCTGGCACCTGCGGTTCGTGATCGAACACGTCCAGTGCGGCGCCGGCAATCCGCCGTTGCTCAAGGGCGCTGATCAGCTCAGCGGTGGCGATCACACTGGCCCGCGCGATGTTGACGATGAAACCGTTCGGGCCAAGGGCGTCGAGCACCGGGCGAGTCACCAGATGCTGGGTGCCAATCCCGCCCGGCGTGGCGACGATCAGAAAGTCCGAGGCCCGCGCCAGTTCGGTTGGCGTCGAGCAGAACGCATAGGGCACATCACTGCGCAGTTGACGGTTGTGATAACTGATCTGCATGTCGAAACCGAGGTGAGCACGCTTGGCAATCGCCATGCCCACCGCGCCCAGGCCGAGAATCCCCAGGCGTTTATTGGCCAGCGACGGGCGCATGATCTTCGGCCATTCACCCCGGCGCACCGCCGCGTCGCAGCGCGGAATGTCGCGCACCAGCGCCAACAGCATCGCCATCGCATGATCGGCCACCGACGAAGCGTTGACCCCGGCACCATTGGTCACGGTGATCCCGCGATCGCTGGCAGCCTGCAGGTCAACGTGTTCATAACCGGCGCCGATCACGGTGATGATTTTCAGCGCCGGCAGGGCGGCGATTTCCTCAGCGGTCAGTCCCAGCGGGCCACGGGTCAGCACCGCGTCGATCCTTGCGCCGTGGCTGGCGATGGCTTGCGCACGTTCGGCAGGGGTTGGTGCGAGGATCAGGTGAAAACCCTGATGCTCGAGAATCGGCAGATAGTCATTGATGGTTTCAACCAGTACCAGAACGGTGGCGGGCATTGCGCGGCTCCTGTGATCTATGACGGTGTGGTCGCGAAAGTCGTGTCAGAGTGCTGATTCCAGAGCGGTTTGGCAATGGTGGCCGCAGCCCCGCTTCAGCCAGTGTAGGAGCTGAAACGGGGAGCGCGCGGGCGCTTCGTCAGAAGCTCACGTCGGCGCTGTTGATCAGCCGTGCAAATGCTCTGCCGAGGGTGGCGTTATGGTGCTCGATGATGACGTGGGCGGGTAATGCCGGGGTGTCCATGCAAGTGTGGGCGTCGGCCACCAGCAACGGCTTGAAGCCAAGATCCGCAGCGGCGCGGCATGTGGCGTCGATGCAGAACTGGGTCTTCATGCCGACCAGGTACAGATCTTCGACGTTTCGGCTTTTAAGTTGCTGCGCCAGATCGGTGCCATGGAAGGCGTTGGGTCGGGACTTGTCGAACACGTGGTCGGACTCGGCATTCAGGTCAAGTTCCGGCAGCAATTGCCAGAAGGGGCTGCCGGCGGCAATCGGCGAGCCTGCCGGGCCGGTGTGGCGCACGGCGTAGATCGGCACGCGTTGCTGGCGTGCCTGGCGGATCAGCTGCTGGATGTTGGCGAGCACACGCTCGCCGTCGTGGGGTTTTTCCGGGCCATGGAACAGACCGACCTGCATATCGATGATCAACAATGCTGCGGACATGATGTTTCTCCTTGAGGGCTGCAAAAGCCGCACGGACGGGAGAAACAACAAAGCCCCGTCCATTGCTGGCGGGGCCTTGGGTTCACTGCGCTGGATTCATCTCAGGCAGCAACACCACGACCCGCCGGTGGCGGTCGTGGTGGTACGGGTGAGGTGCAGCGGGCGAACGTTCATGCCGCCGATCATGCTGGCGGCGGCGAAGGGCTGTCAACTGGCGTATTGAGCGATGCCGTTGCCGAACGACCAATTCTCCTTTTTTACTTCCACCAGATTGATGAACACGTCTTCCATACGAATGCCCAGTTGGGTGTTCAGGTTGTGCGCGATGGTCTGGTACAGGGCTTTTTTCTGCTCCAGCGTCCGGCCTTCATTGAGGGTGATCTGGATAATCACCAACCGATCGCTGCGCTGGATGCCCAGGTATTGCGGGTCGAAGATGAAATGCTCGCCGTCGTGCTCGTTGAGAATCTGGAAGTTGTCGTGCTCCGGCACGTTGATGGTGCTGCGCATGGCGGCGTAGATCTGCTCGCCGATGCGTTTGGCGAAGGTGGGGTCAGAGTGTTTTTTGATTTCGACGCGGACGAGGGGCATGGGCAGAGACTCCGTTGGGTAGGGGACTTGTCTCACGCTAGAACATGTCGGCCAGATTGAAAGTGTGGGGTGATGAGCTCGCCGCTGTTTTTGTACGAGGCTACCTACGTTTTTCGCGGATTTTGCCTACGAATTTGGCGGATGCGTCTGCTATGCGGCTGCCGATGAACAAGAAATGATGAGGCATACAGTAGCTCGGGCGGTGACTGCCAACAGCCAAGGAAGGCAAATGCTCAAGAACGATCTTGAAAATCTGGAACTCGACAGGCTGGAGAATGAGTCAAGAAAGCTTGTGGCCGAGAGGAAAAAGCTATTGGCGGAGGAAAAAAAGCTTAAGAGAGAGACAAATTTATATCCGCTCGCAGTTATAGCTGGGGTGGTGACAGCAATCACCGCAGCAGCAGGTGTTTTCTTCAAGTTTTGAATGTTCGTTTCACAACCGTCCGACCCATGATCCAAAGGAAAATCCACATGAGTACCTATGATCGCAAAGCCAGAATGGAACAACTGGAACGTGAGCACGATGAGTGGGAAGAAAGAATGCGCATCAAAAACAAGGGCGATATGTACCCAATCTGGGGAATGCTAGCGTTCGGCCTGTTTTGCATGTCACTCGGATTCATGCTGGCTCGATCGATCTGATCAAATCTTCCCGCTCGTATTCCATTGAAACTTGCCGGAAAACGACATCTAACGTATCTGGAGCCGACAGCCATTTTCCCGAAAACGACAACCCGCTGATCTGCTCCGTACAACCATTCCTCAGCTAAGTCTTTGCTTCTGCTCATTTATCGCGGAGAATCGCGCCCCTGTTTCGGCCGGAGCATGTCTGTCGGTTTTTTCCGACGCGTCCTGACCGAGTGGCAAGTGACCGGAATGCGGAGATCCGACCGGATGAATGATCAGGCCAATAGCGTCGACGCACGCTATGAAGCGGCAGCACCAGCTGAACTGTCGAGCTGGAATCGCCATGACACCACGTGGATGTTGGGACTGTTCGGGACGGCCATTGGCGCCGGTACCCTGTTTTTGCCGATCAACGCGGGTCTGGGTGGCTTCTGGCCGCTGGTGATCCTCGCGCTGCTGGCCTTCCCGATGACATTCTTCGCTCACCGCGGCCTGACCCGCTTCGTGCTCTCCGGTCGCGAAGGCGCCGACATCACCGAGGTGGTCGAGCAGCATTTCGGCATCAAGGCCGGCGCGCTGATCACCCTGCTGTACTTCTTCGCCATCTTCCCGATCCTGCTGATCTACAGCGTCGGCCTGACCAACACGGTCGCCAGCTTCCTCGAACACCAACTGCACATCACGCCGCCACCGCGCGCGCTGCTGTCGTTCGTGCTGATCCTCGGCCTGCTGGCCGTGGTGCGTTGCGGCGAGCAGGCGATCGTCAAGGCGATGAGCCTGATGGTGTATCCGTTCATCGTCGCGTTGCTGTTCCTCGCGGTGTACCTGATTCCGCACTGGAATGGCGGCATTCTTACCACCGCTTCGCAAGTGCCGGCACCGTCGGCACTGCTGCACACACTGTGGCTGGCGATTCCGGTGATGGTGTTCTCGTTCAACCACTCGCCGATCATCTCGGCCTTCGCGGTGGACCAGAAGCGTCGTTACGGTGCCAATGCGGAGCAGCGCAGCTCGCAGATCCTCTGCCGCGCCCACCTGCTGATGGTGGTGATGGTGCTGTTCTTCGTCTTCAGTTGCGTGCTGACCCTGTCGCCGGAACAACTGGCCGAAGCCAAAGCGCAGAACCTGTCGATCCTGTCGTACCTGGCCAACCACTTCAGCAATCCGGCCATCGCTTTTGCGGCGCCGTTGATTGCCTTTGTGGCGATCTCCAAGTCGTTCCTCGGCCACTATATCGGTGCCAGCGAAGGCCTCAAGGGCCTGATCGTCAAGAGCGGCAAGCGTCCGGGCGCCAAAGCGCTGGATCGTATCGTGGCGGCGTTCATGCTGGTGGTGTGCTGGATCGTTGCAACCCTGAACCCGAGCATTCTCGGGATGATCGAGGCCGTCGGCGGTCCGGTGATTGCGGCGATCCTGTTCCTGATGCCGATGTACGCGATTCGTAAAGTACCGGCGATGGCGCGCTATCGCGGTCAGGCGTCGAACGTATTCGTTACCCTGGTCGGTCTGGTGGCCATTTCGGCGGTGATTTATTCGCTGACGGCGTAAGCCAAAGCGCCAGAGACTCAGCTACAGTGGCCGCTGTGCGTGATACGCACAGCGGCTTTTTTTCGTCTGGAGACAGTGGATTGTCGAGCGCGCCCCAATCAGTAGAGCCACCCAATCGCTGGCAGGACATCCTCGCCGGTCTGTCGATTGCCGGTCTGCTGTTGCCCGAAGCTGTCGCCTATTCGACCATCGCCGCACTGGCGCCCCAGGCCGGGGTGATTGCGCTGTTTGCCGGGTTGCTGTGCTATGGGTTGTTTGGCACCAGCCGCTTTGCCATTGTCTCGGCCACGTCTTCGTCAGCAGCGGTGCTGGCGGCGGCCACCGCGACCATGGCCAATGGCGACCCGCAGTTACGCGCGACCCTGGCGGTCGGGTTGGTGCTGGTCACCGGTGGGCTGTTCTTGCTGGCGGGGATCTTTCGTTTCGGCAGCGTCACTGCGTTTATCGCCAAACCGGTACTGCGCGGC
Source organism: Pseudomonas sp. JAI115 (assembly GCF_014200835.1). Lineage (NCBI taxonomy): Bacteria > Pseudomonadati > Pseudomonadota > Gammaproteobacteria > Pseudomonadales > Pseudomonadaceae > Pseudomonas > Pseudomonas sp. JAI115. The sequence continues at coordinate 565,037 of NZ_JACHCY010000003.1, forward strand.
TTCGCTTTCGGCCTCGCGCTGACCATCATCCTCAAGCAGGTCGCCAGCGTGGTCGGCGTGCACCTGATCGACGCCAATCTGGTGCGCTTCGCCCCGCAACTGCTCGAACAACTGCCGCAGTGGAACTGGCCGGCGGCGGCCGTCGCAGCGGTGGCGCTGGTGCTGTTGGGACTGTTCTCGCGCTTTCCACGGGTGCCTGGCGGTTTGCTGGTGGTGGTGATCGGCATCGTCGCCGGGCAATGGCTGAACCTGCCGGCTCATGGCGTGAGCATGATCGGTTTGATCGACCTGAGCCTGGAGGTGCCGAGCCTGCCGGTGCTGCCGTTTGCCGACTGGCTGCGGCTGGGGGAGGTGGGGTTTGCGCTGGTGATGATTCTGTACGCCGAGTCGTACGGCTCGATCAGTTCGTTCGCCCTCAAGCACGGTGATCGTGTGACCTCCAACCGCGATCTGCTGGCGCTCGGCGCAGCGAACTTGTTGTCCGGATTGTTCCATGGCATGCCGGCGGGGGCCGGGTATTCGGCAACGTCGGCGAACGAGGCCGCTGGCGCGACTTCTCGCTGGGCCGGTGGGGTGGCGGCGCTGGTGGTGCTGGTGATCGTGCTGACGGTGCTGCCGTGGATCGCCCTGACACCGGAGCCGATTCTGGCGGCCATCGTGGTTCATGCGCTGGCGCGGGGCTTGAGTCTGCAGCCGCTGGGGCGCTATTTCGTCTGGCGCCGGGATCGGCTGCTGGTGCTGTGCGCGGTGGGGGCGGTGCTGGTACTGGGCATTCTCGACGGCTTGCTGGTGTCGGTGGCCATCAGCGTGTTGCTGATGCTCAAACAGATGTCGGCGGCGGACATTCAGGTGCTCGGTCGGATCGACGGCGGGCATGATTTTGTCGATCTGCAGCGTCACCCAACGGCGGTGACTGAGTCGGGAGTGCTGATTGTGCGGCCCAGTGAGGCGTTGTTCTTTGCTAACGTCGAGCGAGTTCTTGGTGCAGCTTTGCACTTGATTCGTCATTCGGACGTGGCGCTGCACACGGTGATTCTCAGTCTGGAGGAAACCCCGGATCTGGACGGCACCAGCATTGAGGCGATCCAGGAGTTCTTCCTGCGGGTGCATCAGGAGGGCAAGCGCCTGATTCTGGCGCGACTCAAGCATGAGGCGCTGGCCGTGTTGGAGGCGTTGCCGGAGGTAACGGCCAACGGGGTGATACTCAGCGGGCTGAGCGTCGATGGTGCGGTGCAGCAGGCCTTGAAGCCTGCTCCCACAGGTCCCCAGACATAAAAAAACGCCGCGCATCTCACGATGGGCGGCGTTTTCTATTGCTTTGTAACGTTAGGCTTGAACGACTGGAATCTTGGCGTTCGCAGCGGCTTCACGGAACTCGGCGATCTGGTCGAAGGACAGGTAGCGGTAGACATCGGCCGCCATGCTGTCGATCTTGCCAGCGTATTCCATGTACTCCTCGACGGTCGGCAGGCGACCCAGGATCGAAGCCACGGACGCCAGCTCGGCCGAAGCCAGGTAGACGTTCGCGCCGTCGCCCAGACGGTTCGGGAAGTTACGGGTCGACGTCGAGACCACGGTGCTGTTCGGCTCAACGCGTGCCTGGTTACCCATGCACAGCGAGCAGCCTGGCATTTCCATGCGTGCGCCGGCCTTGCCGTAGATGCCGTAGTAGCCTTCTTCGGTCAGTTGGTGAGCGTCCATCTTGGTCGGCGGCGACAGCCACAGACGGGTTGGCAGCTGACCCTTGACCTGATCCAGCAGTTTACCGGCAGCACGGAAGTGACCGATGTTGGTCATGCACGAACCGATGAACACTTCGTCGATCTTCTCGCCAGCCACGCTGGACAGCAGACGGGCGTCGTCCGGATCGTTCGGCGCGCACAGTACCGGCTCGTTGATGTCGGCCAGATCGATTTCGATGACTTCGGCGTATTCGGCGTCGGCATCGGCTTCCATCAGCTCAGGGTTGGCGATCCAGGCTTCCATCGCTTGCGCGCGACGTTCCAGGGTACGCGCATCGCCGTAGCCTTCGCCGATCATCCAGCGCAGCAGGGTGATGTTGGACTGCAGGTACTCGGTGATCGACTCTTTCGACAGCTTGATGGTGCAACCGGCAGCCGAACGTTCGGCCGAGGCGTCGGACAGTTCGAACGCCTGTTCCAGGGTCAGACCTTCCAGGCCTTCGATCTCCAGGATGCGGCCGGAGAAGGCGTTTTTCTTGCCTTTCTTCTCGACGGTCAGCAGACCGTTCTGGATGGCGAAGTAAGGAATGGCATGAACCAGGTCACGCAGGGTGATGCCAGGTTTCATTTTGCCTTTGAAGCGCACCAGGATCGATTCCGGCATGTCCAGCGGCATGACGCCGGTGGCAGCGGCGAACGCGACCAGACCGGAACCGGCCGGGAACGAGATGCCCATCGGGAAGCGGGTGTGCGAGTCACCACCGGTACCTACGGTGTCCGGCAGCAGCATGCGGTTCAGCCACGAGTGGATGATGCCATCGCCCGGACGCAGGGAAACGCCGCCGCGGGTCATGATGAAGTCAGGCAGGGTGTGGTGGGTGGTCACGTCGATCGGCTTCGGATACGCCGCGGTGTGGCAGAAGGACTGCATCACCAGGTCAGCGGAGAAGCCCAGGCACGCCAGGTCTTTCAGTTCGTCACGGGTCATCGGACCGGTGGTGTCCTGAGAGCCGACGGTGGTCATTTTCGGTTCGCAGTAGGTGCCAGGACGAACGCCTTTGCCTTCTGCCAGACCGCACGCCTTGCCGACCATTTTCTGCGCCAGGGTGAAGCCCTTGGTGCTTTCAGCCGGTGCTTCCGGCTTCTTGAACAGATCGAATGCCGGCAGACCCAGTTCGGCACGAGCCTTCTCGGTCAGGCCACGGCCGATGATCAGCGGAATACGACCGCCGGCACGGACTTCGTCCAGCAGCACAGGGGTCTTCATTTCGAAGGTGGTGATGACTTCGTCGGTACCGTGCTTGCAGACCTTGCCTGCGTGCGGGTACAGGTCGATCACGTCGCCCATGTTCATGTTCGACACATCGAACTCGATTGGCAGTGCGCCGGCATCTTCCATGGTGTTGTAGAAGATCGGAGCGATTTTGCTGCCGAAGCAGAAACCGCCAGCGCGCTTGTTCGGCACGTAAGGGATGTCGTCGCCGAAGAACCACAGCACCGAGTTGGTCGCCGATTTACGCGAGGAACCGGTACCAACCACGTCACCGACGTAGGCGATCGGGAAGCCTTGACCGCGCATCTCTTCGATCTGCTTCATCGGGCCGGTCTTGCCTTGCTCGTCCGGAACGATGCCGTCACGGGCCATTTTCAACATGGCCAGGGCGTGCAGCGGGATGTCAGGACGCGACCAGGCGTCTGGTGCCGGGGACAGGTCGTCGGTGTTGGTTTCGCCGGTGACCTTGAACACGCGCAGGCTGATCTTGTCGGCCAGGACAGGGCGTTTCTTGAACCACTCGCCATCAGCCCAGGATTGCAGCACGGCTTTGGCGTGAACGTTGCCGTTCTTGGCTTTTTCAGCCACGTCGTGGAAGGCATCGAACATCAGCAGGGTGTGCTTGAGTTCTTCGGCAGCCACTGGCGCCAGCTCGGCGTTGTCCAGCAGCTCAACGAGGGTCACGATGTTGTAGCCGCCCTGCATGGTGCCGAGCAGTTCTACAGCGCGCTTCTTGTCCAGCAGAGGGGAGGTGACTTCGCCTTTGGCCAGGGCCGACAGGAAACCGGCTTTGACGTAAGCGGCTTCGTCCACTCCTGGTGGTACGCGATTGGTGATCAGGTCAACGAGGAAAGCTTCTTCGCCAGCCGGAGGATTCTTCAGCAGCTCGACCAGGCCTGCAGTTTGTTCGGCGTTAAGCGGCTGGGGAACGATACCCAGGGCTGCACGCTCTTCGATATGTTTGCGGTAGGCTTCAAGCACAGTTATTACCCTCATCAGTGGTCCCAAATGGGTGTCCGGGACGCTCATCCCGAAATTGCCGTACTCGTGCACCGCACGACGTTTTGGGTCGTTTGGCCAGAATTACCGGCAATTCCTTACAGAAGCTGCTTTCAAAGTTTTACGCCTGCAGAACGGGGAGCTGATGAGGGTTGGCGTTGGGCTTTTCCCCGCTGGAAAAACCCTTCGCCAACACCGCTCTGAAGGAACGACTGTGCTCGTGACGCTTTGAAAACAGCTTCTAACGGACATTGGCGCCTTAAAAGGCTGGCTGATTCTACGGCAAAAAAAATTTAAAGGTAAGTCGCGCTCTATTGGACTTTGGTGGCGTTGTGCGCAGGTTAGTCAAACCGCGGGCCAGCGCTTGCCCCTGACGTTTGAGGGGTGATCAATGCCCGACAAAGGGCTAACATGCCGGCCTGTTCCGCGTTTCAGTGTTTTGCCAATTTATGCCCAATCAGACCATCAAGACCCCCTGCGTCGGCCTCTGCTCCACTGTTTACGGAGATCTGGTGTGCCGTGGCTGCAAGCGTTTCCACCACGAAGTGATCCACTGGAATGGTTACGGCGAGGAGGAAAAGCGTGCGGTGTGGTTGCGTCTGGAGCAATTGCTGTCACAAGTGATGGCGAGCAAGGTCGAGATCTTCGATCCAGCGCGGCTGCGCCAACAGCTGGAGCAGCGCAAGATCCGCTTTGTGCCGCATCAGTCGGAATATTGCTGGGCCTATCAGCTGATTGCGCGCGGGGCGCGGGTGATCATTAATCTGGAAGCCTACGGGATGGTGTTGCTGCCGGAGTTCCGCGACTGGAACCTGCCGGAGTTGCGCGATGCCATTGATCGGGAGTTTTTCCTGCTGTCGGAAGCGCATTATCAGCGCTACATCGCCCCGGGCTTCCTGAAAGACGCCTTCGGCGCCTAAAAGCTTCGCGAGCAGGCTCGCTCCCACAATGATCGCAGTGGAATGCAAATATTGTGGGAGCTGGCTTGCCAGCGATGAAGTCGGTGCATCCAATATCGATGTTGACTGACCCACCGCTATCGCTGGCAAGCCAGCTCCCACAGGGATATGCATTCCAACCGTGGGGGCGAGCCTGCTCGCGAAGGCGCCGGTTCAGGCACCGTAATCCTCAGTGCTTCACTGCCAACTCCACCAGATGATCCTCAACCTCCTGCGGCTTGAGCACCAGCACGTCGCTTTCCAGCGCATCCAGCACCACTTCGGCGGTATTGCCGATCAGTGCGCCTGACAACCCGGTCCGCGCCACGGTGCCGATCACGGTCACTGCCGCTTGCAGTTTGTGCGCCATGAACGGAATCAGCACATCCGCCGGGCCTTCCTCGATGTGCAGGTGTTCGTCGTCAACATCGAACTCGGCCTGAAACGCCTTGCACTGTTCGCGGTACCTCGCTTCGATGGTTTCCTTGAGTTGAAAGGTCGGATCCGCTGCCGAGAGCATGGGTGACGGATGCGCCGTGATCACATGCAGATGCGCCTTGGCGAGGCTGGCAATGTCGTAGCCGTGATCAATGATCGTAGTGTGCAAATGCCGGTGTTCGCCATCGGCATTGCCCACGTCCACGGCCGCAAGAATCACCCGGTCTTTCCAGGAAGTGGATGTTTTTACCAATAGCACCGGGGTCGGGCAGTGCCGCAGCAGTTTCCAGTCCGCCGGCGTCAGCAGGGCCTTTTTCAGCGCACTGTCGGGATAGTGCTGCTTGACCACCAGCCCGCAGCCTTCGGCCTGCTGCACATCGATGATGGTTTCATGCAGGCTCTCGTTCCACGCCTGTTCGGTGGTCGCGCTGTAGCCATCCGCCAGCAGCGCGGCTTTGAGCACGCCGAGCATGCCGGCGTGGTCGTGCTTGCGGTCGCACACCAGCAGGTGCAGATGGGCCTGGGTCACGCCGGCGATCAGCTTGGCGCGCTTGAGCGCCAGGCTTTCCGAATGTTCGGGTTCGATGACCACCAGAATGCTGCGAATGGCTTGCATGAGCGGAGTCTCCAGCAAAGAAAAGGCACGGCGTTGCACAACTATAGTTGCTGCTCATGCGCCTGCGACTTGATACATATCAACGCCTGCGACTGGTGGTCTGCGGGCAGGCCGGTATAATCGGCGGCCTTTGCTCGTACACCTTTTACCGTGAGCCCCATGATCCTTCCCGAAATCCACGAATTCCTTGGCTGCCGCACGCCCGACGCCTGGGTCCAGGCGGCACTGGCCGATCAGGAAACCCTGCTGATCGACCACAAGAACTGCGAGTTCAAGGCCGCCAGTACCGCGTTGAGCCTGATTGCCAAGTACCATTCCCACGTCGACCTGATCAACATGATGTCGCGTCTGGCCCGGGAAGAACTGGTGCATCACGAACAAGTCATGCGCCTCATGAAACGCCGCAAGATCGAGCTGCGCCAGTTGCACGCCGGGCGTTACGCCTCGGGCCTGCGCAAAGTGGTGCGCAGCCATGAGCCGGTGAAACTGGTGGATACCCTGGTGGTCGGCGCATTTATCGAAGCGCGCAGTTGCGAGCGTTTCGAAGCGCTGGTGCCGCATCTGGACGAAGAACTCGGCAAGTTCTATTTCGGCCTGCTGAAAAGCGAGGCGCGGCACTTCCAGGGTTATCTGAAACTGGCTTACCAGTACGGCGACGCGAAGGACATCGCTCAGGTGATCGACAAGGTCCGCGTTGCCGAGCAGGAGCTGATCGAGTCGCCGGACGAAGAGTTCCGCTTCCACAGTGGTGTGCCGGCCGCGGCCTGAAACACAAACTGTTAAAAACTCTTAAGAGTATGAAATATCACCGAAAACCGGCCCCTGCGGCCGGTTTTTGCTGCCCGAAACAACGCCTCGCCGACGAATCCCGCCATACTGTCGCCCACTTCACACATGGGTTGGCAGACGGTCGTTATGGATAACCTGGGTTTTGGCAAAGTCCTGCTGGTCGAAGACGATGAGCGTCTGGCCACGTTGATTGCGCACTTTCTCGAACAACATGGCTACGAGGTGCGCGCGGTGCATCGCGGTGATCTGGCAGTGGCCGCGTTTCTCGAGTTTCAGCCCAAAGTGGTGGTGCTCGACCTGATGCTGCCGGGGCAGAGCGGCCTGCACGTGTGCCGGGAAATCCGCAGCGTGTCGGACACGCCAATTGTCATCCTTACCGCCAAGGAAGACGACCTCGACCATATTCTCGGCCTGGAATCCGGCGCCGACGACTACGTGATCAAACCGATCAAACCGCCGGTACTGCTCGCTCGGCTGCGCGCCTTGCAGCGGCGGCAGATGCCGGAAGCTGGCGTGGTCAGTGCGCTGGAGTTCGGGCGCTTGAGCATCGATCGCAGCTGTCGCGAAGTGCGTCTGGCCGGCGAGATCATCGAAATGACCACCATGGAATTCGAGCTGCTGTGGTTGCTGGCCAGCGCCGCCGGTAAGACCCTGTCCCGCGATGACATCCTCAATCGCATGCGCGGTATCGCTTTTGACGGGCTCAACCGCAGCGTCGACGTGTACATCAGCAAGTTGCGCAACAAACTCAAGGACAACCCACGCGAACCGGTGTGCATCAAGACCGTGTGGGGCAAGGGGTATCTGTTCAATCCGTTCGCGTGGGAGCTGTAGATGCTGCGGTTATTCCTCGGGCTGTTTCTGGTGATGACGGTGGGCCTGGTCCTGGCCCTGCAAACTGTCGAGCGTACGTTCGATGCCTTGCTCGACTATCAGATGCAGGACTACAACCGCGAGGCGGTGCGTGGTCAGGCCTGGACGCTGGGGGAGTTGCTGCGCAACCTCGACGGCCCGGCCCGTGAAAAACAATTGCAGGCCCTGCGCCCGCACTATGGCCTGGGGTTGACCTTGGTCGACGCCGATCAACTGGCGCTCAGCGACGAGGAAAAAGCCGAGCTTGCTCAAGGCTTGCTGGTGATCCGCGACAAATACACCCAATACATTTCAGCCATCGACGGCGGCTCGCAACTGCTCAGCATTCGCTTGCCCGCCGAACCCAGCCTGATGCCGTTCTACATTGCCGGTGCCTACTTGATGATCGCCGTGCTGATCGGCTGTGTGTTGTTTTTCTGGGTGCGTCCGCACTGGCGCGATCTGGAAAAACTGCGTCTGGCCGCCGAGCGCTTTGGCGACAACGACCTGTCGGTGCGCATTCAACTGTCCAAGCGCTCGAACATTCGCGATCTGGCTGAACACTTCAACCTGATGGCGGCGCGCATCGAGAGTTTGATCGCCAATCAGCGTGAGCTGACCAACGCGGTTTCCCACGAACTGCGCACGCCGATTGCGCGATTGTCGTTCGAACTCGACCAGCTCAAGCAGCAACCGGACGCCAGCCAGAACCGCGAACTGATCGCCGACATGTACGCCGACCTTGGCGAGCTGGAAGAAATGGTCTCCGAGCTGCTGACCTACGCCAGCCTCGAACGTGGCGCGACGGTGATCAAGTGCGAAAACATTCAAGCGGCCAACTGGCTCGACAGCGTGGTCGGCAGCGTGGCGCTGGAGGCGGAAGCGGCGGGGGTGCAGTTGCTGATTGGTGACTGCCTGCTCGACACCGTACGCATCGAGCCGCGCTTTATGGCGCGCGCAGTGATCAATCTGCTGCGCAACGCCATTCGTTATGCCGAGCGCCGTGTCGAAGTGACGCTGGTGCGCAGCGGCGATTACTACGAAGTGCGGGTCAACGACGACGGTCCGGGTGTGCCGGTGGAAGGTCGGGAGAAAATCTTCGAGCCGTTCTCGCGGCTGGATGCCAGTCGCGATCGGCGTACCGGCGGTTTCGGCCTGGGTCTGGCGCTGGTGCGGCGGGTGTCGCAGTCTCATGGCGGGCAGGTCGAGGTCGGGGAATCGGTGTGGGGTGGGGCGTCGTTCCGGATGACCTGGGCGCATCTGGACTGATTTGTGCTGTCAGTTCCGGCCCTATCGCTGGCAAGCCAGCTCCCACAGGCTTTGTGTACGCCCCGGAACCTGTGGGAGCTGGCTTGCCAGCGATAGGGCCATCAAGCACATCACAAAACTGTACTTATTTGACCAACCCCAACCGCTCATGCCACTGCGCAATCGACTCCTCGGGATACACCGCAAACTGCTTGTCCTTGGGTTTCGCATCCACCTCGACCCAGGACGCCTTCGACCCCAGCATCAAATGTGTGTGCTGCGGCGGTACCGGCAGTGGCGTATCGATGGCCGAGGCGAACGGATGAATCAAGTCCGGCCATTCCGGGCTGAACAGCCACAAGCCGCTGCCGCACTGTGAGCAGAAATGCCGCTCGGCGGTGCTGCGATGGCCACGTTTTTCACCTGCTTCCTTCATCTTCGCGTGGTAGATGCTGATGTGCTTGCGCCCCTGAACCTTGAGGCTGGCCGCATCGCCACCGAGGTTGATCGCGTAACCGCCACCGCCTTGAGTCTTGCGGCAGATCGAGCAGTAGCAGCGTTGATAGGGGTAGGGATGGGCGCTGGTCAGGCTGAAATTGACGGCGCCGCAATGGCAGGAGCCTTCGAGGTGCATGAGGGGCCTCCGGTTGGCTGAAGGGGTGCGGTTGAGCCTAGAAGATTTGTGGCGATCATGCAGACGCTTTCGCGAGCAGGCTCGCTCCCACAGGGGCGCGCGTTCGAGAATGTGGGAGCGAGCCTGCTCGCGAAGAACGATAACTCGGTCGCACTGGACGCCCACCGCCAGCCCGGTCAGCATGTCCCAAAAAAAGGCACTCCAACCCATGCGAAGACTCCCCTCACTGGCGGCCCTGCGAACCTTCGAATGCGCCGCCCGCCACGCGCATTTCGGCCGGGCTGCCGCCGAGTTGTGCGTCACCGACAGCGCGGTCAGCCACCAGATCCGTCAGCTCGAAGAGCAGCTCGGCGTCTCGCTGTTCATTCGCGAAGGCCGGCAGATCCGCCCGACCATCGCCGCCGGACGCCTGATGCAGAGCCTGCAGCAGGCCTTCGAACTGATCGGCGAGGCCTGTGATGAACTGCGCGATCCTTCCTCGCTGGCGGTGTTGCGCCTGGCGGTTACCGCCGAGCTGGCGCAAAAGTGGCTGATGAACCGCCTCACCGATTTCTACGCGCGCTATCCGCACATCACCCTGCATCTCTACGAACAGCCGATCGACGCCAGCGCGCCGGGCGAAGACATTGACCTGGCGATCACCTACGGCACCGGCCCGGTGGACAGCAGCGCCTACTTCGTACGGCCGTTGCCTGCGCTGCAATTCTTCCCGGTATGCAGCCCGGGGCTGTTCAATCAGGGCAGTCTGAAATCCCCGAAAGACCTAGCGCGCCACTGCCTGCTGCACGACGATCAGGACGGCAAGACCTGGACCGCCTGGCTCACCAGTCACGCCGGCGATCTGCGCCCGCAGCGCCAGTTGTATTTCGCCCATGCCGGTCTGGCGCTGGAAGCGGCGGCGCAGGGGCAGGGCGTGGCGATGGGCGACAACCTCACCGCGCAGGAGGACTTGCTGAGCGGGCGGCTGGTGCGGCCATTCACCTCGAGCATGACCGCGCTCGGCCAGTACGCGCTGGTCTGCGAACGGCTGCGCCTGGAGCGGCCGGCGGTGGCGCAGATGCTTGAATGGTTCAACGATCAACTGGCCGATTGATGAGTTGAATTCAACTGTTCCGCAATAATCATCGTTGGCGGGCCAGCCGTCCGCGATCGTAGCCTGTGGTCATTCCCAACCCCAAGACGAGGTTTGACCATGGCACGTTTGCTCGACTCCACCCCCAAGCGCGACGGCTTCCGTCTGCCCGGCGAATTCGAAGCCAAGTCCGGCTGCTGGCTCGGCTGGCCGGAGCGCACCGACGTGTGGCGCAACGGCGCGAAACCGGCGCAGAAAGTCTGGGTGCAGATCGTCACCGCCATCTCCCACAGCGAACCGGTCACCGTCTGCGCCTCCGCCGCGCAATTCGCCACCGCCCGCCGCCAGTTGCCGCCGCAAGTGCGCGTGGTCGAGATGACCTGCAACGACACCTGGTTCCGCGACAGCGGTCCGTGCTTCGTGGTCAACGACCAGAGCGGCGAAGTGCGCGGCGTCGACTTCGAGTTCAACGCCTACGGTGGGCTCGACGGCGGTTTGTACTACCCGTGGGACAAGGACGACCAGATCGCCAGCAAGATCCTCGAAATCGAACGCTTCGACCGTTACCGCGCACCGCTGATTGCCGAACTCGGCGGCATCCAGAGCGATGGTCAGGGTAGCATCCTCACCACCGAACAGTGCCTGCTCAACCGCAATCGCAACCAGCATCTGGGCAAGGACGAAGTAACCCGGCGCCTGACCGATTACCTCGGCGCCGAACAAGTGATCTGGCTGCCACGCGGCTGCAAGTTCGACGAAACCGATGGCCATGTCGATGACCTCGCCTGCTTCGTCCGCCCCGGCGAAGTGGTGCTGCAATGGACCGACAACCGCGACGATCCGCAGTGGGAAATCTATCAAGAGGCCTACGACATCCTGCGCAGCACCCGCGACAGCCGTGGCCGCGAGTTGATCGTGCACAAGCTGCCGCAACCGGACGTGCTGGAGTGGACCGCCGAAGAAGCCGAAGGCCTCGATCAGCAGGACAGCACTCACACCCGTCAGGCCGGCACCAGAATCTGTGCGTCGTACATCAACTACTACGCCGGCAACAGCTCGATCGTGGTGCCGCTGTTCGGTGATCGCAACGATCAGGTGGCGCTGGCGACCCTCGCCGAACTGTTCCCGCAGCACAAGATTGTCGGCATCGAGAATTCCCGGGAAATCCTCCTCGGTGGCGGCAACGTCGCGTGCATCACCATGCCGCAATACGCCGGCCAGAAAAAAGGAGCCTGACCATGGGCCTGCACAAACTGAGTAAAGCGTTATTGCTGGTGCTTGCACCCCTGTGTGTGCAGGCCGCCGACACCGCCAGACCGGTGGTTAATCTGTATATCTGGGGCGAGTACCTGGCCCCGGATACGCTGAAGAACTTCGAGGCGCAGACCGGTATTCAGGTGGTCGCCGATCACTTCGATTCGCTGGAAACCGTAGAGACCAAACTGCTCACCGGACGCAGCGGGTATGACCTGGTACTGACCGCCGGCCAGCACCTGTCGCGGGCCATTGAAAGCGGTGCGATCCAGCCGCTGGACAAGGCCCGGGTGCCGCACTTTGCCGGGGTTGGCGAGGAGTTCCGCCAGCACATGGCGGTGTTCGATCCGGGTAACCGTTACGCCGGCATTTATGCCTGGGGCACCACCGGCGTCGGCTATCAGGAGCAAGCGATCAAGCAGCGTTTACCAGAAGCGCCGACCGACAGCTGGGCGATGCTGTTCGACCCGGCGGTGGTGGCGAAATTTGCCGATTGCGGGGTGAGTCTGCTCAACGATCCAAACGAAGTGTTCGCCGCAGTCATGAAGTACCTGGGCCTGGACATCAACCGGCAGAACCTTGATGACTTGAAACTCGCCGAGCAGCAACTGGCGAAGATCCGCCCGTACATTCGCTACTTCGACAACGATCTGAACATCAGCGACCTGGCCAACGGCAACACCTGCGTGGCGATGTCGTGGAATGGCAACGTGGCGATTGCGGCGGGGCAGGCGCAAGCGGCGAACAAGCCGTTCCAGCTCAGTTACCGTATCCCCAAAGAAGGCACGTTGATCTGGTTTGACGCCATGGTCATTCCCAAGGATGCGCCGCATCCACAGGCCGGGCTGGCGTTGATGGATTACCTGATGACGCCTGAGGTGATCGCGCCGATCACCGACACCATCCACTACGCCAATGCGATCACGGCGGCGGATGGTCTGGTGGATGCGTCGATCCGTAATGATCCGGGGACGTATCCGTCGGAGGCGGTGCGGGCTTCGCTGTATAGCAAGAATGACAATGGCAAGGCGTTCAATCGGGCTTTGATTCGGGCGTTCAGCAAGTTGAAGTCAGGTCTTTGATTTGAGGTTGAGTCGACGGGCGCCTTCGCGAGCAAGCCCGCTCCCACATTTTGAAATGCGTTCCTCTGTGGGAGCGGGCTTGCTCGCGAAGAACGATAACGCGGTCTAGACCTTGGCAACGCGCCACAAATACCAAGCTGCCACCGTCCGATACGGACTCCACGCCAAGCCGATCTCGATCATCTGCCTGCGCGTCGGCTGTACCTCCAGCGCCTTCAATCGGCGATAGCCCTCGCGCACGCCAAAATCATCCGCCGGCAGAATATCCATGCGCTCCAGGCTGTAAATCAGCAGCATCTCCACGGTCCAGCGGCCAACCCCGCGCAGGCTGACCAGGCGTTCGATCAGCGCTTCATCCTCCATTGCCAGCGCGGTGGGATAATCCGGCACTACACCGTCCAGCGTTGCCTGGGCGATGCCCTGAATGGTCGCAATCTTGCCCGCCGAAAAACCGCAGCCGCGCAGTTGATCGAAGTCGGTCGCGAGAATCTGTTCAGGCCGGGGAAACGTCTGCCCCGGAAACAGCGCCACCAGACGCCCGACAATTGCATCCCCAGCCTTGGCGTGCAGTTGCTGATAAGCAATTGCCCGCACCAGCGATTCGTAAGGGTCATGCGCCGGGTGCGGTTGATGCAGGCACTGGCCGACGGCTGCAACGTGGCGCTGCCAGTCCTCGTCGAGCGCGGCCAGAAATTCGCTGGCCGCCTGATAACGATCCGGCATGCTATTTCAGCAGTCCGTTGACTTCGCCGTAGGTCAGCGCCTTCAGGTCGTGGGTGTCGAGCTTGCCGCTGGCGAGGAAGCTTTTCACCAGCGAACCCATCGCGCCGTAGAGGAACTCGGCGATCCCGGACCCGGCGCTCAAGCGCCGCACGCCCAGAGCTTGCAGCTCGGTCGGCGACGGCAGGCAGGCGAAGCCGAGCACGTTCACCGGCAGTGACGTGCCCTTGCAGATTGCCTCGATTTCATAAGCGGCGGTCACGCCAGCGGCAAACAAGCCATCGGCCCCGGCGGCCTGGTACAACGCTGAACGGTGCAGGGTTCCGGCGACGCGATCCTCGGCCGGTACCAGGCCCTTGAGGTAGACGTCAGTGCGCGCGTTGATGAACAGCTTCACACCACGCTTCTGAGCGATCTGCCGTGCTACTTCAATCTTGCGCGCCAACAGCTCCGGGGCGCCGCTGCCGTCCTCGATATTGATCCCGACCGCACCGGCGGCGAGCACCGCATCGACCACTTCGGCCACACGGCCAAGGTCATCGGAATAACCCGCCTCGATGTCCACGCTCAGCGGCACCTGGATCACCCGCGCGATGGATTCCACGGTTGAAATCAGCCGTTCAAGGGGCAGGGTGTTGCCGTCTGGATAGCCATGCGCCCAAGCGACTGCCGCGCTGCTGGTGGCGACCGCTTGCCCACCCGCGTGCTCGACCAGCCGCGCGCCGGTGGCGTCGGCGACGTTGGTCAGGATCAGCAGACCTTCCTGGTGTAACTGGTGGAACCGAGTGTCGAGTGCGTTCATCGAGATCCCTTCTTGTGAGTGGTGCAAAGCGTCAGAAAGCCAGTGGTTGCGTGAGCTGCACCGCAGCGTTTTCCAGCCTCAGCAGAAACGCCTTGCGCGGCTGTCCACCACCATAGCCGGTCAGCGAACCGTCCGCACCGATCACCCGATGGCACGGAACCACGATCGACAGCCGATTGTGCCCATTGGCCAAACCTACCGCGCGACTGGCGCCGGGTTTGCCCAGGCGTGAGGCGATGGCGCCGTAGGTGCTGGTCTGGCCATAGGGAATTTGCAGCAGTTGCTCCCAGACTTGCCGGTCGAACGCGCTGCCGGGCAGGTGCAGCGGGACGCTGAACAGAGTGCGGGTCCCGGCAAAATATTCGTTGAGTTGCTCTTCGATCTGCCGCAAATGCGCGTTGTGTCCCGGTGCGACCACGTAGCCATGGCGGGCCTGCAGTTCCTCGACCTCGCGGGTCAGCGCCGGGCGATCGAGAAACTCCAGCAACACCAGTCCGCGACGTTCGGCCATCGCGATCATCGGCCCCAGCGGCGTGGTCAGGCGGGTGAACAGCAGCGGTTCACTGTGGGCCGCACGACCCGGGGTGATGTGGAACGACTTCTGGAACGCATCGCGAAAACCGCTGAGCGATTCATAGCCTGAGTCGAACGCCGCATGGTCAATCGAGGTGCCTTGGCGAATCCCGCCCAGCGCCATACCGAGCCGGCGCGTGCGCAGCCACGCATGAAAGGTCATGCCGAAATGCTGCTTGAACCAGCGCCGCAGCTTCAGCGGTTCGATGCCTGCGGCCAGCAGTTGCGCATCGCTCCAGCGCACTTCCGGGTCGGCATCGACGGCGGTGAGCAGGTGCTGAACCCAGTCGGGGGCGATGGCGGCAGCGTCCAGCGGCTTGCAGCGCAGGCAGGCGCGATAACCGGCGCTCAAGCACTCATCGGCATGGGCGAAGAATTCGACGTTCTCCGGTTTCGGCTTGCGCGCCGTGCAGCTGGGGCGGCAGAAGATCCCGGTGGTTTTCACGGCCGTGAAGAACACCCCTTCGTAGGCGGTGTCGCGTTCGAGCATGGCGCGAACCATCTCGGCGTGGGGCGGCAGGAGTGCGGTTTGTATGTTCATGGCCTGAGCTTAAATCCAGGATTTCGATGGCTCCACCGAAAAATCGACAGTGAATTTCCAGAACCTCTGAACTACCGTGTAGGAGCTGCCGAAGGCTGCGATCTTTTGATCTTGTTTCTTAAAATCAAAAGCAAAAGATCGCAGCCTTCGGCAGCTCCTACAGAGTGGGTGAGGTGTCGAGTTTATGCATCCGTTTTCGATTCAACATATTGATCACATCGTCCTGCGTGTCGCCGATCTGCAACGCAGTATCGAATTCTACCGCCAGGTCTTCGGCGCCGAGGTGGTCAGGCACAACGAACCATTGGGTCTGGTGCACCTGCGCGCCGGCACCTCGATGATCGACCTCGTCGACTTGCAAGGCGAACTTGGCAAAAAGGGTGGCGGGGCGGCCGGTAAAGAGCGGCGCAACGTCGATCACTTCTGCCTGCGCATCGAGCCGTTCGATGAACCGGCGCTGACCGAGCACTTGCAGGCGCACGGTCTGACCGTGGAAAAAGCCGCCAGACGCTTCGGCGCCGAGGGCTACGGCCTGTCGCTGTATTGCTTCGACCCGGACGGCAATCAGGTCGAACTCAAAGGCCCGTCCGAGGCTTAAGCACGTTTGGCGAACAACAGCACTGAAGCGGCCGCCGACAGCAGCCCTGCACAGCAACGGTTGAAGACCCGTTTGCCGCGCGGCTCGGCGAACCAGCGGCGCATGTGCAGGCCCATCCACGCGTAGGCGCCGATGGCAATCCATTCCAGCAGCAGAAACAGCGCGCCGAGCACGGCGAATTGCGCCGGCACCGGGCGGCTCGGATCAACGAATTGCGGCAGAAACGCGGTGAACAACAGGATCGCTTTCGGATTGCCCGCCGCCACCAGAAACTCCTGACGTGCCAGCCGCCAGAACCCCACCGACGCTCCGTCCATCTGCTGCTCAGCCTCGGGGTTGGCGCGCCAGAGTTGCCAGGCCAGGTACAGCAGGTACGCCGCGCCAATGATCTTGATCGCATGGAACAGCCATTCCGAGGTCTGCAGCACCACCGACAATCCCGCGCCGGCGAGGGCAATCATTGCGGCGAATGCAACGATTCGCCCGATACCGGCGGCGCAGGCCCGACGATAGCCGTAGCGGGTGGCATTGCTCACCGACAGCAGGTTGTTCGGGCCGGGGGCCATGTTCAAAGCAAAACAGGCCGGGAGAAACAGCGAAAGCGTGGCGAGATCCATGGGCTTGGGCTCCGGAAGCGATGACGCTTTTTTATCACAGACTGCGGGCGCGTTGACCCGTACAGTCATGCGGTGCTGTCGCGGTACAGCCTTGGCAGCCTCTTTGATCGAGTCGAACTTTTCTGATTCTCCAGAACTCTGAAAGGTCTGAAGGCGATGGTTTCGTCAGAAAAATCTGTGCGCCAAGTCAGAAAAAGGCGTTTGCCGTGTAATATCCTTCCAAAGCTGCAAACACCCTGCCGGCCCCGAAGCGGCCCCACCAAGAGCGATCTACATGCAAGCAAAGGCCCGTGAAGTTTATGTGCCACCGGTGCTGCAAGATCTGCGAGCCGGCACTGCCGAACTGCACATCGCACTGGAAAAACGTCTTCCTTTTTTCTCCGATACCCTCGATTCCAACGCTTTTGTACGGCTGATGCAGGCCTACTACGGCTTTTATCGACCGCTGGAAAGCGCATTGCTCGACAGCGGCGCAATCCCGGTCGATTTCGATCTTGCGCCACGTCTCAAGGCGCCGACCCTGTTCAATGATCTGAGGGCCCAGGGTCTGTCGGTCGAGGCTATCGCCCGTTTGCCGCTGTGTCAGGCGCTGCCCGTGATCGACTCCAGCGCTGCCTGTCTGGGAGTGACGTACGTGCTGGAAGGGGCAACCCTCGGCGGGCAGATCCTGCGCCGCGAAATCGCCTCGCGGTTGAGCCTGAACGCCGACAACGGTGCGGCATTCCTCGACGTTTACGGCGCTGCCACAGGCCGCCGCTGGCGCGATTTCATTGATTACCTGGGCAGTCGATCGCTGGATGCGGGCGAACGTGAAGCCGTGGTTGCGGCAGCCCAAACCACATTCAGCTGTTTCGAGCGCTGGCTCGAAAGCCGGGAGGTACTGGCATGAACCCGCAAGACCAAGAAGCCTTTGAAGAACTGCTGGCCAACTGTGCCGACGAACCGATCCGCTTTCCCGGGGCGATCCAGCCTCATGGCCTGTTGCTGACCCTGAGCGAGCCGGCGCTGGACATCATTCAGATCAGCGCCAACGTCGAGACCCTGCTGGCACGCCCGGCGCAAGAACTGATCCGCCAGCCACTGCACGAATTGCTGGGTGAGACGCACGCGGCGGCCGTGCGCGAGGCGTTGCAACAACCGGTATTTGCCGATGCCGGACCGCTGCACTTTCGCCTCAACGGCACCGCGTTCGAAGGTCTGCTGCACCGTCATCAAGGCGTGTTGATTCTGGAACTGGAAATCCACGTCGAGAACTTCCAGCCGCGCAACGTCGCCGGCAACCAGACCCATCTGGGGCGCATGCTCCAGCGACTGCAAGCGGCCACTTCGCTGCAGGCGCTGTACGACATCAGCGTCAAGGAAATCCAGGCAATGACCGGTTACGATCGGGTGCTGATCTACCGCTTCGAGGAGGAGGGCCACGGTCAGGTGATCGCCGAGGCGTCCGACCCGTCAATGGAAGTGTTTAACGGCCTGTTTTTCCCGGCCTCGGACATCCCCGAGCAGGCGCGCGAGCTGTACCGCACCAACTGGCTGCGGATCATCCCGAATGCCGATTACCAGCCGGTGCCGCTGGTGCCCAAGTTGCGCCCGGACACCCAGACCCCGCTGGACCTGAGTTTTGCCACTCTGCGCAGCGTCTCGCCGATTCATTGCCAGTACATGAAGAACATGGGCGTGCTGTCGTCGATGAGCATCTCGCTGCTCAAGGGCGACAAACTCTGGGGCCTGATCAGCTGCGGCAACCGCCAGCCGCTGCACGTGCCGCATGAACTGCGCAGCGCGTGCCAGACCATCGGTCAGGTGCTGTCGCTGCAGATCAGCGCGATGGAAGCGCTGGAAATCAGCCGCCAGCGCGAGGAGAAAGTCGAGGCGTTGGCGCTGCTCAATCAGGCCATGATCGACTCGCCGGAAAACGTCTTCGACGGTCTGGCGCAACAACCCCAAGTGCTTATGGCGCTGGCCGGGGCCGGGGGCATTGCGATCATCGAAGACAAGCAATTGCACCGTTATGGCAACTGCCCGGAGCCGGAAGACATTCGCGCCCTGCACAAGTGGTTGCAGAACACCGGCGAGCCGGTATTCGCCAGCCATCATCTGGCGAGCGTTTATCCGCCAGCCGCGCAGTTTCAGCAAGTGGCCAGCGGCGTGCTTGCCATGAGCCTGCCCAAACCGGTGGACAACGGGGTGATGTGGTTCCGTCCCGAGGTCAAGGAAAACATCAACTGGAGCGGCGACCCGCGCAAACCGCTGGATCTGGAAAATTCCGACGCCGGCCTGCGTCTGCGTCCGCGTACTTCGTTCGAAATCTGGAAAGTCGAGATGGCCGGGATCTCCACCAAATGGAGTCATGGCGATCTGTTCGCGGCCAACGATTTGCGCCGTTCGGCACTGGAAAACGACCTGGCGCGACAGGTACGCCGCGAGCAGGAGGCGGTGCGCGCCCGTGATGAACTGGTGGCGGTGGTTTCCCATGACCTGCGCAACCCGATGACCGTGATTTCCATGCTCTGCGGCATGATGCAGAAGACCTTCAGTTCCGACGGCCCGCACACCTCGCGGCGCATCTCCACGGCTATCGACACCATGCAGCAGGCAGCTGGGCGGATGAACACGCTACTGGAAGATCTGCTCGACACCTCGAAGATCGACGCCGGGCGCTACACCATCGCCCCGCAGACCCTGGATGTCGGGCAGATGTTCGAGGAAACCCAGTCGCTGCTCGGGCCACTGGCGATGGACAAGGACATCAATATCTCGTTCGAGGCCGATCCCGACCTGAAAATCCACGCCGACCCGGAGCGCCTGTTTCAGGTGCTGTCGAACCTGATCGGCAACGCGATCAAGTTCACCCCGCGCAAAGGTTCGGTGGGCGTGTTGGCCAAGTCTGACGGCAAAGAAATCGTGTTTACCGTGCGCGATACCGGCGAAGGCATTCCCAAGGAAAACCTGGCGCGGGTGTTTGACCGCTACTGGACGGTGAAGGAGGGCAACCCGACCGGAACCGGACTGGGCTTGTACATCACGCAGGGGATTGTTGAAGCCCACGGCGGGCGCATCGAGGCCAGCAGTGAGCCGGGTGAGGGCACGGAGTTTCGGTTTACCGTGCCGGCGATGCTCTCCGGGGAATGAAGAAATCCGTGCCACGTTAAACGGGGCACGGATTTTGGGTGGTTAGCCCAGATCGCTCAACGACATGAACACGTGTTTCGGCATCGGTACAAATCGATTGTTGCGCAGTTGGCTGATCGCATACACCGCGCTGGCGGTACGACCATTGCCGTCGCCGAAGCCTTGAAAGCCGGCGATGGCCGCCAGCAAGTGTTTGTCGAAGTGCTCATGGGCGGCATCGAGCGTCTTCAGATGTTGTTCCAGCGAAGCATAACCGCTGATGCTGCCACCATATTTTGTTGGCTGTCCGACCTCGCGCACAGACTCCGCCAGTTGAGGCACCAGTCGAGCGTGGATCTCTTTGACCACGTTCGCATCGGTGAGCGATTTATTGTTGCTCGTATACTCGCGCAGGATCGCGACAATGTGCTCCAGTTCATTGTCGGAGGACGAACCCTTGACCATCCAGGCTCCGGCTCTCTGCGCATTGTCGGTGAAACCCTGCGGGTTGAACGCCGTTTCGGGCATCACGTCGCTGTAGGGTGGCTTGCCCAGATCCGTCTTCAAGATGCTTTGCTGATGATTCTTCAGATAGATGACTTTCCTGGATTCAAGCTCGGCCATTGATCCAAGTATTTCCGAATAGTCACCAGCTTTTGTAGTGAACTTTGTGCCGTTGAACCGGGGGCCTCTGCTTTTGGTGAAGCTGATCAGTACGTCGTTCGCCGCGGCATGACCTATTAACGATTCCAGTTGCTGGAATCCCTTTGAGGACTGAGTCGCTTCCCTCGTTGCAGCGTTGAACAGATGCTGCAGTTCTGTCGCATTGCCGCCCTTGGGTATGGAAACAACGTCCTGGCTCAGGCGTGTGACGAGCTGTTCGACTGTTTCGAGTGCATCATCCTTGAACAATGCCCGTGCATGCGCCAGCGTCGGCAAAGTCATGCGAATCTCCACTGCAACCCCGGTCTTGCTCAGGGCCTTGACCAGGTCGTACGAGCCGCTGCTGGTACTGCTCAGCGCTCGGAGTTGTCCGGCTCCGGCCCGGATGACGGTATGGCCGAAATGGCTGAGTTTCATCACGCCTTTGCCGACCAGTCTGGCACCACCGTAAACCAGCTTCGGAACGCCATCGAGCGGATTGAACACCGACAGCGCTACGCTTGCGCCGACCTTGCTCAGGCTTAACAGTCTTGTACTGCTGCCCAGCGCCTTGCTGAACGGCCCCAGCGCTCCGGCAAAGACGAAGAGGATCGCGGTCAGGTCCATCACACAGCTGAATATGGCGCCGCTGCGAAGATCCGGGTCACTGGAGGACAGGCCCCTGATGCACTGGCGGAACGGGATGACGATGTCGAGAATGGTTTCGGTGACGTTGTCCCAGTCATCATGTTTCTTCTCCAGGGCGGGTCTGTCGTAACTGATTGCATAAAACTGATCGTAATGGGTCGGGGGATTATGTTCGGCAATGATTTCGCCGATCTTGTCGAAACGTTCCGAGTTGAAACTGTGCATAGGGCTACGCGTAAGGGGTAGCGCGTCGTCAGGTTCATCGAATTCGGCAAAGCGTTCGAGAATGATGCCCGGCCTGTCTCGCAGCTCCTCGCTCAAGGGGGGCTGGCCTTCGAAGTAGGCGGTTTTCTCGAATCGCGCATGAAGATACGTCAGCGACTTGAACTCGTTGTCACCGTTCGGTCCATCGGTAAACCATCCGATCTCATCGAGTGTCTGGCCGCGGATGTAGGCTTCAGCAAGAGCCGGATTATTGCGGCAAATACCTTGCAGGGGGAATATTTCAAAACAGTAGAACTGCAATCCATACTTGCAAAACAGCATGTTGCCGAAGTGCGCTGTTTTACGTGGATCAAACGGCACAAAGCTGCTGTTTATCGGGGTTTGTATGGAGAAATCGCGAACGGTGAATATGGCCACCTTGCCGAATTCAAGTGCCATCCGTTCTTCCAGTGACAATCGTGAAAGTGTCAGGCGCACAGTGGTATTGATGGCTGTTTTGTATTGCTTGAAGTGTTCTTTTACTTTTGCCTTGTAAATGTCGTTGATTGGTTCGAGTGTCAGCAGATCCGGATACGCCTTGTAGATACTTGTGCCGGATTGCCTGTCATAGCCCTTTTTGAACAGCAAGTTGCGGGTCATGTAAACATCAAGCACGGAATGATAATGGCGTTCGTATCCGTATTCGACCGGCAACGCTATTTGCATCATCGGATCGCAACCTACGTCGTACAGCTCGGCTTTCGCCAGCTTGCGCCGACTGACCGGTGGGGTGGCGATCGTTGTCAGTGCGGCGTTGATCGCCTCGAGGTGGGCGTTGTATTGGCTGGCTGCCTGCTTGAACAGTTCCTGGGTTGGCAGGTCATTGGCATTCTCCGGTTCCAGGCCATTCAGCATCGACCAGTCCATGATGCCTTGCAGGTTCGCCCAGTCATGCAGGGTCTGCTGTTGGGCACTAGTGGGCAAGATCGCGCCCAATTCAAGCAGCTTGTCATAGGACATCTGACTGGACAGGCCAGGCGCGATGCTCTCGGCCAGACTTACCGATTTGCGCAGAATTACCCAGCCTGGCGTGCCGATCTGTAGCGTCGTGGGTGTTCTGACCAGGAACTCGGGCGCAAGTCCGGCGAGGATCAGTTCCAGCGTCATGGGAACGGCATATTCCTTGATACGTCGGCGCCCGAGTGCCTGTTCCAGTGCCAGGTTGACCTCGTGGGAGGTAGCCTGTACGTAACCTGGGTTATAGATATTCTGCTCGATGAAATTCTGGTTCTTGTCTTCGCGACCCAACGACAAATCCAGCATGACCGCTGCGACCAGCAGGCGACTGCGCTGCTCTGTGCTCAGCACAGTCGCATTGGCCATGGACGGTTCGTTCAACGCTTCGAAGCAGGACTGGGCGAAAGCTTTGGCTTCTTCGGTCTCGATCAGCAGTGCCCAGGCGCGACGCGGGTATTCACGCAGGGCTGTCGGCGTCTCTTTCTTGAGCAGTGCGCCCGCCAGATAATTGATCAGCGGTTCCGCGCGCGGCTCGCCCCTGTCCATCAACTTATGGATGACCTGGTAGATAGCCGATTGCTGATCTTCGTCGATGCACAGCTCTGTTGCGCCGGTTTCGTTCGATATCCCCCAGTAGTTGCCATGCGTCGGTGGCAGCGGCAACGTCAGTTCGAGCCAGGCAATCAGGTTTTGCAACTGGTCTGCGGTCTCGGGCAGGTTCAGTTGCTGGAACTGCAGCCAGTTGAGCAACGGCAGACGGTCGCTTGAAGACACGATGCCACCTGTCATGACTGCACTGCTGGCCAGCAGTTGCAGGTCGGCTTTCAACGAATCAATCTCGTTGATCTGCTGGGTGATATCAATGCGCTCGATAAACGTCCCGACAGTTGTTTGGATTTCATGGACTTGAAAGATTTCGCCCTTTTTATTGACCAGTGTCCAGTTGTCATCATTGATTTCTAACGTATCGACGATTGCAACGAATTGTGGCTGACGTACCAGTTGGCGCAGGACGATGTGTGCCGAAAAATGCGCTTGATTGAATAGACTTCCCTCAAGAGTCGATATGCACAGTTGTTTGTTATTAACACGGTTGGTGGGGTAGGCATAGTTGTCGCTGGCCTTGGCCTTTTCCCACTTTTCGAGCATGGCTCTCATTGTCTGCGCAATATCACGTCGCTCAAGTTGCTCACTTGATAGAGGTGCTGGGGTAAAAAGATTGGTTGAAGTCGTCATTGGGTGTCAGTCCATCCATGGCTATATAGGTGGGTCAATAAACGGGTACCGCGAAGATTTGTTTTCGCGTGGCGACTATATCGGCGCAACCAGGGTTTGTTTTGCAGTATTGGTTTCAACGTATGTTTCGTGTCGGTCGATACGAGGGCAATTTTGTTCAATACAGCAGGCCGTGCCTTAGTTAGCCTGAGTCTCTTTCTCCCCACTCTGCAGCAGGTGCGTAATGAGTCTGATTGTGTCGATGGCGGCGTTTGCGCTGGTGGCGTCCATAACCCCGGGGCCGGTGAATATAGTGGCGCTGAGTTCCGGTGCGCAGTTCGGCTTTCGGGCCAGTCAGCGGCACGTGGCAGGAGCGACGCTGGGTTTTGTGCTGTTGCTGGTGCTGATGGGCCTGGGGCTGCATGAGGTCCTGAAACTGTGGCCATTTCTGACCCGGGTGGTGCAATTGGCCGGGGTGGCGTTTCTGTTGTTCATGGCCTGGAAACTGGCTGCCGATGACGGCCAGTTGCATGCCGGCGAGGCGGGTCGGGCGCCGTCGATGTTGTACGGCGCGGTGATGCAATGGCTCAATCCGAAAGCCTGGCTGGCCTGTGTGGCAGGGATGGGCGCGTTTGTCGCCGATGGCGAGGCACGGCTGGTCTGGCAGTTCGCCGCGGTGTATCTGGTGATCTGTTATCTGTCGGTCGGTTGCTGGGTCTATGCCGGGACGTTTCTGCGTGGGTATCTGGGCAATCCGAAGGGGATGCGCCTGTTCAATCGGTTGATGGCCTTGTTGCTGGCGGCGAGCGCGGGTTATCTGCTGTTGCCGTGAGCCCGGCGCCAGGATCAGCCGCGATATTGGCCGGGAGTCGCCGCCAGATGCTGTTTGAATGCGCGCTGAAAATGCGCCTGATCGGCAAACCCCGCCTCCAGTGCGACATCGGCAATCAACTGGCCGCTGCGCAGGCGTTCGCGGGCGAACTGGATGCGCTGGTTGACCACAAAGGCATGCGGGGTCATGCCGTAATGCTGCTTGAACGCACGGATCAGATACGACGGTGACAACTGCGCCGCCGTGCAGATGTCCTCCAGGCTGAGCAGATCGGTGCAGTGTTCGCGGATGAAGTCGGCAGCGCGTTCGAGCTTGAAATTCGGTTTGCGCAACGGTGGTTCAGCCGGGTTCAGGCGTAGTTGCAGATCGCTGAAAAACTCCACCGCTGCGCTGTGTTTGCGCAGTACGTCCTGCTGCTCGTCGACCAGTGTGGCGTAAAGCCCTTGCAGGTCACGAAACAGTCGCGGGTCATCCAGATGAGTAGTGGTAAACCGCCGAAACTCCTGCTCCGCACTGAACCCCAGTTGATGCTGCAAATCCGTCAGCCACGGCGTCTCGACATACAACATCAAGTACGACCACGGCTGATCATCGATCGGATTGCAGGCATGCACGTCGCCCGGATTCATCAGCACCACGGTGCCGGCGGCGACTTCGAACGTCGATTGCTCATGCACATAAATGCTACGCCCGGCGGTGATCGCGCCAATCGAAAAATGCGCATGGGAATGGCGTGAGTAGCAGACCTCACGGCCATCGGCGATGGCCCGCGCTTCGATGAAGGGCAGGGCATCGTCGCGCCAGAAGCGAGGGGCTTTTTCAGGTTTTTTGGCGGCAGCGTGTTTCATCGTTATGGTTCCAGGCAGGCCAGAACCGGAGTGTATTAGCTCTGGCCGGCAAAGGCCCGCTCCAGTTCGGCGATATCGAGTTTTTTCATCTTGAACATGGCCTGCATCGCCCGTTGCGACTTGCTGGTGTCGGGGTCCTGCATCATGTGCATGAACGCCACCGGCACGATCTGCCACGACACCCCGAACTGGTCCTTGAGCCAGCCGCATTGCTGGGCCTCGACCGGGCCACCGGCCGACAGGTTGCCCCAGAAGTGGTCGACTTCTTCCTGATTCTGGCAATTGACCTGAAACGAAATGGCTTCACTGAACTTGAACATCGGCCCGCCGTTGAGGCCGGTGAAGGTCTGGCCGTCGAGTTCGAAACTGACGGTCATTACCGCGCCTTCCGGCTTGCCGTGAAATTCCTGGCCGACTTTGCTGTAGTGGGTCAGGCCGGTGATTTTCGAATGGTCGAAGATCGAGCAATAGAACTTCGCGGCGGCTTCGGCCTGATCATCGAACCACAGGCACGGTGTGAGTTTTTGAAAGCGTTGCATGGCAGTCATCCTCGGCAGGTTAGACACGCAGGATTTACAGCGTAGTCAGTCCTTGGTCGAATGGCGGTGCCGTAGATCGACAACTGAAGCATTAGACGCCAAACATTGTGGGAGCGAGCCTGTTCGCGAAAGCGTCGGCACATGCGGCAACGAGCCTGTCAGACACTCCGCATTCGCGAGCAAGCTCGCTCCCACAAGGGGCTCGAGTTGCCCCGGTCAGCGCCGTTCGGCGATCAGCAACAGCGACTGCGGCACCGGGCTTTGCGGATGCTGCGGCTCTTGCAGGCTGACCAGGTGAAACCCGGCCATGTCCAGCGCGTTGCACCAGCTCGACAGCGTGCGGAAATACCACGGCATCGGCTGCCACTGGCCCTTGAACCCGGCGAAGAACTCTTCACGCCAGCCATCCTGATAATCGCCGGCCGCCACGGCCCACGGATGCAGGGTCTGAATGATCATGGCACCGCCGGGAGCCAGCAACGCATGCATCGCGGCGAGCAATGGAATGATGTCCTGATGCAGCAGCGAGAAGTTGGCGCAGATCAAATCGTAATCACGACCGATGTCGACTTCGTCCTCGACCAGCGTCTGGTAACTGGCGACGTGCACGCTGGTTGAACCGGCCGCGCGTGCAGCCTCGATCAACGTCGCATCGCCATCGACGCCCGCCGAATCGATACCGCGATCCGCCAGCGCCCGCAACAACCAGCCTTCGCCGCAACCCAGATCCAGCACGCGTCCCGGTTGGCGGCCCATGATCGCCAGCAGGATCGCCTGATCGGTGACCTGCTGACGGCTTTCGATGGCACCGCTGCGGATCGCGTCGATCCAGGCATCAGCGTTGGTGTGCCAGCTCTGTAACAAGATGGATTCAGGGGAGGGCATGGCGCTGTCTCCGGTATAAGCCGATTGTGGGCGTTCGCTTGTACGGCTGCTATGTTCAAAGGCTGAACAGAGTCTGGCAGAGGATAGACACCATGAACCCATTAACTGGCGGTTGCCTGTGCGGCGATGTGCGTTTCGAAGCATCGGGCCAACCTTACCGCGTCGGGATCTGCCACTGCCTCGACTGCCGCAAACACCATGGCACGTTGTTTCATGCCTCGGCGATATTTCCCGAGAATGCCGTGACCGTCAGTGGCAAGACCGGCGAATATCAAGGGCGGGTGTTCTGTCCGCGCTGTGGTTCGCCGGTACTGGCGCGTTCGGGGGATGAAATTGAAGTGAATGTCGGCTCGCTGGACGCGCCAAACCAGTTCAAGCCGACTTATGAACTGTGGACAGTGCGGCGCGAGTCATGGTTGCCGGTGCTGCCACTGGCGCACCACTACGAACGTGATCGCGAAGGGACGGGGCGCACCGAGGAATAGCAAAAAGTCCGGGCAATACCGAGTCCCCTGGTGGGAGCGGGCTTGCTCGCGAAAGCGGTGGTTCAGCCAGCCCGATGTCGATAGATCGAATGCCTTCGCGAGCAAGCCCGTTCCTACAGGGGAGTCAGCTGACTTCGGTTATCTCAGCCGCGAATAAACGCCAGCAGATCGGCATTGATCGTCGCCGCCTCAGTCGTCGGCATCCCGTGCGGAAACCCCGGATATGAGTTCAGCGTGCCATTTGGCAGCAGTTTCGCCGACAAAGGCCCCGAGTTCGCATACGGTACGATCTGATCGTCCTCGCCATGCATCACCAGCACCGGCACGGTGACTTTCTTCAGGTCTTCAGTGAAATCGGTCTGCGAGAACGCAACGATCCCGTCGTAATGCGCCTTGGCGCCGCCGATCATGCCCTGACGCCACCAGTTGCCGATGATCCCCTCAGACGGCTTGGCCCCGGGGCGGTTATAGCCATAAAACGGCCCGCTGGGGATATCGCGGTAGAACTGCGCACGATTGGCCGCCAGTTGCGCCTGAAAATCGTCGAACACCGATTTCGGCAATCCACCGGGATTGCTTTCGGTCTGCACCATCAACGGTGGCACCGCGCTGATCAACACGCCTTTGGCGACGTTGTCCTGACCATGACGGGCGATGTAGTGGATGACCTCGCCGCCGCCGGTGGAGTGGCCGACATGCACCACGTTCTTCACCCCCAGGTGCTGAACCACCGCCAGCGCATCGTCGGCGTAATGGTCCATGTCGTGGCCGTCCCAGACCTGGCTCGACCGTCCGTGGCCTCGACGGTCGTGAGCAATCACCCGAAAGCCCTGGGCCAGAAAGAACAGCATCTGCGCATCCCAGTCATCCGAGCTGAGCGGCCAGCCGTGGTGGAAGTGGATCACCGGGGCGTCCTTCGGGCCCCAGTCCTTGTAGAAAATATCGACGCCGTCTTTGGTGGTGACAAATCCCATGTTCGCGACTCCTGACCTTTGTGATGGGTTACCGCGCTTGTCGCAGACCGGTCGTGAGGGTTCGGATAAGCGCCGTTATCAGCCAGAAGATTAAAGTCGACATTTTTGCGATAGGGCATGACCGGTGGTCGCCACGTCTGGCTTCACGCGCAAATTAGGCTTTGCTGAAAGGGATAAGCCGAGGCGCGCACAGGCTTCCACGGCCGTAGCGGCGCCCCTTCAGAACACCGTGAGTCTGAGGAAATCCCCCGATGCTGACCTTGAATATCAATGGCAAGGATCAGGAACTCGATGTACCGGCCGACATGCCGTTGCTCTGGGTCCTGCGTGACGTTGCGCACCTGACCGGTACCAAATTCGGCTGTGGCATGGCCCAGTGCGGCGCCTGCACCGTACACGTCGATGGCGCGCCGTTGCGCGCCTGTATCACGCCCGCCACCGCCGTGGCCAACGGGCAGAAAATTCTCACCATCGAAGGCCTTTCGACCGATGGCTCGCACCCGGTGCAGCAGGCCTGGGCCGAACTTGATGTGGTGCAGTGCGGTTACTGCCAGTCCGGGCAGATCATGTCTGCCGCCGCGCTGCTGGCGAAAATCCCCAAGCCCACCGACAGCGATATCGATCAGGCGCTCTCCGGCAATATTTGCCGCTGCGGTACCTATCCGCGAATCCGCGCGGCTGTGAAACGTGCGGCCGAGATCGGCTGATTGGGAGATAGACGATGAACAGTCCTGTATCGCGTCGCGGATTTCTCAAGGGCAGTGCCGTGCTGGGTGGCGGTCTGGTGGTGGCGTTTGTCGTCCCCGGTGCCCATCGTTTTGCTCTGGCGGCGGAGAATGAAGGCAAGGTCTTCGCGCCGAATGCGTTTTTGCGCATTGCCGCCGACAACAGCGTGACGGTGTTGCTCGGGCACTCGGAAATGGGTCAGGGCATCTGGACCGGTCTGACCATGCTGATCGCCGAAGAACTGGACGCCGACTGGTCGACGATCCGCGTCGAGCACTCGCCGGCCTCGGCGGCCAATTACGGCATGCCCGCGTTTGGCGGGATGCAGATTACTGGCGGCTCGACCTCGACCTGGATGGAATTCGACCGCTACCGGCTCGCCGGGGCCACGGCGCGGCAGATGCTGGTGGAAGCGGCGGCCAAGCGCTTCAACGTCGCTGCGTCGACGATTCGCACCGAGTCCGGCGTAGTGATCGCCGGCGATAAACGCGCGACGTACGGCGAACTGGCGGACGCCGCCGGGCAACTGCCAGTGCCGGATCCAAAGTCGATCACCTTCAAGGAGGCCAAGGACTGGAAAGTCATCGGCAAACCGACCAAACGCCTCGATACCCCGGAGAAAATCACCGGCCGCGCCAAGTTCGGCATGGACGTGCAATTCGAGGGCTTGATGACCGCGATGGTCGCCCGTGCGCCGGTGTTCGGTGCCACGGTCAAATCCTTCGAGGGCGCCGAGGCACTGGCGGTGCCCGGTGTGCACAAAGTGGTACAGGTGCCGACCGGTGTGGCGGTGATTGCCGATCATTACTGGGCGGCGAAACTTGGTCGCGATGCGCTGAAGGTCGATTGGGATCTCGGGCCGCACGCTGACCTGAGCAGCCAGGGCCTGCTCGACAGTTTCCGCAAACTGGCAGCGACACCGGGCACTTCCGCCAGCCAGGCTGGGGATCCGAAAGGCAACTTCGACAAGGCGGCGAAGAAAATCGACGTCGAATACAGCGTGCCGTATCTGGCGCACGCACCGATGGAACCGCTGAACTGCACAGTGAAGATCAGCGCCGAAAAGTGCGAGATCTGGACCGGCACGCAATTCCAGACCCTCGATCAGATGGTCGCCGGCAAGATCACCGGACTCAAACCGGAACAGGTGGAAATTCACACCGAATTTCTTGGCGGCGGATTCGGGCGGCGGGCCAATCCGACCTCGGACTTCGTCGCCGAAGCGGTGCAAGTGGCGAAAGCCGCGGGGCTGCCGGTGAAAACCGTGTGGTCGCGCGAGGACGACATTCGCGGCGGGTATTACCGCTCGATGTTCCTGCATCAGGCACGCATAGGCCTGGACGGGCAGGGCATGCCGCTGAGCTGGCAGCATGTGCTGGTCGGCCAGTCGATCATGGCCGGCACCATGCTCGAACAGACCATGGTCAAGAACGGCATCGACGCGACTTCGGTCGAAGGTGTGGCCGACAGCCCGTATATCAAGGGTCTGGCCCATCAACAGGTCGAGCTGCATTCGCCGCAGACCGGAATCAATGTGCTGTGGCTGCGTTCGGTGGGGCACAGCCACACCGCGTTCGTCATGGAGTCGCTGATCGATGAACTAGCCGCTGCGGCGGGCAAGGATCCGGTGGAGTACCGACGTACCTTGCTCAAGGACCATGCGCGGCATCTCGGGGTGCTGAATCTTGCG
Organism: Pseudomonas sp. JAI115; assembly: GCF_014200835.1. Classification (NCBI taxonomy): domain Bacteria; kingdom Pseudomonadati; phylum Pseudomonadota; class Gammaproteobacteria; order Pseudomonadales; family Pseudomonadaceae; genus Pseudomonas; species Pseudomonas sp. JAI115. The sequence goes on from NZ_JACHCY010000003.1 coordinate 595,581, forward strand.
GTGGAGAAGGCCAACTGGACAGCGCCGTTGCCTGACGGGCATGCATTGGGCGTGGCGGTACACGAGTCGTTCGGCAGTTATGTGGCGCAGGTGGCCGAGGTCTCGCAGGACAATCTGGCGATTCGCGTGCACCGCGTGGTGTGTGCGGTGGACTGCGGGATCGTGGTCAACCCGCAGAGCATCGCGGCGCAGATGGAATCGTGCATCACTTTTGGCCTGGGCATGGCGCTGCACAGCAAGCTGACGCTCAAGGACGGCGCGGTGGTGCAGTCCAATTATCACGATTACCAGGTGCTGCGGCTCAACGAGATGCCGCTGGTCGAAGTGCATATCGTGCCCAGCAGCGACAAGCCCGGCGGCATCGGCGAGGCCGGTGTTCCGCCGACCGCGCCGGCGGTGGCCAATGCCGTGTATGCGCTGACCGGGCAGCGCTTGCGTGAACTGCCGCTGCAACTGTCGGGGGTGTGAGATGAAACGACATCTGCTGTTGGGCACGATGATGTTGCTGGGGCTGGGCGGCTACGCCTCGGACCTGTTCGCCGATGATCAGGAAGCGCTCAAGGCGTTCGGCACGGTGCAGAAGGTGTTCCAGAGCCCGCGTTGCCAGAACTGCCACATCCCCGGCGACTCGCCGCTGCAGTTCGATGCCGGCAAACCGCACGCGATGAATGTGGTGCGCGGCATGGACGGCAAGGGCGCAGCCGGTTTGCCCTGCGCCACTTGCCACGCTGAGAGCAATCCGCCGGAAAGTTATGGTGCGCATGCACCGCCGGGGGCGCCGCACTGGAGCCTGCCGCCGGCGGCGCACAAGATGGCCTGGATCGGCCTGCCGCCGGACAAGTTGTGCGCGATGATTAAGGATCGTTCGAGCAATGGTGACCGTGATTTCGCCGCGCTGATCAAACATGTCAGCGACGACAAGCTGGTGCTGTGGGGCTGGAATCCCGGGGCAGGGCGTGCACCGGTGCCGGTGCCGCATGACATTTTTGTGGCCCAGTTCAAGCTTTGGGCCGATGCTGGCGGGCCATGTCCGGTGGCGGGCGGTTGAGTGTGTGAGTCGCTGGTGAATCAAGCTACTCTAACGGTCATTGACCCTGATGGAGTGCGTGATGCTGGCCCCGACCAAACCCGCCAATGAAACCACCCGAATTCAAGCGCTGCACGGCTTGAAGGTTCTTGATTCGGCGCCGGAAGAGCGTTTTGACCGGCTCACGCGGCTGGCCAAGCGCCTGTTCAACGTGCCGATTGCCCTGGTGACGCTGGTGGACAAGGATCGGCAATGGTTCAAGTCGTGCGTCGGCCTCGACGTCAACGAAACTCCGCGTGATGTGTCGTTCTGTGGGCACGCGATTCTTCAGGACGAATTGCTGCTGGTGCCTGATGCCAAGCAGGACAAGCGCTTTCATGACAATCCGCTGGTCACCGGCGAGCCGAAGATTCGTTTCTACGCGGGCTACCCGCTGACCGTGCCCAACGGCAACAAAATGGGCACGTTGTGCCTGATCGACACCCAGCCGCGTGAACTCGACGACGAGGAGCGTGCCCTGTTGCGCGATCTCGCCGGCATGGCCGAGCAGGAGTTGATGGCGGTGCAGATGGCAAGCATGGACGAGCTGACGCTGCTGTCCAACCGCCGTGGCTTCAAGACCCTGGCCCAGCATGCGCTGGACGCCTGTAAACACCGGGACAAACCGGCGACGCTGCTGTTTTTCGATCTCAATGACTTCAAACAGATCAATGATCGTTACGGCCATGCTGAGGGCGACAGTGCGCTGAAGACCTTTGCCGATGTGCTGCGCATCGCTTTTCGCGAGAGCGACGTGGTCGGGCGCCTGGGCGGTGACGAGTTCGTGGCGCTGCTGACCGGCTCCAGTCACGTCGAAACCACAGCGATCATGGCGCGGCTCAAGGAAATCCTCGACGAGCGTAATGCGATGTTACAGCGCGGCTACGAGATTCGCTTCAGCGTCGGCCAGATCGAATACGATCCGCAACGCCATGAAACGGTGGATCGACTGCTGGCCGATGCCGACGAGGCGATGTATGCGCACAAGCAGGCGTTGAAACGGCGCTGATTCGGGCCTCATCGCTGGCAAGCCAGCTCCCACAGGTTTAGCGGCTGCCCACAAAATCCAGGCACATCGCAGAACCCTGTGGGAGCGGGCTTGCTCGCGAAAGCGTCCGCTCAGGCGATATCCATGTCGAATGTGCCGGCCTCTTCGTGAGCAAGCCCACTCCCACAGGTTTATCGGCTGCTCACAAAATCCAGGTACACCGCAGAACCCTGTGGGAGCGGGCTTGCTCGCGAAAGTGTCCGGTCAGGCGATATCCATGTTGAATGTGCCGGCCTCTTCGTGAGCAAGCCCACTCCCACAGGTTTGTCGGCTGCCCACAAAATTCAGGCATATCGTAAAAACAGTGTGGGAGCGAGCTTGCTCGCGAAAACGTCCGGTCAGGCGATATCCATGTCGAATGTGCCGGCCTCTTCGTGAGCAAGCTCACTCCCACAGGTTTATCGGGTGCCCACAAAATTCAGGCATATCGTAAAAACAGTGTGGGAGCGGGCTTGCTCGCGAAAACGTCCGGTCAGGCGATATCCATGTTGAATGTGCCGGCCTCTTCGTGAGCAAGCCCACTCCCACAGGTTTATCCGCTGTTCACGAAATTCAGGCTCACTCCTACAGGGGGATTTGGGTTGTTCAAGAAATTGCAGGCACAAAAAAACCCGCCGATTGGCGGGTTTTTTATCGGCAGACCGAAGATTACTCTTCGATGTTGCCCATGGCGGTGGTGTTGAAGCCGCCGTCCACGTACATGATTTCACCGCTGATGCCCGACGCCAGGTCGGAGCACAGGAAGGCGCCGGCGTTGCCGACTTCTTCGATGGTGACGTTGCGGCGCAGTGGGGTTTGCGCTTCGTTGGCGGCCAGCATCTTGCGGAAGTTCTTGATGCCCGAGGCTGCCAGGGTACGGATCGGGCCGGCCGATACGCAGTTGACGCGGGTGCCGTCCGGGCCCAGGGAACCAGCCAGGTAACGTACGCCAGCTTCCAGCGAAGCCTTGGCCATGCCCATCACGTTGTAGTTCGGCATGGTGCGCTCGGCGCCCAGGTACGACAGGGTCAGCAGGCTGCCGTTGCGGCCTTTCATCATTTCGCGGCCAGCCTTGGCCAGGGCCACGAAGCTGTAGGCGCTGATGTCGTGAGCGATGCGGAAACCTTCACGGGTGGTGGCTTCGGTGAAGTCGCCGTCCAGTTGGTCGCCCGGGGCGAAGCCGACGGAGTGCACGATGCAGTCCAGGCCGTCCCACTTCTTGCTCAGTTCTTCGAAGACCTTGGCGATTTCTTCATCGCTGGCCACGTCGCACGGGAAGCACAGCTCAGGGCTCGAACCCCAGCCTTGAGCGAATTCCTCAACACGACCTTTCAGTTTGTCGTTCTGATAAGTGAAGGCAAGCTCAGCGCCCTCGCGATGCATGGCGGCAGCGATGCCGGATGCGATGGACAGCTTGCTGGCGACACCGACGATCAGTACGCGCTTACCGGCGAGAAAACCCATGTGTTGCTCCTCTTTCAGGTTATTGCGCAGTGGCTGGTGCCAAAAAAGCGGCTTCCAGCAACTGCTGTGTATACGGATGTTTGGGGGCGGCAAAAATATCTTGCGCGTCTCCCTGTTCGACCACTTGGCCATGCTTGACCACCATCAACTGGTGGCTCAGCGCTTTGACGACAGCCAGGTCATGGCTGATGAACAAATACGTCAGGTTGTACTTGGCTTGCAGTGAACGCAACAGCTCCACCACTTGCCGCTGCACCGTGCGGTCGAGCGCGGAAGTCGGCTCGTCCAGCAGGATCAGCGCCGGTTTCAGCACCAAAGCCCGGGCAATGGCGATACGTTGCCGTTGCCCACCGGAAAATTCGTGAGGGTAGCGGTGCCGGGTTTCCGGATCCAGACCTACCTCCTTCAATGCCGCAATAATCGCCGCTTCCTGCTCGGCGGCGGTGCCCATCTTGTGAATCCGCAGGCCTTCGCCAACGATGTCGCTCACGCACATCCGCGGACTCAGGCTGCCGAACGGATCCTGAAACACCACCTGCATCTCCCGACGCAACGGGCGAACCTCGTTCTGCGTCAGGCAGTCTAGCTGTTTGCCCTCAAAGCGAATCGCGCCTTTGCTGCCGATCAGCCGCAAAATCGCCAGACCCAGCGTGGATTTGCCGGAACCGCTTTCCCCCACGATCCCCAGGGTCTGACCCTGAGGCAGGCTGAAATTGATGCCGTCCACTGCCTTGACGTAATCCACCGTGCGCTTGAGCAGGCCTTTCTTGATCGGGAACCAGACTTTGAGGTTCTCGACTTCGAGCAGCGGCGCCCCGATTTTATTGGTCGCCGGGCCCCCGCTGGGCTCCGCGCCGAGCAATTCCCGAGTGTACGGATGCTGCGGCGAACGGAACAGCTCTGCGCACGATGCCTGTTCGACGATGCAACCGCGCTGCATGACACATACGCGATGCGCAATTCTTCGCACCAGGTTCAAATCGTGACTGATCAGTAGCAGCGACATGCCCAATCGAGCCTGAAGTTCCTTGAGCAAATCGAGGATTTTCAGCTGAACGGTCACGTCCAGTGCGGTGGTCGGTTCGTCGGCGATCAGCAACTCCGGCTCGTTGGCCAACGCCATGGCGATCATCACCCGCTGGCGCTGGCCGCCGGACAATTCGTGGGGCAGGGCCTTGAGGCGTTTGTGCGGCTCGGGAATGCCGACCATCTCCAGCAGCTCCAAAGTGCGCTTGGTCGCGACTTTGCCGCTCAGACCCTTGTGGATGCCGAGGATCTCGTTGATCTGCTTCTCGATCGAGTGCAGCGGGTTGAGCGAGGTCATCGGCTCCTGAAAGATCATCGCGATGCGGTTGCCGCGAATATGCCGGATGGTCTTTTCGCTCAGCCCCAGCAGATTCTGCCCGGCATAGTTGATGCTGCCGGCCGGATGGCGGGCCAGCGGGTAGGGCAGCAGGCGCAGGATCGAGTGCGCCGTCACCGATTTGCCCGAGCCGGACTCGCCGACCAGGGCCAGGGTTTCGCCGCGTTTGATGTCGAAGCTCACGCCCTCGACCACCCGGTGCAGCCGCTCGTTGAAGCCGAACTCGACGGCGAGGTCGCGCACTTCGATCAGATTGTCCTGATTCATTTCACTTCCTCGGGTCGAAGGCATCGCGAGCGGACTCGCCGATAAACACCAGCAAACTCAACATCAGCGCCAGCACCGCGAACGCGCTCATGCCCAGCCACGGTGCCTGCAGGTTGGATTTGCCCTGGGCCACCAGTTCACCCAGCGACGGGCTGCCGGCCGGCAAGCCGAAGCCGAGGAAGTCCAGCGCGGTCAGGGTGCCGATGGCACCGGTGAGGATGAACGGCATGAAGGTCATGGTCGAGACCATCGCGTTGGGCAGAATGTGGCGGAACATGATCGCGCCGTTCTGCATGCCCAGCGCCCGTGCCGCACGCACGTATTCGAGGTTGCGGCCACGCAGGAACTCGGCGCGCACCACGTCGACCAGGCTCATCCACGAAAACAGCAGCATGATCCCCAGCAGCCACCAGAAATTCGGCTGGACGAAACTGGCAAGGATGATCAGCAGGTACAGCACCGGCAATCCCGACCAGATCTCCAGAAAGCGTTGCCCGGCCAGATCGACCCAGCCGCCATAGAAACCCTGCAGCGCGCCGGCGATCACGCCGATGATCGAGCTGAGCACGGTCAGCGTCAGGGCAAACAGTACGGAAATGCGGAAGCCGTAGATCACCCGCGCGAGCACATCGCGGCCCTGATCGTCGGTGCCGAGCAGGTTGTCCGCCGACGGCGGGGCCGGGGCCGGGACTTTCAGGTCGTAGTTGATGCTCTGGTAGCTGTAGGGGATCGGCGCCCACAACACCCACGCATCCTTGGCCTTGAGCAGTTCGCGGATGTACGGGCTCTTGTAGTTGGCTTCCAGCGGGAATTCGCCGCCGAAGGTGGTTTCCGGGTAGCGCTTGATCGCCGGGAAGTACCAGTGGTTGTCGTAATGCACCACCAGCGGCTTGTCGTTGGCGATCAGTTCGGCACCGAGGCTCAGGCCGAACAGGATCAGAAACAGCCACAGCGACCACCAGCCACGCTTGTTGGCCTTGAACAGTTCGAACCGGCGGCGGTTGAGAGGGGACAGGTTCATCTCAATGCTCCCGGCTGGCGAAGTCGATGCGCGGATCGACCAGGGTGTAGGTGAGGTCGCCGATCAGTTTCACCACCAGCCCCAGCAGGGTGAAGATGAACAGGGTGCCGAACACCACCGGGTAATCGCGGTTGATCGCCGCTTCGAAACTCATCAGACCCAGACCGTCGAGGGAGAAGATCACCTCCACCAGCAACGAGCCGGTGAAGAAGATGCCGATGAACGCCGACGGAAACCCGGCAATCACCAGCAGCATGGCGTTGCGGAACACGTGGCCGTAGAGCACGCGATTGCGCGTCAGGCCCTTGGCCTTGGCGGTGACCACGTACTGCTTGTTGATCTCGTCGAGGAAGCTGTTTTTGGTCAGCAGGGTCATGGTCGCGAAGTTGCCGATCACCAGCGCGGTTACCGGCAGCGCGAGGTGCCAGAAGTAGTCGAGGATCTTGCCGCCCAGGCTCAGTTCATCGAAGTTGTTCGAGGTCAGCCCGCGTAGCGGGAACCAGTCCAGATAACTGCCGCCGGCAAACACCACGATCAGCAGAATCGCAAAGAGGAACGCCGGAATCGCGTAGCCGATGATGATCGCCGAGCTGGTCCACACGTCGAAGTGGCTGCCGTGCCGCGTGGCCTTGGCGATCCCCAGCGGGATCGACACCAGGTACATGATCAGCGTGCTCCACAGCCCGAGCGAGATCGATACCGGCATCTTTTCCTTGATCAGGTCGATAACCTTGGCGTCGCGGAAAAAACTGTCGCCGAAATCCAGCTTCGCGTAGTTCTTGACCATGATCCACAGACGTTCCGGGGCCGACTTGTCGAACCCGTACATGTGTTCGATTTCCTTGATCAGCGCCGGGTCGAGGCCTTGCGCGCCACGATACGCGGAGCCGGCCACCGAGACCTCGGCACCGCCACCGGCGATGCGGCTGGTGGCGCCTTCGAAGCCTTCGAGCTTGGCGATCATCTGCTCCACCGGGCCGCCGGGCGCGGCCTGGATGATCACAAAGTTGATCAGCAGGATGCCGAACAGGGTCGGGATGATCAGCAGCAGTCGCCGAAAGATATACGCCAGCATCTGATTACTCCGTGCCCACAGGGTCGGCTTGCAGTTTGGTTTCGACTTCTATGGCGGGCTTCGCGTCAGGCTTGACCCACCAGGTGTTAATCCCGATGTCGTATTTGGGCGAGACTTTCGGGTGACCGATGTGGTTCCAGTACGCCACGCGCCAGGTCTTGATGTGCCAGTTGGGGACCACGTAGTAACCCCATTGCAGCACCCGATCCAGCGCCCGGGCGTGCGCCACCAGGCTGCTGCGCGAGTCGGCGTTGATCAGGTTCTCCACCAGTTGATCGACGATCGGATCCTTCAGGCCCATGGTGTTGCGGCTGCTCGGTTTGTCGGCGGCGGCGCTCATCCAGAATTCGCGCTGCTCGTTGCCCGGCGAGTTGGATTGCGGGAAGCTGCCGACCATCATGTCGAAGTCCCGCGAGCGCACGCGGTTGATGTATTGCGAAACGTCGACACGGCGGATCACCAGATCGATGCCGAGGTCGGCCAGATTGCGTTTGAACGGCAGCAGCACGCGTTCGAATTCGGTCTGCGCCAGAAGGAACTCGATGACCACCGGTTTGCCGCTGGCGTCGACCATTTTGTCGTCGACGATCTTCCAGCCAGCCTCTTGCAGCAATTGATAGGCCTCACGCTGCTGTGCGCGGATCATGCCGCTGGCGTCGGTCTTCGGGTTCTCGAAGGCTTCGCTGAACACCTGCGCCGGCAGTTTGCTGCGAAACGGTTCGAGGATCGCCCGTTGCTCGGCGTCGGGCAGGCCGGTGGCGGCCATTTCCGAGTTCTCGAAATAGCTGCGGGTGCGGAAGTAGGCACCGTTGAACAGCTGCTTGTTGGTCCACTCGAAATCGAACAGCAGGCCGAGCGCCTGACGCACCCGCACATCCTGAAACACCGGGCGGCGCAGGTTGAAGACGAAGCCCTGCATGCCGGTCGGGTTGCTGTTGGCGATCTGTTCCTTGATCAGCCGGCCTTCGGTCACGGCCGGGATGTTGTAAGCGTTGGCCCAGTTCTTCGCGGTCATTTCCAGCCAGTAATCGAACTGGCCGGCCTTCAGCGCTTCGACGGCGACGGTGTTGTCGCGGTAGTAATCGGTGGTCATTACGTCGAAGTTGTAGAACCCGCGATTGACCGGCAGATCCTTGCCCCAGTAGTCCTTGACCCGTTCATAGCGCACCGAGCGCCCGGCTTTCACTTCGGCGACCTTGTACGGGCCGCTGCCCAGCGGGATCTCCAGATTGCCCTTGGAAAAATCACGATTGGCCCACCAGTGTTTCGGCAGCACCGGGAGCTGACCGAGGATCAGCGGTAACTCGCGATTGTTGGTGTGCTTGAACTTGAACAGCACCTTGAGCGGGTCTTCGGCGATGGCCTCTTCGACATCGCTGTAGTAGCCGCGAAACAGCGGCGAGCCGTCCTTGGTCAGGGTCTGGAAGCTGAACACCACGTCTTCGGCGCGCACCGGATGGCCATCGTGAAAACGCGCTTCCGGGCGCAGGTAGAAACGCACCCAGCTGTTGTCCGGGGCTTTCTCGATCTTCGCGGCGATCAGGCCGTACTCGGTGAACGGTTCGTCGAGACTGTGCTTGGTCAGGGTGTCGTAGATCTGCCCGACGTCATCGGCCGGCACGCCTTTGCTGATGAACGGGTTGAGGCTGTCGAAGCCGCCGAACCCGGCCTGACGGAAGATCCCGCCCTTGGGCGCGTCGGGGTTCACGTAATCGAACTGCTTGAAGTCCGCCGGGTATTTCGGCGGCTCGTTGTACAGGGTCACAGCGTGTTGCGGGGCGGCAATCGCCAGCCCGGCGAACAGCAGACCGCTGGCCTGCACGAGCAGGGCGCGGATGGGCGTCATTTATTGTTCTCCGAAGATTTCAGCCACCACGCGCTCAGGCCCAGGGTGTAGGGCGGCGTGGTGACGAAGGCCAACCGGTTGCGGTAGGCCAGTCGGTGATAATTGAGGTACCAGTTGGGAATGCTGTAGTGCTGCCAGAGCAGCACGCGGTCCAGCGCCTTGCCGGCGGCGACCTGTTCGTCGCGGGTTTGCGCGGCGAGCAATTGTTCGAGCAGGTGATCGACCACCGGGTTGGCAATACCGGCGTAATTCTTGCTGCCCTTGACCCCGACCTGACTGGAATGGAAGTACTGCCATTGCTCCAGACCCGGGCTGAGGGTCTGGTTGAGGGTCATCAGGATCATGTCGAAATCGAACTGGTCCAGGCGCTGTTTGTATTGAGCGCGATCCACCGTGCGCAGGCGCGCGTCGATGCCGATGCTGTTGAGGTTCTCGATATAGGGCTGGAGGATCCGCTCAAGGTTCGGATTGACCAGCAACAGTTCGAAGCTCAGCGGCTGCCCTGCGGTGTTTTGCAGGCGCTGGCCGTTGAGCTTCCAGCCGGCCTCGGCGAGCAGGGCCAGGGCCTTGCGCATGGTCTCTCGCGGGATGCCACGGCCATCGGTTTGCGGCAGGCTGAACGGCTCGGTGAACAGCTTCGCGGGCAACTGATCCTTGTACGGCTTGAGCATCAGCCATTCATGCCCGACCGGCAGCCCCGTCGCGGAAAACTCGCTGTTAGGGTAGTAGCTGGTGGTGCGCTGGTAGGCATCGCTGAACAGCGCGCGGTTGGTCCATTCGAAGTCGAACATCAGGCCCAGCGCTTCGCGCACCTTGACGTCGCTGAAGGTCGCGCGTCGGGTGTTCATGAACAGGCCCTGGCTCTGGGTCGGGATCTGGTGCGGAATCTGCGCCTTGATCACTTCGCCACGGCGCACCGCCGGAAAGTTGTAGCCGTTGGCCCAGTTCTTTGCCTGATGCTCGATGTAGATGTCGAATTCGCCGGCCTTGAACGCTTCGAAGGCCACGTCGCTGTCGCGGTAGAACTCGACTTCCATGCGATCGAAGTTGTACTTGCCGCGATTGACCGGCAGGTCCTTGCCCCAGTAATCCTTGACCCGCTCGAAAATCAGCTGCCGCCCCGGCGTTACCGAGGTGATGCGGTACGGGCCACTGCCCAGCGGTGGCTCGAAGGTGGTGGCCTTGAAGTCGCGATCCTTCCAGTAATGCTGCGGCAGCACCGGCAACTCGCCGAGGCGCAGGATCAGTAACGGATTGCCCGAGCGTTTCATCACGAAACGAATGCGCTGCGGGTTGAGGATGTCGACCCGCGAGACTTCCTGCAGGGCGGTGCGGTACAGCGGGTGGCCGTCCTTGAGCAGTGTTCGGTAGGAGAACGCCACGTCGTAAGCGGTGATCTGGGTGCCGTCGTGAAAGCGTGCTTCCGGGCGCAGATTGAACACCACCCAGCTGCGATCTTCGCTGTACTCCACCGATTGCGCGATTAAGCCATAACTGGACGCCGGTTCGTCACCGGACGGCGAATACTGGCCGGTGCCGACCATCAGCGGCTCGTTCAGCTCGTTGATGCCGTACTGCAGGAAATTCGGTGTGGTGACCGGGCTGGTGCCCTTGAACGTGTATGGATTGACCGTATCGAAGGTGCCGAACGCCATCACCCGCAACGTACCGCCCTTGGGCGCTTGCGGGTTGACCCAGTCGAAGTGGGTAAATCTGGCCGGGTACTTGAGCGTGCCGAACTGCGCATAACCGTGACTCTCGGTAATCGTCGCGCTTGCGGGTGAGCTCAAGGCCAGGCTGATCAGGAGCAGGAGGAGGGGACGCTTCAAGTCAGATCCGATCCAGGCGGCTTGGGCTTTGTGGGCCGTACAGTAACAGCTTGTATGGACAGGAAAAAGATAGCGGGTTAATGGGCTGTTAATCGGCGTGCAATGCTTGCCCGGTTTGCATTGTAGCGAGGGGATTTATCCCCGATGGACTGCGCAGCAGTCCCCGTGGTTTTTGGAAGGCAGGGGCCGCTTCGCGCCCCATCGGGGATAAATCCCCTCACCACAAGGAATCCATCGGGGACAAAAATTCTGGCAATAAAAAAGCCCCTGAAAATTCAGGGGCTCTTCTGTCAGTGCGGCTGGTAGACCGTGAGCATCTGCCCAGGCTTGAGGGCCTTGCCGGCACCCGGGTTCCAGCGCTTGAGATGCTGCATCTCGACGTTGAAACGCTTGGCCACCACGTACAGGGTGTCGCCACGCTTGACCTTGTACTGGGTCTGCTGCTGGCTGTCGGCCTTGCCTTTGGGCTTGCTGTTGGCAGCGATCACCGTGTTGACCCGGCCACCGCTGCGCGCCGGGGTGCGCTTGGTGTTGTCCTGCATCACCAGGGTCTGGCCGACCTTGAGGTTCTTGCCGGTCAGCTTGTTCCAGCGCTGCAGATCCTTGACTTCGACGTTGTTGGCCTTGGCGATGGAGCCGAGATTGTCGCCGCGTTTGACCCGGTAAGCGCGCTTGAGCTTCGCCACTTCAGTCGGGTCGGCACCGTCGAACACCGGCTTCAGCGAACGCGGGCTGATGAGCTCTTCAGGCCGCATGGTCTGCAGGCTGGCGGTCAGCAATTGCGCCTTGGACGTCGGCACCAGCAGATGCTGAGGGCCGTCGATGGTGGTGCGCTGCTTGAAGGCCGGGTTGAGCTGGAACAGCTCGTCTTCGTCGATGTTGGCCACCGCCGCAACCTTGGACAGGTCCATGCGCTGGTTGATTTCGACGACCTGGAAATAGGGTTCGTTGGCGATCGGGTTGAGGTTCACCCCGTAGGCTTCCGGGGCCAGCACCACTTGCGACAGGGCCAGCAGCTTCGGCACGTAAGCCTGGGTTTCCGCCGGCAACGACGACAGGTTCCAGTAGTCGGTCGGCAGGCCCAGCTTCTCGTTACGTTCGATGGCGCGGCTCACCGTGCCTTCACCGGCGTTATAGGCCGCCAGGGCCAGCAGCCAGTCACCGTTGAACATGTCGTGCAGACGAGTCAGGTAGTCCATCGCGGCGGTGGTCGAGGCGGTGATATCGCGACGGCCATCATAGAAGCGGGTCTGGCGCAGGTTGTAGTAACGACCGGTGGACGGGATGAATTGCCACAGGCCCGATGCGTCGGCCCGGGAATAGGCCATCGGGTTGTAGGCGCTCTCGATCACTGGCAGCAGGGCCAGTTCCAGCGGCATATTGCGCTCTTCGAGGCGTTCGACGATGTAATGAATGTAGAGACTGCCGCGTTCGCCGGCGTTCTCCAGAAAGGACGGGTTGCTGGCAAACCACAGCCGCTGCTGCTCGATGCGCGGGTTGACGCCCAGGCCGTCCTGCAGCTGGAAACCACCGCGCATGCGCTCCCAGATGTCCTGAGGCACCTGCGGGCTAGGCTTTTCGCTGAGCCAGATCGGTTTCTGCTTGGCTCGCGCAGCAATGTTCGGCGTATGGCTCGCTTCAGGTTGCGGAGCATGGCTGGAACAGCCCGCCAACGTGGCGGACACAGCCACCGCGATGGCTTGCGCCAGGCGGGTCAGCGTGTCTGAATTGACGGACTTACGTATGGATGACGACATTGGCTGGAAGTAAGTTCCGGGCAAAAATGTCGGGCGATTCTAGAAAGCGCACCCCCTGCGGTCAACCATTCAGAATTTTTGTACCAGCTGGTGAGTCACTTAGAACTTATCTTTCCATGCCCGCAGAGCCGCAAAAACCTCACTCGGCGCCCGGTTTTGAGCGCCTGCCCGTTCGTCCACTTTTTGTGTAACTAATGTTTCAGCGGTACGCAAAAACGGATTTGTGAGCTGTTCCAGGGCCAGGGTCGAGGGCAGGGTCATCACGCCTTTTTCCCGTTGCCGAGTGACTTTTTCCAGACGGGCGGCAATGTCCGGGTTGCTCGGTTCGACTGCCGCAGCAAACTTCAGATTGCTCAGGGTGTATTCATGGGTGCAATACACCAGCGTATCCTCGGGCAAGCTGGCGAGGCGGCTGAGCGAGTGGTGCATCTGTTCTGGCGTACCTTCGAACAGACGTCCGCAACCGGCGGCGAACAGGGTGTCGCCGCAAAACAGCAGGCCGTGGTGGTAATAGGCAATGTGGCCTAGGGTGTGACCGGGCACCGCATAGACATCGAAGTCCCAGCCAAGCACGCTGACCTTGTCGTTGTCCTTGAGCGCCACGTCGCGCCCCGGGATGTTTTCGCTGGCCGGGCCGTAGACTGTGGCGCCGCTTGCCGCTTTCAGGCGTTCGACGCCGCCGACGTGATCGTGATGGTGATGGGTGATCAGAATGTCGCTCAACACCCAGCCCGGGTGCGCGGCCAGCCAGGCCTGCACCGGCGCGGCATCGCCCGGGTCGACCACGGCGCAACGCTGGGTGCGGTGATCCTGTAACAACCAGATGTAGTTGTCGGTGAACGCGGGCAGGGCACTGATCTGTATCATCGTCGGAATTCGCCAAGCGGAAAACATTGGCGCATCTTAGAGCTTCTAGCGGCGTTGGAGAATGACATGACCGATAAAGCGTTCGCTCAGGCCGATCCCGACTGGCTGGCGTTGATCGGCGCGGCCCGTGAATGGCTGGCCGGCCCGCTCGGGCAATTTCTGCTGGATGAAGAACGGCGCATGCTCGAAGACGAGTTGGGGCGGTTCTTCGGCGGCTACCTGGTGCATTACGGGCCGTCGGCCCAGACCCCGCCGTCGGCGCCGCAGGTGCAGCGCAACGTGCGGCTCGGCGCGCCGTTGCCGGGTGTCGAGATCGTCTGCGAGGAACAGGCCTGGCCGTTGAGCGAGCACGCCGCCGACGTGGTGGTGTTGCAGCACGGTCTGGATTTCTGTCTGTCGCCCCACGGTTTGCTGCGCGAAGCGGCAAGCAGTGTACGCCCCGGCGGGCATCTGCTGATCATCGGCATCAACCCCTGGAGCACCTGGGGTTTGCGCCACGTATTTGCCCACGACGCCTTGCGCCAGGCACGCTGCATCTCGCCATCGCGGGTCGCCGACTGGCTCAATCTGCTGGGCTTTGCGCTGGAGAAACGCCGCTTCGGGTGCTATCGTCCGCCGCTCGCGTCGCCCAAGTGGCAGGCCCGACTGGCCGGCTGGGAACGCAAGGCCGGCGACTGGCAACTGTCGGGCGGTGGCTTCTATTTATTGGTCGCGCGCAAGATCGTGGTCGGCCTGCGCCCGGTGCGTCAGGAGCGTCGCGAGCCGATGGGCAAGCTGATTCCGCTGCCGATGGCCAAGGTCAACCGCCGTCGTATCGAACCGTAAACCTTCTTTTTATAGTGGCCGGACTTGTTCCGGCCGCGGCCATCGTCGATCCGCGATTGACGGGGCCAGGCATTTTTCTGGATAGAGTGGCATGAGCGAAAGCGTCGATAGCGTAGAACTGTTCACCGACGGTGCCTGCAAGGGCAACCCCGGCCCGGGCGGCTGGGGCGCCTTGCTGGTGTGCAAGGGCGTCGAAAAGGAACTGTGGGGCGGCGAAGCCAACACCACCAACAATCGCATGGAACTGCTCGGCGCCATCCGTGGCCTCGAAGCCTTGAAGCGTCCGTGCGAAGTGCTGCTGGTGACCGACTCGCAATACGTGATGAAGGGCATCAACGAGTGGATGGCCAACTGGAAAAAGCGCGGCTGGAAGACGGCGGCGAAAGAACCGGTGAAAAACGCTGACCTGTGGAAAGAGCTGGACGAGCAGGTCAACCGGCACAAGGTCACCTGGAAGTGGGTGCGCGGGCACATTGGCCATCACGGTAACGAACGGGCTGACCAGTTGGCCAACCGTGGGGTGGATGAGGTTCGCGGGTACAAGCAGAGCTGATTAACGGCGCTGCACTGTGGTACGGCCCATTCGCGAGCAGGCTCGCTCCCACATTGGAATGCGCTTCCCTGTGGGAGCGAACCTGCTCGCGAATGGGGCGACACGGTCTGACTGAAACACCCCCACCGAGCGTGTTAACATCGCCGCTTTTGCACGATTGACCCCGTTGAGAATTGAACACTGATGGCCACCAGATCCGTTTGTATCCTCTCGATTGTCAACGCCTCTGTAAAAAATATTTTTTTGCCCCCAAACCCCCGCGTCCTCTGACCCCCAGAGGCCCAGCGTCTCCTGAAAAACCTCTGAATTCGTAAAAAGTGTAAAAAAGGGCCCTATTTGGGCCCTTCTGTTTACGTTTTGGATCAGCCCTACCTGAGCTGGTGGAGGTCTCTGACCAGGTGGGGTGGCGTTCGAGGCGTGGCCGCATCTCGTGTAGAGCTATGAGCGTTTGTGGAGCGCACGCAGAGGGAACCACAGGGGTTACCGGATCATTGAACACAGCGTAGGGGGCACACTCTGGCGTGGTGCCAGCATGCATGCATCCTGCTACTATTATTGTTCCTGTCTGCTTTCAAATCTCGAACGCAGTTGGGGGCTGTGAGGCCCCCAGGAATGCTAACAATGATCATTGAGTTGCAATGGAAGCAGCATCTTGAAAAAACCACCCAAAAAATTGCCTTCCAAATTTTCGGCTGGGCTTGAAGAGCTTAGGGACTGGTGTAAGCAGAAGAAGGAAATGGCCCGACGATGGCTTCACAAAAACATCGTGTATCGCTGCTGGATTGCAGTGTTCGGATGTATAAGAATTGTTCTTCTTCCAATTTGTAGGTTTATGAGTTCAGCGGTTGGGTCGTTGATCATTGCATTGCTGACAATCGGTAGTGCTGCGATTGTTTCGGTTACAAGTACTGAGATTTTCAAAGAGTATCAAGCTGCGAGCAATTGGGAGTCTTTTACAACTACTGCGCATTTATGGCCGGCTGTTATTTGTTCCCTATTTGCCGTCGCAGCAGTAGCTATGCGTGAGGTTGGGGTTGTCGACTCTGTTAAGAAAAAAGAGCGTGATCTTGAGAAGCAACTCAGCACAATGCCACCGAAGCAGTTTTTGGCGGCCTACAGTGAAGTGGTCATCAAGACGCGGTTCCTCTATGAAACTCAAATACTTGCCGAATCGCTGACGTCTGATTCAATTAGTGCCGATATACGCCTGGTTATGCTCAACGTGCTGATGCTCGCGAGAAATTGGGACAGTGCCTTAAATGATACTTATCGCGCCAATATTATGTTGATCGAGGATGATAAGGCACGGTGTACTTCGCAACTGTCTGACTTGATCTGCGAGAGCCCATTCTTTCTGTTTGGCACGAATCTCGATTCAAGAATTGATACTGCTGATGGTGTCCTGTATTTGAAGGATCGCGACTTGTCGACTTTTACCAGTGAGGCCATGGATGCCGAGCCGGATGCCGATATTGAGACAATCTGCTTCCCATTCACGCTTCCGAACACAAAATTGAATACTTATCAGCCGAACATTCCGGGTGCACCAATTGCGACATCTTCACTGCAGCCGCATTACATAGCCGATTGCAGCACCCATTTTTCAGAATGGCTAGATTCTGAGTTTCATGAAGACTCGTATATATCTCCTCACTATAAGGGTGTGGTTGAAAAGTACTATTCTAAACATCGGTTTGCAGGTTCGATTTTAGCTATCCCGTTGTTTACGAAGGATCTTGGCGAGAGAAAAACCAGGGTTGGCTGTTTTAATATTTATAAAAGCAAGAAAAATATTCTAATGGGCGACAGTCGTAATGATCAGTTTGTAGAGCTCTTGCAGCCAATTTGCTCGATCTTGTCTGATATGATATGTTTATACCGTACATATAGCGATGCGGAGCCTAAAGACGATGCGTGAGCTCAACATTGATAGCGGTTTCTCTTCGGTGCTGGCCGAGGGTATGTCCGGCGAGGCCGACCTCAAAAGCATTGCACTCGCGAAGATATACAATAATCGTGCCTCGCGTGAAGATTTACGAGCTTCCATGATTGCTAAGGCGCGAGAAGTCGTTGAGAACGGGATCGAGTCACTTGAAATGGTGACTGTAGTCGAGCACCGCTAAGATTTTTATATCTAATTGTTATTACCTTAAAGCCACCTGCGGGTGGCTTTTTTGTGCTCGGCTTTAGGTGGCTAGATACCGGGTTGTGCAATACGCACTTGAGATCATGCCGGGTCGTTTTGCGTTGTTAACTCGGTCTTGGCAGACAAATTTGCCAAGATCCTGCCGATCTTGTCGTCGTTGAATGGGAGCCCGGCTTAGTAGGCCGAGACGGCGCCAGTCATTTCCGGTTGCAATGAATCTGTCACATCGACAGATAAGCCGACCTTTCGCATGTCGCGAAAATACGTTCATTAGCCCAGTTGACCTACGGTGGCACTGTAATACCATTGATGGGATCCAATTGCCTTCTGAGGAGAAAGGTATGACTGAGCGTTGCGTAGGATTGGTTGTGTCGGCAAGCGATGTCACCGTAGTAGATACGATGATTCCAGATGATGCTGCTGAACCAGTTACTTTGATGATGGATGATACCTGGAAGCTTGCGACGGGGGATCGGTCTCAGGCTTACAACACACTTGCCCAGCGTTGTTCCGCGTACCTCAAAGACAACAATGTGAGTCAGGTGGTGATCAAATCCAGCGCGATTCCTCAGGGCGGTGGAGCGAAGATTGCGCTACTTGAGGGGGCAGAGCTGCGTGGCGTGATCATGGGGGCTGCCGCTTCCGTGTGTAACACCAAATCCGTCAATAAGTCAGCGATCAGCCGTTCTTATGGGAGAAAGGTAGACGAGTGCATTCAGGACGACAGCTTCTGGGACGAAAAGGTAGAGGGCGGAAAGCTGCGCAAAGGTAGCCGGGAGGCGGCGATGCTAGTCGTTTCCCATCGGGGCAAACCATGAACAGCGTCGTTTCAAAGCTGCAACTCGGACACAAACTGGGCAACGGCTTTTTTGGCGAAGTCTTCTTGGGTCAGGATATTGTTCATGGCGAAGTCGCCGTGAAAGTGCTTGGGCGTAAGGCTGAGCATTCCGATGATGACTGGTTGCGCATGAAAAAAGGCTTTCTTGCGGAAGCCCAGCACCTTTCCAAAGCAATGCATCCGAATGTTGTTCAGGTGTATGGAATCGAAGAGCTTGAGGACTGTATTCAGTTTTCCATGGCCTATTGCCCAGGTGGGTCGTTGCAGACTCAGCACGAGGCGGGGCCAATGACGCTTCCATGTGTACGTAAGGTGGCTACGGAGGTTCTCTTTGGCCTGGCCGCGCTGCACAGCCGCAGCATGCTTCACCGAGATATCAAGCCCGGAAACATTTTGTTGGATGCTGCTGGTGTAGCAAAGCTGGGAGATTTTGGCTTGGTAACAGATGACCTGCTGCTTGGGTATGGTTCTGGAGCGGGCTACGCCGATCACATTGCTTTTGAGGTCTGGCGGGGAGGGCCGACCAGTGCAAAGAGTGATATCTGGGCTCTCGGTATGACGCTCTTTCGCTTGCTGCATGGTCAGGAATGGTACTACCTGAAGAACGACGTTCCTGAGGACGTTGTGCCGCTGGGTAAATTCAATGACCGTCTTTGTTGGCTGCCCCACGTCCCAAAGCAGTGGCGTCGAGTAATACGCAAGATGATGACTGACGACACGACGATTCGTTACCAGAACGCAGGGGCAGTGTTAAACGCGATATCTATGTTACCCATCGAGCCTGTGTGGACGGTTTCAACTGTTAGCTCGGAGCTGATCAGGTGGGAGAAACGGTCACCCAAGCGCTTGAACGTAGTTGAATGGAAAATACATTCACCACGTCGGCATGAGTGGGAGGCTTGGAGCGAGCCATTAGGTGAAGGGCGCCGAAAACGGTTAGACGGCTCAATTGAAGTGATTGGTCGAAATCAGGTTGAGCGCGAGCTTGAGTCTTACTTCACGGGTTGGATGTAGGGGGCCCTGATCTCAAACGTCGGGGCAGAATATAGCCATTGACGACATCGGCTGTGGTCAATGGTCGCAAGTCAAAGTGCGCCTGCGCTAAGGCGCGCCGGGACTCTGAGCACACAGGGCAGTATTCGTTTGCCGAGTTGAGCCCTTCTGAAAGCTGCCAGAAAGCATCGCAATGCCTGCATCTGGGCATTATGAGGTTGAGATTTGAACGTTTTCCGCTCATTGGTTTCTCGCCGGTGCTTCTGAGGATTGATATTTATACTGTACACATGACCAGTGGGTGGCGCTAGTGGCATATGACAATCAATTTGTATCCGATGCTATTTCCGGTACGCCTTCTGCGATAACCAGCCTTCACTGGGGCGGTTAGCGTACTCAAATACTCAGCCAGCATAGACCCATTCGACGCAATTAGTAGCGAGTCGTCACATACGGCGTCAGCAGGATCAAGCGTGCACTTTCTAGAAATGACCATTTTTCGGTCATCCAACCAATTCACCATGTGGGCTTGACCAACAAAGGAGTAGTCGATGGCAGTGTCTGAAGAAGAAGCGAAAGCGATCGGAGAGTTTTATGCAGCTGTGGATCGACTCAAGAGTTTACAGATCGTGCGTTCAGACAAATACCTTGGCGATATCGCTGAGTTTTTAGCAAGGTCAGAATTAGGAATGACGATGGCGGAGAGCCAGCGGCAAGTAGGGTATGACGGTCATATTGGTGAGAAAAAACTGCAAGTGAAATACAGTGGTGGGACTAGCACAACGGTTGACGCAGGTGATCCTTCTGCCTACGACGATCTGGTCATTATTCTTGGGCCCCATAGCGTGCTTCGACCAGAAAAAATCAGTGAGCCCTACATTTACTATCGGATTCCGAGCGAAGTTGTCGGGATGAAAGCTGCGCACTCAGATGGGAAAATACGTTTTAGCGTACGTCAAATTCCTCAGTCTTACCGGGTCGTAATCTGTAAAAACTAATCGTTAGTTGTGTGATCGCTTGACTCGCAGGCGGGCGGGGATTATTGCCCCGCTGCCTGTTCACCCATGCAGCCGTCAGTGCGTCGGGCCTTACGCCGCTTCATCCAGTTTGGCGAGCTTCTTGAACATCTCGATTTTCTCAAATTCGAGTTCCTTCAAGATCGTCTGCTTCGCTTCGTTTTTATCAACGCCGCGCTTGGCTTCGTCGAAGTCGATTTTTTTGATTCGCAACTCGATTTCGCTCTCCCGGTTGTGGCCGTTGTTGAAGTCGGGGAACCCTAGGGAAATCACGCAGTGACCATCCATGCTGGAGAGACTGAATCTAAACTTGGCGTCAAGGCGGTGGATCAACAGGCAAGGTCGGTATTCGAGGTTGCTCAGGAAGTCTGAGTCCTCCAAGCTTGTACCGCGCAGATCCAGTCCCCGGATACGTTCTTGCATCCATTCCAATTTATCGGGCAGCGTGTGCTCTTCGTCCGGCACGAGGCCGATATCAACGACTTCCTCGAAAGACACTGTGGCGAATTTGCTATACCGGGTTAGCCCCAGCAGATAATCAAATCGATTTGCGTTGGTAAAGTCGCAGAAGCGAATTTGACGAACCTTGGCTTTTTTTGCGATCTGACCCTGCTCTTTGAAGTGGCTGATTAGATGCTGCGTCACCGCCCGGTTCGTTTCCTTGGTTTCCGGGGCGGTGTGGGTGCTGATCACAACCAGCTCATCCTTGGCTTTATTCTTTTGGATTTCGATTGAAGCTTTGAACCGCTTGCGAGAATCTGCCCAGCTCTTTGAGCGATCAAGACGCTCAATCTCAAAATCCATTCGGATGGCGTCCACACCAGGTACTGGATAGAAGCTTGGCGCGTTCAGAACCGTGAAGTTTTCAAAATCCAGATTCAAGATCTTGTTGATGTCGATCTCGTCAGGGATGCTGTTGATCAGTGTCTCGGTACCGGCCCACTCAATGATTTGAGTCGTAATCTTGGGATTGTCTTCTTTCGCCGTGTACAGCTGCTGGAGCTCCACGAACTCGGTGGGCTTGATTAGGGACAAGGTTAGCGCAGGGATGCTTTGCTCCTTTTCCTGTTGCGAGGTGAAGACGCCACGCTGGCGAAGCAGGCTTTTCAAGTCCCCTTTGGAGACGAATGGCTGAACGAGGTAGCTACGAAGACTCTCGCCCTGTGGCAGGATCGCGCTTTCATCTTCCATATGCATCAAGCAATGCTCCTGAAGTCCGAACGGAAATTGGCTACTTCTACCAACTCGGCTAAGCGTTTATCGGCGATTGAGGCCCTGGCCAGCGAAGCCTGTCGGCTATGCTGGCTGAAGTTATAGTCAGGAAAGGCGATCAATATCTGTTGGGGGAAATCCAAGGCTACTGAGCCGAGGTAGCCGATCAATCGGCGCAACCCCTCTGTACTGAAGTCGTCATCACAGCACACTGCGAGCTTTTTCTTATCGCCTTCGTGGATAAAGAAAGGAATGATCCCACTGGTGAGGTATTCCGCCGGGAGTACATCGCCAGAGGCTATGCGTTGTGAAGGATCAACGTTTTTGCCGGTGGAGGGATACAGGAATTTCACATTCGCAGTACCGAATGTGTTGCGAATGTACGAGATGGCTTCATAGAGAAAACTGGCTCGCCGGTTATCGACCACATAGATCGTGCCGTACGGGAAATCATCCAAACCTCTGCAGCTCGCGACCTCCGTTACCACATCGTGGTCTTTGTCGTCCTTGTCGTTGATCCAGAACAGCACTCCCGAGACGACTTCTGCGCTGATCCCGGTGTATCCGGAATTGAGCTGTTTTTTCTGGGGCGAACGCTTGAAGCACTCCATGGCCATGGCTAGGTCTGTGAAATGGCTTTTGAACGTGTTTGCCGGGGAGGCGGGGTAGGCCATGGTCGAGAATTTCGACGAGATGCACAGGTGCTTCAGCACGCCATCCTCCAAGGGGGATTGGTTTGTGTACACATAGTCGATGCCATGTGCAGACCTTTCGGAGCTTGAAACCTGATGAGCGGTAGGGCGAATGCAATTGACATCAATGCCTTTGACCGCTGCTTTCCAGCCAATGAATTTCAAAAAAGAAAAGACGATGTCCTCTCCGTGCTCACCAATACTTTTAGACCATTCTCCCACTCGGCAGACTCCCCTTTATTTTTTTAAGTGTGTAGCGAGGCCGGCCTCTTGGCTAACCTTGGATTTCGTTTTGAGAATATCCTAACGAGAAAAATCTACTCGGCAAGCAATTTGTTTAAAAATCGTTGAAAGCCTTTGAGTTAGCGGCTTGCGCTAATTTTTCTGCGTGGATTACATGGCTTAGGTAATACATTTTTTGTGTAATTACTTAACTCTACGTGTAAATAATTACACTTTTTGTGAACAGGGTTTCTGTTTGAGTGCATGGATATACAGGAATTCTGTTTAAATACCATGGCCTGAATTTTCTGTTTACTTGTGTTGCCGATTTAGTGTGGATAATAGTTTTGTGCGAGTGTCGTTTACTCGCGGGGCTTTGGACGCGAATGTTGACTGTTTGTGCCCAGATACGGGTGTTGCTCAGTGTGAAAGGATTGACGATCGAGCTGGTCGCCTAGAAGATTCTGCCGTCCCAACACAATTGGAAGTAGCAGATATCTATGGACTGGAAGCTGGAACGGTGCCTCCGTTATCTGTATGTGCTTGAGCTTGAGAACGGAAAATATTATGTCGGGCAAGCTAAGGATCCCGACCGGCGAATCCGTAAGCATTTTAACGGCAGCGGTTCAGAGTGGACGCGTATGCATCGCCCGGTTAGAGAGCTTTCGCGGCAATCTCTTGACGACGTGGACTATCGAACTGGAGAACTGGCAGAGAATGAGCTCGTTCTACAACTGATGCGTCAGCATGGATACCACAACGTGCGTGGTGGCTTTTTCGCCAACACCAGCTCCGAGCACATCGAGAAGAATCTTCTCAGTCACGGTCATGGCTCAATAATTTCGGATGTCAGCTCGCTGGTCGACTTCACGGACGGTTCAGGGCTTGTATCCAACTATTCTTCTCAGGCACCTATGCCGGTCATGTGCGGTGCTGACTACAGTTTGTTTGTGCTTAAACTGGAAGACGAGCACTATTTTGTGGGCTACAGCACGAAGCCCGACGTGCGCATCAAGCGACACTTCGCAGGTAAGGGGGCTGACTGGACGGCGTTACACAAGCCCGTTGAGGTGGTTACGACACGCTCTCTTGGGTTCATTACGGAGACTGAAGCGGCATCCAAGACCGCTGATGCAACACTTGCCCTAATGCGATTGTTTGGCTGGAGGAAAGTGCGCGGCGGTACCTGGAAGTCTATCGACGAGGCTGCCACCTTGAGTCAACTTCGATTGTCTGGCTACCGATACACCTAAACAGCCCCCGCGAATAAGCCCAATCCTGGGAGGTTTTTTTACTCCCTTCGAGTGGGTTTCAGAGTGGACGATCTCACGCCCAAGGGGTGGGCATTTTTCGTGTCCGAGCTGGGAGTATCGGTCAAGATGATCGAAGGTACAGAGGTTCCAAGAAGCGTCGCCTCTCAACTTTTCGGCATCCAGTGATCGGTTTATTGTTATCCGAGATAAGCTTCCAAGCGTTGCTTCAAAGGCTTTCACTCGGAAATACCATTGCTTCGTCCCAACCTCGCGATCCCCTGCTTGATATGCCTGGCATTCTCGCCAATTGTTTCCAGCGCAACCCGAGCATTGTCGCAATGCCTCAGATGACCCTCGCTTCTCCTCCAGCAGCACAAGCTCCATCAGCGCTGCTTCGATCGCCAGTTGGTTTTCGTTCAGTCTTGCCAGTACGTCGGGAAGGGAATATTGCTCGGCCATGACTCGACCCGTTCGGATGGAGAGCATAAGCATAGCAGTGGTTCGGAGACATCCTGGATCGCCTGGCGAGCGGGGGGCATAGACAAGAAAGAGCAAAAAGCTCAGTCCGAGCGATTCCAATGGCGCTGAACGGTGGTTTTTGCCATCCCCAGCTTAATAGCTACTTCAGCCCGCGAAAGACCTTGCTCCTTGAGCACCCGGACGGCCTCTCGTGCTTGGGCTGCTGCCGTAATCCGTGGGTGAACGGGTTGTTCAATTTCCACTGGGATTGAAACCCTCAACAGCTTTAGCGATTTTAGATCCCTTTCAGCATTCTTCAGGATATCGCCGGCGCTCAAATCGTCCTGCACCCCACATACGATTGCCATTAGCGCAACAGGACTGATCTCCAGCGCGTCGGCGAGCTCAATGATGGCCTCCAGGCTTGGTGAGGTCTTCTCATTCTCGATGCGGCTGACATGCGATTGATCGACCTTTTGGCTCAGCGCTTGTTGCGTGAGATCACGTTTAGCTCGCAAGAGCTTCAGGGTCGCGGCAAATGCGGTGCGGACAGACATTTTTCCGTTCCGTAAAAACAGAGCTGTATGCCGCGATTGCCATGATCCACTCAAATGTATATATTCATTCGAGTGGATCTATTGGCTCGTTATTCCGGCGACACGCTTTGGAGGCTCAGCGATGTGATTGCCGTTGGTCATTCAATTTAGCTGTAAATCGAGATCAAGATCGGGAGACAGATCGAATCTCTGCAGCGAACGCTCATCAACTGAGCCTCTGCTCCATTGCTTCGCCTGGCCGTGCTGTGTCCATCAAACATAATGCGTCAACGGCGCCCATCCGAACGCACGGCGGGGGCGGATGTGCGTGAACCACGAACCTCTATTTTTAGTAAAGAAGGGCGGTCTGAATGGTCGATGGTCTCGGCGAGATTTTGCGTGATAGGAGCGTCGCTACCTTGGTGACAGTCCGGCTTGATGATTGATCAACAGAGTCTTTCATGTGTCCCGGCAGCCGTCGCTGTGGCGATGGAAAAGGACTTCGGAGTGCCTGTTACGGCGTACTTATTCGCCGCCATCGACAGTCCACCTGTTCTGATGGGAACGGTTTACGGCGATACCACTGGGCGATTTCGCGAGGGAACCAGCATGCGGACGTCGAGGATCATAGGCGTGCTGTTCATCGATGGTTATTCGCTATTCAGAACCATCGCCGGCAGCCTCTACGTGGTGGTCAGTTGGATACCTGGAGGAAGCAATATTTATATGAATCGCGTTTATCACTGAGTATTTTTTGGCTAGATGCTTTTTTCAACAACTCGCTGCGGCAATCAGGTTGGCGAGGGGTAAGGGCACTGTGAAAGAGCTCCTCTTCGCGTGCAGGGTAGAGCGGTAGGTTTGATTGGCAATGGAAAAAATGAGCGTTACAGATGTTGAGTTGTTGGGGGATTTGTTTTTTGGGCCGGCCACCGTCTTGGGTGGTTCAGGGTTAGACGACGGGGCACTGAAGCAGGCCGCAATGGAATCATTCCCTGAAAAGCGCAGCTGCGTGGTGCGTGAGTGGATGCTCCTCGATTTGATGCTTGAGGATGAGTGTCAGCGGGAGATGAGGGGCCAAGGGTTAGTACCTACCATCCTGTACACCCAAAATCTGGTGTTCGACAGCGCCCAAAAACTTCCTGAGCGAGGCCTATTCAGAACGCATTTTGCGACCTCTGTAGAAGGTTGCTTCTTCGAAACGACCGATACGGTTTTCGTACTCGCTG
Source organism: Pseudomonas sp. JAI115 (assembly GCF_014200835.1). NCBI lineage: Bacteria > Pseudomonadati > Pseudomonadota > Gammaproteobacteria > Pseudomonadales > Pseudomonadaceae > Pseudomonas > Pseudomonas sp. JAI115. The sequence continues at coordinate 621,134 of NZ_JACHCY010000003.1, forward strand.
GCAGAGGCAGTCGTAAGTATGCAAGTCTTTGTGCAATCAGCGCACTGGACTTGGCCATTAAGAGGCAACCGATACGCTAAGCCAAGCAAGCGCATCAGTTTGAACGCAACGAGACAATTCGACACTTTCAGGCAAGCAGACAGCACATCCAAACAGGGTACAACGTAAGCGGGACATTGACCGTGATGACCATGACACCGTCGGGTCGGAGGACGGGCATTTCCGACGACTCGGACTTCACTCTGCTGGTGTCCTTCCGATGCCGCGCGGATACGAACTGAGCGACGCTGCGCTAAAATCGCGCGATGTGAACAAGTGATCAGGTCTATTCGACGGATGAAGCAACAATCTCTCGCCTACAGTGGCTGGACGAGTCGGCCAGCGAGCACGGTTGGAACAATCGCGAGGAAATTAACGCGAGCGTGAGGTGCATCTGCAGCGCCTGCGGCCAATGGTCAGAACCCGCCCAAATCACAAAGTGGTACAACGAAAAGCACGCCTGTTGCCCTTACTGTGGGCTGACCGGCGTTGTTGTTGGCTCCAAGTCGGGATTGCCGCTTGAGGAATACGAGAGCTGTCGAATTCCTGAGTAGCGCACCACCAAACAATTCGCTCGTTGAGCAAATCCAGAACCCGCCATTGAGCGGATTTTGTCATTTATGAAACAGAGGACGAGCCCATGGTTGGTATCCAAATGCCGGGGATTTATTCGAGCCAATCCCGGAGAACGGCTCGAAGCACTTCCTGAATGAGTGCCTGCACCATTTTTTAAGCAAGAAACTGGGCTGCGGATTTAAAGCGGCTCTTTTGTCGCATGGGCATTTCCTTCTCCATTGATTGAAATTTCAACAGGGCTATCGAGGCAGCAACTGTCAGAGCTGTTGCCGTCATAACGTGTTGAACAGATGCAATGGTGAAGGCAAAAAAACCTGCTTTTGAGGCAGGTTTGCATGCTTTTTACGTCGAGCGTGGATGGTTCAGAATCAAGTCGCTTACGTGTTCTCTGCTGAGGTTGCTGACTCATTCAAATGACTCACCAGAGCCTCGCGTAGCGTCTCCAGAGCATCCTGCAGACGCCGCTTCTCTCGCGGGTCATTTCCTGCCGGCACAAAGCTCTCGCAATGCCTGATCAATGCCTCACAGTCGTTTGCATTCAAATCCAACTCAATCATTTTGAATCCGCTCCCGGTGCGCTTTGAGATGTTCCATTTCCCGTACCCACAATCGTAAAAACCGTCGCCAGTCACTGGCGTAACTTCCTTGGGGTAAGCGAGTTGAAAGTATGCTCGCGGCTTCAAATCTTGCGTGCCAAGGTTGGGGGATGTGCTGATCCAGGACGATCACAAAGGGATGGCCATCAGTACCTTCGATTCGAGTCTCTGGAACGGCTTCACGAAGTTCATCGATCGACATGGCGTGGGAGTGGCCAATAGGGTTTTCTAGATCCTCCCTGTCGATTTCAGCGAGGGTGGCCAAAGGGACTTTGGCTTCTGCTGCGCCAGGTTGCAGAACCTCCAAATCCCACAGCGCTTCTCTACGGTTTCGCTCGCGCAGCCACAGGGCTTTTAGATCAGTATCCATCATAATTCCTTACAACATTGACTGTCGGCAATTATCACATGCTTGAGCGGAGGCTAGCCGTGACGATGAGGGAATGGAGGGTACCAATGATAAAATTGCTGCGGAAATTAGCGGTAAGCGTCCGACCAACTCAGCTTCCTGCCCCCAACGCCAAAGACGATGGTGTCCACCTAATGTAAATGGACACCATTTCTAGCCTCTGAAGCGTGTTTTCCATGCAGTCACAACGCCGATCCTATTCCAAATCCTTCAAGGCGCGGTTAGTGCAAGAGTGCGAGAAGCGAGGGCTGTCCTCCTCATTCACGCCTGATCAGACGCCTAGCAAGCTAACCGGCTTTTTATTGGGATTTGTTCAGGTTGCTGCGTGCGTTTGCGCAAACTCGATCGCGGTTGAGATATCCAATGAAATTGAAGCAAATGATTTCATCAGTAATGATTCGGGCAATGCCCAATCCCATTTTTCGCGCAGCATGTTTGCCACGTCTGCGAGTATCGAATCCAGATCGTTTGCATCCAGTTCACCTACGTCCTTGAGTGCCGCCAATGTCCGTTGGATATCGGCGTGAATCTCAATCGCCAAGCCCGCGTTATCACACGAAAGCCCCACATGATTGAGTAATAGGCGAAGCGCATCGTTGGCATAATCACCCAGCCAACTGATTAGATAGCATCTGCCTCCAGACTCAATGAGGTAGCGTTCACCGAGGCCTAACGCGTTGAATGTCTTTTTGGCTTCGTCGAGTAACGCTTGGGCATCGCGGTCTATGAATGGGCAAGGATTAGGGTCTGCGAGGACTGCTCGCATTTCCTTGCGCACGTTGTCATGCACCATGGCGCCTAGGCCGTCGAATAGGGGAGGAGCGCCCCCGCGTGCCGCGGCTACGATGATGACCTTTGCCTGAAGATCAACATCACGAACTTGCCACCGTCGGCCACCGAAGATGATGCGCTGATCCTTTGTCAAAGGCCTGCTGACGGGGACAGAGCCTAGGGCTTTACCGTCGCACACCAGGCGGAATTCCTCATCGCTGATGAAGGCGCTATAGAACTCATAGTGGTTGATCAGGCGCTCACCGACTGTCCCGGGTAGCAACAAGCCCGAGCTGTCTTGGACGATGAGTTCATGTTCTCCCAGCGACTTCAGCAGCTTGAGAAAGTCGGATTTTTCTACGTTCTTGAATGCCGCTTCAGCGACCAAGTGTTTCCAAAGATCAGCCGCAGTTGCACCACCACACTGAGCAATTACAGAGAGACATTGCTGAACGAGTGTGGACGCATGAAGTCCCTGAGTCCGGGGAGGTTCGAACCATCCACCAAGCAACAAACGAACCATGGCAATGGTCTGAACCAAACTTTGGCGTAACTGATCCGAAAGGCTGGAGCTGTCCTTTAGTGGCGACTCCTTGCAGTAAACGCGCAAGATCGCGTTTTCCCCCGGTCGCCTACCCGAGCGACCCAGTCTCTGTCGCAAGCTGGCCACCGAGGGTGGGGCGCCAATCTGCACCACTGTCTTGATGCTACCTATATCTATGCCGAGCTCCAGCGTCGTAGTACAGATGGCTGATGCTGCTTGGCCGCCAGCCTTGAGGGCGTGCTCAGCTTGCTCGCGCAAGTCTTTCGAAAGGCTGCCGTGGTGGGGCCAGAACTCATTGGGCACACCATCTTTCTCACAACGCCGGCGCAACTGATCTGCGTACCATTCAACTTGCTGCCGGCTGTTTGGGAAAATCAGATTGTTGCTACCACGCAATACCTTGTAGAGATGGTCAGCGATCGCAAAGTCGGGACTTGCCTTGTTTTCCGTTTCGTCTTCTTCGCTTTGTTCGTCAGCAGATTGGATGAGAAGCTTTTTAAGCTCGCTCATGGGGGGCTGGATGTAACCGCGAACCTGTACCTGGAGTGTCTGGCCTGAGTTTTCGGACTTAATGACGGTTACTCCTTCTGCGTCTGCAGAACGAAGAAACTCCTTAGCTAGACTCATATTGCCGAGCGTGGCTGAAAGCCCGACCCTGGGGAGTCGGCGCCCAGCAACGAGCTCTACTCGGTGCATCAGGGATTGAAGCTGTTTGCCTCGCTCACTTCCAATGAATGCATGCAACTCGTCCACGACGATATAGCGCAGATTCTGGAACACTCCGGCAAGACTGGAGCCTCGGTTGACGAACAGAGCCTCCAGGGATTCAGGCGTGATCAGCAGCACCCCTTCAGGCGACTTCAGGAAGCGATGCTTTTTACTTGATGAAATGTCGCCATGCCAAGCCACCACGGGAATTTCGAGCTGCTCACAGAGGCGGCCTAGTCTGTCCCATTGATCATTGATCAAGGCTTTGAGGGGACTGATGTACAACACTGACCCGGGTGGGTCGCAGTCGTTCAGCAAATTGGTGAGTATGGGGAGGAACGCAGCCTCAGTTTTCCCCGCCGCCGTTGCGGCGGCAATGATGACATCCTGATCGGCATCCACCAGTACCGGCACAGCCCTTTCCTGGGCGTCACGCAAGGACGTCCAGCCTTCAGCCCAAATCCATCGCTGAATACGGGGCTCCAGCTGTTCGAATCCCGATGACTCAGAGTGTGAAGGTGGCAAGTTCATCGTCCATGTCGACTTTCGTGTCCTCTTCTCCGCCCAGGTCTTTGGTTACCTCGACACCTCCCAGCAGCGTTTTCCAGTTAGCACCAGGATTTTGCTCCAGGATGGCCAGCAGATTGATAAATGCAGTAATTGTGGTGCGCGGCGTGCGGAAGTAGGCTTCACCCAAGCGCTGATTACAGTGCGCCATAAACAGGGGGAGCGCTTCGTCAGGCAGTAGATATTTTTCGACATCACCGCCCGCGTAAGCGTGGCGAAGCTTCTGCAGCAGTACATAGAAGTCTTCGGGGGTGAGGCTGGTCAGGCGAATCACCGGGCCCGACAGATCCACCAGCCCTGACTTGGCAAACGAGTTCTCAGCCAGACGCGATTGCAGGGCAGGGTAGCTAAACAGGCCTCGGCGAGTGTCCATCAAGAACTCTGGGGTACCGCCCAGGACGAATCCGAGCCCCTCAGACGACCCTTGCAGCGAATCATTGAGGATCCGCAGGATCTGCTCGTAGTTGGCATTGCGTGCCTGCGTGTTGGCCAGCTTGTAGAGGTTGACCAGCTCGTCGAGGCAGATCATCAGACCGCCAAAACCTGAGAGTCTGACGAATCTCGACAGCAGCTTGAGCTGATCGTAAACGGAGGCATCATCAATGATGGTTCGCACACCCAAGGCTGCGCGGGCATCGGTCTTGGTGGTGAACTCGCCACGCAACCAGCGAATGGCATCAGCCTTGAGTTGTTCGTTGCCTTCCTCGAAACCTCGGCAATACGCGGCGATTACTTCAGCGAAATCGTAGCCGTTGACCATCTCGGTCAACTCAGCCAAGTGTGCTCGAATGACAGTCTCACTGTCCGTGCCTGCCGCCTTGGCTTCCGTTTTGGCCTGCGAGATAAACTTCTCAACAATGCCTTGCATCGCACCACCGTCGGGCTTGGTGCGCGTCGACATGTTCTTGGCCAGCTCGGAGTAAAGCGAGCGTGCTTGACCGCCGGTGGCGTGCAACCTGCGATCCGGGTTTAAGTCAGCGTGCATGGTGACGAGTTTGCGCTCCATGGCGATGGCTCGAACCAAGTTCAAAAAGAACGTCTTGCCTGCACCGTACTCACCAATCACCACTCGAAATGCCGATCCGCTCTCGACCAGGCGATTGACGTCCTTGATCAGCGCATCCAGCTCTCCCACCCGGCCAACCTGAATCAAGTGTTGACCGACGCGAGGAACAACGCCTGCACGCAACGATTGGATGACCGCGTCGCGATCCTTGGCTCTGATAGTGCTCATAGGGCTAGTTCTTCCAGAATGTCTGTATTGATCTCGATGGGATCATCACCTTCGGTGACGGGCATGTCGAAGCGCTCAAAAGCCATTTCATTGATTTGCTCCAGGGCGCCATCGAGCATCAGCTCCATATCGCTGGCAGCGGCTTCAAGTTCGGATCGGCTCCATTCGGCACGGGAAATCAACAAGCGCAAGAATGCAGAATGTTCCAGATCGAGGCCGGCAACGTCAGCAGTGGTTTCGGTCGCCGACTCCACAGTCTCAACGGCCTGTTCCGGCTCCTCAACCTGGTCATCAGTGAATACCTGGGCGAGGAGGGCAGAGACTTCAGCCGTTTCACGTTGCAGCTCAGCAATGCGCTCGTGATCGAGCACGAAGCCCTGATTTGCAACGGCGGCTGATTGTGTGCCGGGTTCGGTTGAAGTGGAGCTTGTTGCAGGTTTGACGGGAGTAATACTCGCACCGGCTGCGGCGCCGTGAAGATCGCTGTAGAGCAGTTGACTATCCAGTTGCAGCGCCTTGTAAACACGCTCAAGAAGTTTCACTTCAGCGGGGCTGACGATTCCATCGGCTTGAGCCAAGTGAGCCAGGAAACTGGCAATCGTGCGCTTGGCTTCGACAGTTAGTGGATCGAGCTTTTTCTTCAAGCTTGCCAGCGTTGGTGGTTGCTGGATTTGAATCTGCAGGTGCGCCTTGAGACGTTTGCGATGGGCAACGCTCAGGTGGCTCCAGGAGTCGATGTGCTGAGCAAGCAGTGAGACTTCTTCATTGGATGTATCACCGTCGGCAGAGGCGACTGAACTGGCCAGATCGAGTGTGACAGAGGCCGCGTTGTAGGCCGCCGACGCTCGCAGTGATCCGTCCTAAGCTTGGGTCACGAACAGCGCGATACGATCTTCAGCTTTTGGAGTCCTGCTCCCTGCGAGAACATCAGGCTCCATACCGATATGAAGTGATTCCAATGCACGAGCAAGGGCCAGAACCTTGTCACGAGATAACGCACCGGCGCTTTTGAATCGACCGGCGAGTTCTCCAAAGCTCATGACAATCACATCGTCACCAATTCTGTTCTGAATCTCATCCAGCTCCGTACGGGCTGTAGCTGGCCATAGGGTGACTGGAAGTTGCAGCAGGCCTTCAAGGGCTTCTGCGCTTTCAGGATTTCGGCCTAGATATCGGCTGTAGGGTTCTAGCTCGCTGGTGCATAGCTCCACCAACGATTGCAGACTTTTGCGCGTTCCCGACGTTGCCATGACATCAGGAAGATCGCCCACGTTAAGCGAGAGGGCCATTAGAACTGCCGAGGCAGGTCGATAGCTGGCTTTAAGCTTGGTCTTGTTTTGGGCGAGCATTAGACCCGCAGGATGTGTACTGGCGTATTTGAGCTTGAACAGCGCCGCGAAGACATTCTTGCACCGAGTTACAGGAGTGCGCTTGCTGATATTGGGGTCAGCTAACGCCCATGCCAATGCCCAAGTGGCATCAAGTGGTCGTTTGTTTGCGGCGTGCTGCCCCAAACCAATACGCAGTGGAAGCGGCATTTCATAGCTGTAAGCAACTGCATCGGGAGGTGGGCCAAGGTAAAGGCTGGGGTCGAGCGATTGATTGCTCATGTAATCCAGAAAGCCCTCTGCGTAACCTCTGAATGATCGACTCTCCCCATAAATACTGAGCAATCGTTGGACTTCTTTGATGATCAGGGGGATTTCGGCCTTAACCTGCGGATCGCTTACTGCGTCAACAAGAACACGGCGCTCAAGGCCATAGAAAAACAGAAATACGTAGCCAGTATCTGCCAGCGGATCACGCCGTCCGCCTTCTAGCCACTGCAGGTAACCGCGCCTGGCTTCAGGCGAAATGGAATGGAAGCTTGGCCAGTAGGACATCAGCCGTTCTTTGATATCAACGTATGACTTGGCTATCCGTAGTTTGGGATTGAGCAGTGATGGCTCTTGCGCGTCGTATCGACCCAGCGCGCTTCCTACATAGAGCATTCCACTTGGAAGCGAAAAGCCGGCCACGGTAACTGACTCGCCCGCAGGCACCCAGCGGGTATCTGATTTCTGTTTGCTTACATCTGGGATTTGGAAGGAGGCGGAAGGAAGGGAGCCGAGTTGGACGGTATAAAATTCGGAGGTTTCTTCAGAGATATTGCTGGACGAAACCTCTTGCATCGAGAAACTCACGATCTTGTCGCGCGGCTCACGAAGAAGTGGTGTCGCTGAGGCGGATTTTTGCAACTGCACAAGCTGCCGTTTCGTGCGTGTGGCTAACAACCACATGACCCCGCCGATGCAAGCAACCACGCCAATAGCAATCCATGCATTCTTCGGGATAGAAGCGAGCGCACCAAAAGCCAGTGCGAAGATAATCAAGATGCCGGTGCCACTGGAGTTCTTTGCTTTCTTCCTTGCCATGAGTATTTCAGCCTTGAAAGGTGGATGCTGGCGCAATGGAAGTATCCGACAAATGCATTCATAGGGCCATGGGCTACGCAGCGCTTCTGAGCGGAAAAAAGCCCATCAGAGATCCCAAGGCGTTAGCTGTCACAGTCATCCTGGTGATCGAGCGCTTTGGCTATAGCCGTTTTCTCCAACGGGTTGAATTATTCAAGCATGGAATATACGCCTTCGATTGATTTTTGCCGCCAACCAGCTGTGACACTTAGCGGAGCTGAGGATTGATTACGTCTGTGGCGTTGTCTCAGCTCCAGGCGCTCGCAGATCCGTTGTATTCACAGGGCTAGGCAGTATAGGGAAGGGCATAGCCTCTATTGTTCTGGCGACGTCAACAAAAATATATTTTCGAAACGCCCCTTGAAAAATTTTTTGTGCGACGGATCTTTATATTTGAGGACAACAGAAAAGCAGCGATCTTGGCGCCTCTCCGTCCACCGGTCTTCCTGGACAACCTATGTGTTTTTTCGCTGTTGCTGTGCTCTAGCTTCTGGCTTTTCCTTGCGACTTATCTTGGCTGACGCCGGTGTATGGCTGCCTCATGGGGACAGCAAAATCGTCCCTTAGCGGCTGAAAGCCGCTGCTAACCCGTTTGATTTCAAATTCACGGTCTTTTTTTTGAAAAAATACTCGTGTCGGACAACTTTGTGCGTGTCAGTCCGCAGGTCAACTGGAGAGAGCAGATGGAAGACGAGATTGAGTCTCAGGTTTGGCGCACGGCGCAGCAGGCATATAGCAAGGTGTCGTTTGCGCGACTGCTTGAAGAGGCAGTCGCCAGTTTCAAGAGGGTTCCTGGCTTGATCCTATCGTGCGGCTGTACGCGTTACGGATCGGCGCTGAGAGCATCAGGGTGCTACGTGATGCTCTGAAACGTCTTGATATCGACGCTGGCCCAACTGAAAGTTACGTCGAGCTTAGATCTCGTCTGAGAACGCATTTACGCGATCATCTGCAATCGCACCTGATGAAGATCGGCTTTGCTTCTGACGCGATGAAAGCGGATCAGTTGGATAGAGATTTGGGGCTGTAAGGGGGCGGGGAGAGCCCAATAGCAGAACCTTAATCACGTTCCGATAAAGGGGATTCCGACAATGTCGGTAAACGGCAAAGGGCTGTTCGTGCCTCAGTCCGATTGTTCGCAAAAAAACCGTTAATTGATGTTTGAGTCGCCTATCGGTGTCGATTTCGTGGCTCATGGTTGCGTGAATCACGCTTACTTCCCGAAAGTCTTGACGACTACGTCAGCGATACCAACCCGGTGCGCGTAGTCGACGTCTTTTTCGATGAACTCGACCTGGTCAATCTGGGTTTTGAAGGTGCCATCCCAGTCGATTCTGGCCGGCCTGCTTACCATCCCTCGGTCTTGTTGAAGATCTACATCTACGGTTATCTCAACCGCATCCAGTCGAGCCGACGTTTGGAGCGTGAAGCCCAACGCAACGTCGAGCTGATGTGGCTGACCGGGCGGTTGATGCCAGATTTAAAAACCATCGCCAACTTCCGAAAAGACAACAGCAAGGCCATCCGAGGCCTCTGTCGCCAGTTCGTTGTGCTGTGTCAGCAGTTGGGAATGTTCGGAGAAATCTGGTCGCCATCGATGGCAGTAAATTCAAAGCCGTCAACAACCGCGACCGCAATTTCACCAGCGCCAAACTGAAGCGGCGAATGGAAGAAATTGAATCGAGCATCAGCCGTTACCTGGCGGCACTCGATGCTGCCGATTGGCAAGAACCAACAGCCTCCGAGCCCAATGCCGTGCGGCTGGAAGAGAAAATCGCCAGGCTCAAAACGCAAATGAAGGAGCTTCAGGCGATCGAAATCCAGCTCAACGAATCGCCGGATAAACAGGTCTCACTGACCGATCCCGACGCCCGTTCCATGATGACGCGTGGCACGGGAATCGTCGGCTACAACGTGCAAACAGCGGTCGATACACAGCACCATTTGATCGTTGCACATCAGGTGACCAACGTCGGCTCCGACCGAGATCAACTCAGCGCGATGGCCAAGCAAGCCTGCGAGGCGATGGCGTCAGATACGTTGTCGGTGGTGGCTGACCGAGGTTACTTCAAAAGCGAACAAATCCTCGCTTGTCACGAAGCAGGTATCACCGCCTATGTGCCCAAGCCGATGACCTCTGGAGCCAAGGCTGACGGGCGTTTCAATGTAAGCGTCTGCCCAACTCACGTTGCGTAAGTCAGACAGATACCCACTGATGCGGCAGCAGTTGGTCGATCTCACTCGCCCGTTGCGTCGGCAAC